>JANWIG010000035.1 GCA_025449975.1 Thermoactinomycetaceae bacterium
AAACCTGTAAATGTAATCATCGTGAAAAAGCGAATCGAAATGGCATCCAGTTCAGATGCAAAAAATGTGGTTATACCTGCCATGCGGATCTGAATAGAACCATCAATATAGCTAAAGCCATTTCTGGATTCGTAGCCTAGCGTACTGGTAACAGGTACGCCGCCCATGTGAGTACATTCTAACCATGTGGGACGGGGTGATGGCCCACCCCTCAACTTGGGCATTGTTCAAAACGGAAACGGACTGCGAACGCGAATGCCCCAAGAATCCCACGGCTTCAGCCGTGGGGAGTGTCAAAATGAGCTGGAATACAACAACCGCTTATCAAAATGGAGATGACTACTTCAATGAAAATACATCTTTCGTCCTTAGCCGCTGCCAAACTAAAACTGATTTTGCTCGAAGCTAAGAAGGAGAGTAAACAGCCGCTAGTGGTTCGCTTGGTGCCACTTACCTCTGGCTGCAATACTCCTTCCTTTGCTTTGGAGATAACAGAAAAACACTCCAACCTATCGACAACAACCATTGAAGATATTTGTTTGGCTTGGCTCCCACAGGATGCGGATTGGATCGACGGTATGATCATTGATCTGAATCGTGAAAATGGCAAGTTTGCCATTTATCAACCCCACCCTCCTACCATACCCCATTGCCCACTCGAAACGACCGAAATGTGAGGAGGCGTTTTTTTGCTGGAAAAGTTTTTTACCTTTAAATGGTTACTGATCTCTACATTGGGAGTGATCCTCCTTACCATCATCACCATCCTCCTTCTGTATTGGGGGAAAGTCTCACAATACGATGAAGCTCAGCCAGATGGAATCCCACGCGAAGCTGCGATCATTCTCGGGGCCGCTGTCTGGGGAGATGAACCGAGTCCTGCGCTCAAAGAGCGTTTAAATAAAGGAGCCGAGCTATATCAGAAAGGATGGGTAAACTATCTGATCCTCTCTGGCGGGAAAGGTACACTTAAAAGGAAATCAGAAGCAATCGCGATGAAGGAGTATTTGCTAAAACAGGGGATTCCGGAAGAGCGCCTCATTTTAGAGGATCAATCTACCAATACAAAAGAAAATCTACAAAATGTAAAAAAGTTACTGGAGCAATATCAATTTGGTGAGGTTTATCTGGTTACACACGATTACCATATGTATCGCGGTCTGCTGTATGCGGAGAAAGCCGGGATCCAGGCGATTCCCGCCCCTGCTCATTCGCAAGTGCTATGGTATCCCTACCATAAATCGCGCGAATGTTTGGCTTTATTAAAACTGCAGTTACTGGATGAATAGTTGGTGATCGCTTAAAGCGACCAAAAGCAACTTATCTTCGCTCCGAAATCAAGTAGCCAGCATTTCGGAGCTCTTTTTACCAAGCATAGTTATAAACGCTGCTGAACTCGTTTTTGCAATTCTGGATCCAACACACGAATGGAAAACGGAGTAAATGGAAAAGGTTGTTCATCATATTTCTGTAATCTTTGCAAATAATCCTCTGTCTCTTGCTTAACCTGTCCAAGATCGATTCCCATCCATTGATCTGGGTATTCCGCCAGTTTGGCTAAGGCAGACTGCATCATTTTGATCGCCCCTCTACGATTATCATGTTCAAAATGATACAACCCCACAGCGACTTGCAGTAAGCCCTGATAAAATAATTCACGTCCTTCTTCCAACCATAGCTCTTCCAAAACTTCATGACACTCATAATAATCTAATTTATGATTAAAATAGTATAGAAAGTCGACATAGAGTTGGTCATACATTTGCATTCACTTCCCCTTCTCTTTGATCAAAAGCTCGATCCTAGGATTTTCTTCCTACATAAGATACAATAAAGAAAACTTTCCCCTACGCAGAAAGGATGGCTGGTGTGGATCTAAAAACAGCTAGCGAAGCAAACTTAACCTTTATAGTAAACGAAATCAAGGCTAATCTCAAAATAGTAAATGCTGCCTTGATCTCTCCCGAACATTTTCTTTTAGAAGATTACGAGGATTTATTAGAAATTTATCAGCTCGTTCAACGAAAACAAGGCCAGCTCACCATGATGGAGATCGAAGGCATTTTAGAAGAATTAAGAACGCTCCGCCAACCTTCAAAATCCTCCAGAAAAAGCCCAGAACGATGAAATCATATCCTCTTTAAGCATACACAAACAGGTGGTCATTTTTGACCACCTGTCTTGCATTGTAGCCGCTTACACGTTTTGAAAGTAGGCGGCTAATTCCTTTGGCAAAGGAACCGATTTGCGCTCTTTTAAGGAAATGGTGCAACTGATGATCTCTGCATCAGCAACGAGCTCTCCTCTTTCGTTATGAATTTCCTGTTTGAGAACAAAACTGCTGCGTCCACAACGAAGAGGTCTCGTTGTAATGGTTAGTTTTTCCGCTAACCGTGCTTCTTTTCGATAATTGATATTAATATTTACGGTAACTGTTCCAACACCCATCTCTTCAAACACATGGAAAGGTAAGTCGATTTGGTTATACCATTCCTCGCGTCCCCACTCCATGTACTCAAGGTATTTCGCATTGTTCACATGTCCCATCACATCAATCTCCGTAGAGCGCACTTCAATCTGAATCGATACCTCCACAATATAACTCCCTTTCAATCAAAAATAATTTACCCAAAAAAATTTTACCATATTTCCTTTGGATTCTTCCTGATCAAAAAGTGATCCCATTGCACTTGAATACGAACAAATATTCGTGTATCATCAAGAAAAAGGTGAATGAAAGGATGAGCCCAATGAAGATCAACATCCTTCACAAAACAGCCAAATGCCGAACAGCCCGTCCCAAACAAACTGTTTCTTATACACATCCTCATTTAGACAAGAAGCAAATCCTTGCTTGTAGCATCAAGATCCAACAAGCTTTTGAATACGAGCGTCCCCTCTTAATTATTTACCGAGGTGCGCAGGAAGTAGAACAATTTGCTGGGTATATCGGAGAGTTAAATTTGCAAAAGCGCTCTATCCAACTTCTAAACGGCTCCCTGCAAAAGCAGATCGCTTTCTCGCAAATTATCGATATACATTTGTATTAGCAAAGAGCAAAGCGCAGGAATATCTGAATAAAAACGATTGGTCCCCTTCCTTTCTCACAGCTAATGACTGTGGGATTTTTTATTGGCAAACCTCTCCCCACTTGAATAAGACAATTAGGATATTTTTTTATTGCTATTTTTTGAAAAGCCACTTATAATGGCGATAGAACATATGAACATATGATCATATATTAATTTGTTTTTTACCCAAGGGGGACTTCTTTTGCTAAGGGAAGAGCACCATTTTTTAGATACAGAGACTGTGGAAAAAGTATCCCGAACTTTTAAAGCGTTAGCTGATCCGACTCGCATAAAAATTCTCCATTTGCTGTCACAAGAAGAGTGTCACGTGAATCATATAGCTGATGTATTGGAATTAACGCAGTCCGCTATTTCTCATCAGCTAGCCTATTTAAAAAATGCTCATCTTGTCAAAGCAAGACGCCGAGGTAAAACGGTCTACTATTCTTGCGCCGACCAGCATGTTCTTAAACTTTTGCAAATGACGATCGAGCATCAAAAATGTTCCTAACAAACCATCCACCCATCATTTCCCGTTCAGGAGGGATTAAGTTGCACCATCACCACCATCATCATCATGATCACGGTCACCATCATCATCACCACCATGTCCATCACGACAACAACCGTGAACGCAATCGTCAGGGACTTAAAACGGCTCTCTTGATCACTTCTGGAATTATGTTCTTGGAGTTTTTCGGTGGACTATGGACCAATAGCTTGGCTTTATTATCCGATGCTGGACATATGTTAAGCGATACCGCATCACTATTGCTCAGCTTCATCGCTCTCATTGTTGCTACAAAAGCAGCATCCGCTCAGAAAACATTTGGCTACCATCGCTTTGAAATTTTGGCTGCTCTTTTTAATGGCGTCACCCTCTTTCTGATCGCTGGATGGATTCTTTTCGAAGCTTATGAACGGCTGATCGAACCAACGCCGGTCAATAGCTTAACGATGATGCTCATCGCCTTGGTGGGACTTTTGGCCAATCTTCTAAGCGCGTGGGCTTTGTTACGAAAAGGGGATGTCAAAAACAATATCAACCTGCGCAGTGCTTACCTCCACATTTTAGGTGATGCACTGGGCTCTGTTGGAGCGATTTTAGCTGGATTGGCGATGTTTTTCTTCCAATGGTATTTAGCAGACCCGATCATCAGCGTTTTAGTGGCTCTCCTGATCTTAAGAGGAGCTTGGGGAGTCCTGCGCCATACCATTCATATTTTGATGGAGGGCACACCTCCTACCGTGGATAAAGCCAAAGTAGAAGAAGTGATTTCAAAAATACCTGGTGTTGTCGGACTACATGACTTACACATTTGGACGATCTCATCTGGTTTGGACTCACTCAGCTGTCATCTGGTGATCCAAGATCACTATGATCATCAACAAATATTACAAAAAGCAATCGCTGAGATTGATAAGCATTTTCATATCAAACACACAACGATCCAAATCGAAACGAAAAACATTTGCCAGACAGACTGCCAGATTTTGCAGCAACACGGATAGACGATCCATCGCAAGCGACGGGAATGAAAAAAGCACCTTCCTTCGGGTGCTTTTTTTGTTTATAAAATCCGTATGGGTAAACTTTGAAAGCCGCGCATCAACATAGTGGGTAACCATTTCAATTGTTTCGGCTCTACAGCTAATTCAAAGTTGGGAATTCGTTTTAACAAAGTTTGAATCGCGATCTGCCCTTCCAAACGAGCCAAAGAGGCCCCCAGACAAAAGTGACTTCCATGCCCAAAAGCGAGATGCTCATTTTTTTCGCGCGTAAGATCCAATTTTTCCGGATCCACAAACTGGGTTGGATCTCGATTGACCGATGCAAGTGAAATCAGAACAAGATCATTTTTAGCAATCGTTTTGCCATGGAGTTGGATGGGTTCAGCAGCCCAACGATTCGTGGTTACCTCCACTGGACTCATATAACGAAGGAATTCTTCCACTGCAGAGTGAATCAATTTCGGCTCTCTTCTTAACTGTTCCCATTGCTCAGGATGTTGTAATAAAGCAAAGACACCATTTCCAATCAAATGCACCGTTGTTTCATGACCAGCAATGATCAAAAGGAAAATCATCGAATAAATTTCTTCTTCAGATAAACGATTCTTTTCTGTTCCAGCTTGAATAAGTGCCGAGATAAGGTCATCCTGAAGGTTCTTGCGCCGCTCAGCCAGTAGGTTTCGTAAATATTGATAAAACTCTTCCATTTGGTCGAGAATCTGCTTGTTGCGCTCCGGATGATTAATTGCCGTGACAAAAGCATTGGACCATTCTCGAAATAGGTTTCGATCTTCTTTGGGTATTCCTAACATTTCAGAAATAACAAAGATAGGTAATGGAAAGGCATAGGATTCAATTAAATCAAATTCCTTCTTCTTCAAGAGCGGATCTAGAAGATGATCAGCAATCTGTTGGATACGAGGGCGTAATTGTACTATCACCGATGGAGCAAAGGCCTTTTGAACCAAAGAACGTAATCGGGTGTGATCAGGAGGATCGACATTCAGTAAATGCCTATAAAAAAACGATTTTTTATGTAAAGGAAAGAAAGTTTGAACTTCTTGAAGCGTAAATAGAGAGAAGGGATTTTTGCGTAGACGCGAATCTTTTAGTAAACGAATCCCATCTTCATATCGACTGATGATCCAACCGGTTTGTCTACTCGGCATCGTGATGCGATGAACGGGATCCTGTTCACGCAGCTTTTGATAAAGATGATACGCTCGATCTTTAAAATCGGGAGCAAATAGATCGATCGATTGCATCCAAGCACCTCCTATTTTAAAAAGAAACTCATATAAGTTGTTTCCCTGTAAAACTATATATAAAACAAAAAATAGTTTTAAATATCTGCTAAATCATCCTCTATTCCATAAAGATAAAAAATAAAAAAGCCCCCGAACTCGGGTGCTTTTTTATTTTTTCTTATTCACCATATGAATGGCATTTCCTAAAATACCTTCGGCTGCTTCCATCACTACTTCTGGCAACGTCGGATGGGCATGAATCGTCAGAGCGATATCTTCGGCTGAAGCACCCATTTCGATCGCCAGTACCACTTCGCCAATGAGACTGGAAACATCGGGTCCAACCATTTGCGCTCCAAGAACGCGCTTCGTTTCTTGATCCGCAACCAATTGTACGTAACCGTCGGCATTGTCCATCGACAGTGCCCGACCATTTGCTTGGAAAGCAAAACGACTGACAACAGGCGTATAGCCTTCTGCTTTTGCTTCGGCTTCTGTCAATCCAGTATAGGCAATTTCCGGATCGCTAAAGATCACGTAAGGCATCGCTTGAAAATCGATCGCACTCGGTTGACCACATATCGCTTCAGCAGCAACTTTTCCTTCATAGCTCGCCTTATGTGCTAAAAGATCACCACCAGCGCAATCGCCAATCGCATAAATATGTTTTACGGAAGTGCGACACTGTTGATCAATGGAGATAAAACCCCGCTCATCCAGCTGAACACCTATTGCCTCTAGTCCAAGTTCGTCGGTATTCGGCTTCCGCCCAACAGCAACAAGACAATAATCTCCTGTAAATTCTTGGCTTGTCCCTTTTACTGTTGCACGAACTGTCACCTGGTCTCCTTGCACTTCTCCTTCTTGGACCATTGCGTCGGTTAACACCGTCACACCCAATTTCTTTAGCTTCCGTGTCACGATTCTGGTCAAAGCAGGATCGGTTCCCGGCAAGAGCTGCTTGCTTCCCTCTAAGATCGTCACTTGGCTACCTAACTTCGCATAGGCTGTGCCTAACTCCAAGCCGATATATCCTCCTCCGACAACCAATAACCGCTCTGGCACTTCTTGAAGGTTTAATGCTTCCGTCGATGATAAAATCCGTTTACCATCAAACGGCAGGATCGGTAGTTCAGCAGGTCTTGAACCGGTCGCGATAATGCAGTCCTTAAACTCATAAGTTTGACTTGATTTCTCGGTGGCAATCCGAACGGTATTTGTTCCACTGAAATAAGCCTCCCCCGAGAGCACCTCAACTTTATTTCCTTTTAAAAGTTGTTTGACCCCACCAGTCAACTTATCGACAACTGCATTCTTCCAGGACATCAGTTTGGGCATATTGACTTGGACTTCACCCGTCAATTCAATGCCGATCTCAGCGGATGCTTTTATTTGCTGATATCGCTCGGAAGCTGAAATAAGTGCCTTCGATGGAATACATCCGCGATTTAAACAGACTCCGCCAAGGGTATCTTTATCCACGATCGTCACATGACGTCCCAACTGGGCTGCACGAATCGCTGCAACATATCCCCCGGGTCCTGCTCCAATCACGAGCACGTCGACTTCTTTAGCAAAATCCCCTACTACCATACTATCTCATCTCCAACATCAGTAATTTTGGGTTCTCCAAGAGTTGTTTCACCCGTGTCAAGAAACGTGCTGCCACATCCCCATCGATGAGACGATGATCAAAGCTAAGCGACAAATACATCAGCGGACGAACGACAATTTCACCATCGACGACAACCGGTTTTTCTTTAATCGTTCCTACTCCCAGAATCGCTACTTCTGGATAGTTAATAATCGGGGTAAAGAAGGTTCCTCCAAATGAACCGATATTGGTAATCGTAAAGGTGCTTCCCCTTAACTCATCCGGAGCTAACTTCATCTCGCGGGCCCGAATCGCTTTATCAAGGATTTCATCAGCTAATTCAAAAATGGTTTTCTGATCCGCATCTTTGATAACCGGAACCATTAATCCTTGATCCGTCGCTGTCGCCACACCCATATGATAATAACGCTTGATAACAATTTCCTCTTTTTCATCATCGATTGAAGCATTAAACATAGGGAATTCTCTTACAGCAACAATACTTGCTTTGATAATAAAAGGTAAGTAAGTTAATTTAACATCACGATCGGCTGCATGCTCTTTTCCCCACTTGCGCCAAGCGATCAACTCTGAGGCATCGAATTCATCCATCACTGTTACATGTGGAGCGGTATATTTGCTCTCCGCCATCCGCTTGGCAATCGTCCGGCGAATCCCTTTCAATGGCATACGCTCTTCGGTTCCAACTGACACAATCGGGGTTTTCTCCGTAATCGGACGAGGAGAAACAGGTGCCGCCTTCGTGACTTCGGCTGGCTTCTCTTTTGGTTCCACTGTTTCAGCGACTTGCCCATCTTTGGCAAAGGCTTCCACATCTTCTGCTGTGATACGACCATTCTTTCCGGTTCCTTGTACCTGAGTAATGTCAATTCCCAGCTGCCGCGCTAACTTCCGCACTGATGGCATCGCCAAAATCTGACGGCGCTTCTCGATCGATACTGCCTTAGGCGCAGCTCCTTCGGTTTTTTCTGGCTGTGCTGGAGCAGGCTGGACCTCTTCTTTACTTGCTTCGGCAGTGGACTGAGCTTCTGCTGCATCCGCTCCATCTGCGTCAAAAACCGCGATCACAGAGCCGACTAAGGCGACTTCTCCCTCTTTGATGCGCAATTCTTTTACTTTACCGGTGACAGGCGCTGGGATTTCCACGACAGCCTTATCCGTTTGGATTTCAGCAAAAGTATCAAACTCTTCAACGTGGTCTCCCTCTTTGACATACAACTTGACAACTTCGCCTTCGTGGATTCCCTCACCCACATCAGGCATCTTGAATTCAAATGTTGCCACGTGCTGTTCCTCCTTTTTCAACTTCCAACATTAGAAGTCAAGTACTTTCTTAATTCCTGCAACAATCCGTCCTTTACTAGGCAACCACTTGTCCTCAACCAATGCCGGAGGATAAGGCGTATCGGGTGCAGTGACACGCACGCATGGAGCTTCTAATTTTAAAATCCTCTCTTCATTGATTCGCGCGATAATCTCTGCTCCTACACCGCCTGTTCGAATCGCTTCGTGAACAACGACGACACGCCCCGTCTTATCCACTGAATCAAAAATCGTATCCATATCGAGCGGAGAAATGGTCCGTAAGTCGATCAATTCGACTGTTACTCCTCGCTCTTTTTCTACTTGAGCAATCGCCTGTTCCGAGAGACGAACCATGTTTCCGTAAGCGATCACCGTTACATCGGCTCCTTCTTTTACGACATTCGCTTTGCCGATGGGGACCACATAAGCTTCTTCCGGAACTTCCTGTCTAACCGAGCGATAAAGAGGCATATTTTCATAGAAAAGCACGGGATCATTGTCGCGGATGGCCGCAATCAGAAGCCCTTTGGCATCATAGGGGGTGCTTGGGAAAACGACTTTGATCCCCGGGGTATGCATAAAATAGGCTTCAAAACTATCCGCGTGCATCTCCGGTGTTTTGGCTCCTCCACCATACGGGGTACGGATGACCATTGGTACTTGAAAACGACCACCGGTACGGAATCTGAGACGGGCAGCTTGGGTACAAATTTGATCCATACATTCATAAACAAACCCACCAAACTGAACCTCCGCGATCGGACGCATTCCCAAAGCAGCCATCGCCACTGCTGTACCAACGATTCCCGATTCAGCTAGGGGAGTATCAAAGACACGATCTTTACCAAATTGCTTTTGCAAACCATCTGTCGCTCGGAAGACACCGCCATTTACACCTACATCTTCTCCCAATACGATGATGTTTTCATCCCGTTCCATTTCTACCCGCATCGCATCGTTAATCGCCTGAATCATCGTCATCATTGCCATCTTACTCAGCAGCCCCCTTCCAAGAACGCACTTCCTCTTGTTGTTTCTTTAAATCCGCTGGCATCTCTTCAAAAACAAATTCCATTAACTCATCTACTTCACCGATCGGTGCCCTTTGTACCTCATTGATCGCTGCGCTAATCTCCGCCTTCATCTCTTTTTCCAGCTCCGCTTCCCATTCCTGCGACCAAAGTCCTTGTGCCTCCAGGTATAGGCGGAAACGTTTAACAGGATCTTTTCCTTCCTTCCATTCTTCCTCTTCCGTTTGTGGACGATAGCGAGTGGGGTCATCTCCGGACATACTGTGTGGACCCAAACGATAGGTAATTGCTTCAATCAAGGTAGGTCCTTCTCCTCTTCGCGCGCGTTCTGCCGCTTCGGACACTGTTTGATAGACAGCAAAAATATCATTTCCGTCGATCCGAATCCCTTTCATGCCGTAAGCAATGGCTTTCTGAGCGATGGTCTCTGAGTTTGTCTGTTGTTCCAAGGGAACACTAATCGCATACCCGTTATTTTGGTTAAAGAAAATCGTTTGTGCCTTCATCACCGCAGCAAAGTTTAATCCCTCATGGAAATCTCCTTCCGAGGTAGCTCCATCACCGAAGAAAGTTAAAGCAACATGATCCTCATTTTTCAAGCGAAACTTCCAGCCTGCTCCAGCAGCATGGATCGTTTGTTGAGCAATAATAATTTGTGGTGGGAAAAGATTCACATCCTCTGGAATCTTCATCCCATCGATTTGACCACGGGACCATTTATAGGTACCAGCGATCGGCCATCCGTGATACATAGAAGCTCCCAAGTCCCGGTAACTAGGAAAAATCCAATCCGTTTTTCGTAAAGCGGCAGCCGCACCAATTTGACAAGCTTCTTGTCCACCTAGTGGGGCATAAAAACCAAGACGACCTTGGCGATTTAGTTTGATCGATAAAGCATCATAGACACGCAACCGAAACATCCAACGATATAAATGCTTTAACTTCTCATCACTCAACTCAGGAGGTATCTGACCTTCAACAATCTTACCCTCTGTATCCAAAATTTGTCTCATTGGGAACACGTTTTGCATATCGATTGACACATAATTCACCCCACTATAATCATTTATTTATATTTAGAGTTCCTTAGGCAAACCAAAAGATTCTCCAACACCAATACAAAAAATGTGTGATTTTATAAAATTGAATTTGTTAACATATCGTCCTACTAATATAGAGATTACTAATCAACCGATACAATGTAAAGGGATTTAGACTCATAATTTTTCTTTACAGAAAATACCATGCCCAAAAACCCTTAATTTATAAGCCTTTTTGCCCATTTGCAGACTAATAGAACTTTTCAATAGCAGGTACTAATCCCTCGTTGTTATAGTTATTTTCGATTATCTGTTATATATTAAAAACAATTTCAAGTAAATCTGTTCCAACTGTACCAATTCCATTTTCTAGTTTATCCAATCCTGCAAAGACTCAGCCCTAATAAAGAATCCTCATCTCTTTAAAGAAACGAGGATTCTAATTCGGAATATTTAGATTTATTATTGAACAGGTTTTTCTATTTTTCCATCAAATGGACCTTTTATATTTAAAGATAATCTCAAATCAATTTGTAGAGTATCATTATTTTTAGATGGAATAGTGAGACTGTATTCAACCCATTGCTTGACGTATTTGAAGGTTTTGTCATCGATCCAGATCTTTTGGTTATATTTATTAAATTTCATTTTTTCTACTTGCCATTCTTTGTCACTTTGATTTTCCAACGCCGCTTCTACTTCTTTCATCAACAACGGTTTAAAATGTTCACTTTCCACCGCATCTTGTGTAATTTCGACCAGATAGAAATTCCCTTCTCTCGTCATCTTTACCGCTTTATTTTCTTCCAAGCTCGCCAAGGCTTGTTTCGTTTTTTCTAGTCTCGCCGTCGGATGATCCGTTTCGTTGGTTTTCCCTCCTTCGATCCACTTATCACCTACTTTCACATAGGTTTGTCCATCGACGATTACCATCTCAACGGGAGTTTTCGTCTCTCCTTGCTTACTTTCTCCCACAATATGCATCGCTGCTGGATGATTGACCACCTTGATTTCCATTTCCGTAGTCGTGCTTTGTTCCATCTCACCCATATGTACTTTTTGCTCCTGATGACTGTCAGCGATAAATCCCTTCTCTTTGTTCATCGTTTCTGCTGATTTTTGCAGTACTTCCGTCGCTGTAAGTGCTTGTCCTTCCTTTTGCTCCACATTGGTTGAACTCACCTCTTGGTTACAACCGATCAGTAAAGTGATCCAGAACAAAAAGAGAACCATTGTAAAAGACCGTCTCTTCACCAAAAAACCCCCTTAAAATAGATCTGTTGACAAACTTCTACTGTCAACATGATTATAAATCTTTCTAATAAAGGGAATTATAACAGGATCTTACTATTTTGTCTATATTCTGTCTTTATAGAAAAAAATGTTGAAAAAACAACTCTACCTGTCTCCTCGCTCCAAATCATGTATAATGAAAGCAGTTTTTTGGATAAAAGGATGATGCCCATGACCATGCCAAGTGAAACTCCCCGTCTTTGGGGAGATAAACGTTATCATACATGGAATGCCCATTTACGCCAATATTTTGGACAAAAGGTTTTTAAAGTCTCTTTAGACGGTGGGTTTACCTGTCCGAATCGCGATGGAAAAGTAGCCATTGGCGGGTGTACGTTCTGCAGCGCACGTGGTTCAGGTGACTTCGCCGGAAATCGACGCGATGATTTAGTCAAACAATTCCATGAAATAAAAGCGCGTATGCATCAAAAATGGCCTCAAGCGAACTACATCGGTTATTTTCAAGCTTTTACAAATACGTATGCTCCAGTGGAAGAATTGCGCGAAATGTATGAGGTGATTTTAGAGCAAGAAGGCGTTGTCGGACTTTCCATTGCTACCCGACCCGATTGTCTACCTGATGACGTGGTCGATTATTTAGCTGAGCTCAATCAACAAACCTATCTCTGGGTCGAGCTCGGACTACAAACGATTCATGATCGGACGGCAGAACTCATCAACCGCGGTCATGATTACGCCTGTTTTTTGGAAGGATTGAAAAAATTGCGCCAGCGGGGAATTCGTACTTGTGCTCATATTATCCATGGCCTTCCTGGGGAAACAAAGGAAATGATGCTACAAACAGTAGAAGCCTGTGCCCAAATGGATATCCAAGGAATTAAGATCCATCTCTTACACCTGCTTAAAAATACGCCGATGGTAAAACAATATGAAGCCGGTCTGCTTTCATTTTTGGATCAAGAAACCTATACAGAGCTCATCGTCGATTCATTGGAAATCCTTCCACCTGACGTAGTGATTCACCGCCTTACCGGAGATGGTCCCCCTGATCTTTTGATCGGTCCATTGTGGAGTCGCAAAAAATGGGAAGTGCTCAACGGAATCGATGCTCGCCTAAAACAGCGAAATACTTGGCAAGGCAAATATGCCCGCCCACGCATAGACAGGAGGGATTCATATCATTCCATCCATCTTAGCTAGTGCCCACCACTATATCGAAACACATCTACGCCGTCTCACTTCCTCTGAGCCCATTATCGTCGTCGATGCCACCATCGGAAATGGCCACGATACCCTGTTTTTAGCTCAACAAGTAGCCCAGCGAGGCATCGTATATGGCTTCGATATCCAAAATCAAGCACTCTCTGCGACCAAAAAACGCTTAGAAAAAGCAGGTTTGCTCTCGTATGCTCAACTCTTTTTACTAAGTCACCACCGTTTTGCCGAGGTGCTTCCTTCCGAGGCTCGGGGAAAAATCGAAGCAGTCATGTTTAATCTCGGCTATCTGCCTCATGGCGATCATTCGATCATTACTCAGCCGAAGACGACTTTATCTGCAGTGAAACAGCTATGCGATTGGTTAGCTCCTGGTGGCATCATGACGCTGGTCCTATATACCGGACACCCTGGTGGTCAGGAAGAAGCTGATCAGGTGATTCAGTGGGCTTCTTCGTTAGACACCTCTTCTTACTCAGTTATGTGGCAACAAATCATCAATCGCCATCATGCCCCATCCCTTGTGGTGATCGAAAAGAAGCGCTAGTGAAAAAAGGAAAAAACAAATAAAGCCCACAAATCGATGCGGGCTCTCCACGTCTTCCTATACATATCACATATGAAAGAAAGCTATCTAAAAATGAATTCAATGAACCAAAGTAAGTGAATGATTCGTCTATCAGTCCATTTTCTTTCACTTGCTTTGGTTGGTTTATCCATCTATATAAACCGTCAAGCAAAAGAAAATAACTTAACGATTTCTTTTTTGTTTAGCAGCAAGAGCACTTAAACGTTCCTCACTACTTTTCATCCACTTTTTCATCATATCCTCGAAGTCAGCTGGAGAATTTTTTCTACCTCCACCCCGACGATCGCCACCTTTTCTTTCACGTGGTGGACGATCATCACTTAAAGCTCTGATTGATAGCGAAATCTTACCATTTGCATCAATTGAAAGGATCTTTGCTTTTACTTTTGCACCAACTTGGACAACATCTTCCACTTTTTCTACATATTTTGTAGAAATTTGGGAAATATGGACCAATCCTATTGCTCCCGACTCAAGTTTGACAAAAGCCCCAAAAGGCTTGGTCGAGACCACTTCACCTGTCACAATGGCCCCTTCTTTTAACTGACTCATTCTAACACTCCCGAAATGGTATTCATTCTGTAAAATGGTATCATTATTTTTTCCGCATGTCAATGAGCAAAAAATATCCGGATCTTAACCAAAAAAACAGTTGTAGTAAAAATTAGGTATAGCACATTCCTCTAAAATTATGTATAGTATCTTTTATTATGGTAATTGTATATAAATATTACTTTGCCACTAGCTTCCATTAATTCGTTTATTTTATAAACTGAATTTGGAGCATTTCCCGATTATCGTTTTACTTGTCCCACAAGTCAAAAATCCCTTTTCACCCAACTTATTGGAGGATTATTAACATTTCTTATCAATTGGAAGACAAAATGTTCTTTTCTAGCATTTTTTTAACAAGAAACACTTCACCATAACGAAGAAATATGTTATATTATTTACCGAATAGAACATATCAATTGGTTTGATACGGATATTTTGAATAACATGTTTAAGGATGGATGGAAAACATGAGTACAGTTATTACTGAAGCATCTTCTTCAATTAAGCTTGAAGGGAAGATTCATGCCAACCTAACTGCACCACAGTTAATCGAGCAGGCAATTATCCGCCAAGAAGCCGACTTGGCACAAAATGGGGCATTACGAGCAACAACTGGTAAGTTTACTGGTCGCTCTCCAAAAGATAAATATATTGTTAAGGATCCTTCTGTCGCACAAACTATCGACTGGGGTGAAGTGAACCAACCACTTGCACCTGAAAAGTTTGAGAAAATCTACCAACGCCTTCTGACTTACCTAAAAGATAAAGAGCTATTTGTCTTCGATGGCTTTGCTGGCGCGGATCCAACCTATCGGTTACCTATTCGTGTCATCAATGAATATGCTTGGCACAACCTTTTTGCACGCCAACTATTCGTCCGTCCTACTGAAGAAGAATTATCCCAGCATAATCCCGAATTCACGGTTGTATGTGTGCCTAACTTTAAAGTGAATCCGAAAACGGATGGAACCAACTCAGACACCTTGATTGCTCTAAGCTTTAAACATAGAGTGGTCATCATCGCAGGTACACACTATGCTGGTGAAATGAAAAAGTCCATTTTTAGCGTCATGAACTATCTCTTACCTGATCGAGACGTCCTCCCTATGCACTGTTCGGCCAACGTTGGAGAACATGGGGATGTGGCTCTTTTCTTTGGTTTATCTGGTACCGGAAAAACGACATTATCTGCTGATCCGAAACGGAATCTTATCGGTGATGATGAGCATGGTTGGTCAGATCATGGTGTTTTCAATTTTGAAGGTGGATGCTATGCCAAATGCATCGGCCTTAGCCAAAAAAAAGAGCCGCAAATTTGGGAAGCGATTCGGTTTGGCTCCGTTCTTGAAAACGTGGTTTTAGATGATGAGCGTCAGCCAAATTACGACAACAACACCTTAACGGAAAACACACGAGCGGCTTATCCGATCGACTACATTCCAAATGCAGTCATCCCTGGTATAGGCGGTAATCCCAATGTGATTATCTTTTTAACCGCTGATGCTTTTGGTGTTTTACCTCCTATTTCTCGTTTAACACCAGAACAAGCCATGTACCATTTCTTGTCTGGTTACACTAGTAAGTTAGCTGGTACGGAACGCGGTGTAACCGAACCAGAAGCGACATTCTCTACTTGCTTTGGCGCACCATTCTTGCCACGCCCTGCTTATGTCTATGCCGAAATGCTCGGTGAAAAAATTGCTAAACATGATGTCTCTGTATACCTTGTCAATACGGGTTGGACCGGTGGACCTTACGGGGTCGGCAAACGAATGAATCTCGGCTATACCCGGGCAATGGTCCAAGCAGCAATTGAAGGAAAACTAAAGGAAGTCCCTTATACGACAGATCCGATTTTTGGTCTTCACATTCCAACAGAATGCCCAAATGTTCCAGCAGAGCTACTCAATCCACGCAACACTTGGGCAGATAAAGAGGCTTATGACCGTCAAGCCAAAGACCTAGCTCGTCGCTTCCATATCAACTTTAGAAAGTTTACCGGTGTATCCCAAGCGATCATTAACGCAGGTCCGTTAAGCAAATAAAATTAAAATTACCAAGAGGATAGAGAGTTAACGTTCTAACTGTCTATCCTCTTTTTCTATATCCTGTCATTCTTGCGTATTTTGCTTAGCAATCCTATAAAAAGGGAAGAGCCATAGCCGTTTAGACCGAGCTTCAGTGGAGAAGGGATAAAACTTGCTTGGGTGATTGCGCATCATCCAACTTTTGTCGTACTCCTGGTTGAGTCAGTTTTGCCTTCAGTTCTTCCGTCAATGTTTTTGCTTCTTCCTGATTTGGGGCAGCAACCAAGAAAACATAGGATACGGGTTGTCCTTGATCCCAATAGATCGGGCGACTTAGCCGCGCCATTGCCACGGTCGGCTTTTTTACTTCCGCCGAAGCCCCAAAAGGGATCGCAATCGATGGAGCCACGACCGTGGTCCCATGTTGTTCTTTTTCAAATACTTGGTATAAAAAATTTTCATTCCTACTTATCATTCCTTTTTCTTCCATTAATTCCGCTAGATTGTCAATGATTTCCTCTCTCATCTCAGCCTGAATATCCAGTTGGATCAGTTGTTCATTTGAATAGATCAACGCGATTCTTCCCCTTTCAAAGGAACAGATAGAAATTCTGTTCTTTTTATTGAGTTGATTTATATTTTCTATTCTGATGTATTCGAACGACGATCATGCACACAAATAAAAACCAGCTCAGTCCGTTGAGCTGGTTTTTTATCCTTTACATACTACTCTCTTTATGTTGTTCAAACTCTTTTAGTCGAGAACTTAAAACTTTTAAGCGATTTTTGAGGGCCTCTTGCCAATCTATATCATTTAAAAGTTTAGCTGTACTCAGCAAATCGAGCGAGTGATCGATTTGTTCCCGAATCACTACTTCCGCATCATCGCCTTGAAAGCTCACACAGATCTCTTTCCACTCTACGATCATTTCAGGGGTGATAGTCTCACGGAGGGTGATCTCTTTCACTCTATCTTCCTGTGCATATTCCACAACAAGATCAAATTCTTCCTTCTCGGCCGGATGTACTTCGATATTATTACAGACTGGGCAACACAGCAATGGAACATGATGTACCTTCACTGACTGGTGTTTTAAAGATCCCACCACACCAATCATACTAGCACCACAG
>JANWIG010000036.1 GCA_025449975.1 Thermoactinomycetaceae bacterium
ATCCGCATGGCAGGTATAACCACATTTTTTGCATCTGAACTGGATGCCATTTCGATTCGCTTTTTCACGATGATTACATTTACAGGTTTGACTGGTGTAGTCTGGTTTAACTAATTCAAAGCGGATCTGGATCCCCACCGTTTCAGCCTTGTATTTAATAAACTCTTTCAATGAATAGAAAGACCATGAATGAAGATTTCTACCCGCTTCCTTCGTGGATTTAGCACGATTTCGAATATCCGTCAAACTTCCATTCGAATGATATCAACACCGTTGGTCCATGCGAAATCTACGATTTGATGGCTGATTTTATGGTTCTGATCTTTCATCCAACGAGACTCTTTATCTTTCGATTTTTTGATGGCGGAAAGTTTTTTCAGTTTACCTAGCTTTCTTCGTCTAGCCGCAAAACGTCTACGAACAAAAGCAACTTGGTTTCCTTTGAAGAATAATGATTTTACACTGGCGACAGCGATGGATCTCAGTCCTAGATCCACTCCCATGACTTTCGTTTCTTTTCGTTGTTCTACTTCAAAAGTGATGGGAATAGCGATATACCATTTTCCTTTTTTACCGTATAGCTCGCTGGCACCCTGTTTGAATGGTTGCTCTAAGCAATCCCATGAAGGGATTACCGAGCAACGCCGTCTTTCATCCCACGATTCAAACCGTGGGATGAAAGACGGCATTTTTTGTAAGTGAATTTCGAAAAACGGTGGAATTTCCCTTGCATATGTTAGACATTTTCAGTATAATAGCTACCGTTAGTCTTTATGAACAGTGATGAAGTAGAAGGTTGCCGACACACCCGGCCCCTTTGCCATGGCTGGTGGCGGGAAATTTCTATGGAGAAGTTCATTTCTAAAAATGGGCGCAAAGGAGGGTACCTTATGGCAAAACAAAAAATCCGCATTCGGCTCAAAGCTTATGACCACCGTATTTTAGATCAGTCTTCGGTAAAGATTGTGGCTACTGCGAAGCGGACGGGAGCACAAGTGTCTGGTCCAATCCCTTTACCAACTGAGAAGTCTGTCTATACAATTTTACGGGCGGTTCACAAATATAAGGATTCTCGTGAGCAATTTGAAATGCGCACGCATAAGCGTTTGATTGACATTATCAATCCTACTCAACAAACCGTAGATGCGTTGATGAGATTAGATCTGCCTTCAGGTGTCGATATCGAAATTAAATTATAGTCTTTTATTTTCTAATGCTAGGAGGTGTATAAGATGAAAGGAATTCTCGGTAGAAAGATTGGGATGACGCAGATTTTTAATGAAAATGGCGTTGTGATTCCAGTTACCGTTATTGAAGCCGGTCCATGTGTTGTACTGCAAAAGAAAGAAATCGATCTAGATGGTTATGAAGCGATCCAACTCGGTTTTGATGAGAAAAAAGAGCATCGTGCCAATCGTCCGGAGATGGGACACGCGAAAAAAGCAAATGCCAAACCACAGAAGTTTATCCGTGAAATCCGTGGTGTAAACTTAGATGAGTATGAGGTTGGGGCAGAAGTTAAAGTGGATCTATTTTCTCCTGGGGAGTTCGTCGATGTAACGGCTACTTCCAAAGGAAAAGGATTTACTGGTTCCATTAAGCGTCATAATTACTCACGTGGTCCGATGTCTCATGGTTCTCACTATCATCGTGGAGTAGGTTCACTAGGTGCAGTGGGACCATCTCGTGTGTTTAAAGGGCATAAATTGCCAGGACGTATGGGCGGAGAAAAAGTTACGATTCAAAATCTTGAGGTAGTACGAGTAGATGGCGAGCGTAATTATCTTTTAGTGAAAGGTTCCGTTCCAGGTCCAAAAAATGGTTATGTTGTAGTGAAATCAGCAGTAAAACGCTAATCATTAAAGGAAGGGAGGATTTATCATGCCAAAGGTACAAGTGCTAAATATGGAAGGTCAGCAAGTTGGGGAAATGGAATTAGCGGAGAATGTATTTGGCATTACCCCCAATGAGTCTGTTCTTTATGATGCGATTGTGATGCAACAAGCCTCGTTGCGCAGAGGAACTCATGCGACAAAAAATCGGGCGGCAGTAAGAGGTGGCGGTAGAAAGCCTTGGCGTCAAAAAGGTACAGGACGTGCTCGGGCTGGTAGTATCCGTTCTCCACTTTGGGTAGGTGGTGGTACGACATTTGGACCCCAACCTCGTAGCTATGCTTATAAACTGCCGAAGAAGGTTCGTCGCCTTGCTATTAAATCCGCACTATCTACCAAAGTGATTGATAATGAGTTGGTTGTCGTTGATCAGTTACAGCTGGAACAACCTAAAACACGTGAAATGGCAAAAGTACTTAACAATCTCGGTGTAGATCGGAAAGCGCTGGTTGTTACAAATGGGGTAGAAGAAAATACCCAGCTAGCTATTCGCAATATTCCTGGAGCCAAATTGATCTCAGCAGATGGGTTGAATGTGTTGGATGTTGTCCGTCATGATAAACTCATTCTCACCCGTGATGCAGTCAATCGCGTTGAGGAGGTGCTTGGTCAGTGAAGAACCCACGCGATATTATCCGTCGTCCCATCATTACCGAACAGAGTACAGAAATGATGGAACAAGGTAAGTATGTATTTGATGTAGATGTTCGTGCGAACAAAGTCGAGATCAAACAAGCGATCGAATCGATTTTTGAAGGTGTTAAAGTTTCCAAAGTAAATACGATCCAAGTTCGTCCTAAGAAAAAGCGTTATGGTCGTTATACAGGTTATACAGCGAAACGTAAAAAAGCGATCATCACCTTAGCAGAAGGAAGCAAGGCCATTGAAATTTTTGAATCATAATCTTTATATCATAAAATAAAGGAGGGAAATGGAAGTGGGTATCAAGCATTTTAAACCAACGACACCATCACGTCGTCATATGACAGCTTTGACTTTTGAAGAAATCACCACAAATAAGCCTGAAAAATCCTTAGTTGTGGATCTTCCTAAAAAGTCGGGGCGTAACAACCAAGGTCGGATCACTGTACGTCATCAAGGTGGTGGACACAAGCGGAAATACCGCATTATCGACTTCAAACGCAACAAGGATGGCATACCCGGCAAAGTTGCCACGATCGAGTATGATCCCAATCGTTCAGCAAATATCGCATTAATCCATTATCTTGATGGTGAGAAACGTTATATTTTAGCTCCACAAGGGTTAAAAGTTGGCATGGTTGTCCATTCGGGTCCGGATGCGGATATTCGCGTCGGAAATGCATTACCACTTCGTAACATTCCAGTCGGTTCGGTGATTCATAATATCGAATTAAAACCGGGTCGTGGAGGTCAATTGGTCAGAGCAGCAGGTGCATCCGCACAATTGCTAGGTAAAGAAGGAAAATATGCGATCGTTCGTCTCACTTCTGGTGAAACTCGGATGGTTCTGATTGATTGCCGCGCTACGATCGGTCAAGTAGGTAATGTAGAGCACGAATTGATTAATGTTGGTAAAGCAGGTCGTTCCCGTTGGCTCGGTAAGCGTCCAGCCGTTCGCGGATCGGTTATGAACCCAGTGGATCATCCACACGGTGGTGGTGAAGGTCGTGCACCGATCGGTCGTAAGTCACCGATGACTCCATGGGGTAAACCAACACTTGGTTATAAGACTCGTAAGAAGAACAAGTCTTCTAATAAGTACATTATCCGTCGTCGCAAAAAGTAAACATCATTTTTTCTTTTTAATTCAACCTCACATGAAGGGGGGTAAAATGGATGGGTCGTAGCCTCAAAAAGGGACCTTTTGCAGATGATTTTTTGTTGAAAAAGGTTGAAGAACTCAACGAAAAAAATGAAAAACGGGTGATCAAAACGTGGTCTCGTCGTTCGACGATCTTCCCTGATTTTGTGGGTCACACTTTTGCCGTTCACGATGGTCGTAAACATGTACCTGTTTATGTGACCGAAGACATGGTAGGTCATAAGTTGGGTGAGTTCGTTCCAACCCGTACCTTTAGAAGTCATGCTGGTGACGATAAAAAAACACGTAGACGTTAGTCGATAGACAGCTAACGAGAGAGGGGGTTGCTTGCGTATGTCTGCAAAAGCCGTGGCACGTTATGTGCGAATTACTCCACGAAAAGCGCGTCTGGTCATTGATCTAATTCGTGGCAAGTCTGTAGATGAAGCGATTGGTATTTTGAAGTTTACTCCACGCAGTGCCTCACCGATTATTGAAAAAGTGCTGATGTCAGCAGTCGCCAATGCAGAACAAAATCATAAGATGGATCGTTCCAATTTGGTTGTGACAAAAGCCTTTGTAGATGAGGGGCCGACACTAAAACGGTTTATTCCACGTGCTCAAGGTCGAGCAAGTCGGATCAACAAACGTACGAGTCATATTACCGTTATCGTGGATGAAAAATAATCTTTTTAAAATAAGGAGGGAAGTAGATTGGGTCAAAAGGTAAGTCCAATAGGTCTGCGCGTTGGAATTATCCGTGACTGGGATTCCAAATGGTATGCAGACAAAGATTATGCTGAGTTGTTACATGAAGATATTCAGATTCGTGACTACGTCAAAAATCGTCTAAAAGATGCCGCTGTCTCCCGAATTGAAATTGATCGTGCAGCCAATCGGGTAAACATTTCGATTCATACGGCGAAGCCAGGCATGGTCATTGGGAAAGGTGGATCCGAAGTTGAAGCATTGCGCTTAGCCATTTCAAAAATGACCGACAAACGGGTTCATATCAATATCAACGAAATTAAAAATCCTGAAATGGACGCCCAGTTGGTCGCTGAAAGCATTGCCCAACAGTTGGAGCGTCGGGTTTCTTTTCGTCGTGCGATGAAGCAAGCGATTCAACGTGTGATGCGTTCGGGAGCCAAAGGAGTTCGGACACTTGTCAGTGGACGTTTGGGTGGTGCTGATATCGCTCGGAGCGAAGGATATAGCGAAGGTACTGTACCGCTTCATACTCTTCGTGCCGATATCGATTATGGATTCGCAGAAGCACACACCACTTATGGTCGGATCGGAGTTAAAGTGTGGATTTATCGGGGTGAGGTTCTCCCAACCAAAAATAAGGTTGAAGTTAAAGGAGGCGAGTAATCCATGTTAATGCCAAAGCGTGTGAAATACCGTCGTCAACACCGCGGTAGAATGAAAGGGCAGGCAAAGGGTGGAACGGAAGTCACTTTCGGTGAATACGGTTTACAAGCTTTAGAGCCTTCCTGGATTACGAACCGTCAGATCGAAGCAGCTCGTATCGCGATGACCCGTTATATTAAACGTGGTGGGAAAGTTTGGATCAAGATTTTCCCAGATAAGCCGATTACGCAAAAGCCACTTGAGGTACGGATGGGAAGCGGGAAAGGTTCACCAGAAAAATGGGTTGCTGTTGTCAAACCAGGAAAAGTCATGTTCGAATTGGCAGGGGTACCGGAAGAAGTAGCTCGTGAAGCGATGCGTTTAGCAGCAAACAAACTTCCGATTAAAACAAAATTCGTAAAACGTAAGGCGGGTGGAGCAGATGAAAGCTAAAGAGTTGGTTGAGATGACCACCGCCGAGATCGAGCAAAAACTCACATCATACAAAGAAGAGCTGTTTAACCTCCGTTTTCAAAAGGCGATCGGTCACTTAGAAAGTCCAGCACGCCTTCGTCAAGTGCGCAGAAACATTGCGCGTTGCAAAACGGTGTTGCGTGAACGTGAACTGGGCATTGAAAGGAGGAAACAGGGATGAGTCAGCGCACAACGCGCCGTAAAGTTCGGATCGGTAAAGTGGTCAGCGATAAAATGGATAAAACGATTGTGGTCAGTGTGGAAACGTACCGTAGACATCCATTGTATGGTAAGCGCGTAAAGTACTCCAAAAAGTTCAAAGCTCATGATGAGTTAAATCAAGCAAAAGTGGGCGACATTGTACGGATCGTAGAAACACGTCCGCTTTCCAGAGATAAACGTTGGCGTTTAGACAAGATCGTGGAGGAAGCAGTGATTATTTAATGATTTGGAATGATTGATCGAAAGGAGGAGTAACGATGATTCAACAGGAAAGTCGCCTTCGGGTTGCTGACAACTCCGGTGCAAAAGAGATTA
Organism: Thermoactinomycetaceae bacterium; assembly: GCA_025449975.1. Classification (GTDB taxonomy): domain Bacteria; phylum Bacillota; class Bacilli; order Thermoactinomycetales; family Thermoactinomycetaceae; genus Thermoflavimicrobium. Next base: position 6,040 of record JANWIG010000036.1, read on the forward strand.
TGTGTATTCGTGTGTTGGGTGGTTCGAAAAAGAACTATGCGGGCATTGGTGACATTATTGTAGCTTCAGTGAAACAAGCTACACCCGGCGGCGTTGTTAAGAAAGGCGATGTGGTCAAAGCGGTAGTGGTCCGCACAGTTCGTCCAAAACGTCGTCCAGATGGCACCTATATTCGGTTTGATGAAAATGCTGCCGTTGTGATTAAAGAAGATAAGAGCCCTCGGGGTACACGGATCTTCGGTCCAGTAGCTCGCGAATTGCGCGAACGTGACTTTATGAAAATCATTTCTCTTGCTCCTGAAGTACTATAGAGAATTGGGAATCGAGAAATCACCCTGAATGAGTAAGGAGGTGCAACGATGGCTAAAAAAGAAAGTAAAAAGCCAAACAAGCTTCATATCAAAAAAGGCGATATGGTGATCGTCATGCGAGGAAAGGACAAACCTCGTAAGAAGAAAAAAGGCGATGGTACGGTTGAATACAGCAAAGGTCGTGTGCTGAAGGTATTACCGAAAGAAAATCGCGTGCTTGTCGAAGGTTGCAACATGGTAACGAAAGCTGCTCGTCCAAGCCAAGCAAATCCACAAGGTGGCTTGATTGAGATTGAAGCACCAATTCATATCTCCAATGTAATGATTGAAGATCCAAAAACGAAAGAACCTACTCGGGTTGGTTATAAGTTTATCGAAGATAAAAATGGCAAAACAAAGAAAGTACGTTATGCGAAAAAGTCAGGGACGATTTTAGATAAGTAGATTTTTGGATGAAAGGAGGTCTAATTGATGGCCGCTCGTTTAAAAGAACGTTATCTACAAGAAGTTGGTCCAGCTTTGATGAAAAAGTTTGCATATAAATCGGTTATGCAACTACCTAAGATTGAAAAAGTCGTCATCAATATGGGTGTAGGTGAAGCTGTTCAAAACTCCAAAGTCCTCGATCATGCTGTAGCTGATTTGACTGCGATTTCTGGTCAAAAACCTGTTATCACTCGGGCTAAAAAATCGATTGCTGGTTTTAAGCTTCGGGAAGGAATGCCTATTGGCGTGAAAGTGACTTTACGTGGAGAACGCATGTATCACTTCTTAGATAAATTGATGAACGTAGCTTTACCACGTGTACGTGATTTCCGTGGTGTATCACCTAAATCATTTGATGGTCGTGGCAACTATACGTTGGGAATCAAAGAACAGCTGATTTTCCCAGAAATCGACTATGATAAAATCGATAAAGTTCGTGGAATGGACGTCGTCATTGTAACAACAGCCCAAACGGACGAAGAGGCTCGTGAACTGTTGGGCTTAATGGGTATGCCATTCCGTAAGTAACTTGCTTGAATAATTGATAAAAGGAGGGAATTCAGTGGCCAAAAAGTCAATGATCGCTAAAGCGAAGCGTACTCCAAAATTTAAAGTGCGCGCTTATACTCGTTGTGAGCGTTGCGGTCGACCTCATTCGGTATTACGTAAGTTCAAACTCTGTCGGATTTGCTTCCGTGAGTTGGCTTATAAAGGACAGATTCCCGGTGTGAAAAAAGCCAGTTGGTAAATAAGGAAGGAGGGACTTCATTATGGTAATGACAGATCCTATTGCTGATATGCTGACGAGAATCCGTAACGCAAACATGGTTCGTCATGAGAGCGTCGAGATTCCAGCTTCTCGTGTGAAACGAGAAATCGCAGAGATTTTGAAACGTGAAGGATTCATCCGTGATGCTGAATATATTGAAGATAATAAGCAAGGGATCATCCGGATCTTCTTGAAGTACGGAACGGACAACGAAAAAGTGATCACAGGTTTAAAACGGATTAGCAAACCAGGACTGCGTGTTTATTGCAAATCGACAGAAATTCCACGTGTACTCAGAGGTTTGGGGATCGCAATTTTGTCTACTTCCAAAGGAATTATGACGGATCGTGAGGCACGCCAAAATAACGTTGGTGGAGAAGTGCTTGCATACGTTTGGTAGACAACGTAGAAGGATGGAGGTGAAATCATGTCTCGGATTGGTAAAAAACCGATTGATGTGCCTAATGGTGTAGAAATAAAAATCGCTGGTAGCACTGTTACGGTTAAAGGACCAAAAGGAACGTTAACTCGGAGTTTTAATCCAGATCTGACTTTGAAACTGGAAAACAATCAACTATTGGTAGAACGTCCTAGTGACCATCGGACTCATCGTGCTTTGCACGGCACAACCCGAAGCCTGCTCGCCAATATGGTGGAAGGAGTTACGAATGGCTTTTCCAAAACATTGGAATTAAAAGGTGTCGGTTACCGTGCAAATAAAAGAGGAAAGCAATTGGTGTTGAATTTAGGTTACTCACATCCAGTTGAATATACACAACCTGAAGGAATCGAAATTGAGGTTCCTAATCAAACGCAAATCATTGTCAAAGGGATTGACAAACATTTGGTCGGGCAAGTTGCCGCAAATATTCGCTCTTATCGTGAACCAGAACCATATAAAGGCAAAGGAATTAAATATTCCGATGAGGTTGTTCGCCGCAAAGAAGGTAAAACCGGTAAAAAGTAAAGTAGCTTAGAGAAAGGAGGATGCCTAGCATGATAAAAAAAGAAGCTCGTAATAAACAGCGGAAAAAGCGTCATTTGCGTGTTCGTAAAAAGCTGTTTGGAACACCTGAACGTCCACGTTTAAATGTGTTTCGCTCCAATAAAAACATCTATGCTCAATTAATCGATGACGTAAAAGGCACGACTTTGGTGGCTGCTTCGACGAAAGATAAAGCTTTTAATGCTGATGTTTCTACTGGAACGGTTGACGCTGCCCGGATCGTTGGACAAATGATTGCTGAGCGTGCTCTTGAAGCTGGTATTAAGCAAGTCGTTTTTGATCGTGGTGGTTATCTCTATCATGGTCGAGTCAAAGCTTTAGCAGAAGGTGCTAGGGAAGGAGGTCTCGAATTTTGAGCAAACAAAGAAGCAGAAAAGACGTTCCACAATCCGAATTTATGGAAAAAGTGGTTAACATTAACCGTGTGGCAAAAGTTGTCCAAGGCGGTCGCCGTTTTAGCTTTAGTGCGCTTGTAGTGGTTGGTGATGGTAAAGGCAGAGTGGGTGCAGGGATCGGAAAGGCATCGGAAGTACCTGAAGCGATTCGCAAAGGTGTGGAAGCTGCGAAAAAGAACTTGATTACAGTACCTTTATATGGAACGACCATTCCTCATGAAGTGATCGGACACTTTGGGGCAGGTAAAGTTCTCATGAAACCAGCTGTAAAAGGTACTGGAGTCATCGCGGGTGGAGCTGTTCGTGATGTACTGACTGTAGCTGGTGTTGGTGACATTGTCTCCAAATCAACAGGTAGCAATAACCCAATCAATATGGTTCGTGCAACCTTACAAGGTTTGCAAGCTTTAAAACGTCCAGAAGATGTCGCAAGATTACGCGGAAAATCGGTTGAAGAACTGTTAGGATAAAGGAGGGATGACCGTGGCTAAAAAACTTTCCATTACCCTTAAACGGAGTATGATTGGTTGTAATGAAGTCCAACGTGTCACCCTGCGCACACTCGGTCTAAAAAAGCGTGAGAAGACCGTTGTACATCAAGATAATCCTGCGATTCGTGGGATGATTGCAAAGGTGAAACATTTGGTTGATGTGACTGAAGTTGATGAGTAATGTGCGGGACATGTTGAAGAGGAGGTGCAAGTAGCGATGAAACTGCATAGTTTAAAACCGGCTGAAGGTTCTCGACACAAGAAAAAACGTGTAGGGCGTGGAACATCTTCCGGACATGGGAAAACGTCAGGTAGAGGTCATAAGGGACAAAAAGCCCGTTCGGGTGGAGGTGTACGTCCTGGCTTTGAAGGCGGACAAAACCCGATTTACAGACGTTTGCCGAAACGTGGTTTTACCAATCCAAATCGAGTGGAATATGCGATCATTAATCTAGACACATTGAATCGTTTCCCTGCTGGAACAGAAGTAACTCCAGAACTACTCGTACACCAAGGCATTATTAAAAACCTCAAAGATGGGTTAAAAGTTTTAGGTGATGGAGAAGTAAATGTACAACTCACTGTAAAAGCTCATAAGTTCTCACGTTCAGCCGCAGAAAAAATTGTTGCTGCGGGTGGAACGACGGAGGTAATCTAATGTTTCAAACCCTAGGCAACATCTTTAAAGTGGAAGATCTTCGTCGACGGATCTTGTTCACGTTGCTTTTGTTGATCGTTTTTCGGATTGGAAGCTTTATACCAGTTCCCAATACAAATGCGGATGTAATAAAAGCATGGGCGAACGAGGGTCAGGGTGTTTTTAATCTGATTAACGCTTTTTCTGGTGGAGCTTTCACGAACTTCTCGATCTTTGCCATGGGGATCATGCCTTACATTACCGCATCCATTATCGTTAACTTGTTGACAATGGATGTTATTCCGGCATTGGCTCGTTGGGCAAAAGAGGGAGAGACAGGCCGCCGGAAACTTTCCCAATTTACTCGTTACTTTACGATCGGTTTAGCTTTGATTTACTCGATTGGAATGTCGATTGGTTTTAATAACTATTTTGGTGGTTTAAACACAGTTGGTGTCTCTTTTATCGAAGATACCTCATTTTGGGGTTATGCGTTGATCTGTTTGACACTGACCGCTGGTACGGCTTTCTTAATGTGGCTTGGAGAGCAGATTACGGATAAAGGGATCGGAAATGGTATTTCGATTATCATCTTTGCGGGGATTCTTGCCTCGGTTCCGAGTACGATTTCCTTGGCATATCCCACCTTGTTCCCTACAGGTGGTAATGTTACGATTGGCGTGTTAAAATCAATTGGCATTCTCCTTGTTGTAATTGCCTTGATCGCTGCTGTGATCTTTATTCAACAAGGTGTTCGGAGAATTCCCGTTCAGTATGCAAAGCGGATTGTGGGACGGAAGATGTATGGTGGTCAATCCACCCATATTCCGATGAAAGTGAATGCAGCAGGAGTGATTCCAATCATCTTTGCTGTTTCATTGGTCATGTTTCCATATACGATTGCGAACTTCTGGAAGGGAAATCCGATTGCTGATTGGATCATCACCAACTTTGATTATACCCAAGCACCATTAGGAATGATTCTCTACGTCTTATTTATCATAGGTTTTACTTATTTCTATACCTATGTACAGATCAATCCAAATCAGTTGGCTGATCAATTGAAAAAGAATGGCGGTTTTATTCCTGGTGTGCGCCCAGGTAAAATTACCGAGAAATATATTACGAAAATACTCAACCGGTTAACCTTAACTGGGGCGATCTTCTTAGCTTTAATTGCGATTTTGCCGGTGTTTTTCATTATGCTGGCGGGCTTGCCTGAAGCGATACAAATTGGCGGAACATCCCTCTTAATTGTCGTCGGAGTCGCCCTTGAATTGATGAAAACAATTGAGAGTCAGCTGATCCAGAAGCACTATAAAGGGTTTATGAAAAAGTAGTAGAAATCCCCGGTGGTATGAGAGCTGAAATGTTGGCTAAGAATGGTTATATCTATAGTAAAGGATGCTTACTTTAACACTTAGTTGACAAGACAAGCCCGGTCTATTCCGGGGGGTTCTTTCTACATCTTGTATCCTCCGTCACTGGTAGATTGTCGTTCGTTGTGTTTGCGTCAAAGATCAATTATTTAGAACAACCGACATCGGGAGGAATGACAGATGAATATTATATTGATGGGATTACCAGGAGCTGGTAAAGGAACTCAGGCGGCACCAATTAAAGAGGCGTTAAATATTCCCCATATTTCTACGGGAGATATGTTCCGTCAGGCAGTGAAAGAAGAAACGCCACTAGGACTTGAGGCAAAGTCTTACATGGATCAAGGTCAACTTGTCCCTGACCGCGTTACGATTGGGATTGTTCGGGAGCGATTGGCAAAAGAGGACTGCAATAATGGTTTTCTTTTGGATGGTTTTCCTCGTACAGTACCTCAAGCTGAAGCATTGGATCAACTTCTTAAAGAGATGGAACGTGAAATCGATTATGTTCTTTATATTGATGTCAATGAAGAAGAGCTGATTAATCGTTTGACTGGTCGGCGGATTTGCCGTGATTGTGGTGCTACCTACCATTTGGTCTTTGCTCCACCAAAAGCAGAAGGAGTATGTGATCAATGCGGCGGCGAGCTTTATCAACGGGCTGACGATAGTGTAGAAACTGTGAAAAACCGTCTTTCCGTCAATATCGGACAAACGCAACTCTTGCTGGATTATTATGAGTCGACTGGTAAGTTACAACGAATCAATGGAGCTCAGCCGATCGAACAAGTGACTGAACAAATTTTGTCACTCATTCGGGGTGCAAATAAATGATCGTTTTGAAGTCTCGTAAAGAGCTTGAGTTGATGCGTCAAGCTGGAGAAATTGTTTATTTAACGCATCAAGAGTTAAAAAAAGTCATTGAACCGGGAATTACGACGAAAGAATTGGATCGGATCGCGGAGAAAGTGATTCGTGGATATGATGCCATTCCTTCGTTTAAAGGGTACAATGGTACGTTTCCTGGAAGCATCTGTACCTCGGTCAATGAAGAATTAGTTCATGGAATTCCGAGCAATCGGAAACTACAGGATGGTGACATTATCACCATCGATATTGGAGCTTGTTATGAAGGATATCATGGCGACTCCGCTTGGACCTATCCTGTAGGTACGATTTCTGATGAAGCGAAGAAGTTACTTGAGGTAACTGAGTATTCATTGTATAAAGGGATCGAGCAGGCGAGACCTGGTGCAAGAATCGGGGATATTGGCTACGCCATCCAAACAGTGGTCGAAAATGCTGGTTTTTCAGTTGTTCGTGAGTTAGTTGGGCATGGAATTGGTCAAGAGCTTCATGAAGAGCCCAGTGTTCCCAACTACGGGTTGCCTGGGAAGGGACCGCGATTACGTGCTGGGATGGCCATAGCGATTGAACCAATGGTCATTGTTGGTGACCGACATGTGCGGACACTTGATGATAATTGGACGGTTGTGACCAAAGATGGTTCTTTGTGTGCCCACTTTGAACATACCATTGCAATCACTGATGAAGGCTATGAGATACTCACTACTGCATCTACGGGTAAAGGGTGATGGACGTGACAACGGCTGATAATCGTCCAAACCTAGGACAGATCGTCCAAGTATTACGTGGTCGAGAGGCTAGGAATTTTGCGATTGTCATCGGATTTGAAGAACCGCATTTCGTATGGATTGCTGATGGGAATCAGCGAAAAGTAGACCGTCCAAAAAAGAAAAATGTGAAGCATGTCCAACCTACAAACGTTGTGGTAGAAGAGATTGCTCGCGTTTTAAATGAAACGGGTCGTGTACCGGATGCCATGTTGCGATACGCCCTGAACCAATATTTGCTTAAACATAATATTGCTGAGCAGAAAGGAGAGTACATCAATGGCCAAAGAAGATGTGATTGAAGTGGAAGGAATCGTCCAAGAACCTTTACCGAACGCCATGTTTAAAGTCAAACTGGAAAACGGTCATGAGGTTTTGGCACATGTCTCTGGTAAAATCCGCATGCATTTTATTCGTATTCTTCCAGGAGATAAGGTGACAGTACAACTCTCACCCTATGACTTGACTCGAGGACGCATCACTTACCGCTATAAATAACCTATTCCTAGATGGACAGGAGGGAACCGAAGTGAAGGTAAGACCATCGGTGAAACCCATTTGCGAAAAATGTAAAGTGATTCGTCGCAAAGGGAGAGTTATGGTAATTTGTGAAAATCCAAAGCATAAACAACGTCAAGGTTAATGAAGGAGGTGTAAACTAGATGGCACGGATTGCTGGGATTGACTTGCCTCGCGAAAAGCGTGTAGAGATCGGTTTGACTTATATCTACGGCATTGGTCGGGCAAAGTCACTTGAAATTTTGAATGCAACGGGTATTAACCCTGATACTCGTGTACGGGACTTGACTGAGGAAGAAGTGAATTCACTTCGTTCCTATATCGATAAAAATGTGTTGGTCGAAGGTGACTTGCGCAGAGATGTCGCGCTAAACATTAAACGGTTAATTGAGATCGGATGCTATCGAGGAATTCGCCATCGTCGTGGTTTACCTGTTCGTGGTCAAAGAACCAAAACCAATGCTAGAACGAGAAAAGGTCCACGTCGTACCGTAGCTAATAAGAAAAAATAGGAAGTAAGGAGGGAATACAGTGGCGAAACGCAAAGGTGTTACTCAACGTACAAAACGTCGTGCTAAAAAGAGTATTGAGTCTGGTGTAGCTCACATTCGTTCTACTTTTAACAATACAATCATCACCATTACCGATCCTCGCGGAAATTCCGTAGCTTGGTCGAGCTCTGGTACAGTTGGTTTTAAAGGAAGCCGTAAGAGTACCCCGTTTGCTGCGCAAATGGCTGCAGAGCAAGCTGCAAAAGCTGCGATGGAAAACGGTATGAAAACAGTAGAAGTATTGGTTAAAGGTCCAGGTGCAGGTCGTGAAGCTGCGATTCGTAGTTTACAAGCTGCCGGATTGGAAGTTAGCTTGATTAAAGATATGACTCCAATTCCCCACAATGGTTGCCGCCCGCCAAAACGCCGTCGTGTATAATCCTATGATTGGTGCGAACATTGGTTTACTTTGTGGTAGTTAGGTATATACTGGATAGGACGAATCCTGTAAAAATGAACCAATTCATTTGCTCTTATGAATAGGTGGTAAGGTAAAGAGGATTGCCCGGAACGCGACGTTTCGAAGGAGGGTTTGCGAGCCGTGATTGAAATAGAAAAACCAAGAATTGAAACGGTTGAAATTAGCGAGGATCATCGTTATGGAAAGTTTGTAGTCGAACCTCTAGAGAGAGGTTACGGAACGACACTTGGCAACTCCTTACGCCGTATTTTACTCTCCTCATTACCAGGTGCTGCCGTTACCTCGATTCAAATAGATGGAGTACTGCATGAGTTTTCTACGATTCCCGGTGTTGTAGAAGATACAACGGAAATTATTTTGAATTTGAAGAAGCTTGCGCTTCGTATTCATTCCGATGAAGAGAAGATCTTGGAGTTAGAATATCATGGTAAAGGCAATGTAACTGCAGCAGATATTCGCGCAGATAGCGATGTAGAGATTTTAAATCCTGATCTGCATATTGCCACACTTACCGAAGGAGCGCATCTCCGGATGCGAATGACTGCAAATGTTGGGCGTGGATATGTGCCAGCTGAAAAAAATAAGCGTGAAGATCAGCCGATTGGTGTCATTCCAATTGACTCCATCTACACCCCTATTGAACGGGTAAACTACCAGATTGAGAATACTCGGGTTGGGCAAGTAACCAACTATGATAAGCTTACATTGGAAGTTTGGTCAGATGGAAGTTTGATTCCTGACGAAGCAGTCAGTTTGGGTGCAAAAATCTTAAACGAGCATTTGATGCTATTCGTTGGTCTAACTGAAGAAGCAACCAAGAAAGATATCTTTACTGAAAAAGAAGTAGACAAAAAAGAAAAAGTCATGGAAATGACGATCGAGGAATTGGATCTTTCTGTCCGCTCCTATAACTGTTTGAAACGTGCAGGCATTAACACGGTGCAAGAGCTGACTCAAAAAACGGAAGAAGATATGATGAAAGTACGAAATCTAGGACGGAAGTCTTTAGAAGAAGTACAAGAAAAACTGAGAGAATTGGGACTCAGTTTGCGTAAAGATGATTAATACTCGAAGGGGGAGGGAGTACAATGGCATACAGCAAGTTGGGCAGAAATTCTTCCGCCCGCAAGGCGTTACTACGCGACTTGGTAACCGATCTAATGATCAATGAACGGATCGAAACAACCGAGGCAAAAGCGAAAGAAGTTCGCTCAATCGCCGAAAAGCTGATCACTTTAGGTAAACGTGGTGACCTACATGCTCGTCGGCAAGCGGCTAGTTATGTTCGTAAGTTTCGCTCACGCACTGTAAAAGATGGCGAAGAAGTGAAACATGAACAAGTGGACGCTGTAAAGAAATTATTTGATGAGATTGCTCCACGGTATAAAGAACGCAACGGCGGTTATACCCGAATTTTAAAACTTGGACCGCGTCGTGGTGACGGAGCTCCAATGGTCTTTCTCGAATTGGTAAAATAAGAGGTTTCTCTTGTGACTGAAAGAAAGGGTGAGGGCAGGATCAACCGGGTCCTGACAACTACCCTTTTTTCTTTTAAGGAGTTCTTTCTATGTCAACCATTGTTCGTCTGTCAGATGTATGGTTTCAATATCAACACGATGAGCAAGGTGCAAATCAATGGGCCCTTTGTCAGATCGACCTAACGATTGAAAAAGGGGAATATATCGCCATCATCGGTCCCAATGGTTCTGGAAAATCCACGCTTGCTCGGATGTTTAATGGGCTGCTTGTCCCGACAAAGGGAACGGTACAAATCGCTGATTACTTTACTCATGATGAAAATGACCTATGGGAAATTAGGCGAATGGTTGGAATGGTGTTTCAAAATCCCGATAATCAAATTGTCTCGACAACGGTTCGAGATGATATCGCATTTGGTTTGGAAAACTTAGGGATTCCGCGAAGGGAAATGATTCGGCGGATTGATCAAGCCATCGAGGTAGTCGGACTAACTGGACTAGAAGAACAGGCACCACATTATCTATCTGGTGGACAGAAACAACGATTATGTATTGCAGGGATTCTCGTGATGCAACCAAAGGTGATTCTATTTGACGAAGCAACCTCCATGCTCGATCCACAAGGACGAAAAGATGTCCTCCAATTGATTGATCAACTCCATCGCCAAGGGAAAACGGTGATTCATATTACTCATGCCGCCGAAGAGGCTTTTCTGGCAAAAAGGATTATCGTCATGAATCAAGGAAAGATTGAACTCGATTTGCCAAGGGATGAATTATATCGACAGGCTGAATGTTTACAAAAATGGGGTTTGGAAGTACCGCTGCCGGTTCAACTTCATCGTCGCTTGCGTGAATTAGGCGTGCCGCTGACCGATTTGATCCATTCGGAAGAAGAGCTAGTGAGTCAACTATGCAGATTACTATCGAAAAACTAAACTATATTTATTTAGAGGGTACTCCCTTTGAGCGGCATGCCATCAAAGAATTGGATCTATCAATTCCTAGTGGATCTTATTTGGCGATCCTCGGTCAAACAGGTTCAGGGAAATCAACTTTAATCCAACTGATTGCCGGTCTATTGCAGCCTACTTCAGGTAGAATCCAAATCGGTCCCTACTCTTTCGAAGCTGGGAACAAGCAGAAGATGCTGGCGCGCAGGCATGTAGGGGTAGTTTTTCAGTACCCTGAACATCAGTTGTTTGCGGAAACGATCGAAAAAGACATCGCCTTTGGCCCTAAAAATCAAGGCCTTTCAGAAAAGGAAATAGCCGAACGTGTCAAAATGGCTATGGAGTGGGTGGGTCTACCAACCACGTTATTAAATCGCTCTCCTTTTCAATTAAGCGGTGGTCAGATGCGGCGAGCGGCGATCGCTGGTGTACTCGCTCTTCTCCCCGATATTCTCATTTTAGATGAGCCAACCGCAGGACTTGACCCCAAAGGGCGAGAGGATCTATTGGAGATGATCGATCGATTGCATCGCGAGCGGCAGATGACCGTTATTTTGGTCACCCATGATATGAATGCAGCAGCCAAATATGCTGATTTCCTGCTTGTTTTATCGGAAGGATCGTCTGCCTTATTTGGTACTCCAGCCGAAGTCTTTCAAAAGCAAGAAGAACTGACTCACTTGGGATTAGACTTACCGGATATTACCCGTTTGATCATGCGAATCAATCGGTCCGCTAGTCTATCTTTGCCAACCAATCGATTTACATTGGACGATTTGGTCGAGTCTCTTCTAGCGCGGTTGAGGAAAGGCGAGGATCTATGAGTCAAATTTCCATTGGACAATTTATCCCGGGTCGATCTATTTTGCATCAATTGGATCCAAGAGCCAAGCTCTTTTTCGTGTTCTCATATATGATTCTTATTTTCTTTGCAAACAACGTTACCACTTATTCCATGCTACTTGTTTTTACAGGACTTTGTATCCTGTTATCTCAGATTTCACTAGGGATTTATATAAAAGCGTTAAAAGGCATTTTCTATTTAATTATTGCAATGATTATTCTCCATCTTCTCTTCACTAAAGGGGGAGAGATCCTCGTTAGAGTGGGATTTTTGACGGTCTATGAAGAGGGATTCAGGCAGGCGATCTTTATTTCCTTGCGCTTGCTGTTGCTTGTACTGATGGCTTCCATCTTGACATTTACGACTTCTCCTCTCGAGTTGACCGATGCTTTTGAGAGTATGCTCAAACCATTTGTCCGTTTTGGTCTACCCGCTCATGAATTTGCTCTGATGATGTCGATGGCTTTGCGTTTTATTCCAACCTTATGGGATGAAACCGAAAGGATTAAGAAAGCGCAGATGGCTCGGGGAGCCGACTTCGAAAGCGGTAGTCTATTTCGAAGGCTTAAAAGTTATGTTTTTATTTTGATCCCCTTGTTTATATCGATTTTTCGTCGAGCAGATGAGTTGGCAATGGCAATGGAAGCGCGTTGTTATCGAGGGGGACCCAATCGTACGAAGCTACGTCAGTTGCATTATTCTTCTCGTGATCTTGCTCTGCCCATGATCTTGCTCCTCCTGATTATCGGGATTTGGCTCTTGAGGAAGTAGGGAGTAGAGATGAGAAAAGTAAAACTAACGATTGCCTATGATGGCACGGATTTTGCCGGATTTCAGCGCCAACCACATCAACGAACGGTTCAGGGGACATTGGAAGAGACCTTATCTCGTATTCTTCGCGAAGAGATTCAAATTTATGGTTCGGGTCGGACGGATGCCGGTGTCCATGCTCTCGGTCAAGTATGTCATTTTACAATGAAATGCCCCGTACCGATCGCAAAACTTCCCTATCTTTTACGACGTGCCTTGCCCCGCGACATTACGGTCCTATCTAGTGAAGAGATAGATGATCACTTTCACGCTCAATTTAGCGCTTGCTGGAAAAAGTATAGCTATCTGATTGAAACAAATCCGATCCCAGATCCCTTTGCCCGTCGATATCGGACGCATTTACCTTATCCACTAGACCTAAAAGCGATGAATCAGGGCGCGGCAAGGCTCGTCGGGACCCATGATTTTACCTCTTTTTGCTCTGCCAAAACGGAGGTTGTGGATCGGGTACGAACGATTTATCAGTGCGAGGTAAAGGAAGAGAAGGGATGCGTTTCGATCGAAGTGGTTGGAAATGGCTTTTTATACAACATGGTTCGCATTATTGCGGGCACACTCTACGAGGTAGGTAGAGGAAAAAGGCAGGCAGAGGAGATTACCGGGATCCTAGAAAAAAAGGATCGCACTTATGCCGGACAAACACTGCCGCCTGAGGGATTACGGTTAGTAGAGGTCGGGTACACCCCTTGGAGGGATGAAACCTAACTTTCAATGTATAGAGAATCGAATGGATGGAATAGGAATAATTATAAATGAAGTAAGACGTTGAACTGTCAAGATTTTAAATTGACATCATACCAGAATTAAGATATGATAACTCTTGGTATTTTCCACTTTTAGCCCCGGTGGAAAACATTGTTCGGCGCAATATCAATCATTTTGAACATATTAGCGGACATGCCGCTTCGAGATAGAGGAGGGAATCTCATGCGTACTACTTATATGGCCAAGCCACTAGAAGTTGAACGGAAATGGTATGTGATCGATGCCAAAGGGAAAACATTGGGTCGGTTAGCATCTGAAGTAGCGAAACTTTTACGTGGAAAACATAAGCCGCAATTTACTCCCCATGTCGATACAGGGGATTTCGTGATTGTTGTGAATGCATCTCAAGTTGAACTTACTGGTAAAAAGCTTCAAAAGAAAATCTACTATCGTCACACTCGTTATCCAGGTGGATTAAAGAAGATTACTGCTGGTGATTTACGTGCTACTCGTCCGGAACGGATGATCGAATGGGCAGTAAAAGGAATGCTTCCAAAGGGTCCTCTCGGACGTCGTCAATTTAAAAAGCTAAAAGTATATGCAGGTTCTGAACATCCACATCAAGCCCAACAACCCACTCCATGGGAATTACAAGGTTAATTAAAGGAGGTCGAAACACGTGGCAGTTGTTCAGTTTTACGGTACGGGTCGTCGGAAAGAATCTGTTGCACGGGTTCGCCTAGTGGCTGGAGACGGACGGATCGTTGTAAACGGAAAAGCTTTAGATGACTATTTTGGATTAGAAACTTTAAAAGCAATCGTTCGCCAACCGCTCGTTCTCACCGATACATTGGGTCGCTATGATGTATTGGTCAATGTCAACGGCGGAGGATTCACTGGTCAAGCTGGCGCAATTCGTCATGGTATTGCACGTGCTCTGCTTCAAGTAAACCCTGATCTCCGTCCTGTGCTGAAAAAAGCCGGATTCCTCACCCGTGACCCACGGATGAAAGAACGTAAAAAATACGGTCTCAAAGGCGCTCGTCGTGCACCTCAGTTCTCCAAACGGTAATATTGCTTATATATCGTTTCCAACCCTTTCTCGGATTGCCGAGGGAGGGTTTTTATTTTTTTAAGTATAATCTCCTAACTGATTTATCTTATTTTGGGTTGAAGTTTTAATCGCACAGCTGATCGCTCGGTATGTTATGAAAAGATTGCACGATGGTCAATGGGTCGAGCAGAAAGAGCCAAAACAATAATGAGAAAGTGATTGTTTGTTAGGTGAATGAGCTGAAAACCATATAAGTTATTTCTAGGCTGACTTATTTATTAAAAACAGTCGGTTGTTTAATGTCACCGCATCGACGGGATTTGATCAAGATAAAGCTTCCAAAGAGGTTGTATGGACTGGTGGTGGAAGCTTATGGAGAGCTTGTAAAAATGAAAGCCAACCTCTCACTGTTTTAGTGAGAGGTTGGCTCTTCTGTTAGTAAGACATTCAAAACAGCAGATCTACTCTGTCTTTATCCGAGTTGGATGTTCGTAGCTTCTTAGACTCTCCATGCCCTTATGGAGCTCTCGTTACTTTCACCGGTTTAAAAATGGAAAGTAGGTAGAGCACTAAACCAGCGAGTCCCAACCCTAAAATGACGTTGAAGGATTGCCCCGTGTATAGGCTGCTACCGAAGTAGAAAATTTCACGTAGCCCTTCACTGGCAAAGCGGATGGGGATCCAAGGGCGAATGAATGTTACGAAGAAATCGGGGAGCATTTCTTTTGGTGTCATAAGAACACCCATACCCAAGAGCATCACGATCATAAATAGCGTGATGGCAGGCTTGCCGATCCATGCAGTAACTGCGGATACGAGTAAGAAGAAACAGAATGCGGCAAAGGATACGAAGGAAGCAACTAAGAAGAAGCTCGGCATATGGATCCCAGCGATGAGTCCTAAGGTTGCAACAGTAAATCCTGAGAAGAGGGCAATCATCACGCCAAATAAGATTTGATCACCCATGAGGCGTAAGGTTTGTCTACGCGTTAAGGATTCCTTTTTCATCATGTTAGAGGTTGCTAAGAATAAAACGAAACCGCCAATTAATGCACCGACCCAAGCCGGTACCGCCATTAAGGTCGGAGCGCTCCCGTTTGCAGTAGCGGGAGGAATCGCATTGAATAGCTTTTCTTCAACCACGATTGGATTTGCGAGTACAGCTGCTTTGTTTGCAGCAATGGGTTGATCGCCCATCTGTTGGATCAAGTTGGCGGAGTATTGTTGGTTTAATTGTTCGACTAAAGTAGTTAAAGCCGTTTTGGCAAAGTTCGCACCTGTCATGTTAAAGCCTTGGTTAATATAGATTTTTAAAGTGGCAGCTTGATTGTTCGGGACCGCGTTTTGCAGGCGATCGTTATAGCCTTCAGGGATGACCAGTGCGGCGTAATACTTTTTATCATCAAATAACTTTTCAATGTTTTCTTCCTTTTCATTGGTAAAAGCTAACATCGGCTCTTCGCTATCAGTGCTTTGCCTCATCTTCTTTACAGCTGCTTTTACAGCATCTACATGGACTCCTTCATCATTGACGATGAGGGCAACGGGTAAATTTCTTACCTTGGGGTCACCTTGAGCAAATAGGTTTACTGAAAAGAGAGCGATGATCAATATCACAGCGATGGGAGCAGCCCACGCTAATTTTTCTTTAAATAATCTCAAGCGACTTCTTCCTTTCTACAATTTTGAACAGGCTGTTCAGTTTTACGTAAATATCTTATAATCTGGGAGAAGGTAAAAGCAATCGACAAAAATGGATGGGTTGTTGATTATAAAAAGAAGGTGGGTTTTCTTGAGCATTTATGTAGAGAAGAATCGAAGGACCAAACGACTGATTCAAGATTCCTTTTTGCAGATGTTAGAGAATAAGCCGTTTGAAGCGATTACGATCGGAGATATTGCGAAAAGAGCGAAAATCAATCGGGGAACCTTTTATCTGCACTATAAAGATAAATTCGATTTGCTCGAGCAAATCGAACAGAAGTTGTTTGCGGATTTAGGAACTCATATTGATCAGTTGCAATCGCGTTATACAGCTACTCTTACGTTTGAAGAAGAACAAGAGCGATTGGCTGTTACATTTTTCAGCTTTATTGAAAGGCAATCACCTGTGTTAAAGATCTTGTTGAGCGATCATGGTCGGGCAGGTTTTCATCTTCGGTTTCGAGATGCCTTTGCGGAAAAAGTGCGTTTGAATTTGGAGAAAAACAAGGACTTCAATGCGAAATTAAAGGTTCCTTTAGAATACTTTTTATCCTTTATCACATCTGCCTTTTTGGGGTTAATTGAACAATGGCTTCAAGATGGTTTGGATCAGACGCCTCAAGAAATGACCGCTTTGTATATCGACATTATTTCCTTTATTCGAGATGGAAACGGGGCATAAGGACTTGTCCATAAGGAGATCAATCTTTACGAACCAATGGATCGAAGGAGCAATATCGCTAGAAAATCGGAAATGAGCTTTACGGAGAAATAATTTAATAAAGAGATGTATGGGATGGATTTGATCTTTAATCCATCCTTGTTTATTTCGTTATACGAAATATTTAAGTTAAACTTCCACTTCATACAATTAAATAGAGATGAGGTGAGCTTATAATAAAAATGTGGTAGATTTGTTATCATAATGATAGTCGGACTAATGGAGGAAATAGAAGATGAGTAAGAAAGCTTTTCCTAAAGATGCTATACGTGTACTAAAGGATACAAGTCGCACTTTTTATATTCCGATCACCTTTTTACAAAAGGACTTAAAGTATGCAGTCGCCTCGGCCTATTTGGTATTTCGAGCAATTGATGAGATCGAAGACCATGAAGATGTGGACAATAATGTAAAGTATACGATTTTAATGCAGATTAGTGAATTATTTAAACGATCATTTAATAACGAAGAGTATCTACAGATTCTTGGACCCACACGAAGTAAAATGCCCGAAGTGACGCTTCGAATGGAAGAATGGCTCCAAACTTGTCCGCGTGAAGTGTTGCCGTTGATTATGAATTCTGCGAGTGAAATGGCATTTGGTATGGCGAAATGGGCAAAAGCAAATTGGAAAATTCGTACACGTGAAGATTTGGATGACTATACATATTACGTAGCTGGGCTTGTCGGGGTCATGCTTTCCGATCTCTGGGAGTGGGCTGCTGGTGTGAAAACAGATCGGGATCTTGCGATCGGTTATGGACGCGGTCTTCAAGCTGTAAATATTTTGCGTAATGAGCGAGAAGACCTCATTGAGCGTGGTGTAAGCTTTATGCCAGATGGTTGGACACGGGCAGAGTTATTTGATTATGCAAAAGAAAATTTAGCTAAAGCAGATGAATATCTGAAGTTAATCGATAATCGACCGATTTCATTGTTCTGTCGGCTACCCCTCGCTTTAGCCCATAAGACTTTAAAAGCGATGCAAGAAGGGCGTGAAAAAATGACGCGGGCAGAGGTAGAACAAACCGTCAAAGAAGTGCAAGTGGATTAGTCTTTTACTTTGGCTGTTTTTTTCGATGATTGGGAAGCCGGATAAATGGAGGAATAGGATGAGTCACTGGGATCAAATATTTAATCAAGAAACATATGTTTATGGTACGGAAGCAAATGTGTTTATACAAGAAGCGGTGAAGTATTTACCCGAAAAGGCAAAAGTAGCGGCATATGCGGAAGGGGAGGGACGAAATGCCGTTTTTTTGGCGCAAAAGGGTTATCAAGTAACCGCTTATGACTATGCACTTTCAGGACTAGAGAAGACAAGGGCACTTGCGAACAAGCAGAATGTCTCGGTAGAAACGAAACGCGTTGATCTTGTTGCCGATTCACTGCCAATCAATGTCTATGATGCAGCGATTATGGTATTTGGTCATTTTCCAAAAGATCAGCAATATCAGGTGTTGAATAAAATCGTTGGCTCATTAAAAGAAGGTGGTCTGCTGCTTTTGGAATTATATGAAGATGCTCAGCTCAACTATGGGACTGGTGGTCCCAAAGATATCGATATGCTGTATAATGCGGTCGACTTGCTTCAATGGAGTCGACAATATCACATCAAGCACTTCTTTACTGGTGAAGTGGAGCGGTATGAGGGTAAATTGCATCATGGTTTAAGTAGTGTCGTACAAGTGATCATCCAAAAATAAATGTTGGATATCATCGTTAAGTGAAAAGTAGTAATTTCCTACTTTATCTTCCATATATAAAAATACGAAGATAAGAAATGGATCTCGAAGCATACGAGAAGGAGTCTGTCCCTGAGGAATCACTATCTCCTTGGTAGCAGGCTCTTTTTTTGTATGCTCCTCCATACGTATTCCAATTTTTTAGGAGTTGACTTGGGGGTGTATGGTAATATTATATATATTTTAAATATAACTATATGAATATAGTAATATATATATCACCTTTATTAGAAAGAGATGAAAAAATGAATACAGTTTTTAGACGGATGATACTCTATGTTTCCGGAGCATTTGTCTTAGCACTAGGTGTTAGCTTGTCGATCATCGCTGGGTTTGGGGTTTCTCCTGTCTCCTCTTTACCCTATGCATTATCGTTAACGATGGGCTTTTCAGTAGGAGCGATGACTGTAGTGGCCAATTTCCTCTACCTGATTTTACAGGCAATTTTTAGTAAACAGCTAAAAATTAAACAAGCGATTATTCAAATGATGTTGATTGTTTTGTTTGGCTTCTTTATTAATCTCACGCTTGCTCTCTTGCAGTTTATTTTACCAGAATCTTCCCATTTCGTTTTACGTTGTGTTTATCTGATTGCTAGTTTATTTGTAATTGCGATTGGTCTTTTGGGTTACTATACGGCTAAGTTTCCTTTGATGCCTTTTGATGGTTTAACATACGCAGTAAGCGATTTTTTTAAATGGAAAGTTGGGAAAGCGAAGACGGTCAGTGATTTAACCAATGTGATTGCTTCATCGGTCATTTGCTTAGTTGAATTGCATCATCTCGGTTCCATTGGCATCGGTACGTTTATTGCTGCTTGGTCGATTGGTAGAATTTTGGGGCGACTGATTGACCGATACCAACAACCTCTTCAAAATTGGGCCTACAAAACCGATTCTTCGCGAAAAACTGCTATGTAGATGGATTTAAGAGGAACCGTCCGAATCCGTTGTCTCCCCTGTGGCGGGGTTCTCTTTTGTTTTATGGGGGATGCTAGTATGCTGAGTACAGGAATGTCTACAATAGTAAATAGTTAGGAGAATGATGTTAAAGGGGATTCGAGAAGATGGGTGGAGAGATTGTTGATTTCGAACAAAAATATAATGAACGTAGAGAAAAAATCCGTGTAGAGGCATTGCGGAAATTTCCATGGAGTGAAGTGGAACATTTTCGGGTTGAAGCGGTAGAACCAGTCATACAACCTTTATCTGAGCAAAAACGAACCGTATTATTGGAGCTGGTTTATCGCTTGATCTTTGAAGCGTATGCATATGGAATGTCGGAAGCCAAAAAAGCCTTGGCCTTTAAGCGAGGATTATCGAGGGATGTGGATTGGGATACGGTCTATTTGCATGTCTATAAAAAGGCTGGGGAACAGCTGATTCAAGATACCATTCATGATTTTGCGGTGTTTTATTGGATGGAGGAATGGAATAGTCAGGGTATTTACTTTTTATTTGAAGATATTCTCCAGTGTTGGTTTGTTGAAGGAGTACAAGTTGGATTAAAATCCAATATTCGTTAACGAAATGAGTAGAATAAAAGAATCTTGAACAGATGATGGATCAAGGTTCTTTCTTTTGCGGCTGATCGGATCCTCCCATGGCTGAAGCCGATGGAATTTTTGAGCGGTTGGTGTCCGCAGTCCGTCACCCCATCCGATGCGATGAAATCTCCCCACATAGATGGAACGCTGATTGGTTTTGAGCATCATTCGTATGTTATTTCATAGAGAATATTGTTATTCTTAGCAATTCTATAAAGGGATTACCGAGTAATGCCACCATTCATACCACAATTTCAACTGCGGGATGAAAGGTGGCATTTTCTGTAAAAAATAGGTCATACTATGAGAAAAGTAGAAAAGTGGGGAGATGTTATATGCCATATATAAATCGTTATAAAAAGTTCCGTTTACTGAGCCGGATAATATGTTGCTTAATGATTGTTTTATTTGCCCAAACAATGATCAGCTTGCCCGTGTCAGGGCAGATTCCACTGCTGGGGAAAGTGATTATGATCGATCCCGGGCATGGGGGAGCAGATGGTGGAGCAGTAAGTAAAGATGGACTGGTTGAAAAAGAAGTGACATTGAAGATTAGTAAATATTTACGTGAGTTTCTTCAACAAGCTGGAGCCAAAGTGATCATGATCCGAGAAAGTGATCGGGATTTATCGGATCCTCAGCTAAAGGGATTGAGCAAGAAAAAAACACAGGATTTGATGCGACGGGTGGAGCTAGTTCGAAAAAGTCAGCCTGATTTATTAATCAGTATCCATCTTAATGCCTTTCCAGGTGAACGTTGGCACGGAGCGCAGACATTTTATAATCCAGCAAACGAAGAGAATAAAAAGTTGGCGAGCTTTATTCAAAAATCTTTGATTGTCTATTTGGAAAATACACAGCGAATACCCAAAGCGAAGAATGATGTCTATCTATTAAAACATTCTCCAGTACCGACAGCATTGGTTGAAACGGGCTTTTTATCCAATCCAAAAGAAGCTAGTTTGCTGGCTTCCAAAAGGTATCAAAAGAAAGTAGCGGCTGCAATCTATTACGGGATTTTAAATTACTATTCAGGTAAAAAGATACCGGAATTTGCGATATAATAAAGTGCGTATACTTGAATATGGCACCGAGGTGTTTAGTGAAAAATGATCACACAGGAAAAAGTGTTAGAGGCATTGCGAGAAGTGAAGGATCCAGAGCTGAATAAAAGCTTAGTAGAACTGAATATGATTCGTAATATCCAGATCTCTGGAACCCGTGTTTCGTTGGATGTTATTTTAACGATTCAAGGCTGTCCGTTGAAAGTGAAGATTCAAGAAGATGTTGAGCAGGCGATCAAAGGGTTAGGTGCTACCGAAGTGCAGGTCAACCTTGGAGCGATGACCGATGAAGAGCGAGCTGCATTAGCAGAACGTTTACGTCAAGAGCGCCAGCAAAGCAACCCTGCCCAAGGACAGCAGCAGGAATCAGCTTCTGCCCCGCTGTATTCAGAAACCAGTTCAGCTGAATTTATCGCGATTGCTAGTGGGAAGGGGGGCGTAGGTAAGTCAACGGTTGCGGTCAACTTAGCAGTGGCTCTTGCGAGAGAGGGGAAACGGGTAGGAATCATCGATGCTGATATTTATGGATTTAGTGTGCCGGATATGATGGGGATCGAACAACGACCTGTCGTGATCGATGAAACGATCATTCCCGTCTCGCGCTTTGGTGTAAAAGTGATGTCGATGGGCTTTTTTGTCGAAGACAATACACCAGTAGTTTGGAGAGGTCCTATCCTAGGAAGAATGCTTAGAAACTTCCTCAGTGAGGTTCATTGGGGAGAACTGGATTATCTCTTACTCGATCTTCCGCCAGGAACAGGGGATGTCGCTTTAGATGTTCATCAGTTGATTCCGCAAAGTAAAGAGATTATCGTGACCACCCCACATGCTACTGCTGCTTTTGTCGCTGCAAGAGCTGGAGCGATGGCCATACATACCAAACATGAAATTCTTGGTGTAGTGGAAAATATGTCTTGGTTTGAGACAAAACAAGGCGATAAGGAGTATGTTTTTGGTCGAGGTGGCGGCGAAAAGTTGGCTCAAGCATTAAATGTGGAGTTGTTAGCACAGATTCCATTACAAGCACCGGATCAAAAAGAGATCGATGATCCCGAGTATTCGCCATCGATTTATGACGTTTCCCACCCAATTGGGAAAATTTATCAGGAGCTTGCCCAGAAAGTAATAGAGAAAACTTCTGCAGTAAAACAATAAAAAATGTTTTTTTATAAAAAAGATGACCTCAAAAGGATGGAGGTCATTTTTTTTATTGATATCTTATTAGGAGCCACCGCCGTCATTACCGTCACTTTCTGTTCCTTCTTCTTCTCCGCCCTCTCCCGCTTCTTTATTCTTGTCTTTTTCCTTATTTTGTGTAGGGAGTTTAACCACTTTATTTAATTTTTCTTGGAAGCTGGGGATTTGAATGACTTCTTCCATGATTTTCATAGCCTCTTGTCGATATTCTTGGCTTTTAAAGATCTCCATCACTTGTTTGGAAAACTGGGGGTCTTTCATAATATCAAGGATTAGTTTTTGGTATTCAGGATCTTTTAATAACGTTTTTATAAGTTGCTTATGTTGTTCTTCACTTGCTTTAGCGATTCCATGGGCGATGGACGGAGAGACTAATAATTTTTCCCATTCTTTTTTGGTCACTTCTTGGGTAAACGATTTGGCTATAGCCTGTTCGATTTCTTTGCCGGAAAGAATAATATTTTGTTTAAACTCTTGATCACTCATTAAATCTTGGATTGCTTTTTTTCCATCAGCTGTTCGGATCACATCTAAAACCATCTCTTTGGTTTTTTGATAATCAGGAGTTGTGGACTGTTGGGTTTGTTGTGGAGCAGCTGACGTTGTGCAAGAAGTTAAAAAGAGGAGTAGGAGTACGACAACGTGTATGATTCGATTCCGCTGCATAGTGATGTCCTCCGTTTTCTGTTTCAAGTTATATGTTAATATGGTAATTTTATTGTATCTTTATGCCTGACTAGTCAAGCGCAGCAGGATTTTGTTAAAATCAGAGGAGTATTGAAACGGGAGAGCTGATCCATGACACTTCGAAAATTGATTTGGTGGTTTTTTTCAACTTTAATGATTGGAACTTTATTAAGTATGATTCTTGGTTTTTCGCTGCAGGTATATCCTTTTGAACACTGGCTTTTTTTGTTATTGGCGGGTTCTACCAATGCAACTGTAGCGGGGTTGGGTTTTTTTTCATATCTTATTTTTAATTGGTTAGGAACTGGTTTTTTGCGAAATCCTAAGCTTTTTATGTGGTTGCAAATAGGGCTAATTGTTTTAGCGATTGGTAGTGTCATATATGCCTTTACGACCCAATATGCTGGCTCGGATCTGTGGATGTTTTTATCGGTCATCTTGGTGATTGTGATTGTCGCTGTGGTGGTTGCGCTCAGAAAAGCGAAGTTAACAGGGAAAAAGACGTTTATTCCGGCCTTATTTTTTATGGTTGTAGCTACGATTCTTGAGTCATTACCATGGATTCAACCCAAAGAACAGACCGATGTGACACTCGCTTCCATTTATCTTACGGTGATCACTTTGCTAGTCTGTAATGCTTGGCAAATTTTAAATCTACATAAGTGGATAAAAAAGCCGCAAACCGAGACAAAATTGGCGAATAAAGTAGTCAGTAAGGGAAAAGGAATGGAAGAGACAAAAGATTTACCTCAAACCAAACAAGAAACATCTGCAGCACAAAAGAATGCCAAACCGAAGAAAAACAAGTCAAATAAAAAGAAGAAGAGAAAGAAATAACAAATCAAAAGGTGATTCATTGACGAATCACCTTTGTTGTAGCTGGACTATTGGACAGGATCGATTTTTACATTGGAGTTGGCAATTAATTCAGAGACAGTGACAAACTCATAACCTTGGTCACGTAACTGATCAATAATTACCGGTAACGCTTCATGAGTTTGACGGCATGAGTCACTGGCATGCATTAAGACAATATCTCCCGGATGGGCTTTTCCAACAACCCGCTTGATGATCTGATCCACACCAGGGTTCTTCCAGTCGAGGGAGTCTGTATCCCATTGAATCGTTTTATATCCCATTTGCTCGGCAATTTTTAGAACGCGTTTGTCAAAATCGCCATTGGGGAAACGGATTAAATTTGGTTTTTTTCCGGTCAACTTGGTTAAGATGGCGTCTGCTTTCCCAATTTGTGTCCGAATCTGTTCTTCATTATATTGGCTATAATTATCATGTCGATGTCCGTGGCTGCCAATTTCATACTTCATATCGACGATTCGTTTCACAATATTGGGATGTGATTCTGCCCAAGGAGAAGAGAGGAAAAATGTTGCTTTTTTTACTCCTTTTTGTTCGAGTACATCTAAGATCGGTCCTGTTCTTTCTTCTCCCCAACTAATATCAAACGTTAAGGCAATTTGTTTTTTATCTGTTTTTACACTATAGATTGCAGAGGGATCATCGGATAAAGATGAAAAGACCTGTATATCATTTTTCTCAGCATAGAAGATCCCCATGGCGAAAAGAAACGTGACGACAATGAGGGCAATTTGTTTTAACTTTTTTCCTGAGATAATCCAGAAAAAATTCATCGCTTGAAACCTCCAACTTTTTTGAATATGTTTATCCGGTTCAAATTGGCAACTCTTATGAAGACCTGTCCTTTAAAAATGTATGCAACAGGACGAGGGTTATGTATAATCAACGAGGTTCAAAAGGAGGATTTTATGAAACGCTTTTGGCAAGCTGTCAAAGGGGAAAAACAGTATCTTATTCTTACGGCTAGTATTTTTTTGATCAGCATGATTTATAGCTATTTTTATGCGGATGAGTTGTATCGGAGTTTAGTAAATACTCCAGCATTTCAACAGATTATGGAGATGGTAAAAAATAGTCAACAAAATCCTACCTTTCTCAATGTTTTTTTGAACATCTTTCTCAATAATCTACGAGCTAGTTTGATCTTATTGGTGTCTGGACTGTTGTTTTGTTTTATTCCGTTTATCGGAATTATTTCGAATGGCTTGATTCTCGGAGTCGTTTTAGGTAAGGCTTCCGTAGAAATGGGTCTACATCCCATTATGGTTTTTATTCAATACATTCTCCCACATGGGATTTTGGAACTTCCTGCTCTTTTTTTAGCAGCAGCCATGGGGATTCATCTTGGTGTGATGGTATTTCGGTTTATCTTCCGGCGAAAACAAAGAGAAAACATAAAGATGCAGTGGAAGCAATTGCTGAGAACTCTTCCGATCTATGGCTTAGGAATTGTGATCCTTTTATTTTTTGCGGCAATTATTGAATCGCTGTTGATTTTATCTTCTATTTAGAAGGAAAAGCGGAAGGATGCTAGATGGAGATGACAGAAAAATAGAGACCCTTTGAGGTCAATGGTCAAGAGCGAGACAAGAAAAGGAACCTATATCTTATAAAGATAGGTTCTTTTTTTATATGTAAAAAAGAATGACGATTCATCGGCAAATAAATTAATTCTTATTGAACTTTCTCTGATGGATTCTCTTTTTTATTGTAAATATTCATCGTTATTATAGAATTTAAATATGGAATTCAAAAGAACGGATGACCGTTATCATTTTTACAAATAACTTGGATCAAATGAGAAAAGGTGATTAAATTGAAGAAAATTTCTATCCTTTCCGGAATCATAGGGTCTGTTATGCTCCTATCTGCCTGTTCATGGTTTTCTTCTAGCGATCCTGCGCAAAATACTTCGCAGCAAAGTTCTTCTTCGAGTACAGCTCCAACAAGTCAAACTGGCTCTGAAGGTAGCGAAGGAGCAGGGAATGTAGGTAGTTCTACTAGTTCCACTGGTTCGGGAGATGCGACAGGAAGTGGAACCAATCATGGTTTAAAGAGTACAGGAAAAACGATGAGTAAGGAATTAGCGAATGAGTTGCTGGAATCTGCGAAACAAGGAAAGTTGAATGATTGTGAGTTTACGATCGGTACCAAGTTGCAAGAAGTGATTTCCAAATGGGGAGATCCTCAAGCTGGGGATGTGAGTGTAGCCATTTATCGCTCCAAAAGATGTTCTTTCTATACCGACTATAGTGAAACAACCATTCCAGTTGCTCCGGCTCCTACTGCGAGCGATGAAGAAAGCGGTAGCTCAAATGATGAAGAAGGAGCAGAAAATGGTACGGAAGATGGTACAGAAAATGCAAATATAGAATCCACTGATGAACAGAGTGAAGAAACTCGTCAGCTAGAAACGCCAATCGAAGAAGAGGCGATTGATGATTTAAGTAAGTTAAATATTGTTGCGATTGTGAGCAGCGATGCAAAATATCGCAATATCAGCGTAGAATCGGTAAAACAAGCATTAGGCAAACCGACGAAGGAACAGAAACGGAAACTGATTTATCAAGCGGGTTCGTATACATTGGAGTTCCCTTACAATCAAAATAAACTGATTACCTCTGTTGTCGTAGCTAAGTAAGGTGATCGCGAGGAGAGGCTTATGGGTTGAAAATAAGCCTCTCTTTTTTTTATCAATAAAATAAAATTTATGCTTGCATTTGTTTTTTAACTGTGCTATATTAATAAACGTCGCCGCAAGAGAGCGGCAAACAAAAAATCTGCTCCTTGAAAACCAAAGAGTGATACATGACCTCGTTCAATTTAAAGTAAGAGCCTTGATTTGAGAGTTTGATCCTGGCTCAGGATGAACGCTGGCGGCGTGCCTAATACATGCAAGTCGTGCGGGATCTTCGGATCCAGC
>JANWIG010000037.1 GCA_025449975.1 Thermoactinomycetaceae bacterium
AGTCCACAAAAATGTACTAGGCATAGACTTCACCCATTTTCAAAAGCCCCTTTATGCATGACAGAAACTACTGTGATGGGAGCAAGCTTTTTAAATTTAATCTCACCTGTACCTGTTCCCATTAATCAGTCGTAAGCTGGTCGAAAAAATCCCACTTCATCGTAATAACGCAAGGTTTTAACGGTTGTCCTCTACACACAGATCAAGATTTACTGATTGGTTAAACTACTTATTTTACATAAGTAACTAAATTTTAGTAGAATAGTTGTATTACGCAACAAATAGACATCGTAAATGGATCGCTTAGATCCAGTGTTGTAGAATTTCATTTTGAACCGGAATCAAGGAGGTAACGATGAAAGAGACTGACAATGATCATTTACAAATAACCAATAGACAAAAGTTTTTAGGGACGAAAGGGTTCATCATTTTTATCGCGTTGATGAATATGTTCGTCCCTCTCTCAACGGACTTATATTTGCCAGCTCTGCCGAAAATGAGTTCCTATTTTGATAGCTATGCGACGATTGTCAATCTCACATTAAGTGTTTTTTTCATTTTTTACTCGATCGGAATTTTAATTTGGGGACCTTTGAGCGATAAGTACGGTCGTAAACCAGTGATTTTAATAGGAAGTAGTATTTATATTCTCAGCAGTATCGCCTGCGCCTTATCCACCAATGTCTACTTTCTCATTTTAGCGAGGGCAGTACAAGGGATTGGTTCAGGTGGGATCACTTCCGCTTCAATGGCGATCATCAAAGATTCCTTTGCGGGAAAAAGGAGAGAAAAGATCTTAGCGATCACCCAGTCCATCTCTGGTCTTGCTCCCATGCTCGCCCCTGTGATTGGCGCATTTATTTTAAAGTTCTTCGATTGGAGAGGTACTTTCTGGACGTTAACACTCATATGTGTACTTAACCTTATCCTCGCCCTTTTATACCAAGAATCGTTAAAGGAGAATGAAAGATACAAAGGTTCCTTGCTCGGTTCCATGAGCCGCTTGATCGTCGTAGGAAAAAATAAAAGCTTTATCATCCCCGCTCTGATCTTTTCCCTTCCTGGACTACCATTTTTGGGGTATATCGCTATTTCTTCCTATATTTATGTCGATTATTTTGGACTCAGTGAACAAGTATATAGTTATTTCTTTGCCGCAAACGCCTTGATCGCGATCCTAGGACCGACCATCTATGTACGATACCTCAGCGGATTGAACAATAAGTTATTCGTAGCGGGATGTTTCGGGGTAACGGCTTTAAGCGGGATCCTCATGATGACCATCGGTACATTTGCACCTGTCGCCTTTTTGATATGCAATATTATGATGTCGCTTATGATGACGGCAATGCGCCCCTTTAGCACCAATCTTCTGTTTGACCAACAAAAAGGAGATGCTGGCTCAGCTTCATCGATCATGAATACCTCCTTTACCGTATTCGGAAGTATTGGAATGACCATTGCTTCCATTTCATGGGGGAACATGGTGATCGGTTTGGGAGCAATCATCACGATTGTTTCTCTTATTTGTATGATCAGCTGGCATCTATTTTTAAAATCCGATATTCCTTGTATTGGTATCAAAGAAGTAGAACAAAAAACGGCAACCGAATAAAGAACTTCAGCAACAAAGCCCGCAGTGTTGGTAATAACGCATAGCGGGCTTTGTTCGTACAATGCATGAGTTATAGAGTGGCAAATTTTTCTTCAAGCCGGACTTTTCACGAAGATTATTCTTCTAATAGGGGATAAGCTCCCTCCTCATCATGAACCTCTTTTCCAGTCAGTGGCGGATTGAATACACATACCATATGCATCTCTTTATGAGCACGCAAATAATGTTTTTCGTGTCCGTTTAACGCATAGAGCGTACCTTTTTTGATTGGATATACATCGCCTGTATCAATGACTTCAATTTCTCCCTCTCCCTGAATACAATACACTGCTTCCAAATGATTTTTGTACCAGATGAATGTCTCTGTATTTTCCTTGATTATCGTGTGACTCATCGAAAAGCCCATACCATCTTCCTTTAAAAGAAAACGAATACTTCTCCATGTTTTTGTATCAATATCGCTGTTACTACCCATGACATCTTCTAATCTTCTTACAATCATATCTACCGTCCCTTTCCATATCCTATTGATCCAAACATGCTACTTTTTCTTCTCTTTTTGAGCCCATTTGACTATAAACTTGAGAGTTGAAAGTCTGCTGTTTAAACTCTTCGATACTATCGCGCAATATCGTTAGCCCTTTTACCAGATCTGCGTCATCGATTGTAAGTGCAGGGAACAGTTTGATCACTTCATCGTTGGGACCTGCTGTTTCCAAAATGAGACCTCTTTGGAAAGCGATCGAACAAATCTTCTTCGCCATGCCTTCCGCACCACAAGCGATTCCCTGCATCAAGCCACGTCCCTTTAGCTTTCCTTTTATCTCTGGGTATTCTTCAATTATCTCAGTTAGAAAATCAGTGACGATCTTCGCTTTCGACGCGATTCCCTCTACAAAATCTCGATTTTTCCAGAAATTCAGGGCTTCCGTAGCCGTTACAAAAGCAAGATTGTTTCCTCTAAATGTTCCATTATGTTCACCTGGTAACCAGATATCCAGTTCCGGATTGATGAGGGTTAGTGCCATCGGTAGACCGGAGCCACTAATCGATTTTGACAAACAAATAATATCGGGTTTGATTCCTGCAGGTTCAAAACTAAAGAATGTTCCTGTGCGACCACAGCCTGCTTGGATATCATCAACGATTAATAAAATATCTTTCTCCCGACATAATGCTTCGATTTGTTGTAACCACTCTTTACTCGCAGTATTTAAGCCTCCTTCCCCTTGTACCGTTTCGAGGATCATCGCCGCTGGCATCGATGCCCCACTTGACGTATCTTCCAAATATTTGCGAATGATCTCAACGGTATTGATATCTTCGCCAAAGTATTGATCAAAAGGCATAAAGATGGAATTATTGAGCGGTATACCTGCTCCCTGTCGTTTTTGTTCATTGCCTGTAATCGACAAGGAACCCAATGTCATGCCATGAAATGCATTTGTAAAGCTTATAATCGTATCTCTGCCCTTTATTTTGCGAGCCAACTTTAAAGCGCTTTCTACCGAATTGGTTCCTGTTGGTCCAGGGAACATGATTTTATATTGCATCCCTCTTGGTTTTAAGATGATCTCGTTGAACTTCGTAAGAAATGCTTTCTTGGCTTCGGTCGCCATATCCAGACCGTGCATAATTCCATCCGAAGCAATATACTCTAGCAGTTTTTTCTTCATAGCAGGATGGTTGTGTCCGTAATTCAGTCCGCCAGCTCCTGAAAAGAAATCAATATATTCCTTTCCATGGATATCTTTTAGCTTTGAACCTTTGGCCCAAGAAAAAACAGTAGGGAAAAGACGGCAATAGCTTCGAACCTCTGATTCCAACTCATCGAACACCTTTAAATCTTCATTCATTCGGGAAATTCCTCCTCTAATATTCTATATATTCTGTACATTTATACAGCAGATCAACTGAACGGACCGATACGCAGCATCAGTTCCTCTTCGTGCTTCCCGTCCGGAAACATTTCGGAAGAAAAACAAACGGATTCTGCAACTGGCGCATGTAAATCTTCCGCAAGCTTGTAATAGAGACGGTAAGCGGGGATATTTGACGGATTCACCGTAATTTCAAGATACTTTACATCTCTGCATGCTTCCCTTTCAAGAAGGTGCTTGATCATGCTCATGCCTAATCCACGTCGATGAAAACGCTTGTCCACAGCGACTTGCCAAATAAAAAGCACATTGGAATCCTCGGGAGGAGACAAGGCGGAAATAAATCCAACGATTGTTTGGTCGATTTCTGCCACTACACAAGTTTGTCTAAAATATTTGCATAACATGAGATAGCTATAAGGGGAATTCAGGTCAAGTATTTTTGTATCTTTAACTAGTTTCCAGATTTTCTTACCATCTTCTTCATTGGGAATTCGGAACTGGACTTGTTGCGAAAGGCTTTGAGTCCTAGTGATAATCAGTCACTCCTTCCATCATCGCTTACATTGAATTAGGTTCATAAGAAATCTTTCGCTTTTTTGCTTAATAAAAAACTTCAAGGGAATGACCATTTTCACGGAATGAAAATAGACTGAATTTTCAGTATTATAAAGGTGAGCGTATGGCATGAGACTTAAAAGAACCAAAGAAGTTATTTGATCCACATACCCGATTTTTAAGTCTACCTTCTACGCTGATGAGGAGCTGAGGAATTTTTGGGGGATGGAGCACCAGCTCTTGAGTAAAGCGGAAATCCATCGGAAATAAGATACTTATGAACTTTTCAATGTTTCAACGTTGCTATTAATATTATAGCATTTACACTTTTGAATCAAACAGGATCTCACAAGGTTATCCGATATATAGCTAACCTCAGCAGTCTCTTAAGTAATCAGCAAGTAGATTCAGCTAATCTTAGCCATATCCCCGCATATGATACCTGATACGTCTTCTTCTAAAACCTCAGACACCCACCATCCATAGCAAAGCCCGCAGAGTTGGAAAAACTCTAGCGGGCTTGGTTACTAAAAAAGTCATCCATCATAAGTGGTGACGACCGTTAGATGGATCAGTTGGTCTGATCCTAAGCGCTTTTTGGTTTTCTAAAAACGCCCATCGATCCACTTCATCTTAAAAGCTAAGTTACTCCCGTTGCAATCTGTTTTACTTCATTATAAAGCTCCTCCGTCATCTCGTAGCATTCTCCAAGGGAAACGCCGAGCACTTCAAAAATCCAGTTCACCTTTTGGGCATATTTTTCCGGTTTATGTTCAAAAGTTTCAAGCAGTTTGATCGCTTTTTTTTCGTTGATACAGTAAGCACGATTACACGCAAATAATACTTGATTTAAACATGAAACGATGCGAAAAATATAACCAGCAATATAATATTTATCGTTTGCTTCCACATTTGCCTTTACAAACATTAAAGAGAACTCCGCCTCAAATAAAAAAAAGCGAATAAGAGCCTTTTGTAGAGCAGGAGGATAAATCTCTGCTCGCCTTTTTAATTCATACAAACGGTGATCTCTAGCATATAAGATTTTGCTGATTGCCAATTCTCCGCGATACATGGAACTGATATATCCATGAGGATGCCCCGTCTGGTAATGGGTTGTAACGATTCCTTTCTCCGTTTCTTTCATGATTTGTTCCACACGCTTTAGATCCCGCAAGATTAGATCGACTGCATACCCTTGAACTGTCAACCACGCACCACCATTCACCCAATCCCCCCATCCCCCAGGTGGGGCAACCAAGTTCCTTCGATGATCATCATCCAACTCTGTGGCGAGTAGATTGATCTCATCCAGATCAAATCTGTCCGGATCATAATAAATCCCTATATCTATATCTGAATCCTCTGTATGCATCCCTTTCGCCCGTGAACCACCTAATACAATGCCTTCTACATAAGATAAAGAGGATAATTTTTCTGTCACTAATCGAATCACATTGTCCACCATCTGAAAACACTCCTTAAATCCATTAACTACAAAAGCTAGCTTAAAATTCCTTTACCTCAATGATATTCATCTTCACACACCATAAACAACAACAAGACAGGAGACGCTTCTCTGTCTCTTATTTTCACATCTCTCAACATTCCCCGTACCGAATCCCTGGCAACCTGCTAATTTGCCTCACCAGCAAAACACCGAACCGTCCCTATGTCCTGTTTCGGTTTATAATAGATAGAATTTTTAGAAAACATTATTCGTCTTCCATCCGTGGGGATCTGAGCATCCTGACCACTGAATACGAATGACCTCTACTCCTTTAATCCTGTTTAAATTTGGGCCATCGATTATAACCTATTTCCGGATTGTTGGAACCATAATACTTGATATATTCTATTTCTTTACGATTCACTTCTTTGTCGGTAGCCGTTTCTGACTCCCATAGTATTTCTTTTCTTATTGTAAAATCTCTTCTTTCTTCCCTTGTAAAGTCTTTCTCGATCAGTTTACTATCTGCACTACCAAAATAATTAATGCTATCAGTTAAATCCTTACCAATATAAATTTTCCCGTTTGGATAAGTAATTTTATAAATAACTTTCATAGTTTAAACCTCCTATTTCATGCAAACAATACTTCTTCTATTATAACCCTAAACCATATGAAGGACTCCGTAGACAACAGCTATATTTCGACTGTTTCAGGAAGTCCATACAATTTATGCGAGCAAACATTTTTTACTTTGATGGGCATTTCATCATTAAATCGTCCTCTGAAAGCCATTCCACCATCCACTAAATCAGCCCAAGCCTCTTTAGAACTGTATGTGTTTATCAATATAGCCGCTTCCATTCGTTCTCTTTTTCTCCGATCAGCAATCGGAGTGATGAACAATCGATAAGCAAGTAATTCCTTTTTAACAAACTCCAATATTTCATCTTTATGCTCCATAAATTGTTGTCGATGTTCTTTTGCGTATTGCCAACCATGCCATAATTCTTTTCTCACTCCCCTTTTTGCAGACTCCACATCAAGTACAGTATAATTCCCTCTATTATATTCACGGGTATGTTCACGAAATCTCCTTCTCATCGAACTTGTCACACCCACTGAGCGTATAATATATCCATTTTTAAACTCAAAAGTCCAAAGATACACTCCGGCAACATCTGGGATCGGCTCAAGTTGATTTGCTTCTTCGTACCCAATCCAAGAGAACGGTCCTTGCCATAGGATATCTTCTTTCTTGATCAAAGCAGCATCTCTTAATCTATTAAAGCTCCAAAAGTGCGGTAGCCTTTTTTTCATAATTTTCAACTCTCCCTTTTCACTACAATCACAAGACAGGGGACGGTTCTATGTCTTACCTTTTACAAGACACAGAACCGTCCCTTTGTCCTATAACAAAAAAGTCACCGCTAAAAACGGTGACGGTTGTCAGGTGAATCAGTTGATCGGATTCTAAGCGCTTTTTGGCTTTTTAAAAACACCCATTAGCCCACCAATAAGTAGTAAAATTGCAGATAAAATATAGAGTATACCGATAGTAAAGAATCCTACGACCCCAGAAATAACCATTATCCAGCCTCCGACCTTTGCCTTCGATTTAACTAAGACAGAGCCAACAATTGCCGCAATCGATACTAAAATTGCAAACCATCCAGCATTAGTAACCGATGAATCGTTAAAAAAGGCTTCACCGAACGCACCAATGAAAATTGCAATAATCGAGGCAAAAATTCCGAAAATACCTCCAATCAATCCTAAAACAAATTCAGTTGTTCTGTTCATTATGTATCCTCCTCAGTTTAGTTTGATTTATGCAAAAATTAATTCAATAAGATTATTTCATCTTAATGTAATTGTGTCAATTAAAAGAATAAAAAATTTGGGATCAGATACACTTTTATCACTCTTCCGTTTAGAACCCCTGTTCAAAATAATCAAAACGCATATTCATATCTATATGAAATCTGGAATCCTTTGATTGCATTCACCGCTTCTGCCTGTTGCTACCCTTCAAACTGAATATCAGGAATGCCCACCAATATGGATCCGTTGTTGATTTTTAAACCATGAATAACTTATTTACAACATTAATATATGACAGTGTGATCCGATAATTTATAATTGCTTAAAATCAGGCTTGAATAAATAAATATTCAAGCCGATCCCCTTGCTTTTCATTTGCCTTATTGAAAAACCTCGATTTCCTCTTCTCTTCTATGATGGAAGGTTCAACTGCCAATTGACTCCAAACCGATCTTCCACCCAACCGAACTTTTTGCTAAAAGAGTACTCCTCGGATAAGGGCATGCGAACTTGTCCACCCTCTGATAACTGATGATATACTTTTTCGATTTCTTCAGCGGAATCACAATTCACAAATAGGGAGATCGCTGGTGTGAAAGCAAAGCCGTGATCGATATTGCTATCAATACACATCAATTCAATACCTTTGACAGTGAACGTGGCATGTAAGACGGATCCATCTTCATTGTGAAGAACATGAATGATTTCTGAGTCGCTGAAAACCGATTTATAAAAATTCATTGCTTCCTCAGCCTGCCCGTCAAACATTAGAAATGCGGTTACCTTTTGGTTTGAGATGATCATCCTCACAAATCCCTTCTTTTGCATTCATTTCGATTACGTCTTCTCCTTATCTTATTATTTCGCAGATGATGTTTTTCATTAGTGAGGAAAGCTGTAGGTAGAGGCTTTGAAAAAGCTTGCCCATTGGAAAAAGGAACAGAATGAGATATGTGATTCGATCTTTTTTATGTTAAAAAGGTCGAGCAAGGTTAGAGTGACTTTGGTATTTTGTAGATATGAAAGGAAGGAAACGATGTTAAAAGAACTAAATCAAGTCATTGACTTTATTGAAGAGCATCTAACGGATGACCTATCTTTAGAAACCATTTCCGAATATGCCGGGGTTTCGGACTATCACTTTCGAAAGATCTTTTTTTATCTTTCGGGGTTGACTCTTAGTGAATACATCAAAAACAGAAGATTGTCGGAAGCGGGGATGGATTTATTAAATGGAGAAAAAGTAACGGACGTTGCTTTGAAATATGGATATCAATCGGTCGATGGTTTTACTCGTGCATTTAAGAAGTGGAGCGGTCTTTTGCCTTCCGATGTAATCAAAACGGGTATAAGCAAGTCGTTTCCCAAACTTTCATTTGTAATCACAGTTAAAGGGGGAAGTGCAATGGAGTTTCGCATTGAGGAGAAACCAGCGTTTTACCTAGTCGGTGTAAGCAAACGGGTTCCGATGCAATTTAGAGGGGTAAACAAAGCGATCGTCGAACTGGCGGAAAGCATCACAGACGAGCAAAGAGCAGAAATGCACTCTCTTCAAAACATTGAACCTTATGAAGTTGTCAATGCTTCCTATGAGGCTGACGCCAACTTCTTAAAAGAAGAAGGCTTTTTAACTCATCTGATCGGGGTTCTTACAACGAAAGATAACGTAAGTGATCGATTAGAAAAAGTACCTGTCAAAGCCTGTACCTGGGCGGTCTTTCCAAACGAAGGCCCATTTCCTTCCACTTTGCAAGAAACCATGGCAAAAATATATTCGGAATGGCTTCCCTCTTCCAACTATGAAGTGATCCACGCTCCTTCCTTTTCTTTTACGAAAAGGGATAAACACAAAAAAGATTACGCATACAGTGAGATTTGGATCCCTGTTCACAAGAGGTAGGGGGCATACGACCGGGAACGGTTCCCTGTCTTATCCTCCACATCTCTCAACAATCCCTGTGCTTTCCATATCAATTAGCTAATTTGACTTATCGAAATGTTCATAGCATGGGGGACCCCCATCATTTACCATATGCCCACGAAGCAACGCCGCCCGTGATCCGGAAAATTGCTTTTCCAGATAACGGGCGATTTTTTTAAAAAACAAAAGGAAAAACAAACGTAACAAAGGCTGCCCAAAGTCCGTAAATCGGCAAATACTTGGTAACGGAATCCTGAATGGTGGTAAGTCCGGTTTTGTTTCGCAGAAAACGAGCATAGGAAAGCACAATCCAAATCAAATTGGCCCAGATCAGGATGTTGATCCCTAAAACAGCAACTCTGTTGGGAGTAATCCCATAAGAAGAGAGCCGGAAAAGGATCGCTGATAAAGCGACACTATCAATAATAAGAGCAAGTCCTATTAAGGCAAAATTGATATAGTCTGAAATGTTCTTTTTCTCGCCTGTTCCTCTTTCGGTAATAGAGAATATGGTAACAGCCAAAACAACAAGGAGGATTCCATTAAAGGATAAAAGGAAATCCCGATCCAAAAATGGATTTTTTCCCACCCAAATGATTACCACAAGATAAACTAACAATGTTACTAGGACAAGTGGGCTAAAGATCTTGGCGATATAGGGTGCAATGTTTTTAGCCAGCTTAATATTCCTTGTTACTAGATATACCGCTACAATCGATAAAGCAGCAGCACCAATTAAAACTACATTTGTAAAATAAAATTCTTCTATATTCATACCTAGAAAATAAAATAATTGCGTGGTTAGTCCTGTTAGCAACATACCACTGATCGCCATACAAGCGTAGAGTATCAGAAATTCACCGTTCAATTTAAGATAAGCTATCCTTTGACTACATAAGCAATATTGATCACCCGTAAATGCAATCCCTACTAATACCCATAAGAATATAGGAAGGTGTAGATAAGAAAGAAGAATGCTATCTTTTAGCTCCAAGGGCAGCATATTCATATAAAAAACAGAGATCAGAAACAAGGATGCAAGGGTGTAAATAATTCTCTTGTTCGGCGGATTCTTATATATAAAATAAATTGCAATAAAGGGAATGATCCCAAATACAAGGTTAATCGGAGCAATGGCCTGCTGTTCGACAAAATGAAAAAGAATCCTAGAAACCACCCCAGCCAAAATCGCTAAAACGCCCATGAATAAAAAATCTTTCTGAAATAAGGGAGCTTTCTCTGTACTTTCCGTCTCCTTGAAATACAATCTTTCATACCAAACCGCAAGAACCTGTGAATCCGGGTTTTGTTCCCATGCAGACAAAAATTCCTTCTTAAACTTCTCAGGCTCTCTCCGATACATTCTCTCCAACTCATGAGGGTTAGCAAGATTCTTAAGAATCCTATTGGTACTGCCCATTGTTTCACTTCCCCTACTCCTCTTGGTTTTCCTCATCATCTCTGTATTCTAAAATATCGCCCGGCTGACAATCCAAAGCCTTACAAATCGCATCTAAAGTGGAAAAGCGAATCGCTTTAGCCCTGCCATTTTTCAAGATAGAAAGGTTAGCCACGGTGATTCCAACCTTTTCCGAAAGTTCTGTTAGTTTCATTTTCCGTTTCGCCAGCATGACATCAATGTTGACGATAATGGCCATGATTTCACCTCAGACCGTTAAATCATTTTCTGATTTTATTTTGATCGCTTCTTGCAAAAGTCTTTGGAGAAGAGCAGCAAAGAAAGCGATCACCAATGAAGCAAAAATGAAGATCAATCCAACAATGATGACACCTGGAGAATCATCTCTCTCTGCAAAAAGATAAAAGAGAGGCAGATCCAGCACATAAATCATACTGATCATGACTGCACATCTTTTGATCTTCATCAAAGATTTTACGGATAAATCAGAGAAGGCATTGTTGTTTTCAATATAATTTAATAGATTATATGACTGATACAGAGCATAGTAATAAGGAATCACCGTTATATACAAACCGATATAAACGAGAAATGGCAAAAAAAGCATCTCCGGATATAATACTCCCATATGATTCGCGATCTTAGGAACCAAAAAGATGCACGCTGCAAAAACGGGAATTCCTAAAAGAATAACAGCTACCTTGAGAAAAGAGATTGAACTATTTTTCATAAAAAAACACCTCACTTGATGAATGATGAATTTGTTAATTAAAATTTAGCACAAGATTTATCGTTTATCAATAAATAATTGTCGATTTAGATTATTTTTTTATTGATACTCAAATCGCCATTGAAGTGATGTATGAGTATTTATTTGGTTCAATAAATAAAAAACGTTCCCTCAAACCATTTCTTTGAGGGAACGTCAAAAATATTGCTGGTCTTGTTCTGTTTAAAATGGGTTTATTTCAAAGACATTTCTGCCCTCAAAAGTGCTCAAGCTCTTTGGCAAATCGCAACTTTCCAAACCCCTTTTGTGGCATTCATCTAAGACAGGTGACGATCATATGTCATATTTTCCTCTTCCTTCACCAATCACCTTGCTGATCACACATATATATTTCTCTTTTTGATTTACAGAACTTTATCCATACCCACCATATCCCCTTTTTCCAATCAACATACATAAACTTTACTTACTTATTTAAATAAACTTACTTTACATATACGATTTATTGTTTTATACTTTGTTACGAAAAGTAATTAACTTACGGTACAGGGAGGCTTGTCCCACAACTGAAGTTCTGATCTTTCGATATCACATACATAGACTCATTCGCAGAAAACATAAAAAATCAAATGAATATCGTTATTTGAAGATATGAAATGTTTGAACGTTATATTGTTACCTGAATGTCAATGATAAAAAGGAGTTGGAGTAATATGAACAAAAACTTAGAGATCGGATTGCTTATTTCACGCATTATATTGGGACTTTCCTTTTTCATTCATGGACTTGTAAAGTTTCAGGGTGGGATTGGAAATATTGCTGGTTGGTTTGACAGTATGGGTATTCCTGGATTCCTTGCTTATGCGGTCGCAACGATCGAGTTAGTTGGTGGATTGGCGATGATTCTAGGATTGGGAACACGAATTGTGGCTGTATTATTTGGAATTATCATGATTGCCGCCATCTTCACAGTGAAATTGTCCGCAGGATTTTTGGGTAATGGACAAATGGTCGGTTATGAGTTGGAGCTGATTTTATTGGCGCTTTCCGCCCTTTTAGCTTTAAGTGGAAGCCGTCTCTACTCACTTGAACAACTATTCTTCAGTCCTCGTTCCCAAAAAGCCTAACAGCTACTGGGGAAAGTAACTTAAAGAAGATATAAATCGAAGATCAGAATGCCAAATTTCGAAACAATTTAAATAGATAAGTCGCTTTTTATGCCTCCCTGGAAACTTGTTCATCCGCTTATCGAACGGTCTGTTCGTTAATATATAAATATATTTCCTTACAAAAAATAAGGGTTTCCCGACATTGTCATCTCTAGCAAAGTAGCTTAGAGGAAGTTCCAATGTCAGGAAACCCTTTATTTATGGGCATTAACTTGATCAGTGGTCAATTTAGAAGGGTTCATCTCATTTTAAAAACAATCTAATTCAAAGACTCCGCTCGATGTATAAGATTTGCAATCCTCATAGCAATCTCTGACCATAATGGTTTTGGTAAACCATGTCCCATCCCCTCAAATGTAACTAATTCGGCATTTGGAATGGCAGCTGCAGTAGCACGTCCTCCACTGATATCAATCATTTTGTCATTTTCACCATGAATAACAAGAGTCGGTATCTGAATAGAGTGAAGTTGCTCTGTTCTATCACCTGATTTTATGACTGCAGCAGCCTGTCGCATCATAGCCAACGGATCATGATCCCGATCCCAAGCAAGTCCTGCGTTTTCAGCAGTCTCCTTTTCATTCAAGGGATACTTTGGAGAACCAAGTGCTTTTCGTGATTGGATCTGCCAATCGATATAGGCTTGTCGATCGTCATAAGGGGGCGAACCTAGACTGGACAGCACTGAATAATCAGGCTGCCCTACCGAGTGATGCCCAGTAGTAGACATGATCGATGTCAGGGATCGAACCCTATGCGGAAACTCTATGGCAATTGTTTGAGCTATCATTCCACCCATGGATGCACCAACCAAGTGTACGCTATCATAACCAAGCGCATCCATAAGACCTACCGTGTCTGCCGCCATGTCTGAAAGATCATATGTCACTGTAGAGAAATCACCGGATTGTATCCTAGTAAAATCCGGAACAGGTGCATCAGAAAAATGAGTGGAAAGTCCAGCATCTCTATTATCGAATCGAATTGGATGCAGACCACAACTAGCCAATTCTAAACAAAATCCTTCAGGCCAGTTAACCATCTGGGCACCAGCGCCCATAATCAGAAAAACCGGCGGTAAAGTAGGATCACCAAAGCGCTGATACACTATCTTTATTTTCGACGGTCCAACATTTCGAACACTTTCTTCACTATGAATTTGAATTTTATTTTTTTCCATTATCTGATCCTCCTGGTACTATCATTAATTGAATTCAGTTAAAGCCAGGAAGTACATTATATGAGTATATTCCAAAAACAAATAGTCTATTATATATTTTTTTCTTAGGTTATAATTAAAATGGGATAGAGTGTATTTATCTATTTTCCGTTATTCCAGTCTGTCCATTGATACATTTTGCGATACATAAAATCAGTTTATACATAATCAAGTACAAGCTCGTCTTGTCTTCTCAACCTCAAGTTTTATCTAGTTTTATTGCCGAAAATTAAGCCCGCCATATGTTCCCATGAACACATATCGCGGGCTTAAGTCTAGGAGACAGAATTGCTTGTGTTTATTGCAACTCTTGATCCAATGAAATCTGTTTCTCACTCTGATTTCCAGCTGTTGTTGAATCTCAGATAGCATTTTATGATAGATCCATGTAGATCTCAGCTTCCTTGCAAACCTTGACATTCTTTCTAGTCAAAGACATAGAACTTGTCCCTGTATCTATAAAAATAAGGGTTTCCCGACATTGTCATCTCTGGCAAAGTAGCTTAGAGAAAGGGTCAACGTCAGGAAACCCTTTATTCATAAGCACTTTTGGAGTAACGCTTATCTGATCATTATCCAGCGACCATTTAGCAATAGCAAGGTGACAAGAGATACTGCCAAAATGGTGAATACCGTAGCAAATATATTGATGACCTTATTTGTTCTATCCTTCAAAATCCTAAGAAGTAGGGCGTAAATGGAAATCCCGATCATTCCTCCAAGAGTGTTAGTAAGCACATCCGTGATGTCGACTCTGCCGATTGCAAAAATAAATTGGGTTATCTCATAAGTCAGAGTTAAAACGACAATTGCAAGAACCTTTTTCACAAAGGACCACTTCGTTTTTAACATACATATATAAATTCCAAAAGGGATAAAAGCGAGAATGTTCACTCTGATTTCACTGAAGAGAATAACACCGTCCTCGCCGAAAGAACCCAAAAATGGAATGAAATTGATAATCCTTCCTTCTTCCAGAACAGGGATCGTAAATTGCAGTTTGAAGAGAATCAGCCAAGTTAATACTAGTAAATAAATGATGAATAACACGAGTGTTAATATATTTCGCTTTTTCGATATGAAATGTTCCGTTTTGCTCACACTCCTTGAGGACTACTTAATCTTCTATATCTATTTTAGACGATTAGCTGTATTCTCTCATTTGAAAATAAAGACGAATTAAAGCAGCTAGCAAAATACATTAACTCTTCAAAACTTCCCATCCATCTACATGGTGTATACTCTAAATTTATCATACTATAGTACTATACAGAAAATAAATTTAATTCAGGGAAGTATGACATCATGAATCGATGGCATCTAAAAATCGCTGGTCAACAGAAACAGAAAACAGATTCGGGAAAAATGATGAGGTTCCGTAGTCTTGGTTTATTTGCACTCATTCTTCTTTTATTCATAGGTTGTATGGGTCCAGATGTTGAAAATCTCAAAAGCATTGCCTATAACGGATATGGAGAAGATTGGGCAAAATTGACTACCGAAGAGCAGTTGATCATTGCAGAAATAGTTATACATGATTATGAACAGGAACAAAGTAAGGATATTCCAACAGAGCCATCTACTATTCTTATTGGCATGGAACAGTTTAATTATGGGAAAGGAGGTAGTTTTAAGGATGTCACTATTTCCAGAATGATAAGAGTTATAATTGCATTTGACCTAATGTTCAGAGACGCAGCAGTACCTAGTTACTAAGCTTATACTCAATAAGATTAAAAAGCACAGGGATCAATCCTGTGCTTTTTAAGTATCATTTCTTATGAAGAATCAGAAGAGAAATCAAAAAGAATCAAGTACAAATACAATCTCTATCTATATAGGAGAAGACTTACAATGATCAATAAGTCCAAGTCTACTTCTTCAAACCCTATCATTTTCTTTGACGGTGAATGCCCTTTTTGTATTGGATGGGTACAATGGCTAATTCGAGTGGATCAAACTAAGAAGTTTCGCTTTGCTTCGCTACAATCTTCGTTTGCCCAACAGTTTTTACCTCAACACATTCTCGATCATCTAAAAAGTGTTGTGTTGTATGAACAGGGGAAGATTTATACCCATTCCACTGCTGTTCTGCGAATCCTCAAGAGCTTGTCCGGATGGTGGAAAGGGTTGTATCTGTTCATATTGGTTCCCCGTCCTCTTCGAGATGCCATCTATTCTTGGATCGCGAAAAACCGCTATCGCTTTTTGAAGCAAAACCAACACTGTCTCCTCCCT
Source organism: Thermoactinomycetaceae bacterium (assembly GCA_025449975.1). Lineage (GTDB taxonomy): Bacteria > Bacillota > Bacilli > Thermoactinomycetales > Thermoactinomycetaceae > Thermoflavimicrobium. Next base: position 16,025 of record JANWIG010000037.1, read on the forward strand.
ACTGAGTCTGAGCGGGATAGGTTTATCGATATAGATGATCCAAATGACCGTCCATAATAAAAAAATAACCCATCCTTTTGGGAGGGAGGGGCACTTTGCGATATTTAACTATCTTATTTCTCATATAAGACAGGGGATGGTTCTCTGTCTCATCTTGGCATTCTTTCTAGTTCAAGACATAGAACCCATCCCTATGTCTACCCTCTAATGACATTTTATCTACTTGTTCTCTTTAATCTCCGAATATAGCCGATTCGCATACTCAACAAAGCAATCCTGCGAGCAAAGAGACATTAGCTCAATGTCACTCACTTCGATCAGGTATCCTGATTGGATCTTTTCGCCGCAGCGGTGGCAGTTTTCAATGTTCATAGTTTTTCTCCTCCTTAATAAAGTGAATTAAGAAAAGCTCTCCACTCCTGTTCCTTGAACCACTTTCTTCTCTGTTCTTTATCTATTGCACCTATGCAGCGGCTTCGAGATACTTTAAAGATAATTCAGATAACTATACCTCCCTGCGATCCACAAGGTATTACTTCAGGCACTTTCTTTTTATATTCCCTTAAATAACTGTTCATACTCTTCTATTTTATAGAAATTGTCTTTTTATTAAGATTTAGTAATTAAATAAAAGACACAGAAGTAATTACTTTATTCTTCCATTGCTTGTAATTGTCCTCTAAGATTTTCTTTGTTCATCATAATCGCAACCAAGACGATCTAAGAATAATTTCCTACCAATCCGTGTGATCTGCGTCAGCACTGGCGACCTAGGCGCACCAACAGTGACCCTTGGTCAGATATTGAAACCAAGCAGCCCGCAGTGAAAAAAATAACCCACCCTTTTTGGATGGGCACTTTGCGATAATTAGCTGTCTTTTTCTCCTACAAGACAGGGGACGGTTTTCTATCTCATCTTATTCCATCCGACTCAACTCCTCGTTATCTCCCCAACGCTAAGCCATTGGAATAGATTGTCCAAAAAGCGTTCTGTTGCTGGCATAAAGTATGAGCCGTAATGATAATCGGGATCGAGTGTCGTGATCACCCAAGTACCTTTTGTCGATTTTTCATCGATATATAATACGGATCCGCCGTCCACTGTGGATACGAGTGTGGTTACATGTTCTGGTGGCCAAAATACACCATGTTGATGCCATGTACAATCTGCCAAGGTAAAGTAGTTATAAAATGGATGATCTTCATTTTGTACACGCAAACCACTATCTGCACCTTGATCTAGCCACCACCAAAAGTTGGTTGGGCGTTCTTCCCACTTTTGATTTGGGAGCCATTCCCATGGTTGTGGACCAAAAGCGACGACCGTTTTCCCTGCATCCGCAAAGTTACGGATCTTTTCAGCGTTTTGGAGTAGCATCGTTTTATTTAGTTGAGATGGAACGATGAGAACATCATAAGGGGTTAAGTCAGCGTCAGCAAAGTCTGGGTGATAGATCAGCTGATCGATAAACTGTGCATATTTCGGTTCATGGAATGTACGGTAATGAGGTGCATTTCCACTATAAATCACAGCAATCTTTCTCATCTTACTCCCTCCTTTGCGACTTCTTTTTCCAGTAAAGCTAACATTTGACTACCGATTTTATCTGTGGTCTTATTGCTTTTCGTATAATCTAGCAAACTACGACCGGCATGAACGATTACCGTACCATTGGTAGTGTGGCGATCGATATATGTAATCACTTTTCCATCTGTAAAGGTTAGGCAAATATCGGCATGTTTAGGCGGTTGGTAGTATCCCCGTGCAAAAAAGCCTGCAACCCCTTTGTTGTAGACGATATCTTCCACCTTCACATCCTCAAAAAGCGGCGCACCTTCAACAGGCTGAACCCTATAATCATGGTAGCTTTTGATTTCCTTTGGCATCATCGGTGAGGCGCCCGGTAACCATTTTCGGAATAGATGCCCACAAAAGACAACTACTTTGCCATCATCTAAGAAGCGAGCAATAATCTCCTTATGCTTCAACAAATATTCTTGATCGACAAAATACGTAATGTATAAAACATTGTAGGGGGTTAGATCGATCTGATCTAACTGATACTGATCAATCACTGTTCTGTAAGGTAGAGCATTGGCTTGTTCATGGATTCCAAATGCATGAGACGGACTCAATTCTAAGATGTTTAGTAAACTCATAAGATAATCTCCTTAAACTACCTTTTTCTTCTTTCTCTTTTCGAAATATAGACAGGCATCTAGCAATCTTTTCGTATAAGGATGCTTCGGTTTTTGCAGTACTTCTTTTGTTTGACCACTCTCAACGATGCAGCCATTTTCTAGGATCAACACGCGATCGGCTACGTCTTCAATCGCTTGAATACGGTGTGTAATATATAAAACACTCATTTGATACGAGCTTTGCAGTTCTTTAAGGAAGTGAATAATCATTTGTTCTGTCTGTGGATCTAGCGCAGATGTAATCTCATCAGCGATCAAAAGACTTGGATTACATAACAATGCGCGAATAATCCCCATCCGCTGCTTTTGTCCACCCGAGCATTGACTGGGCTTTTTCTTCAAAAGTTCAAGCGGCAATCCTGCCTTATCCATCATCGCCGTAATTTTCTCCAACGCATCTTTCTTTGGATGCTTTTTTAATAGAAGTGGTTCCATTAAACTTTGTTTCATCGTCCAAAAGGGATTAAATGACCGATCTGGATTTTGATAGATATATTGCATGCCATTTTTCTTATCACTTGTCCAGCTTATTTCACCTTGAGTTGGCTTGTTTAATCCCATTAAGAGTTCTGCGATGGTCGACTTTCCAGAACCCGACTCACCTAACAAGCAAACAAACTCTTCATTTCTAATATCGAAACTCACATCTTTTAAAACCAGATGATTGCCGAACGATTTACATAGATTTCGAACTTCAAGCATGGCATAACTTCTCCTCTTCAACATGTTGATTCTCAATGGACAATACCCGATCGGAAATGGCATAGGCGACATCCAAATCATGGGTGATAAAGAGCAAACTGACATTGTATGCTCTGACCTTCTCCACAAGTAATTGCACAATCTCTTTCTTCAATATAGGATCTAGGGCACTGGTCGGTTCATCTGCAATGATAAAGTCAGGTTTATTTATAAACGCGAGCGCGATTAAAGCACGGCTAAGCATTCCACCTGAACATTCATGTGGAAATTTATCTAAAATATCCTTCGACAGTGACACTTCTTCTACCGCTTGGATCGCTTGCTCCATCGTAACTCCGACTTCTAAAAACTGCTCTTTTAATTTCAGCAAAGGATTAAAGGCCGAACGCGCATCTTGGTAAATAAATGCACATGTTTTCCAGTAATGACGATTAGCAAAATCCTGATTTTTTACCGAATGACCATCATACTGAATATCTCCTGACCAAACACCTGCTGGCAATAAACCATACATCGCTCTTGCCATTGTGGTTTTTCCTGATCCAGATGGTCCAATCAAACTTACAATCTCACCGCGTTTAACCTGAAAAGAGACATCATTTACAATCGCTTTTTTGTCAAAAGAAATATTTACTTGATGGACGGACAAATCTTTTTCTGCGCCTTGGATCGGATGAATCTCTACTTTTTTCATTCTCACTTTACTCGGCTGTTTTTCTTCTAATAAGAAGGTTAAGCTTAATGTTAAAACCGCCAGTAATATCACTGGTGGGAGAACGATCCAAACCCAGCTTGAATCTAAGAAAATCGTTGGCTGCGAGAATGCTACATTCAACATGCTCCCCCATGAAACGACGTTGGGATCCCCCAATCCTAGGAAGGCGAGTCCTGCTTCCGTTAAAATCGCTGACTTACAGGTCAAAATGAATTTGGTCTTCACAATTGGACGCAAATGTGGGAGGATATGCGCACGCAAAATATAAAAGTGATTCCCGCCAAAAGATTGGGAGGCTTTGACAAAATCTCGTTCCTTCAGTGTTAATACAACCGATCGAACAATTCGCATATAGGCAGGCCAAGATAACAAACTCAATATGATGATTAGCTGTTCGATCCCGCCTCCAGTAAACGCAACGATGAGCAGAATCAATAACAAATCGGGTAGCACCAGTAAAATATTGGCTACGCCGTTGATCACTTTATCGGCGAGTGAGAAGTAACCGGCTAGTAAGCCGAGTACAACGACTAAAAACGTTGAGCACGCCGCGATGCTAATCCCTATTAAAAGACTGGTTCTTGTTCCATAGATTAATTGACTAAAAATATCTTGACCTAGCTGACTCGTACCTAGCCAATGCTCAGCAGACGGTTCCAAGTAGGCAGCAGCATCATATGAAAAGGGATCATATGGGACAAATGCCGGTCCAATAAAAGCTACTATTAGAAATAAGACAATAATTATTGCCGGCAGCTTATAGATCTTTTGCAACCTTTGTCCCTCCCTTAACGCGTGGATCTAGCTTCGGATATAAATAGTCTGCTAATGCATTAAAGAATAAAATGAGCGCTGAAAAGACGAAAAACAAACCATGCATCAATGGATAGTCTCGTGACAACACAGCTTCTTTCAACAATTTTCCTATTCCAGGATAGGAAAATAACGCCTCGATAAAGATCGCCCCTGTAAATAATGCACCGATTCGAATCATCATCAAGGTAAAGATCGGCAACAGCGCATTTTTAAAAATATGCCGATACAACAGGCGATTGTGCTTAATCCCCTTCATTCTTGCAAACTCGATAAAAGGAGAAGCAATTACTTGGATCGTTTCATTTCTAACAAGTAGATACGTACTAGAAACAGAAATGATCGTTAACGATATAATCGGCAATGTCGCATGGTGAATCGAATCAACCATGACGCCCCACCAAGAATCTGTATTTAGAAATGGGGTACTCGCGCCACTCATCGGAAAATAGCCAAGATAGACCGAAAAGATCAGTAACAAAATCATCCCTACTAAAAATTCTGGTAAAGCTCCCAGTGCCATCATCGTCAACATCAAACGGCGATCGCCGTGTTTATGATGAAACCAGCCAGACCACAATCCCAAAAGGATCCCAAGAGCTAATGAAAAAACAGTAGAAATCCCTACAATCCATAGTGTATAAGGCAGATGATCGAATACTAATTCGGTTACGGGTTGTTTATGGATGAATGAATTACCAAAATCGAATGTCAACATGCCTTGAATATAGTTTAAAAATTGCTCTCCTAACGAATCATCCAGCTGATAGTACTCCTTCATCATCTGTTTCTGCTCTTCTGTAAGAACAGGGCCACTATCTAATCCTTCTAAATATTCAATAGGCCCCCCCGGCATCAACCGGGGGAGGAAGAAATTGAGTAAAATCAGCAAGACAAAGACAAATCCGTAAAGCGAAACTACCTTTTTAATCATTTGTAATCAACAAATGCCGCTTTGTTATCCGTCAATGGAATTCCATCTGCTATACCACCAGCAGTATTGAACCAACCATCGAATACTTTTGCGTTGTAGAGGTAATAGAATGGGCGATGATAAAGGACAAGGGTTGGCAGCTCTTCTGCTAGAATATCTTGCATTTGATTGATGACTTCTTTACGTTCTTTCTCATCCAACTTGGTCAATTGCTGATTAGCCAGTTCTTGGAATTTTTCATTGTTGAATACACCTTTACCAGCTAATGAGTTACCTGCTTTCCCACTAAACCATAGACGCAAGAAATCTGGATCACCACTTAAACCGATATGGCCAGTAATCGTCATATCAAAGTTGCCTTCTGCCATCGCTGAGGAAAAGGTTGCTGCATCGACTGTTTGAATCTTCAAGTCGATACCTACTTTTGCAAGCATCGATTTCATCAATTCCGCTTCTTGCGAAGTCGCATTGACTGTGACACTTAATTTCAAACCGTCACGAATGCCATTCGCATTTTTCGTATATCCTAGTTCATCCAGAATTTTGTTTGCTTGATCTACGTTGTAATCATATTTTTTCACATTGGCGTTATACCAATCAGAGTCTGGAGGGATTACACCTGCACTACCCACCATCACTTCTGAATTACCTGTGATTTTTTCGGCAATAGCTGCCCGATCCAATGCATAAGCAATCGCTTGACGAAGTCTTTTATCTTTCAATTGTTCGTGATTTAAATTGAACACGACACGAACTGCACTACCTGTTGGCTTACTTTTTAGGTTCTTGTAACCTAAAGACTCTACCTTTTTCGCTTCGGTATAGTTAAATGTCATACCGCCATCGATTTCATTATTCTGCAAAGATAGCATTCTGTTTTCAACTGCGATATATTGCACTTCATCTACAGTTACTTTGCCTTTAAAGTAATTCTCATTTTTGGCGAACTGATAGTTTCCTGTTGTAGAATCATAATTCTTGAGCGTAAATGGACCTGAGCCGATCAGCGCTTTGTTATCTTTGTATTCAAGCGGCTTTTCGACAGATGACCAAATATGTTTAGGGATAATTGGCAATTTACCTGCAATCTCAGTGATAAATGGCGCATATGGCTCTGCTAAAGTGATTTTTACTTGCGTATCGGAAACTTTTTGTACAGAAGCCACTTTGGTCATGTCTACATTCCATTGGAAACTATGCTTTTTAAAGTAATCGTAAGAAAAGACCACATCGTCTGCTGTCAATGGCTTACCATCATGAAATTTTACATCTTTCACCAATGTGAAAGTATACTCCAAATTATTGGAGGAAACTTCCCAAGAAGTTGCCAACCATGGGATCACTCCGGTGTCATCTTTCCAAGTCAATGTGTCAAATAAAAATGAATTACGTAAAAATCCACCCGGACCTTGTGTATCAAATGTAAATGGAGATGGGAAGCCACTGTTTTGCCATCCGATTCTTACTACTTTTTTACCTGAAGAATCGGTGCTTGTTGCGTTTTCACTGGATGGTGAACACGCTGCTGTTAACACCATTACTGCTGCTAATAACAAGTACAATACCTTTTTCATATCGCTAGAACCTCTCTTTATTATGATAATGATTTTAATTATCAATTAGATCGATTACATTTTACTGACGATGATAATCATTGTCAATGGATAATGATAATGATTATCAATTGTAATTATTTTGAACGATATTACTACCTAAAATAGCCCTTTTCTTGTGGTGAAATTATTCAAATAAGTAAATGTAAATAAAATCCGAAATCAAAAAGAGAGGTTAGAAAGCTTTGAGCTCACTATTGTAAAGCTTTCGACGAGATCTCTACCAAAAAAGCATGTCTGCTGCCAACACTAACCGTAGCATCAGAAATGTTACCAGACTTCTATCGCGATTACATCTTAGAAACAGAAAAAGTAGAAGCAAACTAACCTTCTGATCCTAATTGTAATAGCCTTACTGCTGATGCACAGTAAGGCTATTTTTAAACCTTAAGACAGAGGACGGTTCCTTGTCTAATTTTGCACATCTCAATTCCCTTGCTTGTCCCTGTCAATCTGCCACCTTACCAAATGATCTTAATATTACTACATCAAGACACAGAACTGTCTACGTCGATAATTCGTCCAGTAATCATTTCAGCATAACCCAGAACCTTTTTATGTTCTAGCGGAAAAGGCAGTCCCATGATTTCTCTCAAACTCACTCGCTCGGTAACGATGCCATTTTGAGATTTGATAACTTGATCGATCTTCTTGCTCTCTGGATAATATTTGGGATCTTGAAACAAGTCTAGAAAGATAAACTTCCCACCTTTTTTAAGATGCCTTAATGCTTCATATATAGGTATGGTTTTATCTTGTACATCTTGAACTTCATGGAATGTAAGACAACTCACAACACAATCAAACGCGCCTAAATCATCAGGTAGGTTGGATGCTGTTTCCTTTCGAAATTCAACTTTATTGGTGATGTTTTCAGCTTTGAAGTTGTTTATACATAGTTCTTTTGAATATTCCCAGTCATCACCCCAATAATCAATCCCAACCAACTCTGATTTTGGATGTTGTTTAGCTATTTTTGCAAGCAAATGTCCACTTCCACATCCAATATCAAGAATTCGCTCTCCCTCCACTCTTGAAACAATCAATTGATGGATCTTATTTTGATAATCTCCACCCCTTTTCGAAAATCGCCATCTTGAAACGCCAATAATCAATAAAATATAGCTAAATATAAATGCCGGAATAATAAAGATAAGAAAAAGGATATTGATAAACGACAATAGCAAAAGCAATAGCGACATCGCTGTTAAAGTTGAAAATAGTGCGATGGCTTTTGTTCGAATCCACGTTTTGTAATTTGGTTTATTCATCATGCTTCTTCCTATACAGGATTAGTCTGTTGCGGGTTCTTAATTATACTGACAATCCATTCAGGCTCTGGATAAGTAAAGTAGGGATCTTGCACAGCAAGTTGGCAAACACCTAAAACTGCTCCCCAAAAGGTCGAAGCGAGCGCCTCCGGATCTCCTTCTCGAATCGTCCCGCACCGCTGTCCTTTCAAAATTAACGCAGCCGATCTGCGTATATTCTCCCGTTGACTGTGTTTCAACTCATCAATCAAAATATTTCCACGCAAAGCATCATTGATCAGAACAAACATTTTAGCAATATACGAGTTTTGTTTGGCGCTAGTGATCACCATTTCAGCTACACGAGTAAAAAATGCAAGCGGCTCATCATCGATCGAATCAAACAATGCTTTGGATCTTTGAATTCCCGACCTCACCAATGTTTCATACAGCTTCTCCTTGGAGGAAAAGTAATTGAACATCAGCCCCTTGCTCATACCTGCAGCCTCTGCGATATCCATAATTTTTGTAGCGGCAAATCCCTTTTTAACAAACAGATCAAGTGCCGTTTCAAGGATCTGATTCTGTCTGTTTTCCTTTTGCTCGATTCGTTTATTCATATTTCCTCCTTTTCATTGACCAAATAGTCAATGAACTTTTGGTCATTTTATCACACTCTATTATCAATTGAATAGCAAATGATAAAAATAAGAGCTTCCAGAACTGAGAACCTCTTGCTAGTCAGATAAGAGAAAAACCTCAGTCTAGAAACCCTTTATTGATCGATATCCAATCATTTTCTATTTTTTCATATGAAGATAGCAAGGCTGAACCACACTCCTTCCAAGATAGAGAACGGTTCTGTGTCCTATTTTCCTCATCTCTTAACAATCCACTTACTCATTCAGCATCAAGACATAGAACCGTCCCTTTGTCTAACTTTTCTGTTCCCTTGACGCATATCGAGGGTATAAGTGGAGTAAACCAGTTTACTTTCCTTTTATCAAAACCAATATTTCCAAAACTTTTCTTTCAGGACTTATTAGGAGATTATAGTATAACTAACATAATGACATATGTCATTTCCCTTGAAAGGAGATTTCTCATGAAGAAGAAAATAGATTTTATATTAGGTTTGGTATTTGCCGTTGCAACGATCCTATTTATCATACTCTTTCTGACAAATGATTCGTTTTTTAATTGGGCATTTGAAAGACATCACAATATACTAAGCTGGTATATTCGACCATTATTCATAATCCCAATGGTGATTTTTGCATTTAAGAAAAGTTTTGCTGGTATATTCGCTTCAATATTCGCCCTATTTACAAGTATGTTCTGGTTTCCTGTTCCAGATACAAGCAGTCCTCAAGTTGAAGAATTCTTAGCTTTTGAAATGGAGTACCTAAAGGGAGAATGGACCATTCCTAAAATAGTAATGAGTTTAGCAGTACCTCTCTTTTTCATAATGCTTCTTATCGCGGCATGGAAAAGAAACTGGAAATGGCTACTAGGTGTGATCATAGGGGCTGCTGTCTTAAAATTCATTTGGAGCATTGCATTTAGTGGTGAAGTGGGTATGTCGATTTTAAAGCCCGCGTTATTTGGCTTGATTGTTTGTATTGGCGCAATAGGGTATTTTTTAAAGAAGCACAAGCAAAAGGAAAAAAATTGAGGAAAACGAGACAAGGGATGGTTGGATGTCTATTCCACATCCTAACCATCCTCTTACTGATCATTAACGCCCTTTAGCATGATGTGATTGATCGCAATCTTAATAATCTCTTTACTACTCGGGCTGTTTGCTATCAAGCTCTTTCTATCAATATACTGAACCATCTTATGTCTTTTTTATATAAAAATCAGCCATATCGTTTTACTTACCCCATGAACCAGTGCATGACTCATCATCGCATACTGAATGCCATATTTCCGATACAGCCTCCCAAAAAGCAAACCGAAACCTCCATTAATAAGAAAACAACGAAGCAGAAGCAGCGGTGTCAGTTCTCCAAATATGATGAGCGTGGCTGGCAGATGAGCAGCAGCAAAGACCAATGCGGCAACGACATTGGCGGTGGTGGTGACTCCCTTCGGCGTTTCCTCTTTCTTACAGAAAAACAATTTCCATAACAGCCATGCAATTAGACTCATCATAAACAGCCGCATCATCACTTCTTCCACAAAGCCGCCGTATAAAATGGAAGATATCCATCCATAAAGCGTCATCTCTGCTGCAATCGAATCCGAAATCCCCGGGATCCATCTTCCAAATGTCCAATAATCCAGACTAAGGATAATCCCAAAAAACACAGAGATGATCAATGTGCGAATCACAAGCGTTTTTTCCAGACAGAAAGGTTTCATCAGACCAATCTTTTCAGAAAGAAGATAGCCAAAGAACCCGCAAATCGCAACATACACCATCGTTTGAAGAACCGCCACCAAGATGATCATCTCGATGCTTCCAAACCGATTGAGCAATTCCTCCAGCGTTTCCTGATCATACAATTGCAACTGATACATGATTACAAAATATCCGGCCACCGCAGCAATAGGCAACAGGAGCAATGTGAAGATAAGTGGTTTTTTCATCTTGCTCATTTTACAACCTCCGTAGGTTTTCATACAAAAACCATGACGACCGTAACATGCACCGATCCGTTTTTTGCACAATTAAACTGAACAAATCATACTTCTAAACAGAGGGAACGATATCTCAGTGAGCATGGAGGCTTTTGGATTTCTTTTTGTTTTTATAATAACTATGTGTATCTCTAACGATGGAAAAATGTTCCATTACTGGGTTATATCCTGGGTTATGCAAAAGGATTCACAAAAAAACTCCTCGCGCTCGTAAATTGGCAACGAGGAGTTTAATTTTTCGTAAGACAGAGGGACGAATCTGTGTCACGCATTCTACGTGACTCGTGTTGGTGAAATTGATGGCTGTGGGGCAAACCCGCCGTTCAAGGAAACATATCAACGCCACTTACAATGGCTTTTTCTGAAATATTACTACCGAAAGCGACACAAAAATCAATGACAGCAGACAAGAAATCATGATCGCACTATAAAGTGAAGATACCTCTATAGAATTCATTATTAATCCCATATTATCAGTCGCTAGCGAAATGGGGTTATATTTATGCACCGAAGATATGATATTCATAATCATACAAGCAACCACGACGATCCCCGTTATAAGCATACATCCATAATTGCTTTTTGTTAAAGCAGCTGAAAATAATAACGCCGACAGTAAAAACAAGCCAAACAGCCATAGGCAAAACACAGAAAACAGTAGATTCGATGTTTCATCCTTCGGGAAAAGATACACTGTGTAACCATAGGTTAGCACAAAACACAGAGCAATACTTTTCGTCCAAACCAGAACCATGCAGGTGTATTTTGAAAGAATGACCGCTGTTCTGGACAATCCTTTTGTCAGCAAATTGATAAGTGTTCCCTTTGATAACTCAGAAGATAAAACGCCACTGAATAGAATCACCATTACAATCAGTCCGATTTGCGTTGCATTTTTGAAAAACTGTGTCCAAGCATCATAGGCAGTCGGCTCTGGTAAGGATATGATGCCCTTGTCGTTTATAAGACTTTCAAGAATTTCCGGCAGTAATTTTGCTATAAGGGGATTTGTGATACCGAAAACGGTAAAGACCATTAACATAATGAGTAGCTTATAAGTTTTTACGTATTCAAATATCTCCTTTTTCAAAAAAGCCAAATAACCATTCATTGAACCACCTCCATAAACAAACTTTCCAAAGTTGGTTCCATCACCTCGAACTTCAATGGAACAATGCGCTTTTGCGATAACACACTCAGTAGCAAATGTCCGTCCATATCATGATCTGGTAGAAGCACTGTCACTGTGTTTTCATTACGTGACAAACCTATTGATGGTTGCTTCAGCTCTTCCGCATTCTCAAAAGAGGAAGCATCTTTTTCATTCTCGAATTCAAGAACAAATCCGTTATGCCTACGACGCTCCTTTATTTCAGAAAGCGTACCGCAAAGTGCAAGCTTTCCGCCATGCAATATCGCAATACGGTCACATATCTTTTCAACATCTGACAGAATATGAGTTGAAAATACGATTGTTGTCTTCCCTTTGGCTGCAAGCAAAATATCGAGTATTTCCTTCCTGCCAACTGGATCGAGGGCAGATGTTGGCTCATCACAGATCAGGAGTTTTGGCTCATTCAGTAAAGCCTGTGCGATGCCCAGACGCTGCTTCATTCCTCTTGAAAACCCGCTAATTTTCTTTTTTTCTCCTTTTAATCCCACAAGTTCGAGTAATTCTTCGCTCTTTGATTTAATTTTAGATTTAGTAAGACCGGTTATCTCACCGCACAGTTTTAAATATTCCATTGGAGTCATATACCCATAAAACTCCGGAACGTCGGGAAGAAATCCTATGTTACGGTTCGTTTTTGATCCGCCATACGTAGCTTTTTCGCCGCATACAGTTACTGATCCGCTATCTGGCTTCAATAATCCAAGAATAATTTTCATTGTTGTTGTTTTGCCGGCGCCATTTTGCCCGACAAAACCGAATATAGAATGCTCGGGGACATCCATATCCAATCCTTTCAACACCTCATGGTGTCCAAAGCGCTTATAAAGCTGTTTAATTTCCAAGACACCCATCTATTCCTCACCTCTACCTAATGCAAAATACAAGGCTGGGCCAATAAACTGTATGAACATGACGACCAAAACCCACATCACTTTATTTCCGAAACGGTAATTGGGATGGCGCAGCACATGGATCAGTGCAGTAATACTTAGTGTAAACTGGGCAATAACCAACGGGATAAGAAACGGCAAATATTCTTTCAACATAACCCAATCCATGATTCACCTCTCCTTTCATGATGTCTTGATCTTACTTTTATGGGGCGTCCGGATCCCAATAGTTATTTTTCAGTTTTCCCAAAATATTCTTAAATCGGATTTCATCGACCAATACTGTAAACGCAGGGTTATTTATGACTCCGTCGACCATGCTCTTACGTATAATTTTTTCACTCCTAGGAAGGGAATTACCTAAATCGAACTCCTCAATCCACTGATCAATTAGATAAAAATATTCGTCTCCTTTTAACTGCAACGGATAAATATCGCTAGTGACAAGCTCGGCGTATTTCTCAAGAATTTCTAGCGCTTTTTCGTTACTTCCAAGCATAGTGTATCCTTGGGCAGCAACGATGTAGAGTTTCATAAGCAACGACGGATGAAGTTTTTTCAAATCAAAAGCATCGGCAATGCCATTTGCACGTTTCAACGATTCATCAAATCGATGAGGATCATCTGTACAGAGCATGAGATAATCTGTTAATGCTCCAAAAAGATTACCCATATGCTGATACATTGCAACTTGTAATATCATTTTGGCTTCCTTTGGTTTACCAACCATTTGATAGGCTGATGCAAGTAGCGTTTCGTTAGTAATGATTTTACGGCTTGTTCCGTCCAGCAGTTCGATAACTTCGTTTGGATTCCCCATCATCAAAGCGCAGCATGCCTCCATATTTAAGGCTAGTTGAACAAGCTCTGCATCTTCACTTTCCGTTTTCACCCGAATAAACAGCTCTTTGGCTTCCAAAAGTATAGAATGGGTCCTTTCCTTGTCTCCTGCTTCCATACAGTTGTTTACAAGCAGTAGTCCGATGTGAAATAACAGCGGAAAGCAGGAGAAATACTTCTTTGCAATTTCACGGCAAGAAGCCAATACTTCATCAAATGGTTTAGAAGCAAAATCGGCAGACAACCTCACGTACAGTTTACGGATCTCCTCTTTACTCATTTGTGGTTCATAACCCATGAGTTCATCAATGCTTATATTAAAAAATGTCGCAAGCTGTGGAAGAAAAGTAATGTCAGGATAACTCTGACCGGTTTCCCATTTAGAAACTGAAGCCTTAGATACACCAATGTAATTTGCAAGCTCCTCTTGCGTCAGTCCTTTCTCACGTCGTTTAGTAACAATCGTTCTAGCAATATTGATTTCTTTCATATTCATCACCCTTCGCTGTTATTATACAGTCCAATCAAATCCTACCTCAATGGACTTATGGTTAACTTAAGGTGACTAAGTTAACCACAG
>JANWIG010000038.1 GCA_025449975.1 Thermoactinomycetaceae bacterium
ACGAACATATCTTCGTAAGTCTGTGAACCTCCTCGTTTTTTAAAGGATGAGAGATTCACAGACTTTTTTCGCTATTGAAAAGCCGAGAAGGCTTGTGATATCTTAGATATTGGCAAGGGTTTGAGTTGTATCCATATTGGAATTGAAACAAATTTCTTAGTTAGTACTAAGACAGCTCACTAAGTTGTATCCATAGCGGAATTGAAACTACTAGCTTTGTATTTAGATTCGTTATATATCTATCTAAAGTGCCCCCCTCAATACCCGTGGTATTAAGGGGGGCACTTTAGACCTGCTTGATTGTACTCCTCATCCTCCTGTCAAATTGTCCTGCTCCTTCCGAATAATCCAATTTCCAAATGGCTTGCGCTTGGGGGTATAAGAGTCAAATCAAATCTAAGCCATTTGTAGATTCGAATGCTCAAAGTACGGTTATAAGGACATGCGAAAACGATTGAAATATCTGAAACTAAACTATCGAGTCTCAAATGCTTCCAAGGAATGTTCCAACTAAAGATAATGAGTATACCTAGAAATAAGGAGGACAAATAAAATCAATGGATCAACCAAACAGAAAAAAGATAGCTTCATGGGTTGGGTTATCTCTACTAGCGATCATTGTCTTAACTGTTTTCTTTATATTGCTAGCAATGGGGATTGAATTGCTCATGCCGCAGGCCAAATTTGGAGCAGAAGTTAACGCAGCGGTTTTAATGGGTGCTGTTTCTGCTTTTGTGCCTGCTGCCGTCGGTATCGCAACAATCTATATCACTTACCGAATTAACAAGCAAACCCAACAAATTATGGAGAGACAATTAAGACAGAACCAAGTATCATTTTTTTGGCAAAAACGATTTGAAATTTATTCAGAACTGGCCAAACGAATTGAAGCTTATGCAGTAAGTTATCTCGAGGCTGTAGAGGATGAATTTTATGGTAACAAAATGGGGAAGCGATACGAACATGTAAAACATCGTGATAGATTTCGTGACTATTTTGAAGACCATATTTTCATTATTTCTGCGGAATTAGAAAAACAACTATGGGCATTTATTAATGCTCGTGAATATTACGTTACCTATACGGATGATCAAGGAAAAGAACAATCCATAGAGTTTAGTGTATTCAAAAACAACTACATAAAAAAACAAATGTATAAAGATTTAGGAATAGATACATTTAATAAAGAAATGATGCAACTATTCAATCTATCATTTGAAGAAGAGAAAGAAGACAACGAAAAGGGAATATAGTAGCTAGAAGAACAACTCCTAACACCTATAATATCAAGGGGATTGTTATTGTATTTAATTTTAAGGACTTACGTTATCCCTTTTCTCATTGGAGCATTTGTGCTTCTCATTTTCTATCTTTTTAAAAAAACGATAATGGCTAAATTACACAGATGAAATCATATCAATACATTTTTATCAAAGCCATCTATCTTGTGGAGATTTACAAATAAAGTAGATCAAAGGGTATCTATCTCCGCAAATCTGTAAGCTTCTCCAAGTCTTTTCAAGAATGACGTCTCAGACTTTTTTCGCTATTGAAAAGCCGGAAACCCTTGTGATATCTTAGATGTTGGTAAGGGCTTGAGTTGTATCCATATTGGAATTGAAAACTTTTGACGCTTACTCACTTTTGAATCCTCCTTCTCGTTTGAGTTGTATCCATCGTGGAATTGAAAAAATAGGGTCATCCATAGTCTCCCTATGGGATGGAGTGTTTGAGTTGTATCATCGTGGAATTGAAACTTGAAATTCAAGATAAAACTTCTCAGCAGCCTTACGTTTGAGTTGTATCCATCATGGAACTGAAATGATCAGTCTCATTGGAACCATTTGGTTAGAGAGTGGATGTTTGAATTGTATAAATCCTCATCGGCTGCTTTTGATCCCCTTCCGGATTGCTTTATGAAAGCTGGCGCTCCCTTTCGATCATCTTTCGGATAAGTCATCTCATCTATCCCTTAACCATAAAAATAAAACCCCTTGATACCTTTCGTATCAAGGGGCTTTTTAATTGTATTCATTTTAGTATAAGGACATATATTGGTCTCTTTCCCATTGATGTACTTGGGTGCGGAACATATCCCATTCGATTTGTTTCGCTTCTAAGAAGGAGTTTAGTGCATGTTCTCCGAGTAGTTCGACCATGATGGTACTTTCTTTTAGTTCTTGTAGAGCTTCTTCTAGGCTGCTGGGCAAGCTGTAAATGCCCGCGTCACGGCGCTCTGCTTCATCCATGATATAAATGTTACGATCGGTTTGGGGAGGTAAGGGTAGTTTGTTTTTGATTCCGTCTAATCCCGCTTTTAACATGACCGCGAGCGCCAAATAAGGGTTAGCGGATGGATCTGGATTTCGGATTTCTAGACGGGTTCCAATGCCTCGCGAGGCTGGAATCCGTACCAATGGACTCCGGTTTTTGGGCGACCATGCAATATAGCAAGGTGCTTCATAACCAGGAACAAGCCGTTTGTAGGAGTTTACAGTTGGGTTGGTGATTGCTGTAAAAGCACGAGCATGTTTCAACAACCCTGCTAAAAAGTAGCGAGCCGTATCGCTTAAGCCGAGTTCATCATTTTCATCATAGAACAGGTTGGTGTCCCCTCTGAAGAGAGATAAATGGCAATGCATTCCCGAACCATTTACGCCAAATAAAGGTTTCGGCATAAAAGTAGCATGCAAGCCATATTTACGGGCGATATTTTTTACAACTAGCTTGAACATTTGAATATTGTCTGAAGTGGTGACAGCTTCAGCGTATTTAAAATCGATCTCATGCTGACCAGGTGCCACTTCGTGGTGGGATGCTTCCACTTCGAAGCCCATTTGATCCAAAGTCAACACAATGTCCCGACGGCAGTTTTCGCCTAGGTCAAGCGGTGCCAAATCAAAGTAGCCACCTTGGTCATTCAATTTTAAAGTCGGTTCTCCATGTTGATCCGATTTAAAGAGGAAAAATTCTGGTTCGGTTCCGACGTTTAACGCTGTAAAGCCCATATCTGCTGCTTCTTTTAATGCTCTTTTCAAGATTCCACGCGGATCACCTGGGAATGGGGTCATATCTGGATTATAGACGTCACAGATTAAGCCAGCCACTTTTCCCAATTCATTGGACCATGGATAGATCACCCATGTGTCTAGATCGGGATATAAGTACATATCCGATTCTTCAATTCTTACAAAACCTTCAATCGATGATCCATCGAACATCATCTTATTATTCAACGCTTTTTCCAGCTGACTGCGTGGAATCTCAACGTTTTTAATCGTTCCTAATAGATCGGTAAAAAGGAGACGAATATATTTGACATTCTCTTGTTCAGCAATTCGTAAAATATCCTCTTTTGTAAACTTGCTTGACATAAAGTTTTCTCCCTTCAGAAAGTGAGAAAGGATTTAATGCCGAAAAAAGCGGGAAAGCTCACCACGGGTTAAATGGACTTCTCCCGGACGGGTGGGATGAGTCAATTGGCGGCGCAAAATCCGCCTTAGTTCTTGATCCGTTAGCTCCTTCTTCACCTTCTCCATCTCACGCTTTGTTTCCGACAGTTGCTGCGATTTGAGCAGAACAGCTTTGATTCCGGCGGTATTCACGCCTTGTTCAATCAATTTTTTAATCTCTAGCAGCAATTCGATATCCTGAAAAGAAAATAGCCGCTGGTTTCCATCCGATCTTTTGGGATGAACCAATCCTTGTTGTTCGTAATACCGAATCTGACGAGGGGTTAGCTCAGTTAATTTGTTTACAATTCTCATCGGGAATAACGGCATCGTCCGCCGGATCTGATCTCTCATCGCAGCAAGCTCCTTTCATTGATAGGATGACTTACCAGGTTCCATTATATTGAAATGCACATTTAGTTGTCAATTTTATATACGTCTTTATGTAAGATAAGTTGACATGTAAATTTTCTCCATCGCTCAGCTAGCTCACCCTATCTTCCTTCTATCGAGATTTTATTTTTTTAATCATTGATTGTCATTTAGACTCTTCTTCTTCTTTCTTAGCCATCATTTTTAGATAGTTATTCTTTAAAATAGCAAACATATACAAATCAATAAAACGACCTTTCGAATACTCATATCCCCTTAATAACCCTTCATTGAGAAAACCAAATTTTTTGAGCAATTGAATCGAAGGAATATTATCCGGTTCTACCGTCGCCTCGATTCGATTTAGCCCCATTTGATGGAAACCAAAGTGAAGTAAAACTTCGATCACTTCTGACATAAACCCTTTTCGCCAATGTTTTGCACTTAGTTCATAGCCAATCGATGCCCGTGCATTGCTTTTTGACCACTCGTTAAATCCGCATGTACCAATTAGCTCTCCTGTCTCTTTTAGTTCAAGTCCCAAGCGAACCGCATCGTCTCGATCAGCTAGTTGGTTCATCCATTCGATCATTTCTTTGACTTGATCTTCGTCGGTAAAAGTAGATTCATTAGAAAAAGTAGTTATGTTCAAATACTTGGTGACTCGTTCATCCGACCAGATTCTTATGAGTGCTTCCACATCATTGTTGTTTAGCTTACGTAGTTTTATCCTTTTTGTTTCAATAATCGGAAACGATGATCCGGCAAAGAGACTCATTTTCCTTCCTCTCTCCTATTTCTAATTTTTATCAAGATCTGCCAAAGAAAGCGCTCACAACAACACAACCTTTCTATATATTATAGCAACAAAAACATTTTAGTATAACATAAATAGAACGTTTCTATATAGAAACGTCCTTTTATTTTCCAACTATAGTACCTCAATTAAGAACCAGATTAAAATCCCTGTTATCGACACCAGTTTAAACAATGTACCAAAAATCAGGGTAAGCACACTGCTAAGTCCAACCTTAAAAGCATCTTTCACCGATTTTTTATACAGTAGCTCTATCACGATAATAACCGCCATCGGTAGCAACACGATTGCCAGCGGTCCAAAGGGGATCGCGATGATCATCGCAATGATCGAAGCCCACACAGAGAGATTGGAGCCACCGTATTTTTTCGCCAGATATCCTTGTAGGAAAAAGTCTCCTATTAAAAAGAATAATGTGATGCTATGGACAATGATCCAAAACGTCCAACTGAGTTCTACATCGTTAATAAAAAAGCGGTAAACGACAAATCCGCCCCAAAAAAATGGCATATCAGGTAGAACAGGAAGAATGATCCCGAGATAGCCTAGTATAAATAGAGCGATAATCACCAACCACCATAGACCATCGAGCCAGCCAATGTCTATGTCCATCAGCCTCTCCTCCCTTGGATCGATTCGGTATTCTCTACATCCAACATTTGATCGATTGCCTGCATAATCGCTATTTTTACATGTGAGTAGGTGAGCCCTCCTTGCATATAAACGATATAAGGAGGACGTAAGGGTCCATCAGCTGATAATTCAATACTCGCTCCTTGAACAAAAGCTCCGGCGGCCATAATGACGGGATCTTGATAGCCTGGCATGGGAGCTGGCTCAGGCATAATATATGCATCTACTGGTGAACCGGCTTGAATTCCACGGCAAAAAGCAATCAACCGTTCTGGACTTCCTAGTCGGATCTGCTGGATCAGATCTGTACGGGGTTCCTCCCAGCTCGGTGTAGTTTCAAAGCCGAGTTCATTTAGCAAAGCCGCTGTAAAAACAGCTCCTTTCAACGCTTCACCTACAACATGAGGAGCTAAAAACAACCCTTGATAATAGTCGCGAAGATAGCCGTATGTCGCTCCTCCTTCTAAGCCAATCCCCGGAGCAACCAATCGTGCTGCCGCTTGTTTCACCCATTCTTCTTTTCCGGCGATATAGCCTCCCGACTTGGCTAGACCCCCACCTGGGTTTTTGATGAGCGAACCAGCGATGAGATCTGCTCCTACATGGGTCGGTTCCATCTCTTCCACAAACTCACCATAACAGTTATCGACAAAAACGATGAGATCCGAACGAATCCCACGGATCTTTGAAATCATCGTTTGAATCTGCTCAATCGTAAAAGAAGGACGATCGGCATAGCCACGGGAGCGCTGAATTCCCACCATTTTGGTCTTGGGGGTAAGCTGTTTTTCAAAGGTAGAAAAATCGACTTCCCCCGTCGCCAAAAGGGGGATTTCCCGATAACCAATTCCGTAATCAGCCAGAGAACCAGAACCATCCTTCCCTTGACCGATCACTTGTTGGAGCGTATCATACGGTTTGCCACTTAAATAGATCAGTTCATCTCCTGGACGGAGGACACCATATAGACAAGCAGCAATGGCATGAGTACCTGAAATAATATGGGGACGTACCAGCGCCAATTCAGCACCAAACAAGTCGGCAAACACTTTTTCAAATACTTCCCGACCGAGGTCATCATATCCATATCCGGTCGAGGAGTGGAGATGATACTCGCTAACATGATGACGGCGAAATGCCTCAAGTACTCGCCATTGATGGAAATCTACTTGTGCTTCAATTTTTCGGATCATTGGAGCGATTCGCTCAGTCACTTGGTCCACTTTTGTTTGAATCGTTTTCGCATGTTTTAACTGCTTGTACACTTTTATACACCATTTCTATCTTCTAAATTTCCTAGTAATCCATCTGGATACACGCTTTCAGTTCAGGGGAAAAGCGTTCATAATTTTCAATCGAAACACGTAGCCGAAAGAGCATCGTTACACCCGAAACTTTGGAGCTTAAGACTTCTGCCGAGCGATATAGAATGGAAATCCAATCTCCTTTTTCCACTGGAATCTTCGCTTGACCCAGCAATTTCTTCTTCGTCAGCATCTGTCCAATCTTTTCTTTAAGAAGCAACATGTCTTGCGGCTCCCATGCGGAAACCATCACTGTATCTTGTTGGGGCTGGAAGATCTTCGGCTCACTGACTCCCAGCTGATCTTTTTTATTTAAAACAGTCAACCGTGGCAGGTGCGCTGCCCCAAGCTCAATCAACACGTTTTCAACGACTTCCATCTGTTCATGTGCTTCCGGATGACTGGCATCCACCACATGAACCAGCAGATCCGCTTGGGTAACCTCTTCGAGAGTAGAGCGAAAGGCAGCTACCAAGTCATGAGGGAGATTGCGAATAAAACCAACGGTGTCTGTTAATAACACTTTTTTGCCATCCGCTAGTTCGATCGCGCGGGTGGTAGGATCCAAGGTAGCAAATAGCCGATTTTCGGCGAGCACATCTGCTCCAGTCAACTGATTCAACAAAGTCGATTTTCCCGCATTGGTATAACCGACGAACGCTACTTGGACCATATTGTTTTTCTTTCGACGTGTGCAATAAAGCATACGATGGCGCTTCACTTCAGCTAGTTCCTTTTTTAACGCGCGAATTTGCCGATGGATATGACGGCGATCGGCTTCCAATTTGGATTCTCCAGGACCGCGGGTACGGATCCCCGCTCCCAGTCTGGAAAGCTCTTTGCCTCGTCCTGTCAAGCGCGGCAATAGGTATTCTAACTGCGCTAGCTGTACTTGAAGACGCCCTTCTTTTGTTTGCGCACGTTGAGCAAAAATATTAAAAATCAGTTGAGTTCGGTCAAGTACTTTGCAAGGGAACAACTGTCCGAGATGATTCACTTGGGCCGGCGATAGTTCTTGGTCAAACAAGACCAAATCTGCCTCGTGTTCTTCCACCAATGTAGCGATTTCAATCGCTTTGCCTTTGCCAATACACCATGCAGGATCCTTGTTTTCACGAAATTGTATTACGCTTTGGATCACTTCGACGTTTACGGCTTCAGCCAATCTTTGCAATTCAGCTATGGAAGAAACGAGCTCGCTCTCCTGTTTTTTTGATCCACATCCTACCAATATTGCTCTCTCATTCTGTGGATTCATCCCGATGATGGATCATCCTTTCAATTTTTATCCTATTTTATTATACCATGAATACGCTGGTTGTCTCTCGTCTGCCTGCCGGAAATCCAAGTCCTCTCCTCGAATCAACATCAGTTCAGATCGATCCGTTACTTGGCTTTGCAAAAGACGAACAGCCTGGTTGCGGATCGCTCGTTCTAAAATATTCCGGATATGTCGGGCATTCCCAAAAGGTTGATCCTTCTTCGCTAACCTTTTTAACAAATAATTTCTTAGCTTTTCCTTTGCTGCTTGAGAAAGCCGATATTGACGGGACTCAATCATCTGCTCGGCAATCGTCATCAGCTCATCGACCGTAAAGTCGGCAAAGTGCAAATAGATCGGAAAACGTGAAGGAAGACCAGGATTTAGCTCCAAAAAGTGATCCATTTCCTGTTGATACCCTGCTAAGATCAGAATAAGTTCATTCCGATAGTCTTCCATCGCCTTGACCATCGTATCGATCGCCTCTTTGCCAAAATCCTTTTCTCCTCCGCGGGCGAGCGAATAGGCTTCGTCAACAAATAAAATGCCACCTAGAGCCTTTTTCACATGCTCCCGAGTTTTTTGGGCGGTATGCCCGATATATTCACCAACCAAGTCCGCTCGTTCCACTTCGATAAAATGCCCTTTGGATAAGACACCCATCTCGCGAAATAACCGTGCGAGGATTCGCGCAACGGTGGTCTTCCCTGTACCCGGATTTCCCGTAAAAACCATATGTAAAACCTGTTGTTCGGCCAATAGGCCAACCGCTTTTCTCCGTTTATTGATCTCCAACCAAGCATAGATCTCTTTGACAAATGCCTTCACGTGCTTCAGTCCAATCATGGCTTCCAACTCATCGAGGCATCCGCGCAAACCACCAAATTCGGGTAAATTAGGCACATTGATTGGGGAAGGTTGTTTTACTGTCCGCTCTTCTCGTTCAAACACCACATGAATCCGATGCTTCACATCTTGGGTTGTCACATATCGGTTCAATCAGATCATCTCCCCTAGGCTGTTGATCTTCACTTATATATACGCTTTCGCCTAGGGGATGGTGAATCGCCCATGTACCTAAAAGCCCCGTTTCCAATCTTTTTGGAAACGGGGCTTTTATCAATCAACCGCTCGCGTATTTTCTTTATCTTCCGATGACATCAATGAAACGGGCCGCGCAGGTGTAAAGGTAGAGATTGCATGCTTGTAAACCATCTGTTGTCTTCCTTCACTATCGATGATAATCGTAAAATTATCAAACCCTTTCACCAAACCACGTAGCTGATACCCATTTACTAAATAGATGGTTACTGGCACGGATTCTTTGCGAATTTGATTGAGAAATGTATCCTGAATATTAATCGTCTGTTTCAATGTCTGTACCTGCCTTTCGACTGAAATTTTCTTTAGTCAAACATCTTGATTTGGTTGATGCACAGGGTCACTATCCCTCAACTATTTTTCTGTCGTAACTCCTCCTATGTATTTTTACATTACTTAACTTTATTCTCTATAGCACGGAAACTTTCCTGCTACTAGCTGCTGAATTTCAGTATACACTTGATCATCTGTAACATCAAACCAATGAATCTCTGAAATCCGACGAAACCACGATAACTGTCTTTTGGCAAATTTCCTTGTCCCTCGCTTAATCATCTCAATCGCTTCTTCCAAGGAAATCTGACCTTCCAGATAGCTCATCATCTCTTTATATCCAATCGCCTGCATGGAGGTAAGTCCACGATGGAAGCCTTGGGCTCTCAGTCGTTTTACTTCATCTACCAAACCGGCTGCGATCATCTGATCTACCCGCTGATTGATCCGTTGATAGAGCAACTCGCGCGGCATCGTCAGACCGATCCAAAGCAACTGATAGGGAGATGGCTTTCTCTTTTTTAATTCAGAGAAGCGCTTTCCTGTCTGATGGAAAACTTCTAAAGCACGAATCATCCTTCGGCGATCGTTGGGGTGAACGCGTTGGGCAGTGAGCGGATCCACCTCTTTTAGCCGTTGATAGAGCACTTCATTGCCTTCCCGTTCAGCTAAGGCGATCAATTCAGCCCGAAATGATGGATCGTCAGCAACTTGTGGAATCTCATATCCATGAGTAATCGCTTCAACATATAGTCCTGTTCCTCCTACAAGGATGGGGAGGTGACCCCTCGAATAAATATCAAAGATAGTTTTCTGGACAAGCTGTTGAAACTCCTGCACTGAAAAAGATCGATCTGGTGGAATCAGATCAATCATATAATGTGGAACTTCCTTTCGCTCCGCAAGTGTCGCCTTGGCGGTACCGATATCCATCTGCTGATAGACTTGCATCGAATCGCCAGAAATAATTTCACCTGAAAAATCTTTTGCTAGTTGCAAACTGAGTGCTGTCTTTCCTACTGCAGTAGGTCCTACAATTACCAATAGATCTGGATTCATCTCTCTCCCTCTACTCTAATCACTCCCCATGCAAAGTTGGAAGCTTTTTTCTCAACAGTAAATCCCAAACGTTCAAACTCTCCGCTCTTCACTCTTTCCTTTAACAGAACAGCCTTACGCGCCACCCGCACTGCTTCATCGATAGCCTCCTGTGTTACCGGAGCTAAGTTTGCGAGCGGGCGCAGGGATTGCATGGCTGACGATTCTTTGATCGTTTGCCGAAACATCGGATCAAAGTATACATAATCAAATGAACGGTCTGGACATTGCTGCAAATAACGGAGATAATCCGTCTGGATCACTTCAATTCGTCGCATCGCTGCATTCACCGCAAGACGCTTGCTATCATAGGTAGCCAATCCTTGCTTCACAATCGCTGCGATCGCTGGCTCGCTCTCCAACCCGACCACACGTCCCGTTTCCCCAACGGTAAAAGAAGAGACGATCGCATCCGCTCCCATCCCGAGCGTACAATCTAGTACCTCATCTCCTACTGTTATACCACTACTATCAATCAACGAATCGCTCTTTCCTTGCAATAAATGCTTTATTCGCAGTATAGACATATTCGGATGAAAAAAAAACACGTTTCCCTGTTTATCTTCATATCGCCAATCTTGCTTTCGGACGATGATTGCTCGGCTTTTTCCTAATCTAGCAAATAGCTCAGCTAGGGAGTTTCGCTCACGCGGGATCAAGGGCACTCCCAACTGCTGAGCCAATCTCTCTGCTTCTTCTCTTTCCTGTTGTCTTGGTTGAAATGAAGTTGTGACAAACAAAGTTTACATCACTCGCTTAAACATTTTTTCCAATTCATAAGTCGAAAAATGAATAAAAATGGGACGACCATGCGGACAAGTAAATGGATTGTCACAGTGGTTGAGATCACAGAGTAGCTGTTCCATCTCGTCGCGCCGCAAATGACGATTGGCTTTGATCGCTGCTTTACAAGCCATCATTTTCGCTGCGGCATCGCGAAAAAGGGCGGTTTCCACCTTGCCGTGTTCTTTTAGCCAATCGATCAGCTCACGGATCGTATCCAACTCGTTGCCTTTGGGAAACCAGGGTGGATGAGAGCGGACAAGCCAAGTGGTTCCCCCAAAGGGCTCGATTTCCATCCCCCAGATACGCAACTCCTCTTGGTAGGACTCTAGGATTTTGTCTTCACTGGGTGAACATTCAACCGTCAATGGAAACAACAACACTTGTTGGCGATGCGTTGCTTGATCCATTTGCTGAAAAAATTTCTCATAATAAATGCGTTCATGAGCAGCATGTTGGTCGATCAAATAAAAGCCATCTTCGGTTTGCGCGACAATATATGTCCCATGAATTTGCGCCAAGGGAACCATCTGAGGAAAACGGCGCTTCTCTGAATCGATCGTTTGAGAACTAACGGGCTGTTGAAGCTCGCTTTTGGGCGCCTCAACCATTTGTGGTCGGTTGTTTTCCTCTTTGGGTCTACTTAATTTTTTATCCGGTGGCGGTTCGTGTGCCAGAGACTCCGGTCGTTTCTTGGTGACTGGTGCTGAGCTGCTCATCGCTTTGGGAGTGAGTTGTTTTTCAGACTCATACAGTGGTGACTCAAGTACCAGCTGCTGCTGTTTCGGTTTTCCCTTTTTTAAGGAAGTCTGTGAACCTTTGTGCGTCACTTGAGGAACCAAAACTTCTTTCCGCAGGGCTTGTTTGACTCCTGTACGAATCAAATCACAACATTCTTTTTCTTTACTAAGTCGTACCTCATATTTAGCTGGATGAACATTGACATCGAGCAGTCGAGGATCCATTTGAATCTGAAGAACACCGATTGGGTATCGTCCGGTCGGCAGTAAGGTCGCATAAGCTTGCAAAATGGCCGGCGTCAACGGAATACTTCGCACATAGCGTCCATTGATAATCAAGGTGATATACGAACGACTCGCCCGCGTGATCTCTGGTTTGCTAAAATAGCCCGTTACCGAAAAATCGGCATCTTCGATCTGAATGGGAATCATTTTGCTCGCCACTTGCTTTCCATAAAGGGCATAGAGAACGTGGCGCAACTTCCCATCCCCCGTCGTTCGGAACAGCTCTCTTTGCTGATGACGAAGGGAAAAGGCAATCTCCGGATGAGCTAAGGCGATTTTCCCCATCAGATCGGCGATATGTCCAACCTCGGTATTGACTGTTTTGAGATATTTTAAACGTGCTGGTGTGTTGTAGAAGAGATCAGTAACCACCACATCCGTTCCTCGTGGACGGGATACTTCTTCACTCTTCTTCCAGACTCCTCCTTCATACTGGAGGGAGTAGGCTAACTGATCGGGATCATGACAAGTAGTCAGTTTCACCCGAGACACCGAGGCGATGCTGGGAAGAGCTTCCCCCCGAAAGCCCAAGGTGCGAATGGTGAGAAGATCCCTTTCTTTTTTAATTTTGCTGGTCGCATGGCGGGAAAAAGCTCGTTTGGCATCTTCGGGCTCCATCCCAATACCGTTGTCAGAGACGGAGATTTTGCTAATTCCCCCTTCTTCGAGTTGGACCACAATGCGGGTAGCCTCAGCATCAATCGCATTTTCCACCAGCTCTTTCACAATCGATGCTGGCCTTTCCACGACTTCACCCGCGGCGATCTGGTTTGCAACATGGGCGTCCAAGATATGAATTTTCGCCAATGGCTTCACCTCCAATCACAAACGAAATTTTCCCTTACTTAAACCCTCTTATCTTTGCTCCTAAGTAAACAGTTAGATTTTTAGATTTCGCGCTTTCTTTTGCAAAGCCAGCACCCATTGCATCGTTTCAAATGGCGTTTGGTTCATCACATCCCACTCACAAATTTCTTTGACCAGCTCTCGCTCCTTTTGAGAAACTTTGGGTTCAGCCACCGCTGGCGGCTCTTCAGTCTTTTTAGGTGATAAATAGTCAAACAAGGTGAGTTGTTCATCATCGGGAAATAAGGACTGCTGAACCATTGGATCAAACGGTTCGCTCGGATTGGGCCCAGCTTCAGCACTCGACAAAGCGACTTCTGCTTGTCCGCTCTCCAACTCTTGGAGAATGACCTTGGCTCGCTCGATGATCGGCTGAGGCAATCCAGCCAACTCAGCCACATGAATGCCATAGCTGCGATCCGCTCCGCCAGGAATGATCCGATGGAGGAAGACGACTCTTCCTTCTTTTTCCACACATTCTGCATGAACGTTGACTACTCTTTCCAATTTCTCCTCTAATTGGGTCAGCTCATGATAATGAGTAGAAAAGAGGGTTTTCGCTTGAACATGATCGTGAATATATTCGACGATCGCATGAGCCAAAGCCATACCATCATATGTAGAGGTTCCCCGTCCAACTTCATCCAATAGGATTAAACTATTGGGAGTTGCTTCTTTTAAGGCCTGACAAGTCTCCGCCATTTCCACCATAAAAGTGCTTCGACCCCCTACTAAATCATCTGCCGCACCAATTCGGGTAAAGATCCGATCGACGATGGATAGTTCCGCCTGCTTGGCTGGAACAAAACTACCGATTTGAGCTAAGATCGAGATCAAAGCGACTTGCCGCATATACGTACTCTTTCCAGCCATGTTGGGACCGGTAATCAATAAGATTTGACGGGAATCCCGCTCAAAGTGGAGATCGTTGGCGACAAATTCTCCTTCTTCCATGACCGCTTCAACCACGGGATGACGTCCTGCTTCAATCACAAAGGAGTCTCCATTATGCAAGCGGGGGCGAACATACTGATGATCGTGAGCCACTTTTGCCAACGCATGAAGCACATCCAATGTCGCAAGCCACTCAGCTAACACTTGAAGACGCCCTACCTCTGCGGCAACCTGTTCCCTTATCTTTACAAACAATTCATACTCCAGTTCAACGGACTTCTCCGCCGAATGTAAGATAAGTTGCTCCTTTTCTTTCAGCTCCGTCGTGATAAACCGTTCGGAATTGGTCAGTGTTTGTTTGCGAATATATTTCCCTTCAGGTAGATAGCGGAGATTGGCTTTGGTTACTTCAATATAATAGCCAAACACGCGATTATATCCGATTTTTAAAGACTTAATCCCTGTAGCCTCTCTCTCTTGCTGTTCCAACTGCGCGAGCCATTGTTTCCCATTCTTTTGAATCTCCCGAAGCTCATCCAGTTCGACATGATAACCAGCTCGGATCATCCCACCTTCTTTGATCCCCACTGGCGGATCCTCGACGATTGCTTTCGCGATCAGTTCCGCCACATCCTCACAACTATCAAGCTTTTCACCGATCTGTTGCAGAGGGGAACAAAGGACCTGTTGCAACTTTTCTTTCAATTGCGGGACTACTTCCAATGAGCGGCGCAACGCATTGAGATCACGGGCATTGGCATTTCCATACGCTACTCGCGCTGCCAGTCGTTCCAAATCGTAGACTTGCTTGAGATCATCGCTAATCTCTTCAAGCAACAGCAAATCATCTAAAAAGGCAGCAATCGCTTCTTGACGCTGCTGAATCTCTGGGATCGATAAAAGCGGTTTATCGAGCCACTTTTTTAAATGGCGTCCCCCCATCGCTGTGACGGTGCGATCCAATAACCAGAGCAAGGAACCTTGCTTCTTCCCATCCTTTAGATTTGCCGTCAACTCCATATTCCGCCGCGCTACATCATCCAACATCATAAACTGATTGGCATCATAAGCATGAAGCCGGCTAATATGACTGAGTGAACGTTTTTGTGTTTGTTGGAGATAACCATAGAGCAGAGCGACCACCTGTTTTTTTACAGGTGTCGTACACACCTTCGCATAGTCTGGAAATTGCTCCATCAGTTGTTTTTCATCCCAACATTCGGAAGCAAACGGCGTAACAACGGCCTTTATTTTTGTTTTTAACGACTGGACAAACTCTCCCCGCTGCATGCACTGCTGATCGACGACCACCTCTTTGGGAGCATAAGTGGATATTTCATCGAATAGAAAATCACTGGATTGCGAAATTTCCGTTAAATGACTTTCTCCTGTGGACAAATCGGTTGCTACCAAGCCGTAGGATGAACCCGCCTGGGAGACGACAACCAAAAAGTTATTTTCCTGCTCATGGAGCATATTTTCTTCGATAATCGTTCCTGGGGTGATGACACGGAGCACTTCCCGTTTCACCACGCCTTTGGCCGTAGCTGGATTCTCCACTTGTTCACAAATCGCTACCTTATAACCTCGATCGATTAATTTTTCAATATAGCTTGTAGCGGAATGGAAAGGA
Source organism: Thermoactinomycetaceae bacterium (assembly GCA_025449975.1). Lineage (GTDB taxonomy): Bacteria > Bacillota > Bacilli > Thermoactinomycetales > Thermoactinomycetaceae > Thermoflavimicrobium. The sequence continues at coordinate 15,493 of JANWIG010000038.1, forward strand.
ACACCACACATTGGGATCCGTTCGCTCCCGCCACCGTCTCTTCCCGTTAAGGTAATCTCCAGCTCTTTGGCCGCTTTTTTGGCATCATCAAAAAAGAGCTCATAAAAATCACCTAAACGAAAAAATAAAAAGGCATCTGGATACTGTGCCTTAATCGATAAATATTGCTGAATCATTGGAGTATATTTAGCCAATCTCTCTTGCCCCCGTATCAAAATTTTAACTCTACTTATTCTAACACGGTCTGAAAACAAGGGACAAGGAGCTAATTGTTACAAATGATCACGACTCCGGAATGCGCCATTTGCTACGGATATCTATTTTTTCATTCCAAACTATGCCGGAGACAACCCAATTGTAAAATTCGTCCAACAGGGATTTATACTTTTGGTAGTCACTAATCCGTTTAATGTCTGCCCATAAAATATCAAACCATTTTCGAATCTCTTCTTTGTCCCCGCGATAGTAAGCCTGTTGCAATTCGATTTGACACAATGGGTCAAAATGCAATTGACGATAATGAACGGCAATCAGTTGGGCCAGCGACAACACCGCCTTGGTCAGGGAGGGGGAAATAAGCCAGCTAGGAAGAGTGCGATATTCAAACCCGCCATGCTCTTGAAAACGAAAATCTCCTAAAAAACCGTATTTGGGTCGCCGCATACGACCATTGGGATCCTCAACAATCACAAAAGGCAAAGCCAAATAATTATCAAAAGCGCGTAACATTTTAAAGTTAAGTTCTACACCGCTAAAATGGATGTGACCACCCAGTGGAAACTTTTTATGTGGCAGAGCTCCAGCAAGCCAACGAACAGACTGCTTTCCAATCACTTTGGAAGCCTGGAGCAACGCTTGGTATATCCGTATCACCAGGAGCTTGGGATCGGAAGTAGGAGCAGGGCGAATTTCCATAACAGGTTTATAGTTGCGATTTTTCCCTAGCCAGATCGCATCATAGCCGACTCGCCCATTACGGGGAAAATACTTGGTCGCATTTAATAAATGACCTTTTTTGGTTTGGACGATAAATTCGGGATCGGCCCCGATCAATACTTCTTCAAGCTTTGGTCTTGGTTTATCCAAAAATTGAATGTAGTCGTATACTGCTTTTAAATAAGCTCTCTCCATCTCATCATTTAACTTCGGGTGGGTGATAATCCGCAAAATGCCTGTTTTCCTACCTTCCGTAATCCCACAGATCACCGTGCCATAGTCTAATCCCAACGCATAGATGGTCCGAATCGCCAGCATTTGCACTCTACGCCCTTCCTTGCCTGGTTCTTGCACCGATACGCGCTGATAATTTCTCCGTCTCAGCGATCGATCTGCTGTCCATGCGACCGTCCCACTTGAACGATACATCACAATCACTTTGGTTTGAAAGACACACAATATATATTCACGTAAGACATTGTTTTTTGGACAAATCGGGATCCCGTGAAGTGCTAATATTTCATTTCGCAACTTTATATCTTTCCAATGGTCTACTTGTTCAGGACGATTTAGTATTCGGATCGCATTCGTATCCATATGGAAATCATCTGTCTTAAGCTCAATCGACGATACCAACCTTCGCTCTTTGGTAATGATTTTTTTTCGTAACTGTTCTATACTTGTTGCTTCTCTTGCTGGTAGGGTGACGGCTTCCATAACAACCTTTCCCCTTTCTACCGTACACAACCGACATCGATATCTCCTATAGGTTATGATGGCTCAGCGAAAAAGGTTAGTAAAAAGAAAAAGAAGGCTGATGCCTTCTGCCAAACCAAACATACAACTGCCAAATTAATCAACCAAATCCTCAATAATCAAGTCAGGATCCAAGTCTTCATATTCTTCGTTCTCATCATCGGAATAGGACATCATATCCTTTTCATCGGTTTCTGCATACTCTAAAGGATAAACCGGAACACATACTTTTGTTTCTCCTACGATCTCAACCACAAATTCCTTTTCTACGCGAACGACGATGACATCGGACTGAGAAGCAATCGACGCTTCAACACAATTGGGTGCCTGCGTTGCTGTAGCAGCTACTGAAACGGTAGCATCGCGTGTATTCCGATCAAAGTAAGAAAGAGGAACTTGCTCAACATAATGAATCTTCTCTTTCACGACATCGGTCTTAGTATTTCCTTTTGTTGAGTACCAAATATTCACATCGTAGCTACCGCGGACTTCGATCTCTTCCCCTACTTTTCTACTTTCGTATTGATGATTGATAATCCATGCTCCTAAGATGGTATGGATATTTTCCGACGAGCGAATTTTATGGGTTGTCTGTGAAAACTTCCGTCCCTTTCCACAGACTGCTTTGGTAATAATCTGTCTGTATTCCGATGTTCTATTTTTATATGACATCGTTTGCTACCTCCTCCAAAGATGGTTCAGTAACAAATGTATGCAGGGCATTTGCCATCGGTGCAAACACCCAATCAGATTTTTTTGCGATTTATGCAAAAAAGAGAGGTCGCCCCATCGCAATGGAGCGACCTCTCTTTTTAACGGAAAGATTTATTCATTTTATAGCTATTTTTGACAGCCACAACTTCCTCCGCCCATACATCCGCTGGGCATCACCGGATTGGTTTCTATTTCAATTTTACTGGAGATGGTATCTACCACTACTTTTTGAATCAGTTGTAACAAGTCATTTACATCCACTTGATACTGTTGGTATTCGCGAACAATCGGCAGATTATCCAACCTCTCCTGCAACTGTTCCAGCTCTTGTTCCAGTTGTTTCATATATTCTGTCCGCTGATAATGCTTCGCGTGAACCCATTCTTTTTGTTTCCGTTTGATCTCTTCAATCAATTGGCAAACAGTTTGGCTTTTCCGGACCTGTTGCTCCGCAAGACGAAAACGTTGTACTTCTTCACACGCTTGCAGGCGCGCTACAAATTGGTTCACCAATCGTCTCAAAGGATGTTCTGACAAGATGGTAGACATCATTAAACACCTACCCGTACACTAGATTCTTTTAGCCATACTCCATTGAGTGTCCATGTTTGTGGTTCGGTAATTTGCACCGAAACCATTTTTCCAATCAATTCTTTGGGACCACGAAAATTGACCAATTTATTGGTTCGTGTACGTCCTGAAAGCACTTCGGCATTTTTCTTGCTTTCCCCTTCGACCAGAACCTCGACCACCTGTCCACGGAACGCTTCGTTTTTGCGCCGAGCAATTTCATTGACGACTTCATTGAGGCGAAGTAATCGCTCCTTCTTCACCTCCATCGGAATATCGTCTTCCATTTTTGCCGCAGGCGTACCTTCCCTTGGCGAATAAATAAATGTATAAGCAGAATCATATTCCACTTCCTTCACCAAAGAAAGTGTCTCAGCAAACTGCTCTTCTGTCTCTCCAGGGAAACCGACAATAATGTCCGTTGTCAAAGAGACATCGGGAATCGCCTGCTTGATTTTGCGAACCAGCTCCAAATATTGTTCACGCGTATACTTTCGCGCCATTCTCTTTAAGATCTCCGAACTCCCTGATTGGACAGGAAGATGAATATGCTCCACTAAATTGCCCCGTTTGGCGAGGACTTCAATTAGGTGATCATCAAAGTCACGAGGATGGCTGGTCGTAAATCGCACTCGGGGAATCCCAATTTTTCGCACATCATCCATCAAATCTGCAAACAAATAGTTGATATCCTTGAAATCTTTCCCATATGCGTTTACATTTTGACCGAGCAATGTGACTTCTTGGTAACCTTGACGAGCCAATTCCCGGATCTCCCGAAGGACATCCTCTGGACGACGGCTTCTCTCTTTTCCGCGAGTATAGGGGACAATACAATAAGTGCAGAATTTATCACAACCATACATAATATTTACCCAAGCTCGCAACCCATCACTACGCACTTTTGGCATATTTTCAACAACATCGCCTTCTTTGGACCAAACCTCAACCACCATCTCTTTGCTATAAAGCGCATTTTTCAATAGATGCGGTAGACGATGAATATTATGCGTTCCGAAAATTAAATCGACATACGGATAACTTTGCAATAAACGATGAACGACTGCCTCTTCTTGTGACATACATCCACACACACCGAGGATCAACTCAGGATTCTCCAGTTTCAGTTGTTTTAAACGACCGATCGTCCCAAATACTTTATCCTCCGCATTCTCCCTGACCGCACAGGTATTTAGCAAGATCACATCCGCCTCTTGTTCTCGATCGGTAGCTGTATACCCCATCTGCTCCAACATTCCAGCGATGTTTTCACTGTCATGAACATTCATCTGACAGCCATACGTCATCAGGAGATAACGTTTATCTCGCCCAATTTGCCGCATATCCTCTGGGATCGGCTCAAATTGGAGCACTTGCGTCTCTTCTTTTCCCCGCCTTTTTGCCTGTTTTAAGTCGGGGGCGACAAAGTATTTACTATAATCCTTGGTTGCCAACGGCTACAACCTCCTTCTACACCAACAAAAACTAATCTATATCAATCATCCGATATTGCAGGCTATGTCTTTGCAATTTATAAATTATACAATAAAGCACCGATTTAAGCAATGAAATCGTAATTAACCAACAACCATAGCCCCTTTCATCCATAAGAAAAAGACACCCGCTTTTCACTGGTGTCCTCTTCTCGAGAAAACTTATTTATTATTGCCGAACGCTTTACTTAAATTGGCAGCGATATTGAATTGAATCGCTTGATAGAGTGGTTCGGTCGGAGCTAACCAAACTTCTCCTGTTCCCCGGAATGTTTGCAATAAACCTTCTCCGCCAGTAAGCGAACCGACAAGACTTTTACTGGATCGTTCTACAGTAAATTCAATATTTCCTTTTCGTAGGAGCGCAAAATTGCCATCTACTTGTAAAGTATCATTTTGCAGATAAACCACTTGAATCTCTTCCATCGGCACCGGACTCTCTAGGACACAAATGCCATTCCCTGCCAGCCGAATCTGAAACATTCCTTCGCCACCAAGCACCGCTGACAGTCCTTTATTGCGATAGACCCCTACTTGAACTCCTGAGTCGCAAGCGAAGAACATCCCATCGTCACAAACCATCTCTTCATTTTGGAGTTCGACCAATAGATAGTTGCTAAAACTCGGCTCTAAATATAGCTCTCCGGTTCCTTGGTAAACTGGCTTAAACATCTCTTCTCCGGTTACCTTGCTGGAGACCATTTTCTTAAAAAGTCCGCTCACGCCACCAATTTTGGATTCCATCTGAATGTTTCCACGCAAAAACTGAAGAGCTCCTGCTTCGATTTGCACAGCTCCATGATTTAAGATCATCCGCACTTGCTTTAAACGCGCTCCTAGCTGATGAGCATAATACAAGTGCTCCGCGATCGATAAATGGGGTCCACCCGATAAGCGGTCATATTGAATCACTTCAAAACGAACACGATCATTCTCCATCGATGAAATGACTTGTCTAGCAGACTGCCCCTGGTTTTGATGATTCCCCCCTGGTGCAGGACCTGTTGGATTAAATGTCCACATATTTATCACCTAATCATTAAATTTGCAAACCCAAGATAATATACAAATTTTTCCCTAAGAATTTATGTTCTGATTATATCATATCGCACTACACTTTTTAACCAAAAGAAATTTCCATTTTTATGACGAGACTTCTTTTGGAAAATATTGTGAAAAGAGGTAAGGATGTTGCGCTGGAAAAACACTTTTCCTTAAATACAAATAGATCTTTTCCAAAAAGAGCTCTTCCTGATCTTTCAGCACTTGGATGTCAGACCACCCCTGCTGGATCAACTGCTTCGCCAACCTTTGGCGAACCAATGGGTCCATTTCTGTTCTTCGAAGTAGGAACGATTCGATCAGCAAGTAAAACTCTCCTGATACGCTAGGTAAACGCTGATACAACTCCTCCTCATCGGGAAAAAGAAATGGCTGCGTATAAAGCAAAATCAGATTTGTCTCTTTTGCTTTTTCATAAATGACGATGGTTCCAGCAACCAGATCACCGATGCGCTTTTCTTTGTTATGCAGAAAAATCATAAGAAAACCTAATAAGAATAAAAATGGGAACAAATCAGCCAATAGCAAAGCATTGCGAATAAGAACTGCCAAAAAAGAAGGTCTTTGTCCATTATCTTGGATGACACGAATCCTCATCACCTTTTTGCCAATGGTCTGCCCTTTCATCCAATATTCCGAAATAGTAAAATAGAGTACAGGAATAGCAGCGCTTAGCACAATCATGATTGCACTCTGAATCGATGCGGTCAATTGATCCAGCATCAGCGTAGTAATCGATCCAAAGAAAGTTACGGTAAAAAACAAGACCATCATACATAGCAAATCGATTCCTTTCGCGATGCCTCTGGTCACCACTCCTGCTGTTTGGTAGGGGATCTTCACATATTCAGGTGTTTGAATTTCGACCACATTTTTCACAAGATCTCTCCTTCTCAGCTTTTATTATCGGACAAACGCGCGAGAAATTTCCCTATTTTCATGATCGAGAAAAAATGGAAAAACCCATGCAAAATGGTAACTTCACTGAACCAATTAAGAGAGGATATAAAATGAGGTTAAGCAAATTTATTGAAGAACATCAGTCCACTTGGGCGAAACTGGAACATCTTTTAGAAGAGTTTTCTTATGTTCCTCCTACCAAAGCACAGATTGACCAGTTTGGAAAAATATATCGTTCCGTCACTTCGCATCTCGCTTTTGCTCAAACATATTTCCCTTCTCATGATGTGACGGACTACTTAAATCAGCTAACGATCCGGGCACACAACTTGATCTATGGCAAAGCACAAAAAAGTTATTGGAAACAAGTCAAACATTTTTTTATAGAAAGTTTCCCACTTTTTCTCTGGCAACGATTTTCCTTTTTTATCGTTGCTGCTGGCTTATTTCTCGCTGGGGGATTATTAGCCTTCCTTTTAACTTATATGGATCAAAGTTATGCCACTTATTTTATATCTGCGGACTTCACTGTCGTCGATCCCGCCAAAATTGAGGAAAATCAATGGAATCCTGCGATCGCTTCGAGCGAAATCATGGTGAATAATATTCAGGTTTCCTTTTTGGCTTTTGCCCTTGGCGCGTTGTTCGGAATCGGTACCATCTGGATTTTGTTTTACAATGGGCTTCTCATCGGCGCGTTGGCAGCGATATTTCACAAGGCAGGTTACGGCTTTGGGTTTTGGGCATTTATTTTACCGCATGGTGTCATCGAACTAATCGCTATTTTTATCTCTGGAGCGGCCGGTTTATCTCTAGCGTATCACTTTTTTGTTCCTGGTGAGCAGACAAGGATTCACTCGCTGATTCGCGAAGGACGGATCACCATTCAATTGATGTTGGGTGTCGTTTTGTTGTTAGTGATTGCTGGCTTGATCGAAGGATTTATCACTCCTTCTGCGCTTTCTTACGAAGCGAAATACGCCCTCTCTGCTTTTCACTTCATCTTATGTGTCGCTTATTTGGCTTACCCGATCTGGAAAAAACATAAGAAGGAACGCACCCTTGACGCATTCACAAAAAAAAGAGGATGATCCCTCCAAAGAGGCATCCTCTTTTTTTCATGTATTCCTCTCCGTTTGCTGCGTTGTCGCTCAACTATTGTCCAGCGGCTGCTCGGCTGCGGATTTTTAAATAGGAGTCGATCACACTGAAGGCAAGCTGTTCCGGTTCCACATCAAGAACGTTCACCTTGAGCTTCTTCCATTTCTGGAATACCTCTTCCCTTTCTTGCAATAGCTGATCAACAACCATCTGTTGATATACATCTTCTTCTCTTTCAATCGCTTTTTTCTTTACTTCGAGCAATTTAGGATCTTGCATCGTCACTGTCATCACGCGATACGTTCGATTAGCCATCGCGATCCAAGTTTGGATATTCTGAGCAAAGGAAATATTGGCTGCATCCGTAAACAGGGTGACCAACGCTTGACTTTTATGATGAGAGGAAAGCAGATTCCATGTCTTAAGATAATCGGTCTCCACATAACTCGGTTCCAGATCATAACTTGCTTCGATGATGCGCTGAAGTTGTTCCATCCCTTTCCCCAAGGGAACAAATCGCTGGACTTGATCAGAAAAAGCCAAAAAGCTGACCTGTTCTCCTCTTTGCAAGGCGATTGCTGCATAGCCAAGTGCAGCCTCCAACGCATAATCCAATCGGGTTTTGCCATCATTTTGAATCCCCATCAATCGTCCGCAATCAAGAAGAATGGCCACTTGTTGTCCCGCTTCGGGATGATAGAGATTGGAGACCAGCTTTCCCCGCCGAGCTGTAACCATCCAGTTAATCTGACGAGGATCATCGTCTGGGAGATATTCACGGATATGTGAAAACTCATGCCCCACCCGAACGATCCGCCTAATCGAGCTGCCTTCCAATGCGAGTTGGCGCTGATAAAACCCTTTTCGGACGCGACGAACCGCTTCCAATCGCGGATAAACTTTCACCTCTAGCGGAACCTGAAATGACTGCTGAATGCGCCAGAGACGTCGCTTGCTTTCCAGCCGTAGATGGATCTTATGAAACGGATGACGACCCCGCCGGTGCGGCCACGTTTGATAGGAACATTCTTTTTGTTGCTCATCATCCCATCGTAAGAATAACGTTCGTCGGTTGATTTTAAATCCATGGGGATAATCATCTTGAACCCACATTCTCGTCTTGAGAGGAGCTGAAGCTTGGATCCGAATCATCACGGTATTCTCTTCCCCTATTTCAAAAAGATCCTTTGCCCGTCTGGTGACTGTCAGCGTAGGCATCTTACGCATCCACAACAAATCGATCAAAGTGAAGGAGAAAAGAAGACCGTGATAGAGACTAAATAGAAGCCAACCGATCCCCCAAAACGAGCCTACCCATGTGATGGGAATACCTAGGAGCATCCAGAGCAAAAGACGTTCAGAGGGAAGAACCGCTTTATCGTGGAACGGGAGTCGCTTGGATAATTTCTTCCAAAAGGTCATCTGCATTCCATCCCTCCAACTCCCCATCTGGATGGAGAATCAGGCGGTGTCGTAAAGTGGGCTTGACCACCTGTTTGACATCATCCGGGGTTACAAATTTTCTTCCGTTCATCGCCGCTTCTACTTTACACATCGACAAAAGATCCAAGCCCGCTCGCGGGCTCGCTCCCAAATAAATTCGCGGATGCTCGCGTGTTCCTTGAATCAGTGCCATTAAATACTCCAATACCGAACTTTCCACATCAATCTCTGCCAACTCTTCTCTCAGCTTAACAATGTCGTCATTTGCAATCACTTTCTCCAACTTCTCTTCTCTGCGTTGGCCAAAGCCATGGGTGAGCAATAACTGCATTTCTTGTTCCTTACTAGGATAATCTACCACCAGCTTGAGCATAAATCGATCTCGTTGTGCCTCTGGAAGCGTATATGTCCCTTCAAAGTCGATCGGATTTTGCGTCGCTACCACAAAAAACAACGGGGGTAACAGATACGTCTTTCCATCGACCGTTACTTGCTTCTCTTCCATTGCTTCTAGCAAAGCGGCCTGTGTTTTGGGTGGAGTTCGATTAATCTCATCCGCAAGTAAAATATTGGTAAAAATAGGCCCTTGGCGAAACGAAAAATGTCCCGTTTGCAAATCATAGACAGTCGTTCCGGTAATATCCGACGGCATCAAGTCGGGAGTAAATTGAACCCTTGCTTGGTAACAATCGATCACCTGGGCAAGTGAGCGGACGATCAACGTTTTTCCTAGCCCGGGAACCCCTTCGATCAGCACATGTCCACCCGCCAATAAGCTCCCCCATAATAGACGCAAGTTTTCACGCTGTCCAACGACCGCTTTTTCCAACATATTTAATACATCTTCGGTCACTTCCTGAATGTTCTTTGCGATATAGTAGTTCTCCATTGAGTGATCTCCTTCCGCAACGAATCAATTAGCTTGCTTACTTGTATAAAATCCTTTGCAGAAATTCGTCTTTTCGTCTCCACTTTATGCATCATCTGGACAAGCTCATCGTATTTGTTTACAAATGATGCATCCAAATACCGCTTGATCCGTTCTTTTAATTCACCTTCATAGGAATATTGACTTTTGGGTAAGCGAAATGCTTCACGCATCTCTTGACGTAACATTTGGAACTGCGATGTCAAAGCATCTCTACGCACAGCAGAGTTTGCATACCATCTGGCAATCGCTTCAACATATTCCACAGCATTTCGTTCTTCCTTGACCATTTCAAAACGCGGTGAGGCGAAGCGTTTGCCTCGCGCATATAGCCATAAAAGGAGAATCAGTAGCAGCTGAAAGATGAGCAACAAACCATCTTCCGCCACGAGCGAAAAGAAGTTTTTGGACGGTTGTTCATCCAAAGGGACAAAATCATTTAATTGGTTTGCAAGGGTATGAACGGATTGATCAAACCAGACTTCTTCTTTCTTTACCAAGCCAAGGGGCAAAGCAATATTATCCTTCAAGTCAATATTTTCATTGGCAACAAAGTAAGGATCCGGCACATAATACACACTCCCCTTGCCAATCGGTTTCTTCGCTACCAGCAGATTGCCATGTTCATCGGTCAGTACAGGCTGAATCTGATCGTTTAACTTTAGGCAAACATTAAACTCGAACAGAGCATCCAGCTGTTCAAACCATGGGTTTGGTTCATGTTTCGCTATCTTTCGTTGGGATATGTACAAGGGCTCGCATGTTTCCCCTTCAAATTGAAATAATTTACTCCAATCGCTAAACACAGGGTCCCAGATGACAATTTGATTTCCACGCTCCACCCATTTTCTAAGTGCTTCCCACTCCTGTCCAGCTGGCGCACTCATCTGCGGACCTATGATCATAAGGGTCACATCGGTCGTCTGAGGCAAATCTCGATAGCTCTTCTCCCAGATGCTTACCTGCAATCCTCTTTTTTTATAGAGAAGATATAATGCTTTAACTCCATCCGCTTTCGCACTTTCAGAGGAAAAAGGAAGTAGATTTTTATTTTGGGGTTTGAGTGATAGAAAGGAGAAAGCAATGACGATGCCGATCACCCCGATCAGCACAACCCCCAAAAACATCCGGTTACGACTCATTGCTTCCCTCCTTTGGCGCCAACTGCATGATTTTCCGCTCATATTCGCTATATTTTTCAGCCGTTATCTCTTCTCTTCCGTACCAAGTCCGATCAAATTGTTGGGCTATATTTGAAAAGGGTGGTGCTTGGACAGGTTCCTTTTGCTGTACTTCCTGGCGATATTCCCCATTGGTCTTTGCCGGATGGGGTTCAATCCATTTTTGTTTTGTCGCATGCAGCAATAAATACTGAAAAAGGGAGCGTACAGCAAAGCGATACTCTCCTTTTAACGCGTAAGATTGCGCTTTTGCAAACCAGCTGTAACCGAGATTCTCCTTGGGATCCTCGTTTGCTTGCCGCTTTTTCCACAGTTTCACTCCGTAGTAAATCAACAGAGTGACGATCACTATAGCGATAAACAGATAGATTCCCCAAATCCACTCTACGGGCAGCTGAAAAACAGGTGGAGAGATCTCCACTTCTCCTTCCGTTTGAGAACGCAAACGAGCAAATTCAGATTGAGACAAGATTTCATTTAGCTGTCTTTTCGCTTCTTCTAAATCCGTCACCTTCCCTCACCCCTTGATTCGATCTTGATGCTTGAAACAAATCGATTGCTTCCTTTCGCATTCGCTCATCCCAGTAGACCAGAGAAAAATAGAAAGGAATCACCCAGTCACATAGCGGAACCAACAGGAGATCGCTGAGAAAGGCTACCATCAACCAAGTCTGATCTTGCTCTGCTGGATAAAAAGAGACATCTTGAATCATCGAACTAGAAAGATAAAATGGTAAAATCGCCAAAACCACGAAAATGAACCGTCCCAAAATAGCCCCAAAACGCCCTTGCGTCAACCACCAACTCCGTTTAAATGCTTGAAAAACACCTACTTTTTCTGCCGAAATGACGGGGATCAGTAGACTAAAGCGGACAGCAAGATATAGGATCAGCGGAGAAAAAAGATAAAAAGATGTCGTGGATGTAAACATCAAACGCTCCTGAAACGTCTCAACATCAGACTGATGAAACAGCAGACTTCCCAATAAAAAAAAGAAGCTCCATAACAAAGTGAAAAATAACCCTTGAACAATAAAAACTTTCCCTAGATTACGAAAAGACATAACAAAGAGCTGCTTCCACGTAACAGGATGATGATCTGATTGAATGAGCTGCTTGTTTGTTATTTGAAAAGCGAGGTTTTGTAACAAGGGAAAATAGAAAAAACTGCTGACGGCCAGTTGCGCCCACAAAAGGATAAACCAATCAAAGGATTCGATTGGGATTTTTCCTGGTTCCATTACCTGAAATTGTAGCCATTTGATCCAACCTAACAAAATCACATTGCCGATCATCGCAAAGAGGAATAGCTTTTTAAATTCCTTCCGATACAAGCGAAAAACGCCATCAACCATTTCCCCAAATTTTAATGGATTTCGTAAGATCCTTCGATCCATTCTCACACCTCTCGTCTATCCATACCAGAAAGTGGTTTATTCTGGTAAAACCATTCAACCATATGAAATCACTAGGCAGTTTATGCAAACAGATGGTGATAGTGATATAGAATACCCTCAAATCTGAAAGGTATTATCATAGATTAACAGATACAGTATAACACAGCCACTAGCCAATAGAACTAGAAGTAAAACAACTTTGAACACGCTGGGTAAGTTAGGATCTGCTTCCTTTCTTCTAAATAAAAAAGGAGGACATCCCGTTTGAAATGTCCTCCGCAACGTTTAATCCAAATCTTTAATTTCCCAGTCGATTTTTTCTCCGCCATGGTCAACAATAAACTGATTTGTCTTCGAGAACGGCCTGCTGCCAAAAAAGCCTTTGCGGGCTGAGAAAGGACTGGGATGAGCTGCTTCCAAGATCAAATGATGCGACTCTGTGATCAGCTCTTTTTTTGCTTGTGCATGTTTCCCCCATAGGAGAAAAACGATGGGCTGTGGACGTTGATTTAAAACTTTGATCACTTGATCCGTAAAGATCTCCCAGCCTTTTCCTTTATGGGAGTTTGGTTTGCTTTCACGAACCGTTAACACCGTGTTTAACATCAAAACCCCTTGCTCGGCCCATTTGATTAAGTATCCATGATTGGGAATCGTACATCCAAGGTCATTATGTAATTCTTTAAAGATATTTTTTAAGGAAGGAGGTTGTTTCACTCCAGGTAAAACAGAAAAACTTAAACCATGTGCTTGATTGGGACCATGATAGGGATCTTGTCCTAAAATCACTACTTTTGTCTTCTCATAAGGAGTAAGATTTAAAGCCGAAAAGAGATCCGCCTTTTTCGGATAAATAGTGTGGTTTTGATACTCTTCTTCGAGAAATTTCTGTAGATCTAAAAAATACGGTTTGGTAAACTCGTTAGCCAACAGCTCAGCCCAGTCATTGGTTAGTAACTTTCTCAATCGGGATCCTCCTCCATACATACGATTGGAGTATATAAGAGCGAAAACTTTGTGAACAAGCTCTATTCTTTGTTATGAAAGTATTTTTACATAAAAATCGGGAATGTGAGTGGCAAACGAGTTACAAAAATGAAAACTTTTGTTCGGTACTGTGATAGAACGATTGAAAACGGAAAATCAAAACCCATTTGGATCTGCACAAGAGCATGAGTTTAGATAGGAAAGATAGCGAGGAAGATTGAAAATGCTCACACTGCAAAGGGCAAGGTGATCATTGAGGAAATGGTAAAGCGAAGCGTGTCCTGTCTACGTTGAAAAAGGAAATAGGCAGTTATTGTTTCTTTGCCAAGAAGAGAAAGAATATGGGGAATACGTCAATTCGTATAGTCCTGCTATTATTTTTTTGCATAGAAAAAGAGCCAAGTCAAAATTAAACAGGGGGGACTTAAGCTCTTTTTCCAAAGCTATTTCATTCATTTTGAGGTAATAAAATGAACTCCATAAGCACTTTCAATATAACAAATTACCATATACTTGTCAATTGATTCAATTTAGTATACAAATCCGCCGATTTAAATAAACCAGATCATGCCAAAATGGATACCATCGGTTCTAATTTTCTGATACACTGAGTCTATCTAGTAGGAGGTGCTCATTTGAAACGTCTAAAAATGAAAGAACCGGTCAATACATGGACCCATTTCATCCCTTTCCTCGCTGCGATCGTCGGGCTGATTTTTTTAGTGAAATATAGCTATGAAAATATCTCTACACTGATTACCATGACGATCTATGGGGTCAGCATGATTCTTTTATACGGTGCCAGCACGGTTTATCACTGGGTACGGACCACTCCCAAAAAAGAACTGCTTCTCAAAAAGATCGATCACTGTGCAATCTATTTGTTGATCGCTGGTTCTTACACACCTGTCTTTTTTTATGGACTGGATGGTGTCTGGAAATGGATCATGCTCCCCGCTGTCTGGGTTTTAGCCTTGATCGGCATTCTTCTAAAGTTATGGTTGATCCATGCCCCGCGTTATATCTCCACCGGTTTTTATCTCTCTCTCGGCTGGATTGCTGTCATCCCCTTTGCCCAGTTGATCAAAAACTTGCCGATTGAAGCAATCATTTTGATGATGATTGGCGGCCTGTTGTATACGATCGGCGGAATCATCTATGCTACCAAATGGTTTGATTTCTTCCCCAACCGTTTTGGCTTTCATGAGATTTTCCACTTATTTATCGCTTCCGGTAGTACCGTTCATTTCTTTATGATGTTTCTCTATATCTTACCGGTTGGTCTATAAAAGAAAAAAGTATTCTCTTCTTCATATCTGATAAAAGAGAATACTTTTTTTGATTCTGCTTTAAGCATTACATTACTTTTCCCTTTTGGAGCAAAAATTTAAACGCATTGGAGAGAAGAGGGCTTTCCCTAAAATAGGGTTGATCTTTGTAATGATTGGCTGAGAAGCGCCGAATCTCATCATCTACCTGGGAAAGCACGTGAAAGCTAGTCTTCTCAAATTTCTGGCCATCAAAGAAGGCTTCCACAAAGCGGTTGGATGAGTTTCCGTTACATAATAAGAGGTCAAACAATACTTTTCCGCAATAATCCCTTTGCAACGCTGCTTCGATCTCTGTTAACGTTTCAAGGGGATTGACATAGGAAGTAGAGAAAACTACCGGTAAACTCCCAAACCTCTTTATTTGAAAATAAGGAGTCAACGTTGACACCTTCTTTCGCGACTGATAAACCAGCGAAGCAGGTAAAGCACAATAGGTCTCTTCGATTAAATAAAGTGTTTCCATAATGATCCTTTGCGCTTCTTGTCTCGTTTCAATCCGTTTGCTCGCTTCGATGGGAAGATCGACATGAAATAGCCCATGCCGGTTGGCCGAATAATATTGATAGAGACGCTCAATCACCTGACAAGTCGTCTCACAGTCGATTTTCCTTCGTACCGATTCTTTGATCCGCCCATGTTGCATGACGCTACCAAAGCCTTTTCTCGTGATCATAATTTCTTTGGAGTGAAAGAGCAATTTGATATACCCTTCCAAAGCACGCATCACTGGAAAGACAAAGCTAGAAAAATCCCCCAAATTCAAAGTCAATCGCAGATAGACCAAGGAAGGCAACAGCATGTTGAGCAAGGTTTCCCCTAAAAAGTGTTGAGATCTTTTTAAGATTCTTGTCAGCTCCTGTCTCGCTTGATCCACCTGATCGAAATCAGGGATAACGCATGCTTGCTGAATGGTTTGCTCTTCCTCGTAAGGCTCCTTTAGCTCTGTCAGGAAGTTCGTCACCTCTTGATACAATAAGTGACGATCCCTTTCCAACTGCCAATGTCCCTCTGGATCAAGAGATAGAATGATGCGATCTCCCAATGGACGTTGCATGTAATCACGCTGATCTCGACGGATTAGCTGAAAACCGGAAAACAGATGTAGATATTCATAAAGTAGCTTTCTTTGTTCTTGCTTCATCTTTTCTTCTCTCCATCTCTCTTCCTTTAGATCATATAACTATCCTATTTCTCCACTCTCTTCTCTGTTCTTAACTGCTATTAAAAAAAGATCGTACCCTCCGAGGAGGTGTACGATCTTTGGGACAATGGAAAGACGTCTCTACTCCACAATCGGTTTATGAGGAGCTGTTTCCATCTTTAGCAATTTTTCTTTGGGTGTTTCTTCTTCCGGCATTTTATTGGTTGTGCGCAGCGGAATTTCTCTTAAGAAGAAGGTTAGGATCACTGCCACCGCCAGCAAGGCTGCTCCGGACAAAAAGACCGTGGTCAATGAGGAGGCTAAGGCATCGCGGAGGGTCTCCACCATTTGCGTAACCATCGGTTGAATGGTCGCTGGCAACATTTCCTGCAACTGCGCCAGCTTGGGTTGATCGAGAAGCAGCTCTGGATTTTGAAAAGGAGCAAGTTGCTCCGCCATCTGTGGATCCAGTTGAACCTGTCCAGCTCCGCTCTTTTTGGCCGCTTCTTCTAAATGATTGGTAAGACTGACTTGCATAATCGTTCCCATCACCGCCACACCAATCGTCCCTCCCATATTCCGAAACAATTGTGAAGAAGCCGTCGCAACCCCTAGATCTTTCGGACTCACAGCATTTTGGACAGTGAGTGAGAAGACAGGCATCCCCATCCCCATTCCAATTCCAAAAACAATCATCGCCACAACAGCCATCCAGACACCATTCATATATGCCATGATGATCATCCCAACAACCATAAACGGCATCCCAATCAAAGCAAACCGCTTATATTTTCCCGTTTTGGTGATCCATCTCCCTGTGATCCCACTAAGCACGATCAAGGCAATCGACATCGGCATGGTCACATAACCCGAATAGGTCGGAGAGATGCCTTCTACCCCTTGAATGAAAAAGGGAAGATAGATCAGTGTGCCCATCATCCCAGCGTTCATAATAAACCCAATGACATTGGAGATGGTGACAATATCATTTCGGAAGAGGTCTAATGGTAGGACGGGACTATGCGCTTTTCGCTCAATCAAAATAAAGACAACGAGAAAAACAGCCGCTCCTCCAAACAAACCGAGAATCTCAGGTGAACCCCAATCGTATTTTGTTCCGGCCAGAGAAAATCCTAAGAGCATGGGAATCAGCGTTAAACTTAAAAACAGTGACCCAAGATAATCGATCTTCTCTGACTCTCTCCGCTTTGTCTTCGGGAACAGGAACAAAATCAAGGCGAAGGCAACAATTCCTAATGGTAAGAAAATCCAGAATAGCCATTTCCAATCGAGATGATCTACCAACCATCCCCCTAACGGAGGTCCTAAAACGCTAGAGAAGCCAAAGACTGCCATCATAACCCCTGTCCATTTTCCGCGCTCACGAGGGGCAAACAAGTCACCAATCGCTGAGAAAATGGATGCCATGATGATCCCAGCTCCCACTCCTTGGATCCCACGATAAAGGATCAGCTGGTAAATATCCCCAGATAAACCGCTTAGAAAAGATCCAATCATAAAAAAGACAATCCCCATCAGGATAAACGGTTTACGCCCATAAATGTCCGACAGTTTCCCTACCAAAATCGTGGCAATGGTAGAGGTGAGCATATAAATGGTGATCACCCAAGAGTACAAGTCCATTCCACCAAGGATAGCAATAATTCGCGGCATCGCTGTACTTACAATCGTCTGATTAATTGCTGAAAAAAACATCGATACTAAAATCGCGATCATAATCGTTACTTTTCGTTTATGTGTTAAGTCTTCCAAACATACCACTTCCTTTTATTCGGATCGAAGTGTAGCCAGTTTTTCCAGCAATTCCGCTAAAAGTTGTACTTCCTCTGGTTTTAACTGCAACAATTGCTTCTTTAGTACCTCATTTCTCTTTTGCATCGTTTCTTCCAACACGGTCCGTCCCTCTGGCGTTAACTCTACCAAGATGGAACGCCGATCTACTGGATCATGAGCTCTTTTTACATAACCCGCTTTTTCCAAACGATCGATCATGACCGTAATCGCGCTCGGTTTCACTTCCATTTTCTCGGCAAGTTTGGAAAGCCGGCATCTCTCATGTCTCTGGATGACATATAGCATAAACAGTTGTGGCCTGGTAATTGGCATTTCAATCTTATTAAATACTTCCGAATCCCAATTCCGTCTTAGCAACTGAAAAGAGGTTTGAATTCGTTCAACTAGAGAGTCCATCCGTCTCCTCCCTCAAACGATTTAGTTCATCCCACTTAAATTTAAACAACTTAAATATTAAACAGTTTCATCATTACTGTCAAGAAAAAATCATAAAAGGCAAACGTTTGCACAGATGATCCTTGTGATTATAAAAATGTCATGAGTCAAACAGGAAGACGATATATGTATAACAAGGATACGATTGCATTCGTGTCCTTTTTCTTTAAAAAAGATGTTGACAATTCAATGTAGGGTAAGATACGATTAATCTAGAATTGTATTTTTTAATTTCAAATTTGCCTTAGGGAAAAATATTTTATCATTATCAAAATTTGAGGAGAGAGGAAATATTCATGGCTGTTTCCACAAAAAAAATTCCTCTGAGTGATGCACAGACTGGAGATATTGTACGTGTGATCAATCTGGATATCGATGGCACCATGCGCCGACGTCTACTCGATCTCGGATTGATCCCTGGGGCTTTGATCCAAGTTCTGCAAAAAAGCCCACTCGGTGACCCGGTTGCCTTACGCGTCAGCCAAACCACGATTGCGCTGCGCCACGAAGAACGCTCCCGAATTTGGGTAGAGAAAGTGGGAGAGGCATAAAATGGGACACTATCGGATTGCCCTTGCTGGAAACCCCAATACAGGTAAAACAACACTCTTCAATGAATTAACGGGTCTCCATCAGCATACTGGAAACTGGCCTGGAAAAACGGTATTACAAGCAAAAGGGAGCTTTACCTATCGGGAGCATCAATATACTTTGATCGACCTTCCCGGAACCTATTCTCTCTTTTCTAATTCAGCGGACGAAGAGGTCGCTCGTGACTATATCCTTTTTGAAAAGCCAGATATAACCATTGTTGTGCTGGATGCCACCTCTTTGGAACGCAATCTCAACCTCGCTCTTCAAGTCATGGAAATGACAAGCAAAGTGATTCTCTGCCTTAACTTGATGGATGAGGCACGCAAACAAGGAATTGAGATTAACGATAAAAAGCTGGCCAAACGTCTAGGGGTACCCGTGATTAAAATGGCTGCACGCAATCGCGAAGGAATCGACACTTTATTGCAAACGATTCACCAAATGGTAACGGGTCAAATCACTACACAGCCACTGATCATTCGATATAATGCTGAAATCGAAGAAAAAATAAAACATTTGGAACCAAAAATCAAAGAGATCATTGGAGACGCCTATCCTGCTCGTTGGGTCGCACTGCGACTTCTAGAAGGCGATGATTCGTTTATCCAACAATATTTAAAAGTACAACAAAAGAACTAAGGAAGGAGCCGAAGCCAATCATTCGGCTCGCCTGATCTGTAATCGATCGAAAGGAGGCTCTGAATGGAGGCATTGGAACAACTATTTAAATATTCCCAATCACTGAGAAGTTCCTCAATACGTGATGACATTGTCAGAGAAATCTATCAGACATCGCGCACACTCTGTAATGAATCGATCACTTATCCTAAAAAACAAACCGATCCCACACAAAAACTGGATCAGATTCTTACCTCCCCTATTTGGGGCTTTCCGATCATGCTGGCATTATTAGGCGTCGTAATCTATCTAACGATTTGGGGAGCCAATATTCCTTCAAATGCTCTAGCCGAGCTATTTGCTATAGGAGAAACCTATCTCACCCAATTCTTTCAGGCGATCCATGCTCCCGAGTGGTTGCATGGTGTATTGGTGTTAGGTCTTTATCGCGGTACAAGCTGGGTCATTAGTGTAATGTTGCCGCCGATGGCAATCTTCTTTCCAATATTCGCCCTCTTAGAAAACTACGGGTATCTTCCTCGAGTTGCTTTCAATATGGATCGTTTATTTAAAAAGAGCGGTGGGCACGGAAAACAGTCTCTGACCATGGCGATGGGATTTGGTTGTAACGCCGCAGCCATTGTATCGACTCGCATTATCGAGTCACCTCGTGAACGAATGATCGCGATTCTAACCAATAACTTCGTTCCTTGTAATGGACGTTGGCCCATCTTGATTCTTCTCGCCACCCTTTTTATGGCAGCGAGCTATAGCACTGGTGTACAATCACTGGTGACAACGGCGGTGGTCATGGGGATCGTCCTCTTTGGAATCGTAGTGACCCTAACCGTTTCATGGATTCTATCTAAAACGCTCCTGCGTGGAATCCCCACTCATTATACATTGGAACTTCCCCCTTATCGGACGCCAAAATTTTGGAATACGATCCTGCGGGCGACATTGGATAAAACCTTATTTGTGTTAAAAAGAGCGGTGATCATCGCTGCACCGGCTGGGCTACTCACTTGGATACTAGCCAATATTACCATCGGGGAGCATAGTATTATCCAACACATCGTCAACTTCCTCGATCCGTTTGCCCAGCTACTCGGAATGGATGGATTTATTTTAATGGCCTTTATCTTCGGACTACCTGCGAATGAAATTGTCCTACCCGTTTTGTTGATGGGTTATCTAAGCACAGGCGCTTTGATCGAAGTGGACAATATGATGGAACTAAAGGAGATCTTTCTCAATCATGGTTGGACTTGGCTCACAGCACTCAATGTGATGCTCTTCTCTCTGCTGCATTATCCTTGCGGAACCACTCTTTATACCATTTATAAAGAAACCAATAGCCTCAAATGGGCAACCCTTTCGGCAGTGATTCCTACTGTCATCGCCATTGGGATCACCTTTGCTACAACGCAAATCGTTCGCGCTTTGGGATGGGTATAACTGTACATTCTCCTCTAGTTAGCAAAAATCGCTACTTTATCAATAGATAAAGTAGCGATTTTGTTATGGAATAGAGATGGTGAAGGGTGGATTAGTTACGAATCAAATAATCGAATGCACTAAGAGCGGCAGTCGCTCCCGAACCCATAGCAATAATAATCTGTTTGTAGGCACTATCCGTACAATCTCCGGCTGCAAATACACCTGGCATAGAGGTAGAACCACGCCGATCCACGACGATTTCACCGATTCGATTACGCTCAAGTGTATTCTCCAGCCATTCGGTATTGGGTACAAGTCCGATTTGGACGAATACGCCATCTAATTGAATATGATGTTCTTCTCCTGTTTCACGATCTGTATAAGTA
The DNA here is from genome assembly GCA_025449975.1 of Thermoactinomycetaceae bacterium. Lineage (GTDB taxonomy): Bacteria > Bacillota > Bacilli > Thermoactinomycetales > Thermoactinomycetaceae > Thermoflavimicrobium. The sequence continues at coordinate 36,721 of JANWIG010000038.1, forward strand.
AGACCTGTTACATTGTCTGTACCGACGATTTCTTTGGTTGCAGCATTGGTAATGACTGTTACATTAGGTAAACTTTTTAGACGCTTTTGAAGAACTTGATCCGCTTTTAACTCCGGCAAAAACTCAAGAACGGTAACATGTTTGGCGATTCCTGCCAGATCAATCGCAGCTTCAATACCCGAGTTTCCGCCTCCGATCACAGCTACATCTTTTCCTTCGTACAATGGACCGTCGCAGTGAGGACAATATGCTACCCCTTTGTTCTTAAATTCATTTTCGCCTGGAACGTTAATATTCCGCCAACGAGCACCGGTTGCGATGATGATGGATTTACTTTTTAGCACAGCGCCGTTTTCAAGCTCAAGCTCAAACAGCTCTTTCTTTTCTAGACGCTTCGCACGCTGTAAGTCCATGATATCGACATTGTACTCTTTTACATGTTCTTCAAGAGCTTGTGCAAGTTTGGGTCCTTCTGTGGCTTTTACACTGATGAAGTTCTCAATACTTAAGGTATCGAGGATTTGACCTCCAAAGCGTTCTGCAACAATACCTGTGCGAATTCCTTTACGTGCTGCATAAATAGCCGCACTTGCCCCAGCAGGTCCACCACCAACGACCAGAACATCATAGGGATCTTTTTTGGCGAAATCTTCAGTACTTGGCCCTTGACCCAATTTAGCAAGAACTTCTGGAATGGAAATGCGACCCCCATGCCAAAACTCGCCATTTAGATAAACAGCGGGCACAGCTCGCACATTTCTGCGTTCTGCCTCTTCTTTATTTGTACCGCCATCAATCATGGTATGGGTAATATTCGGATTGAGAACACTCATGATGTTCAGTGCTTGAACAACATCCGGACAAATGTGGCAGCTTAAGCTCACAAACGTCTCAAAATGATATTCATCACTGATCTTTTTCACTTGATCAATGATGCTTTGATCAACTTTAGGCGGTCTCCCACTTACCTGTAAGAGTGCTAACACGAGTGAAGTGAATTCATGACCTAAAGGAATGCCAGCAAATACGATTCCTGTATCTTCCCCAACTCGATTGACACTAAAGCTTGGAGTACGTTCTAATTTTGCTTCTTCTACTGTGATTTTTGGCGACATCGAGGCGATTTCGTTAACTAGCTCCAACATATCCTTGGATACCTGATCCGAACCGGCAGAAACCTTTAGAACAATATCATTTTCTAACAGTTCCAAGTACTGTTTTAATTGTGCTTTCACATCTTGATCTAGCATCTTGGTAGCACTCCTTAGATTTTACCTACGAGATCAATGCTTGGCTTAAGTGTTTCACTTCCTTCTTTCCACTTCGCTGGGCAAACTTCACCTGGATGGTTATACACGTATTGTGCTGCTTTGATTTTATCGATCAAAGTACTTGCGTCACGACCGATTCCTTCTGCATGGATTTCTGCAACTTGGATCACGCCATCTGGATCGATAACAAATGTTCCACGATCAGCTAGTCCTTGTCCTTCACGCAATACTTCAAAGTTTCTAGCAAGTGTCCATGAAGGATCACCGATCATCGCATATTTTACTTTTCCAACTGCTTGGGATGTTTCATGCCATGCTTTATGAGTGAAGTGTGTATCTGTTGAGCAAGCGTAAACTTCTACGCCTAGTTTTTTCAAATTCTCATACTCATTTTGGAGATCTTCAAGTTCGGTTGGGCATACGAAAGTAAAATCTGCTGGATAGAAGCAGAGCACTGACCATTGACCTTTAAAGTTTTCTTCACTTACATCGATGAATTCTCCGTCTTTGAAAGCTTTTGCTTGAAATGGTTTTACCTTCGTACCGATTACAGACATAGTTCAATTCCTCCTAAATGATTTTTTATACATTATTATTGCTAGTGAAAATCACTCACAAACAATAATAAGTATTATTTTATAATTATTATTATACAACTAGATTGCTTTGTCAACAAAAAAAACCTATTTTTTTATTGAGAATACATTGTTCTTTTCTATATAGGTAATATCTACAAAAGTTCGATAAAACATACATACATTTTTATCATTTTCTTCACTTTGTCTTGGCATTTCATCTTTTTAATCCGCAGCCATCCTCTGATCATGGATCCCTTCAGCCTAGATTAGGCGATCGCGCAAAAAAGCCAAAATGATAGAAACACCTTTTCCCTTCTCTTTATCTACGCATACACTAAAAAGAGACAAGGAGGGAAAAGGATGGCTACCTTGCAATTCGTTCCATATCATCGATTAAAACGCCATACCCATCAGCCAATGCTTCTTTATCTACGAAACAAGAAAACATTGGTTGGGGCAATCAAAGAAGTGCGAAAAAATGGCATCCTTTTTATCGCATCGCCAATCAATAAGAAATCGGATACAAAATCAAGCTTGTTCTTCCCTATTTTTATTCCGTTTGTTATTTTTCTTCCTTTTCTTATTGTGATTTAGCGTTAAATAAGAACGAAAATCTGATTGGATTTTTAGAGAGATCCCCTCGCCTCCAGGCGTAGGGGGTTTTATGTATAAAAATTTCTAAATATTTATTTTATCAAAATATAATATATTTACCGAATAAACCGTCATATATATAATTAGTCGCAGTTGATCAGATCATTGGGAGTGTTCCAGATGGGTAAGAAAAAATGGATCCCTAGTCTTGTTATCGCTGTCACGTTCTCCTGTTTGACAAGCATTGCCAGCTTCGCGGAAAACGCCACAGACAACAACAAAACAGCTGTTCCTTCATCCGGTCCTAGTCTTGATATCCTTCAGTCCTCTTCCGGTTTATCTTGTGCCAGTGGAGGGCTTTCCACCTTTACCACCTTTTCTGAGCAAAACTAACTTCTAACTAGAAAAGGGATGATCCCATCAAAAAATTGGGTCATCCTTTTACTATTGTCGTTTTTACAATTTTTCGCTCGAAATGCAGTATTAAGTATTTTCATATTTCAAATTCAGATTGTACCAGATAAGATGGTTAGAAGCAATCCCCTTATCGGAAAGCGAATGAGGCTCGTCCATCCATCCCAAAACATTATTATTTTAAACAATCCATTATCATACTAATAAACGAATTGGCGGCAGAAGTTGCTGAGAGCAAGTGTTGCACTTTCCCTAATTTCTCATTTAAGCGTGCCACTTTTCCACGATTTACCTCGCCTTGCTCCTTTTGCTCACAAATTTCATTCAGTAATCCTCTGATTTCCTCTTTTTGCTCATCAGATAATGAAGATTGCTGCAGTAAGGGAAGGAATTGGGCTATGATCTCCTTTAACTCTTTAACATCATTATGTTTCTGGGACTGTGTAGCATAAATCTGTGATTGGTCAAAACTAATATTTACCTGCCCTTGATTCGCATTGATATTGATTGGACCTCTTTCTATTTTTCTCACTCCTTAATTATTTTATTAGTAACAATTTAGTGAAGAAAGTTACCATTATGTTTTAACCAGATCGGAAAAGGTAAATGATCTTATATCCATTGTTTTTCTTCTTTTATTTAAAAGAGGAGGATCAATTATCCGATGGGCAGTAAAGTAGAATTGCACGTCAATGGAAACCAAGGTCAAGTCATGGTTGGCTTGGATCGATCTATTAATTCTCTTTACCAGACAAAACAGAGCGCCCAACAGCTAACAAAAGAATTTTCTTCCAATGATATCATCATCTTACCAAATCCGTCTGGATTTCAACCTTACTATCCTTTGTTTCGTAAGCACTTACAAGAGGCTAAACCTTTGCGACACACACTCCAACATCTCTTATTACTCGCTGATCGCATTTTAATTTATGTGCAACACGATTATCGAAAAAAAGAGCTCCAAGCTCTTCCCGAACAACTACAACAATTTCAAGAAAACCAATCTGCTGCTTTCACTTCAGACTGTAAAGAATTATTGCATCAAGCAGTTAAGCAGTGGTTTGAAACGATACATCTATTGTTATTCCCCGAAAAATGGGAAAATAACGAAAAACATTTAGAAGAAAAACAAATTTGGATGGACTTAGGTTTGTTTTCGCACGCTTCAAATCGATGTTTCGAATGCCAATCTGCAGAGCTACTTACCCTTTTACAAAGCCAATACTCTTTGCCCGACCATCTTACCTGTCTCCTACATGGATTGATTGCTCCATTGGATCAACATTACTACACTCTTAGAAGACAACTCCGAAATGTGGTATTGCAACAACAGCCGATCGAAGATCATGTTTATCTACAGATTCTAAAAGAAGAACGAAAACAACACCTACAAAAATATGTCGATCGGGTCAAGCTTCTCAACGAAATCACCGAGAAATTAAATACCCATCGCGGACAATATCTACTTCTTACCGGAAAAGCTGGGATCGGAAAGACAGCCATGATTAGCAAACTATCAGAAGAACTAGCTGGCTCGGTCAGACCCACTGTCGAAGCTGCTCCCTGGCTTCCCAAAATTATCTTGCATTACTGTAAACAATTAAAAACACCAAAAGAGATTTTACAAACATGGTTAACCCAAGCCAACCTACTGTTGATTAATAAATTAGTTCTCCCCCATTTTGGGATGGAACAAAATGATGCACAAGCCTATCAAATGATTCGGAAAGCGATGTATCAGATTCTCAACCGGTTGACACTTGAATGTGGGGAAATTATCTTCCTCATCGATGCTTTAGATGAACTAGCAATCCCCTTAAAAGATCTCGACTTTCTTCCCCAAACCTTACCCGATCAGGCCAAAGTAATTATCTCCGTACGCAAAGGATCAGCAACGGAAGGCTGGCTCATCGCCAATCGGCAGATGACCCTTTACGAACTACCTCCCCTGAGCAGAGACGAAATCCCGCGCTTTACCAGCTTAGATGATGAAGCAGAAAAAGAGTTTCACGATAAGCTGTGGTCAGCCAGTCAAGGGTGGACATTGTATATTTCTGCTGCTGTCCAAGAGCTTCATGAAAAGGGAGGCGACCCACAAAAAGTAGAAGTCAACCATATCAATTACTTTTATGAACAGCAATTGAATAAGTGGATTTCCTTCACCGACGCCGCTGATGACGAAATACGATGGAAAATCCTTGGATTATTGGGGATCTTTGAAGCGGCCTGTCCTCTTTCATTGGCCGAGATCCAAAGTTATTTGCGGTTTTTAAAATATGATGTTAGCAAACAAGAACTCAAATCGCTCCTTACTCATGTGGGGGATCAAATTTCTGGGATTCAATCTGATTCGCTGATTTTACAAATCAACTCCTTTGCCAAATATGTGCGAGAGCAATGTTGGACAGAGCATGAATATGAGGAAAATCTAAAAAATATTATTCATTGGTTGGGAATGGACCGAGAGATCTCGATTAAAACGATTGCTCATTTTGCTCTATATTTAACCTCCGAGCTACCCAAAGAGGAGCAAAATTACTATATTCGCAAATTAGTCGACTTACTGAAAGTGAGAGATATTGAGCGTTTATTTCAAATCGGTTTTTATATCTATTTAAATTTTGGAATCCATCCATCCAAAACGACGATTCAATTTATTCTTATTCCCGCTAAACTAGGTCATCTGAAAGCGATTTATCTTATGTCTCGCCTCCCACGGCAGGACATCTTAAGATGGGACAATCTCTTGCAAAGAAAACTAAAAAAAGAGAACACTACCTTGGCCAATCTATTTCAAAACGATCCGATTATTACGAAACATTTAAAAAACTACTATCGACAAGCAATGAACCCTCATGCATCCAATACCTCACTAAGACTTTTAGGTCATAAACTACAAAGCTGGTTTCGTTATGAAGAGGCCATCATCTGGTTAAGGAAAGCCGCTAAGCAAAATGACTCCATTGCGATGTTCCAATTGGGAAAGTTGCTCACCGAACACGGACAAACAAAAGAACAAGTCGAAGAAGGACATCAATGGTTAAAAAGAGCAGCAGATGCTGGCGAAAAGACGGCAATGTATCTGTTAGGATATTATTTGGTCGAAGGAAATCATCTGACCATGGATGTGGAAAAAGGGGAAGATTGGTTCCGGCGAGCAGCCCAATCCGGATATAAACCGGCACAAAAAATGTTATATTCACGTGCACACAAAAAACATCGTGAATTAAGAAAAAAGGTACAGGCAGGGAACAGATGGGCGATCTGCCAATTCCTCTTTCTCTTGATCGAATTCTGCTCCCACCAAGAGCTTGCCGTCACCAATAAATGGATTCAAACCTTTCGCGGCATATTACCTTGGCCATCCTATGTCTTTTTTCGGATAAAATTCCAAATCAAAAAATTCAATCTTAACTTAATGAACCGATTTTTTTACAACTATTCTCGCTTGGGATTACACTACAAAATCCTTTTCTACCTATTATCGTTTCTTCAAAACTTTCTCGTTTTGATATTTAGCTTCTCTGTCCTATCCAAATCGATTTGGCCCGTGTTCCTTAGTTTTCTGATTCCTCTTTATCCAGAAATCGAACTCTATCTAAACCAAGCTTACTATTGTGGTATGGGGATCACGATGAGCTATCAGTTTCTGCGGATCATCTTAAACTTCTTCTATCGTCGAGAGATTATCATCATCGACTAGTTTGGCTGGAGCCTTTTGAGCCATAAATAAATCGATATCTACGATGACAAAACCCCCTTCTCGCGTACAATAGAAGGAGGTTTTGTTCGTTTTTGAGTCAATCCCAGTCCTCCCTTCTACCGATGATTCCATCGTTCTCACTATCATATAATCAGGTCTGTAGAGACGTCCCCCCCTTCTTGTGTACAATAGAAGGGGGTTTTTGTTATACTTTTTTTACCTCATAAAAGGATGATGATATGTCTAAAAAAATAATAAATATCAAAGATAATTATGGACAGATCAATATTGCTACGGACCATTCTATCAATTATCCATACCAAACGACACTGAATAGACTGGGACAGCCTAGCTGGGATTCCGAAGGAGTAATCGTTCTCCAAAACCTCGCAGGATTTCAACCCTATTATTCATTGTTTCATCAAGGAATTGAAGTCAGCCAACTAATCTTGCAGCATCCGCTTCAACATCTATTGCTCTTAGCTGATCGCGTCCTTTTACATGCACAATACGATATCAATAAAAAAGAGTTAAAAGACCTCCCCAAACAATTGAAACAACGAAAGGAAAGCGGTTGGGACCAAATCAGCCCAGATATATTAAGCTTTTTATCGACAGCCCTTCGCCAATGGCTTGATACCCTGCATCGCTGTCTATTCCCAGAAAAATGGGAACAAAACAAAAATAAACCAGATGAAACACAAATTTGGTTCGATCTAGAGCTTCCTTCAATAAAAGAAGTTGCCGGTCTAACAAAAAAAGACTTTACGCTACAAGAGCTATTCCAGAGCAATGATCCTACAAACTTCTTTATACGATGGCTTGCTGCATTCGTTTTTCCATTGGACAAGCATTATCTCACGCTCCGCAAAGCTTTACGTAGCATTGTCTTACTCCAGCAGTCTGCGGAAGAACATGTTCATTTGCAAATGCTCAAAGAGGAAAGACAATTCCATCTCCAAAAATATGTGGATCGACCTGAACCCCTTCAGGAAGTGATCGAACAATTAAAAAGTACGAAAGGAAAGTATCTGCTGATCACCAGAAAAGCTGGGATCGGAAAAACCGCTTTTTGTAGCAAGCTCTCGGAAGAGTTAGCAAGCTCATCAAAACATCGTTCTTTTCTTCCTTGGCTACCCAATCTCATCTTACATTACTGCAAACAATTAAAAACATCCAAGGAAATCTTACAAATATGGTTAATCCAAGCCAATCAGCTATTGATTAACAAATTGTCTCTCCCTCATTTTCATTTTGAGCAACAAGAAGCTCACAACCTGATGCGCAAAGCCATGTATCAAATTCTCCATCAACTTACCTTGGAGTGTGGAGAGATTATCTTCCTCATCGATGCTTTGGATGAATTATCGATTCCTCTAGACGACTTAGCCTTTCTACCAAAAACATTACCCGATGAGGCAAAAGTGGTGATCTCTGTTCGTAAAGGTTCGCCGACCCCGGATTGGCTGACTACTCATCGGCAAATGTCCATTTATGAGCTTGGTCCACTGAAACGAGAGGAAATCCCCCTTTTTACAAAACGGGATGACAAGATCGAAAAAGAGTTTCATGATAAGTGATGGGAAACTCCTCCGATCAATGATCGCTTATAAAAAAATGCCCTTAAAGGTGCTTGTATACCTTTAAGGGCATCCCTTCTACCGGCGATTTTATCAACTTTCTTTAAATATTACCCATTGAACAAAAACCTTCCTTTATAAAAAATCCTCCTACAATTTAGACAAATCCATTACATAATAAAATCGATTCATCTGATTCTGTCAAAAATAAAAAGTACGATTGCAGTATAATTGAGATAATTCCTTTATTATGGTTGTTAAAAATAGATTTCTGGAGGTAATCCTATGTCCCTTCTTAAAAATGGGGGTAGATTTTTGATCATTTTACTTACTTTTGCTTTCCTCTTTGGATGTAGCTCAGAAGAAGCCCCTCCATCTTCTGAAGCTCCGAAAGGCGGCGGAGCGTTGACTGATTCAGCGATCAACCCCTCGCAAACGGAAAGCCAACGTAGCAATCAAAGTAGTCAAAAAACAGGGGAATTGCCCTCTACCCAAGCCATCACCCAAAAGATGATCTACACCGCCAACATTGACCTTACCGTAAAAAATTACAACAATGCAAAAAATGACCTCGAAAAATTAGTAAGCAAATATAAAGGCTATATGGTCCATAGCACGGAGAGATCAGAGAAAAATATCGAAGGGCGCTTTACTTATCGCATTCCACAAGATAAATTTAATGCTTTTATCAAAGAGCTCCCCAAACTAAGCAAATCTCCACCATCGATCGAAATTAATGGGACCGATGTTACAGAAGAGATGGTTGACTTACAATCCCGTTTAAAAGCCAAACAAGCCCTGGAAAAAAGGCTACTAGAGTTGATGGAAAAGGCGACGAAAACAGCTGATCTCCTCGATATCTCAACTCAGCTTAGTAATACGCAAGAGCAAATCGAACAAATCAAAGGAAGAATCAACTATTTAAACAATCAAGTAGACTATTCGACCGTTCATATTAAAATGGAACAAAACGATTCACATCCTTATTCCTCTCAACCATTCGGTCAACGAATGAGTGAAGCTTTCTCAGATAGTATTGCCTCCTTAGGCACATTTGGTGTCGAAGCACTTGTCTTCCTATCTGGAGCGCTTCCCATCATCGTCATTGTCGTCATCTTCATCGTGCTCATCCTTTGGATCCGCCGCCGTCGGAAACAAAAAACATTTAAATAGGTGAAGCTTAAACAACCCCATTCTGCTATTTATCGCGCATGGGGTTGTTACTCGTTCGGGGCGAATAAGGTTACTTGTTTATTTAAACGCTCGAGTAGCTGCGACTGCTTTCTGCCAACCTGCATACAACGCTTTACACTGCTGATCATCGATTTTCGGTAAATAGGTTTGCGCGCTTGCCCATTGCTTAGCAATCTCCGCTGGACTTTTCCAAAAGCCAACAGCTAAGCCCGCCAGATAGGCTACCCCTAGCGCAGTTGTTTCCTGGGTCGCAGGTTGTTCGATCGGAATTTGTAAGAGATCACTTTGGAATTGCATCAGAAAACGGTTGGCCGTCGCTCCGCCATCGACTCGCAGTTTTTTTAAGGGAATGCCCGAGTCCGCTTCCATCGCAGAAAAGACATCTTTCGTTTGATAAGCAAGCGATTCCAACGTAGCTCGTACAAAATGAGCCCGTGTCGTACCACGTGTTAGACCAAAAACGGCTCCGCGCGCTTCGGCATCCCAATAAGGGGTTCCCAATCCGACAAAAGCAGGAACAACATAAACCCCGTCTGTCGAGTCAACCTGCAAAGCGAGTTGTTCACTTTCTTTCGCTCGCTGGATCATCTGCAAACCATCACGCAACCACTGGACCGCTGCCCCAGCGATAAAAATACTTCCCTCTAAAGCATAATCCACTTTCCCATTCAGTCCCCAAGCGATCGTGGTTAATAAGCCATTTTTGGATGAAACCGCCTTGCCTGTATTCATCAACATAAAACAACCTGTTCCATATGTATTTTTGGCCATTCCAGGCTCAAAACAAGCCTGTCCAAATAAGGCGGCTTGTTGATCCCCGGCGATTCCGGCAATCGGTACCTCCCGATTAAAAAAGAGCGAGGGCTCAGTATACGCGTAAACTTCAGAAGAAGAGCAAACTTCTGGCAACATCGCTTTGGGAATCGTTAGCATCGTAAGCAATTGATCATCCCAAGTTAAATCATAAATATGATACATCAGTGTTCGCGAGGCATTGCTATAGTCGGTCACATGGCGCTTTCGACCAGAGAGAAGCCAAACCAACCATGTATCGATCGTCCCAAAAAGCAGATCGCCATTCTCTGCTTTCTCTCGGGCACCAGCCACATGATCCAAAATCCATTTTACTTTGGTTCCTGAAAAATAGGCATCGATCAATAGACCTGTCTTCTCTCTTACCAGCTGATCAAAACCTGCTTTTTTTAAATTTTCACAAATCGACACAGTCTGCCTCGACTGCCAAACGATCGCATTGTAAATGGGAAGTCCTGTATGCCGATCCCAGACCACGGTGGTTTCCCGTTGATTCGTTATTCCGATCGCACTGATTTCATCAACCGAAATCATCGACTTGGCGATCACTTCATGAATGACACTTTGCACCGAACTCCAAATTTCTAAAGCATCTTGTTCTACCCAACCCGCTTGGGGAAAGATCTGGCGGAGTTCTTTCTGAGCAGCATAAGCGATCTCGCCTTTTCGATTAAACAAAAACGCTCTCGAACTGGTTGTTCCCTGATCGATCGCCAACACATATTTCTTGCCCATCTCCATATCCCTTTCCAATATTTTCAATTCATATCGATTCTTTGATCTGTGCATCTTACATATAGAACATGCAAATAGGAGGTATCTTAAAATGGATTTAAACATGTCGAGACCTGAAGCTCCACAACGCAACATTCAAGGTGGCATTGTTCAATTAAATCACGGCGGTCATGAAGTGATGGATATTCACGAACTACTTGGCGGAACCATTAACATTCTCAATCAATACATGGTTCACCGTCAATTTGTTCGCGACCAAGAGCTTCTAAAAATTATCGATCGTCAATATCAATTTATCGCTGACGAATACAACATGCTTCAACAAGCTTTCTCTACAGGACAAGACCCTGCCCATGGTACAAAACGTTATCAAATGACCCAGCACAATGAAACGATTGTCTACGGAATGCAAGCTTCTTCCCCAAAAAAACCGATTCAATCCTTAAACGAAATGAGTGACCAGCAAGTTGCTGCGCACATGATCGGTCTTCTCAAGGCAGCTGCATCCGCCAAAACCATCGCTGCTTTTGAAACAACAAACCCTGTTGTGCGTCGTGTCGTTCAAGATAGTATTCCAAACTGCCTGGAAATGGCTTATGAAATTTTCCTCTGGCAAAACAAACGCGGTTATTACCAAGTACCTCAATTTAGTGAACAAGATACTCGCATGATGCAACAAGCTTTCGCACCTGCAACGCTTAACACTCGTATTCAATAATATAAAGAAAAATGGGTGAGGACTCCCTCACCTATTTATTATATACTAAGCCTCAAAACGAATTCGAGAAATCCCGATTCCCAAAAATACGACCGCAAATCCCAGCAAAATAAGAACATACTCCCAGATGTCGCCGAGCGTTCCCCCTCGAGCCATCAGCTCTGTAAATCCTTTCATCGCCCAAGTTTGCGGGACAAACTGCGCAACTTTTTGCATCAATTCCGGAACCACTTCAAGCGGCCAGAAAATTCCTCCCAACATGCAAGTAGAAACAATTACCAATGTCCCGATCGCGGACTGCTGTTCCACTGTTTTAACTATTCCTGCCAACAATAGACCCAAGCCAATCACAGCCAATAACACTGCTGAAACCAGCACAATCATGCCGAGCAAATCTCCCCACTCGATTCCAAAAAGGACTGAAGACAAGACCATGAGGATCGAAAATTGTAACCAGCCCATGAGGAAAAAAGCAAAAAGATAACCAAGCAGAATTTGCAATCGCGTCACTGGTGCAAGCATCAATCGCGACCATACACCGATCTGTCTAGCTTGTAAAATCGCTCCGGTCGCTGTTAAAATCATAAACATTAAAAACATGATGGAAAAACCAACTGCTTGCTGGGAAAGTTGGCTTAATTGCTTTGTCTTTGGGTTGGCGCTCAACTGCTCTGATTGCACCGAAACCACCGATTCATTTCTAGGTTCTATCAACTGTTTTAACAATTCCTCTTTTTTTCCGTCACTATATACGCTCCATAGATTAGCTGCTTTTACTTTCATCATCAGTTGACTGATGGTATTATCCAAGGTCTGCCTAATGGAGACAGCGATCGTGAGTTCCGGCCCATGACGAAAAATAACCGGTGATGAACCAGTCGTGATTTTTTCGGCAAATCCTTCTGGAATGAGGATTAAGCCCGCAGTCTTTTTTTCTTTTAAATCTTCTTCCCCGACGGATCGGCTCGCTTGTTTTATTTCAATAATCGGATCTTGGGACAATCGTTTGATAAAAGCTTTCGATAACATCGTCTGATCTTGATCAACAACAGTAATCTGCGTCTTTCTATTTTCCACGTCACCAAAAAAGCTACCAAATATAAAGGTAAAAAGCAGTGGCATAACAAACATAATCACTAAGGAGCTTGGTGTACGAAGTAACTTCTTTATCTCCAGCCATATAAGTGCGACTACTTGTAGCATCCCTTTCCCCCCTACCGCGCCTGCAAACGCCAAATTCCAATCGATAAAGTGCTCAGTCCAATTGCCAACAACACCCCAAAGGTTAGGAAGAGGTCAGACCAGCTTACCCCGGACATCACATCCAAAAATCCATCCAATGCCCAATAATTCGGCGTAAACAAGGCAATGTTTCTCATCACTTCTGGAAAAACAAAGAGCGGAACCATCGAGCCTCCCAACATCGAAAAGATCTGCACACCGAATCCCGCCAGCTGATCAGCACTCTCTTCTGTCTTGACGATCGAAGCCAGCATCATGGCGATTCCAGCCACCGCAAAAGCATAGACAAAAGCAATGGTCACACTTTGCAAGATATTTTCACCCCAACTCACTTGAAAGATCAAAAAGGTTGCCAACATAAAAAAGGAAATTTGGAAGACCGAAAATAGGAGGGTCCCTAAAAATTTCCCCACCAAAATCGAACTTTTCTGCGTGGGCGTAGTCAACAATCGCGAAAGGGTTCCCATCCGTTTTTCTCCTAAAATCGATTTGGCTCCATTGACTGAATTAAAGAGGAGAAACATCACTGCCATCGCTGCGGCATAATATTGAAAGCTAGAGACGCTCTTTTTTCCAACAGATTGTTCTCGCACAAAATCATTTCTCGAATCTCCCGAATCATCTCCCAGTTGTTCTAGTTGTTGGACAAACGATTGCAACGAAGCTTGACCTCCTGGCTTAGCCAGTAAATCATTCGCCACCACTTGTGTAGCATCGGCAATCGCTGTGACTCGATCTGTATAAGCTGCTACCAATGATTCGACAATCTGACCGGATGTACTTTTTTCTGGATGGCGAAGAACAGTGATTTGCACCGACTGACCATTGGTCAATTTTTTACTATAACCTGCAGGGATGATAATACCAGCATCTCTTTCTCCATCTTGAATGCTTTTGCGCAACTCTTTCTCAGAGGAATATTCCTTCAAGTGGATGTATTTTTTTAAGTCTTTATGTTGCAAAACACGCTCAGCTAAAATCGTACTCAACTCACTTTTCTCAGCATCATATAAACCGATCTCCATTTCCGGCATGGAGTCGGCTCCTGATGACATCACACCGCTTAAGGCCATTCCCAAAATTGCCGTTAAAACAATCGGCATCAAGAAAGTAAGGAGCAATCCTTTTCCATCTCGCAACCAGATTTTTAATTCGTTCCAAGCGATTGCTAAAGCCCTCATAGCCCATCCTCCCCTAATCACGCAAACTTCGCCCAGTTAAATGAAGAAATACCGCCTCTAAGTTAAGTTCTTGAATATCCAGTGTCTGGATTTCGATCTTTTCATCCATCGCTGTCGCAATGACCTGATGAATCAATTCTTGCTTATTGGAGGTGGATAAAATAACAGTATCCTCCTGTACCACTATGTTTTGTACATTTGCCATTTCCTTTAGCTTCGCTAGCCAATTCTCGTGAATCCCTGCTGTTACAACACGAATCGATGTTCCACCTACTAAATACTGATACAACTCTTCTTTGCGACCGAGGGCAATCATCTTTCCATGGTCCATAATTGCAATTCGCTCACATAAAAATTCAACTTCTTCCATATAATGGCTGGTGTAAATCACGGTCATTCCTTGTTTATTTAATTCTTTTACCGTTTCTAAAATATGATTCCGCGACTGTGGATCAATCCCGACTGTCGGCTCATCCATGATTAAATACGCTGGCTGATGAAGAAGAGCTGCGCCGATATTGATTCGCCGCTTCATTCCGCCTGAGTATTGATCGATTCTCTCTTTTGCTCGATCCGTCAAGCCGACGATTTCTAGCACTTCATCGACACGTTTTTTTAACATCGCTCCCCGCAAACCATACATTCTCCCCCAAAAATACAAATTCTCTTTGGCTGACAATGTTGGATATAGGGCAATCTCCTGCGGAACAACCCCCATTTTCTTTTTCACCGCCATTAGGTTCTTCTTTACAGAAAGACCATCGATCTCTACATCGCCGTGATCACTTGACAACAAACCCGATATCATTGAGATCGTCGTCGATTTACCAGCGCCGTTTGGTCCCAATAAGCCAAAACATTCTCCTTTATTTACTGTAAAAGAAATATCAGAAACCGCTTCACGATCACCAAATCGCTTTCTTAGTTCTTTTACTTGCAGCACTGCGGACTCTCTCCTTTTGTTAACACTTTCACTAAGATCCGTTTAACTGATCAGCAAATCAACTCGAAAAAAAGAAAGTTCTTTAAAGAATATATCCATGTCCAAAACCATAGATCAAGAACTTATTTCACCTCTCATTGCAAAAATAGCTACCTGTAGCTGAATTTCCCGGGCAATATGATCCAATTAAGGAAGGAATCATCCGCATCTGGCCCACACCATAAATGAAAAATGCCGATTTCAGCAGTAAGCAAAGAAAAAAAGCAATGAAATCAATGCCAGTCCCCAAATAAAACATCTTTCGCTTTGGAATAAAAAAAGAAAGAAGCCGACTTCATAAAGAAGTCGGCTTCTTACCATCGAGATGATCGAGAGGATTCAGTGAAATCAAAGTCCTCAACCATTCCCAACATAAAACTTTCCCCAAAAATATAAATTAAAATGAATACTACGATATAACTAATTAACACGGCATAATAAACATCCAAATCACTCTTCTTATCCTTCTTGTAAGAATAGATTGTCAGAGGAATGCAAATAAGTATAGAAACCAGCGAAAATATTAAAAGAAAAAGAGTAAAGGTAATCACATTCACCATCGCTAGTAAAACAGAAACGATATTAAGGACGAGTGGAATCAACAATAGCGAACCAAAGCGCGCAATGACACTTTGAAAGGTTCCTTGCTCATTCATTCTTTGGCTAAATAAATAGATCACTGCTAGCAAACAAGCAAAAAAGACGAGAAAATAAAAAAATGGATAGAAAACAAATTCAACAAATGGTAGATACTTTCCAAAAGGAGCATTTGCTCTCAGAATGGTATAAAAGCCTAATGGAAAAATAAATGAAAACAATATGATCGTAATAAGACCATTGATAAAGTGTTTTTCATCCGCCTTTTCAGCCATCGCAACGGGACCTCTCAATGTTTCAAGGAAAAAGTTTAAATAGCTTGCGCCAATATTTTTTCCATGCTTGAGATATTGATTTTTACTAGTATGTTGCGATCCCCCATTTGGAGAAACACCCTGCAATTGCGTTTGTGTCCCGCAATAGGTACAAAAGTTAGAGTCTTCTGCAATCGTTCGACCACAATGTTTACAGACCATCCAAATTCTCCGTTACGAAAAACTTATAAAACCCCTGATCAATCATCTCCTACTTTTGCCACTACCCGATCCTAGACGCATCACTCACGGAACAGATCAGATCGGATTGATATCTCTACTTAAGTTAGCCCTTCTCTCATTGAGTTTTATAATGTTGCACGTTTTTCGGTAACGACCTTCCCTCCTTATCATCTGATACTTGCGAGAAACTTTTCAATTGCAACCTTTTGAAATGTTTCCCTAGCCCTCATCCAAAAGATTCGGAATAAAAAGTAAAAACTGTCAAATATTTGATTATAGAAAATGCCGTCCTGAAAGCCTACGATTTGAATCGTGGGATGAAAGACGGCGTTGCTTGGTAATCCCTTTATGGGATTGCTTAGAGCAACCATTTTGTACAAGCTTGTTCCTAGGTACGTCATGGTATAGGGTTCGAGCAGCGAACAAACCTCTTCCACTGGTTAAAACCATGAGAGTGGGTAAGGTAGAAGGAGCTAGAACGCTGGTAACAGGCGTTCCGCCCATGTGGATACATCTTAAATGATAACACAATGTTATATTTTTATGAAGATACTACTATATTAGTATACAAAATATATTATAAAAAATTAATATATTCTCTCTCCCTCTGTAAAATACGTTATATCTAGACCATCCTTCCTAAAATAGAAAAGTTTGCAAATCCCTTCAAGAAAAGATTATAAGAATCCTAAGCGCTAATCAGGATCTAAATACCTATCCTTTCGCTTTCCTTTTTTTCTTGCCCGCAATGGACTGGAATCTCTTCACAATATTGCTTTTTCATTAAGCGTCCGAACTGCTTCAGCAAACCGCTGCCGCCCATCGCCTACAAACAGAATAAATCGCCAAGGCTCTATGACCGAATGAAACGGTGCCCAGACTGCTTCCCTTAAAAGTTGAATGACGCTCTCTTTGGGTAGTGGTTAACCATTGAATTGACGGATCGTCCGACGATGGCGAATCGAATGAGTGACGCTTTCCATTACTGGTTGCATAATCATCATCTCCATCCTTTCGGAAAGGAATTATGCTCAAGAAAAATTTTCAATAAAAAAAGAGCCATTGCGGCTCTTTAATTTCTACTAAATTTTGAAGCTCGCCTCGCTCTTTCCAGTCGTGGAAACAGAATATTGTTTTCCAGATGAACATGTTGAAACATGTCCGCCTCCAGCTGCTGTAGTTTTTGGAAAGTAACGCGATAAGTAGTGCATGCCCCTGCTGGCAAGCGGTATTGGTTGGTGATTTCATTCATCTCTTTTAACAAATCCCCAGCATGATCATGTTCGGCTTCTAACTGCTTGATCGCTTTTGATGCTCGGTCTAAGCTCTCTGCTGACCCTGTTTCAGCATAATCTTTGATCAGCGGGAAAACCACTTGTTCTTCTTCAACCAGATGCTGTTCTAGTTCCATCTTCAATTCATGGAATCGTTTGTGCAGCTGTCCCAGCTCAGGATGATTTGCTCCATGAACACGGAAGATTTTGGTCACAAATTCACTTAATATCGGCAGTTCTTTATATAAATACCCATGATGGTGATCCATGATATGTTCGATCAATTCGGCATAAGGCGCCTCACGCCAATCTTTTGGCTGATCTGCTCGCTGAATGGCTTCCCGATACGATTCGTTTAGTTCATCCAAAAATTGTTCTGCGTTCATTTTCTTCTCGGCTAATACCGTTGATAAGATGCGATTGCCACCACAACAAAAGTCAACGCTATTCGCTTTGAACAAATTACTGGCACCCGGAAATTCTGCGACAATCTCACCGATTTTTTCGGATCCCGTAAATCGTTTCATAAAAACCCTCCTTTCTTTTGATTATAAGACACCTCCAATTAGTCCGATGTGATTTGCATCACCATTCCGAGCCATCATTTGGGGATCGACTTTTGAATCGATTGAATCAAAAAAGCCCCTCCTAAAAAGGAAGAGGCTCTTTTTCATAAGTGATCTTACAGATCTGGAATCTCCCAATCGATCTCTGTTTCACCCATTTGCCGCAAAAATTGATTGGTTCTCGAAAACGGACGGCTACCGAAAAAGCCGCGATCAGCGGAGTAAGGGCTCGGATGAGCAGACTCGATAATCAGATGGTGTGGACGAGTAATCAACGCTTTCTTCTGCTGGGCATTTCTACCCCACAAGATAAAAACACAGGGCTTTTCTCTTTCATTGAGCACCTGAATTACCCGATCCGTAAAATATTCCCATCCTTTACCACGATGAGAATTGGCTACACCCCGTCGAACAGTTAAGACCGTATTTAATAAAAGAACACCTTGCTCAGCCCATTTCACCAAATAGCCGTGATTGGGAACTTTACAACCTAAATCATGATGCAACTCTATGAAAATGTTTTGCAAAGATGGTGGAATGGAGACGCCTGGCTTAACGGAAAAGCTTAAACCATGTGCCTGTCCTGGGCCATGATACGGATCTTGTCCTAAAATCACCACTTTGGTCTTTCGATAAGGCGTATAATGAAGGGCGGAATAGATTTCATACATATCTGGATAAATCGTCCGTGTTTTATATTCCTGAATTAAAAATTGCCGCAATTGCAAATAATAAGGTTTGGTAAATTCTCCTCCTACCATCTCATGCCAATCATTTTTTAAGATCGCCATATGATGTATCCTTTCTCTTATAATTATTGATATTTTTGCATAGTTTCGCTAACTATGTAAAGAAGAATAGACGATCATTCACCGCTTGCTTGATTTACATCGTCTCTTCCATTTAAAAGAGGGTGACTCACTTAGAAGCCACCCTTTTTTCCACACAATATCGTTCTTCATGTTGCGCCTTCAAATTCATTGTAAACAGATAGGAATAATATATAAAAATCTCTTGATTTTCGATCGATAATAGAGGATACTAATAAAAAAATAAACACATCTTATCCGATTTGTATTGTAGGATTTATATTTCCTAGACAAGGGATCTTACATACCATGTCTAGTTTAGATAGATTGTTTTCTCTCAAACTGAGATCATAGGAGGTTATCACATGAAAAGAAAGCCGATTTTCTTCCTTGCTATTCTTCTTATTCTACTACTCACGGCTTGCTCTTCTACTCACGATTCATCTAATAGTCCATCTGGAAATGTCACACTTCTAAACGTATCGTATGATCCCACTCGCGAATTGTACCAAGAATATAATGAAGCTTTTAAAAAGCATTGGAAGGAACAAACAGGTCAAGCGATCACGATTCAGCAATCCCATGGTGGTTCAGGAAAACAAGCTCGTTCGGTCATTGATGGTCTAAAAGCAGATGTAGTCACGCTTGCCCTCGCTTACGATATTGACGCCATTTCAGAAAAAGGCTTGATCCAAAAAGGTTGGCAAGACAAGCGAAAACATAATAGCTCTCCTTATACTTCAACCATTGTCTTTCTTGTTCGCAAAGGAAATCCGAAAGGGATCAAGGATTGGACTGATTTAGTAAAGCCTGGCGTATCTGTCATCACCCCAAATCCCAAAACTTCCGGTGGGGCTCGCTGGAATCATCTTGCTGCATGGGGCTATGCCTTAAAACAAAACAACAACGACGAAGCGAAGGCAAAAGAATTCGTAACCAATCTCTATAAAAACGTTCCCGTCCTTGATTCAGGAGCTCGTGGTGCAACAACCACATTCGTCGAGCGTGGCATTGGTGATGTTTTGCTCGCTTGGGAAAATGAAGCCTATCTATCTCTGGAAAAACTGGGCAAAGATCAATTTGAAATCGTCGTTCCTTCGATCAGTATCTTGGCCGAGCCACCCGTCGCAGTTGTAGACAAAGTCGTCGATCAAAAAGGAACTCGCAAAGTAGCTGAGGCTTATCTCGATTATCTTTATAGCGAGGAAGGCCAAGAAATCGCAGCAAAATATTATTACCGTCCTACTTTAGACAAAATAAAAGCAAAATACGAAAATAAATTCCCAAAAGTCAATTTATTTACGATTGATGAAGTATTTGGCGGATGGGAAAAAGCCCAAAAAACACACTTTTCCGATGGTGGCATTTTTGATCAAATCTACAAAAAATAAGCGATTGCTTGCATGTATAGGATAGAGCCCTGCGAACAGTTAACGAAAACCAGTCGGTGTCAAGTGAAGTACATGGAGTTTATACTTCCATCGACACCGACTTTGGATTTAAATCATTTTCAGAATTTACAATGATGGATGTGATGAATTGTTGTTTAAACAAAATCGCGCTTTACCCGGTTTTGGACTTACATTGGGAATCACCCTATTGTATCTCAGTCTCATCGTATTGATCCCACTTTCCGGTGTCTTGATCCAAACCGCTTCACTGAGTTGGGAGCAATTTTGGGAAACGATTAGCGATTCCCGTGTAGTTGCATCGTATCAACTTAGCTTTGGAGCATCCTTTGTTGCCGCGGGAATCAATGTGATCTTTGGCTTACTCATCGCATGGGTACTCGTTCGTTACTCATTTCCCGGAAAAAGAGTGATTGATGGACTGATTGACCTTCCTTTTGCTTTGCCCACTGCTGTTGCTGGAATTGTTCTAACTACTCTCTATTCCCCAAATGGCTGGATTGGTTCCTTTTTTGATTCCTTTGGCATAAAAGTAGCTTTTACCCCGCTGGGAATTATCATTGCATTGACTTTCATCGGCTTGCCATTTGTCGTTCGAACCGTTCAGCCCGTCTTAGAAGATTTAGATAAAGAAATGGAAGAAGCGGCTTCGATCTTAGGCGCTAGTCGTTGGCAAACTTTTCGTTTTGTCATCTTGCCACCACTTTATCCGGCACTTCTAACCGGCTTTTCTCTCGCCTTTGCTCGTGCGCTCGGCGAGTACGGCTCGATCGTCTTTATCTCTGGAAACATGCCGATGAAAACAGAAATTACTCCTTTGTTAATCATGACCAAATTAGAGCAATTCGATTACGCCGGAGCAACAGCGATTGCTCTCGTCATGTTAACTATTTCATTTTTATTGCTCTTTCTCATCAATGGTATTCAATGGTTCTCTCAGCGTCATCAAAGATCCGCAAGAAAGTGAGTGATAACCAAATGAAAAGTAGCGTGGCTCCATCCGAAGGCATCCCGCTCCAAAAGACCATACCGATCAAGCAGACCAAACGGTTTCGCTGGCTATTGATCAGTCTAGTCTTTCTCTTTTTGAGTTTGTTTTTATTGATTCCATTAGTTGCCATCTTCGTTGAAGCTTTCTCTCAAGGATTGGATGTTTACTTCGAGGCCATCACTGAACCTTATGCGGCTTCAGCGATTCAGTTAACCCTACTTGTCGCCGCCATTGCGGTCCCCCTCAATCTTTTATTTGGGGTAGTGGCTTCTTGGTGCTTAGCCAAGTTTGATTTCCCAGGAAAAAATTTCATCATTACCTTAATCGATTTGCCATTTGCGATTTCTCCAGTGATCTCTGGGCTGATATTCGTCTTACTTTTTGGAACACAAGGACTACTGGGCGATTGGCTGATTGCCCACAATCTTAGAATCGTCTTTGCTGTACCTGGTATTGTTTTAGCAACAGTTTTTGTAACCTTTCCTTTCGTCGCTAGAGAGTTAATCCCTTTGATGCAATCGCAAGGGATTCAAGAAGAGGAAGCAGCGACAAGTCTGGGCGCAAACGGATGGCAAGTCTTTTTTCGGATCACATTGCCCAACATCAAATGGGGGCTATTGTATGGTGTGATCTTATGTAACGCCCGAGCGATGGGTGAATTTGGTGCAGTTTCAGTCGTTTCAGGACATATCCGAGGGGAGACCAATACCATTCCTCTCCATGTCGAAACTCTTTACAACGAATACAACTTTACGGCTGCTTTTGCTGTGGCTTCGCTCCTTACCTTATTGGCACTGATCACCCTGATCGTCAAAGGCTTTGTCGAATGGAAAACAAAACAAAGCGAAAATGAGAGTCAATCCGAGATTGGATAATCGTTAAATCACTTTATGAGTTAGAGGAGATAGAAGGGGGGGAATCCGTTTACGAAAAACGAATTGGTTAATCTATAGAAATGATCCCCTTTCCATGCGCTAGTGATGGAATCATCGGATCGTACCGTAAGTTACAAGGGAGTTTACACCTGGAAAGTGTTCGTTCAAACGGTAGTGGCAAAGCAGGACACGATGAATCAAGAACAAAACAAAAACTCTTATCAAGTTTTTCGTAACGGAATAAGATGAGTATAGAAGTGAAGAATGTCTCAAAAAAATTCGGAACCTTTCAAGCCCTACACAACGTGAATCTTAAGATCAACTCCGGTGAACTCATTGCTCTTCTCGGCCCATCTGGATCGGGAAAAACCACCTTACTGAGAATCATCGCCGGACTTGAGTCACCGGATTCTGGGCAAATTTACTTTGATGACCGTGATGTCACTTTTTATCCTGTACAAGCTCGTGGAGTTGGCTTCGTTTTCCAACATTACGCTTTGTTTCGTCATATGACTGTCTTTGATAACATTTCATTTGGTTTACGTGTCCGTCCACGTAACAAACGCCCTTCTCCAACAGAAATAAAGGAGCGCGTTCAGGAACTGCTTCAGTTGGTTCAGCTCGAAGGATTAGCAGGTCGCTATCCGAGCCAATTGTCCGGTGGACAACGCCAACGAGTCTCATTAGCTAGAGCCTTAGCGGTTCAACCACAAGTACTATTATTAGATGAACCATTTGGAGCCTTAGATACCAAAGTGCGCCGCGAACTGCGCCGTTGGTTACGCCGCTTACACGATGAACTTCAGATCACCACCATCTTTGTGACTCATGACCAAGAAGAAGCACTGGAATTAGCGAATCGGATTGTGATCATGAACCACGGACAAATTGAACAAGAAGGGACGCCTGAGGAAGTCTATGACCACCCAGCGAATCCTTTTGTCTTTGACTTTCTCGGTAGCGTAAATATCTTTCGAGGTAGAGTCAGCCACGGCAAAGCAACGTTGGGAGCGATTGAGATCCATGCTCCCGAATATGCGGATCGTAAAGATTCGCCTGCTGTCGCTTATGTCCGTCCTCATGAATGGGTGATTGATCGAAACAAAACCGACGATACTTCAATGGAAGTCGTGATCCGCTACGCCCATCCAGTCGGACCAACCATTCGTTTGGAAGTAGAACGCCTGGATGAAGAGGAAATTTTAGAAGTCGAATTAACAAAAGAACGCTTTCATGAGCTCGATCTATCGGTCAGTCAGCGGATCTTTATTAAACCTCGCAATATCAGGGTGTTCCCCATCTAATCAGTATGAAAAACCCCCTCGCTGCAAACAGTAGCGCGGGGGTTGCTTATTGGATCAACGATAAAAAAAGTCCACTTTCGAGCCAAAAATACCGCATCGCTCTGTACCGACTTGGAGCAACCGAATCTTACCTTCCGACACCCAAAACTCGACGCCATACGGTGGCAAATGATAAAAATAAACATCTGCGGACTCAGTTCCCGTATTGTCAAAAACTTGTTCCAATCGATAGTTATTTCCAAATACCTCTCTGACATGATCAAAAGTCATCGCTTCATAATGAGGCGGTAAACTACCACCTGGATTTTTCGTATATTGGAGAGTAATGGCACAGGTGTGACCATTGTTTATATCCATCGATTCGGTATAAAATCCAACATCCTTATCATCAAACAACCAATACGGACTTCCTCTGAAAACATCGTCATGTGGCCCCCACACCCGATTTACTTCACTTAGGGATCCATCTACAGAAAAAGGGACGCCATATACTTTTCCCTGCGCAGCATACTCTTTGATTTCTTTCGCCAGTTCTATTCCCCGCTCTTCCATGGTCGTAGAAGAGGAAGAATTCGAAGAAGCGCTTGCTGAATCTGAAGATGATTGATTCCCAAGGGAATTAATAGTGATCTTTTCGATCACGGTAGCCGAATCTGTGACGGTAACCAAATCGGTATCCAATACAAACCAAAGATTCGCTGCAACAAGACCGATCATTAAGACAAGAATTCCGACTAGCCACCTTCGTCCAATCCAAACATAAGAAGTTTTCTTTTTCACCTTAGAAGTAGTTGTTTGATCTTCTTCTTTTTTCATACTTCTCTCCAAAAAGTCTTTGATTTAACACTCTTATAGCTGATGGGAGTCTCAGCTAGTTAGCAATTGCAGTCCATTCGGTTTAGGACTCCTTCAGTTAGAAGGGATCACTGGAGCCGAATACCTGCTCGCAGTGTTTCAGTAATCGATAAAAATACTTACTCCCAGTACGCTGAAAGCTCACATGTTCCATTATGCAGAACATTGTTACTCTTATCAATCCCATAAGGATTTCAAAACAACGCCCATGATCCGCTAAAAAATATCGTTTTCTAGAAAAAATGCAACTACATGGCTAATTGGTGAATGCATTCCTTATTTCTAACCATAATATGGATATCCATCTTTTTTTCTGCTTTCCTCCTGCTTTTATTATAAAATTAGGTATTGCCATAAACTCCAAATTTCGATATACTGTCCACTATAGATGAACAGATGTTTTTACAACAGAAACAATTTAGTGATAGGAGATACATCGATGGAAAAGCAAGTAATCAAAGTAGGACTGATGGGCCTTGGAACAGTAGGCACTGGAGTCGTCCGAATCATCGAAGGTCATCAAGAAGATTTGCTTAAACAGACAGGTCTTCCGATTCAAGTAGAAAAAATCCTTGTCAGAAATAAAGATAAAAATCGGAGCATCGATGTTCCGATAGAAAAACTAACAACCGATGCAAATGAAATTCTCGACTCACCAGAGATCGATGTCGTTATTGAAGTAATGGGTGGAATTCATCCCGCAAAAGAATATATCTTAACTGCACTAGAAAAAGGGAAACATATCGTCACAGCAAACAAAGATTTAATGGCTCTTTATGGTGACGAAATTTTAAGTCTGGCAAAGAAGAATCATTGCGATGTTTTTTATGAAGCAAGTGTTGCCGGTGGGATCCCGATTTTACGGGCATTATCTGAGAGCTTTTCATCCGACCGGATCACCAAAATCATGGGGATTGTGAATGGAACCACTAACTTTATTCTCAGTAAAATGAGTCAAGAAGGAGCAGACTACCACGAAGTGTTAGCCGAAGCGCAAGCACTCGGTTATGCCGAAGCAGACCCGACATCGGATGTCGAAGGTTTGGATGCAGCTCGGAAAATGGTTATTTTATCTACTCTCGGTTTCCATATCCCCATCAAACTGGAAGAAGTCTCCGTCAGAGGGATCAGTCAGGTTACAAAGGAAGATATTACGTATGCCAAAAATTTAGGATATGAAATGAAGTTGCTCGGCTTAGCTGAACAAAATGGCGAAGGAATTGAAGTGAGTGTCGAACCAACTTTGGTACATAAATCCCATCCTCTCGCCTCGGTGAATGGTGTGTATAATGCGGTCTATGTACACGGACAGGCAGTCGGTGAAACCATGTTCTATGGTCCTGGAGCTGGTGAACTCCCAACAGCCACCGTCGTCGTCTCTGATTTAGTGACCGTTGTGAAGAATATGAAACTCCAAGTCAATGGTTTAGGAATCGCCTCTTCTTATAATGAAAAGAAACTAAAAAGCGATGATCAAAGATTTAGCAAATACTTCCTGCGAATGATCGTTCCGGATCAACCTGGAGTATTTACTCAGATTTCCCAAATCTTGGCTGAGAACGAAATTTCCTTGGCGACGATTCTACAGCAGCCTAAATCGAAAGAGAAAAAAGCAGAAATCATCATCACCACCCATCGCGCTTCCAAACAAAGCTTTACAATGGCGCTCGCTCAAATGGAAAAAATGGAGATCGTATCCGAGATCAAAAGTTACTATCGCATTGAGGGAGGAGAAACAGAATGAGCTACCCGATCAGCCAAGTAGGGATTATTCAGCGTTACCGTGAACACTTGCCCGTCACTGAAAACACCCCTATTCTTACCTTACACGAGGGAAACACCCCTCTGATTTATGCTGCCAACTTATCCAAGGAATTGGGACTGCAACTTTATTTTAAATATGAAGGTCTAAACCCAACCGGCTCATTTAAAGACAGAGGAATGGTCATGGCTGTGGCCAAAGCAGTTGAAGAAGGAAATACCACCATTATGTGAGCTTCTACTGGTAACACCTCCGCTTCTGCAGCTGCTTATGCCGCACGTGCCGGATTAGAGTGTATCGTTCTCATTCCAACGGGGAAAATCGCCCTTGGAAAGTTAGCACAAGCCGTCGCCTACGGCGCTAAAATCGTCTCGATCGATGGCAACTTTGACCAAGCTTTGGAGATTGCCCGGGAGATCACCGATCATAAACCGATCACCCTAGTGAACTCGGTCAATCCATATCGGATTGAAGGACAAAAAACCTCTTCCTTCGAAATTGTCGATACCTTGGGCAATGCTCCTGACATTTTAGCTATTCCGGTGGGTAACGCAGGAAACATCACGGCTTATTGGAAAGGATTTAAAGAGTATTACAACGCTCAAAAGAGCAGCCAATTGCCAAAGATGTTCGGTTTCCAAGCTGCAGGTGCAGCCCCGCTCGTCCTCGGCGAACCCGTTCTTCATCCGGAAACCGTCGCTACCGCGATTCGGATCGGAAATCCCGCGAGCAAAGATGGAGCTCTCAATGCAGTAAAAGAGTCGGGTGGTTTAATTGATAGTGTGACAGATGAGGAGATTTTAGCGGCGCAACAACGATTGGCCCGTACAGAAGGAATCTTCTGTGAACCTGCCTCCGCTGCTTCCCTTGCAGGAGTCATCAAAAAACGGCAAGCCAAGCTAATTGCAGATGATACCACGATCGTCTGTGTATTGACAGGGAATGGCTTAAAAGATCCCGACATTGTTATTAACTCCATGAACTTCAAACCAGAGACCATCCCTGCTACTTATGACGCCGTACTCTCATTGATGGATAGGTAAAGGACGTGAGCGAAATGCAACACTCCCCTACCGCTATAGAAGTAAAAGTTCCAGCAAGTACGGCAAATTTAGGTCCAGGTTTTGATACCATCGGTCTCGCTTTTCAACTTTATACCACGATCCGTATGCGTTTCGCTGATCAAATTGAGGTTATCTCGCACAACGAGGAGCTGAAAAGTCTCCCCACAGACAAAACCAACTTGATCTACCGTGTTGCTGCTGATTTATTTACTCGCGCTGGTTTACCCGAACCCAAGCTGGCGATTGATATTTACTCAGATATTCCCTTAACCCGCGGTCTGGGAAGTAGCGCAGCGGCGATCGTCGGTGGATTGATCGGTGCCAACTATCTTGCAGGGGAACCCTTCACACAAGAACAATTATTTTCGATCGCTGTCCAATGGGAAGGACATCCAGACAATGTAGGAGCTTCGTTATTTGGCGGTATTGTTGTAGCGACCATGCCGGAAAATCCCGACGATCCTGTCCCATATGTTCGTCTACCGGCACCACCGCTTCATATCTTGGTGACGATCCCTCATTTTCATTTGGCGACAACCAAAGCCCGTTCGGTTTTACCTGAGCAATACGAAAAAGAAGATGTTGTTTACAATATCGGTCGCAGTAGCCTCTTGGTCGCAGCACTGACGCAAGGACGTCTCGACTTACTGAAAAAAGCGATGCGAGATCGCATTCATCAGCCTCATCGGGCAAGGCTCGTTCCCGGACTGGAAGAAATTATTCACCATGCCCCCGAACATGGCGCCTTAGGTGTCGCATTGAGCGGAGCCGGTCCCACTATTTTAAGTTTTTATCAAACTGAAGCAGAAAAAGAACAACTCATTTCCTTTATTGATCAAGTCATGACCAATCATCAAATCGATTACGAAAACATGCTCCTTACCCCTGACTCACAAGGAGCGCAAATCTGTACCACCCACTCATCCCTTTCCTCTTCTTAAAAAGTGCTTAAAAAAGCCCGTTGATCCTTCTTGTCAACGGGCTTTCCTTCCCTTTATACCCTTTCTGTGTCGAATCACATCCGATTGACTGTTTTCTAGCGATCTTTCTTGGCTACACTTTGCGCCAAACGCTTGAAGATCACAGCAATGATCACAATCGCCAATCCTGCTTCAAATCCTTTCCCCACTTGAAGATCTGTCAGCGACTGTAAGACTCGCTCACCTAAACCCCCCGTTCCAATGATCGACGCGATGATAACCATCGACAAAGATAACATCAGCGTCTGATTGATTCCTGCCATGATCGTCGGCCTAGCAACCGGAATTTCTATCTTCCATAATTTTTGCGCCGGAGTCGATCCAAAAGCATCAGCCACCTCTAGTAATTCCTTCGGAACCTGCCGTAAACCCAAGCTGGTCATTCGAATCGTCGGCGGCATTGAAAAAATCACTGAAGCAATGATCCCCGAGACCGTCCCCAATGAAAAGAAAAAGACTGCCGGGATCAGATAGACAAAAGCGGGAATCGTCTGCATCAGATTCAACAGCGGTGAAACCACCTTATGCCCCGTCCGATTTCTTCCAAGCCAAATACCTAGTGGAATCCCGATAAGTATCGAAATAAGGGCGGAAGTCAATACGAAGGAAATCGTTTCGACACTTTCTTTCCAATAACCAAGATGATCAATGAGAAGAAGACCGAATAAAGAAAACAAACCCATTCGCCAACGTGCCAACCACCAGCTATATAAGGCAATTAGGACAATGGTAACGATTGGAGGCAGAATAGAAAAAATTCCTTGAAAGAAAGCAACGATTGGTTCAACGATTCCACTAATCAAAGAAAACAAAAAACCCAAGTGGGATTGCATCCAGTCGAGTAGCGCATCCACCCAGTCCGATAGAGGAATCTTTGGGATCTTCACGACGTATTTCCCCCGTTCCCTGTTAAAGCTGCTAGAACACTTCCGCGTTCGACCATTCCAAGCAATTGTCCTCGTTCATCTGTGACAACAATCGGATGGAGCGGGTTATTTTTTTGCAATAGAGAAAGGATCTCGCTAATGGATGTCTCCCTCTTGACCCTAACTACTTCACGAATAATCATCTTCTCCCAAGGAATTCCTTGCAGCAGCGCCTTGTTAATCCCATCGATAGTAATGAAACCGATCAACTGATGATCGCGATCAGTCACGAGTAATGTAGGAATCCGTCTTTCTCGCATTTTCTTTAAAACTTGACGTGACCCATCTCTTCCGATCACTGCCCTTTCACCTTTTGTCATGACGGCACCAGCAGTTAAGATCTTACTCCGATTCACATCCTTCACAAATTGTTCAACATATTCATTGACCGGACGATTCAATATCTCCTCCGCCGTCCCGATTTGGACCATCTCTCCATCTTTCATCACGGCAATGCGATCGCCGAGACGCAGTGCTTCCTCGAGATCCTGGGTCGTAAAGACAATCGTTTTTCTCAAGCGTCTTTGCAATTCCATCAGCTCATCTTGCAGATCCTTCCGAACCAAAGGATCGAAGGCACTAAACGGCTCATCCATTAACAAAACATCGGGATCATTCGCCAAAGCGCGAGCCATCCCCACCCTCTGTTGCATATCATCACTCAATTGCTCAGGAAAACGATCTGCCAACTGCTCCAAATCGACCATTTCCAAGCAAGCTGTCGCCTTCTTCTTTCTCTCCGCCTTCTCCACTCCCATCACTTCTAAGCCAAAGGCAACATTTTCCAATACCGTCCGATAGGGCAGAAGAGCAAACTTCTGAAACACCATGCTCATCTTTTTTTGGCGCACCTCCCTCAGCTGTTCGGGAGACATTTGCACCACATCTTTCCCATCGATCAAAATTTCCCCCTCGGTCGGTGGAATCAGCCGATTTAAGAGACGAAGCAAAGTGGACTTGCCACTTTCCGATAAACCCACAATAACAAAGAATTCTCCACTCTCTACATCAAAGCTCACTCGGTTCACACCTATGGAGGCATTGGTTTTTCGCTTAATGACCTCCTTCGACTCCCCTTCATGCAACAACTTCAACGCACTCTTCGTCGATGTGCCAAAAATCTTTGTTACATGTTTCACTTCAATCTTCGGCACCCCTTCGTCTCCCTCCTTTGAAAAAAGGATAGCAAAAAAAAGCAGTACCATCAAAATGGTCTGCTTTTACCTGTATTCTCTCCTTTTTTCCATAAAAAAACAAGGAAAAATCCGTCTATTATGAGGATACCCCAATAATTTCTTCTGAATTACGATTAATTTCATCAATAATACGAATGATTGTCTTAGCATCCTCGAGATTGTCACGAAAAAGCTCGACGATGCTTCCGACTGTTTTAAACGGCTCTTCCTGCAATACACTTTTTTCGATCCAGCCATTCTTGACAACATAATCCACGATCATCTTAACAAATCTCATCTGATTCACATTGAGGCGCTCGGTTGAGAGAAACTCCGAAAAGGCTTCATTCGCCACTTGGGGATCCAATCCAACGATTTGCCGAACGAGCTTCGTAACGGGAGTATTTCCAAATTCCTTCTGATAATCTTCTCGTGTACCCAGCTTCTCCCACAAAATCGTTTCCAGCGTTCGCAGATCGGTAACCGTTAACTTTTTATTATTCCGCAACTTATAGATGGCAAGCTGGTCACGATGTTCATGCAGATATTGATTCACCTTTTTCCGATAATTTTGCAGGTCATTGGCATAGTATAGCGGACCATTTTCCTTTACTTCTAAGACTTGATCCGTAAAGTTGGTATAGACAACCTGTCGGGTTTCCCGCTCCAAAAATTTCACCAAATCACGCAATGCTTCTCGGACTCGTTCCAGATCAAGCAGACGGGCTTCTTTCCAAAACTCACTATCTTGCACCAGCCGGATCGTCTCCGCTTGCTCAACAACTTGGGGAATACTCTTTAATTTAGCTAACGCCTCCGCCGTTTGAACGACCCTGCGGATCGGATGGGTCGCATTCTTGGTTTGCAATCTGGCCAGTTGAATCGTATACATCAACAAATCAAACCGTTTGGCAAACTCATCATCCGTCGAGGGAATGATGATCGGGGAGATCTCTTGTTTGATCCGATTGACATCCATCGTCGTCAACGAGTCCCAATTTTCCCGATTTTTAAATAGATGCACCGCCTCAATATGTTGCCGAACACGGAAATTATCTTCATCAAGTGCGTTGATGCTCGATAAAACATCCTCCACCAGCTGATGACGGTATTCTTGATCGGCTTCATCCGAAAATCGCGGCTCTTGTAATTCTTTAATCAGCTCCACCTTATGATGAAACAATCTCTCTGTCAGACTAACAACCAGTCTTCCTTCCAATCCTTTTTCATTTGCTTTGAAAAAAGCAAAGTTCCCGCAGTAGTCAAAAATAAGGAAATACTCTTTGTCCTTTCCTGCCTCTAATAAATCGGGACACAACCGTGTACCGCGTCCAATCATCTGCCAAAACTTTGCCTTGGAACGCACTTTCTTGAAGAACACCAAGTTGACCACTTCTGGTATATCAACACCTGTATCCAACATATCGACTGAAACAGCGATCTGGGGCATTTTCGTCTGCTCTGAAAAATCATCGATCAGTGTTTGATGGTATTTCACCTGATTATCGATCACCTTGGCAAACTCACCTTTATACTCAGGGAACAAAACGTCAAAGCGTTGGACGATTCGTACAGCATGACGATGATTTTTGGCAAAGATAATCGTTTTGCCCAGCTTATCGCCGCCTTCCACTTTGATCCCTTTTTCCATCAAATCCTTGAGGACAATGTCAATCGTACTGTCATTAAATACCCAGTTATTTAAAGCAGAACGATCGATATCATCCTGGCTATCAAACGTATTTTCGTATTCTTCTTTTTCTTCTTCCGACAAATCCTGATAGCAAATTCCTTCTTCGAGAAACTTCATCGTCGTCTCCATCGTATGATAATCGACCAAAAAGCCATCTTTGACCGCTTGTTCGAACTCATAAGCATAGGTAGGAACCCCGCTTTCCAAATCAAACACTTCATATGTATTCTTATCTACTTCGTCTTTGGGGGTTGCCGTCAGTCCGAGCAATATTCCATCAAAATAATCAAAGATCGCCCGATATTTTTTATAGAGACTGCGGTGCGATTCATCGACAATGATCAGATCAAAATGCCCTACCGTAAAGAGACGTTTCCCGTCTTTTCGCTTTGCTTCATCAATTGCATTCATCATCGTCGGATAGGTGGAGAAAACCATCCGGCACTCTTCTGGGTTGTCTTTGCGATCCAGCAAATTACATAAAGTTAAGCTAGGCAATAGATTAGCAAAACTATTCTTCGCCTGCTTGACCAAAGTGGTACGATCTGCAAGAAACAAAACATTTTTCACCCAGTTATGACGTGTCAGCACATCGACCAAGGAAATCGCTGTACGTGTCTTCCCTGTCCCTGTTGCCATCACCAGCAACATTTTACGCTGTTTTTTCTCTAAAGCATCACATACCGCTAAGATCGCCTCTTTTTGGTAATAGCGATTGGTAATCTTATCACGGATCTCTACGCTTTTTAGCGAACGCTTCATCGTCCGCCGATCGATTAGCAAGCTGAGTTCTTCTTTGGTATAAAAGCCGGATACCTTGCGAGCAGGGTAAGCTAGATCATCCCAGAGATAGGTTTCAAACCCATTGGTATAGAAGATCACTGGGCGTTGGCCATATGCTTTCTCGAGACAGTCCGCATATAACTTCGCCTGTTGTTTCCCCGTGTGCGGATCGACGGTCGTCCGTTTCGCTTCGACGATCGCCAACGGTTTTTGATTATCGCCAAACAGCACATAATCGACATAGCCAATTCCTTGGGCATTGGGCATTCCCTCAACGCGAACCTCTTCTCTCACATCTTGGCGAAACTCCCAACCCGCCAGCTTCAGATCGAGATCGATATATTTTTTTCTCGTATCGTATTCACTTAATTCATCGACACGGAACGCCCCCTCCTGCATCTGGGCTTCCCGTTTTTCCCTCAGTTTCGCCCGTAGCTCCGCATTCTCCTTCATCATCTCTTCCAAACGTCGATCTTTGGAGCTTAGCCGCTCATAGAGATCGCGCAATTCTTCGGGACGGGTCCGTTTGTCGTCACCAAGAGGAAGGAGAGATTCGTCAAAGTCAGGAGCGGTGAATTCATCGGAATAACAATAGTCGATCCACGAGACAAATTGGTGGAGGTGATGCAGCGATAAGACCGCTTCATCCCGCTTTAACATCACATTGGTATGCACCGCTTGATTGCCCAATTTGACAATATAGCGCAATAACGGGGCCAGATTCGGATCAAGAATCGAACGAAACCCTTCATCATGAATCAAGCTGGATAAGTTCTCCTGATAGGGAACCTTCAGCGCACTATCAAAGCGGTAAACCCACTTCACCGCCAATTCCAACGCTCGCCGACACAAAATCGCACACGTCGCCGGACTAACAAGCAAACTCTTCTCAGCTTCTAGGCAAGCTGGGGCAAAGCTCTCAAAATGCGCTTTGCCGGTTAAGAAGCCGAAATTGGATAACACGTTGATCCCTCCGTTGTTTGTTCGGGTTGTACGCTGTGATTAGAAAACAATTCACCACGAAATGCCCGTTGCATCAGAGATTGGAAGTTATTTTCAAGCTGAACCAACTGAAGTTGATTTTTTTCCTTTTCTTTAATGATCTTATAAAAAAGAGCGGTAAATTTTTCCTGTTGTTTTATAGAAGGTACCGGAACGAGCGTTTTCTTTATTTGTTTAAAATCTAAGTTATCTGCTGTAACTGAACGAACTCGATTTAACAATACTCTTTGATAAAAATGAAAAAAGTAAAGCAAATACTCGACAGTTACCTTCTTTTTATCCACAATAAAAGCCTTCATATCTTGGTTCACCGTAACTTCCCTCATATTTATAGACAAAGGCAGTTTCTTCTTTAAAATTCCGCTACGAATCACCATTAAAAGGGAATGAGGTGGTATCCGTTTAGCTGAACTATTTGCAATCGCATTTTCATTTATATGATCCCTGCTATCATGAGTCAGAATCGACTTCATATCTTTAGGTGTAACCCATGGAATATCTCCTCGATAAAACTCGGGTTTTCTTTTTGAGGGAGTCCCACCACCCAAAATATGTGTACATAATTTTTCGACAGGTAATAAACAATAGTCAGAAGAATTTTTAATGGGATCACCAAACATCTCCAAAAACACGCTTTCGATTAATTGGTCTAGTGCTTCAATTTGGGCTTTTCGTTTATCAATCAGTTCTTGAGCTTTGTCGAGAACATCCGCAATCTGTTTTTGTTGATCGATACTAGGACAATATATTTTTAATTTCTTCAAATCTGAAACGGAAAAGCTCGCTTGATTGACTGACTTCTTAGTTATTTTCGGAATCTGTTTTTTAAAATCAAAGTGATTCAAGTAATAATAAACATACCTAGGGTATGCCTTCTTCTTTTTAGGTCTTAAACATAGCAAGTTCATCCCGTGAATAATCACGTCATCGCCTTCATAAATTGCTGTTTTACCTAAATGTTTTTCACTATTAATATGCGACATTAAAATATCTCCATCTTGAAGGAGATAGTCACTATACTTTTCTGGATCCGTTATCCCAGCATAACCCATTTTATTTCGATCGATGAAGCCATTGGAGATGGTCTCTATTCTCGTAATAGGATATCCACCTTCCAAGCCTTGTTTAATATTGACACCATTGCGTATAAACTCAAAGATATGACCCAATTTACAATCCACAGGATAACTACCCCTTTACCATTTCCTCCAACTCCTCAATTCCCTGCATAA
Source organism: Thermoactinomycetaceae bacterium (assembly GCA_025449975.1). Classification (GTDB taxonomy): domain Bacteria; phylum Bacillota; class Bacilli; order Thermoactinomycetales; family Thermoactinomycetaceae; genus Thermoflavimicrobium. Next base: position 71,520 of record JANWIG010000038.1, read on the forward strand.
TTTCCTCTTCCAACTTCTTCACCCTTGCTAAGATCACTTGCGGTGGGTCGTACTCCACTTCTTCGTATTCGATCTCCTTATATCTATTCATCGACAGATCATAATCATTTTCACGGATCTCATCCACTGGAACAAAGAAGGATTGCTCGGTTCGTTTACGCTTTGTCTCCTGCGCTCGATTGTGAAAACGCGCGATGATGTCGGGAATATCATTTTTTTCGATCGGGCTTCGTTTATCGTCGAGGGAATAGCCGTCCGCTTTCATATCGTAGAACCAGACTTGATCGGTTCCGCCTGCCCCTGTTTTGGTGAAGATCATAATCGCTGTGGAGACTCCAGCATAAGGTTTAAACACACCGCTCGGCATGGAGATGATCGCTTCCAATTTATGCTTTTCGATAATCTCCTTGCGGATCGACTTATGCGCTTTGGAGCTGCCAAACAAGACACCATCCGGTACGATCGAGGCACAGCGTCCTCCTGTCTTGAGCATCCGCAGGAATAATGCTAAAAAGAGCAACTCCGTTTTCTTCGTTTTCGTCACTTTGAGCAAATCACCCGAGACGGCATCGTAATCCAATGATCCTTTAAACGGCGGATTGGCGAGAATCAAAGTGTAGCGATCTTTGTCTTTGTTTTGTTCCGAGAGGGAATCACGATATTCGATATTGGGATTTTCCACCCCGTGCAGCATCATATTCATCGCCCCGATCCTCAACATCGTGCGATCCATATCAAAGCCGTAAAACATCCGATTATTAAAATGTTCTTTTAATCCTTGGACAAGGAATAAATCACTGCGATTTCGTCGGAGATATTCCCCTGCTTCCACCAAAAAGCCCGCTGAACCCGCTGCCGGATCAACAATGATATCTTCTGGAGTTGGCTGCATCAGTTCCACCATCATCTTGATAATATGACGAGGAGTACGAAACTGACCGTTGGTTCCGGCAGTCGCTACTTTAGAGAGCAAATACTCGTACAAATCCCCTTTGGTATCTCGATCTTTCATCGGGATTTTATCGATCCCATCGACGATCTTCGCCAAGAGTTGGGGAGTTGGAATCATAAAGATGGCATCGTTCATATATTTGGAATAGGCTGAATCCTTCTGTCCATGCAGATTTTTGATAAAGGGAAACACTTCTTTGGAAACAATCTCATACATTTCCTCCACACCGCGACTTTTAAATTTACTCCAGCGCAAATGTTGCTTGTCCGGAGGAAAGATCCCCTCATACTCGATTCCTAGTAGGAGACTCTCGCTCTCTTTCGTCGTCTCTACTTCATCCAAACCTTTGATAAATAAGAGGTATGTAAACTGTTCAATCACTGACAGTGGATTGGTAATCCCCCCTGTCCAAAACGTTTCCCAAATTTTATCTACCCTTGTTCTGATCTCTCCCGTAATCATTTCGTTTCCTCCTATGACAATACTCCTACTATATACTTTCTCGTTTCTTCTACTACTCGATGGAATTAGAAAGACAGCCAAATCCCTTCAACGATCAGCCGCCACGGATCTGTTCTGGTTGCTCCTGCTGATCCAAAAATAATTCACCCCGAAAGGCTCGCTGCAACAGGGCTTGGAAGTTGTTTTGGAGTTCGGTTAAGCTTTGCTCTAGCATCGCTTTTTGGTCTTCAACTTTTCGGATGATTTCAGCAAATCGATTTTGCCGTTCGATAGGTGGTAAAACGACTTTATATTGATCAAAAAATTGTTTTGGTACCCGTTTTTGACCCGCACTGCCTGTCATATTCTTTTGCGCCAGTCTGCGAAAGGATGGTAAAACGGTTAAATAATATAACCAGTAGCTATTTACATTCGCTTTTGGTCTGAGTACATGAAACTCTGTTGAGCCAAACCCGATTCCATTGACTAAGTTGCGAGCGATGGCACCTTTCCCATTTTCCATGCATGGCGTGATTTTAGCGAATAGGACATCATCATCTTTAAAATAGGTAAATCCATTCCGAACATCCTTTATTTTCTTCACAGTCGATAAATCGATTTCCCCTTTGTCGGACACGCTCGACATCGACAAAAAGGTTACCAATTGATCATCATCTATTTTTTCAGCTTCTTTTTTGGACGGATTGATCTGACAATAAGCGCTTAATGGCTGCTTTTCTCCTTCTAAATGACCGAACATCTCCAAAAATAGGCTTTTGGTCAATTGGTCTAGTGCTTCGATTTGGGCTTTTCGTTTGTCAATTAGCTCTTGCGTCTTATCGAGAACAAAAACGGTTTTTCGTTGCACTTCTTGAGAAGGTAAGCGAATCCTTAGCTTTTTAAGGTAGTGATCCAATTTTAAGTTGATGATCCCAGTCGTTTTATTTTGAAACTTTAAAACCGCTTTGGTTTGGTGTTTGTAAAATAAATAATAAAATAGATACTTATTTACGACCTTTTGACGGTTTGGTCTTAAAATGCTCGTGAAATTATTGCATAAATAAGTATCCTCCTTGAGATCGAAATAGACTACTCTACCCACGGGTTGATCCGGTGAGCCCCCCGATTTCTCAATAATAATGTCACCGCACTTTAGCTTCTTTGCAGATACCTTTTTTTCATCAATCGTTCGCAAGACCACTTCTTTTTCCAAATCTAGCCGCCCATCATTGGAAAAATTGGTGGTTCGAATCACTTTTATATCGTTCAGTCCTTGTGGTTCTTTTCCCCACTCCCCAGTGATGACATCGAGAAGTAGCTCTTTTATGGTTAGACTCTTCATTGAATGCTGCCTCCAACTCTTCCATCCACCGTATGATCTCCCTTCAATGCCAGTACTCCTATTATATACGCTCTCTTTTCTTCCGTTAATAGATGGAATGGGAAAAGAAGAATCATCCCATTTTATCTATTTCTTGGAATTCACTGATAAATACTCTACTCTTGATCGACTACACGATGGGTCTTTTTATCGATGCTCACCCGATACTCCTTTTCTTCAAACAATTCTTGTAAAACAAACTCCCAAATGTTCTCTTTTTCTTGATAATGCTTGATAAATACAGTGTTTGTTTGATTTTGAAATACGAAGAGAGCTTGCTGAGCTGGTTGGGATACTTTGCTTTCAAACACTTCAATCGATGCTGCTTCGGCTTGAGCGGGATAAGATTCTCTGATGACTCCCGTAACTTGTACTTCAACTAGATCGCCGATCTTTAAGTTAGCGCTGGAAATTTCTTTCCCGTTTTTCGTAATGGTGGTATTTGCTGTTACTTGGTAGTAGATCGCCTGAGGATTCATCTTTTTTTCAACTACCAAAATACCGCTTCCATCTAATCGTGTAATAAAGTTCTCCGTTTTAGGCGTATTCGCGCGATCTTCAGGCAATGGATCCTCATTTTCCGCTGAACACGCGGGGAAGATCCAGACCATTAGCAGAAATAAGACGAGTATCTTTCTATTCATATATCCTCCTTATATCAGAGACGTCATGACATCCCATGTAAAGTCAAGCTATTATATTTAAGCACTTGTTTCGCCTTTTCTCTTACATCAGTAATATCAGAAAGATTTCGAAATTGGACGATAAACCTCTCATTTTCACGCTCTGGCATTTTTATCGCCTCGATACATATTTCCTCATCTATTTGATATGTATCCCACAGCCATCGGGCGTTCTCTTCAAGATCATCAACATGACTAACAAACATAATTCCGTGGTATTTCATCGCTACATTATGTGTGAAAAACCAGTCCTTCGCTACTTCTCTTTCTCTAAGTTGCCATTCAAAATATCGCGTATAAAAATCGACCGCTTTGGGAGGATATCCCAATGTAATTCCAAGGATATATTGACGTTCAGGAGTACCTGGTTTTATACCATTCATTTGCTTCATATATCGAGACTTCATTCTGTCATTTCGAAAAAACATCCAGAAGTCCCCAAACTCATTGATTTTAGGATATTTCATCAGCTTTGAGATGAGCTCAGGTCGTGATATGATGCCCAAATTCACATAAGTAGCTGGTTTCCGTCCTTCCAAAAAAGCTTCATAGGATGAGATCAATTTATTACACTCCAATCTGCTAGATTACTTTATATTATATGTCTTTCATACCACGATTGAAACCGTGGGCTTTCAGGCGGCTTCTCCTGTAAAATACTCAATTCAAGAATCATTTTTTGATTCCATTATGCTACCGCAGGTCAACGCTTTGCTATTAGCAGAGCTTACTATTATGTCCATTGCGAGACAAGAAATTTGATAAGGGATACAGAGCAAATAGAAATAAATAAAAAAAACTCTCATCGTAATTTATGGAATTATTGCGAAAGTCACAGAAATAGAGATTTTCGAAGGATGGGTCAGATTGGAAAAAGATTGAGGCAATCTAGGAATAATGCTGACTATGAAGACGTCTTTAATAAGTTAGAAAGAGAATTGAAAACTTCTATTAAACAAGCCGATAAATTTAATGAATTAATGAGTAAATTAAAAAAAAGTTTCTAAGTATATAGAAAGCATGATCCCCAAGTGCGTAATCTAAAAAGACAACGAGTTTCGAATACGGATTCCTCCTCTTATAAAATCAGGGCATGCATTCCTACACCATAATCAATCAATAGGATGTATGCCCTAGCCATTTGGTGTAAATCCATTATTGGATGGTCTCAATCATATCATAACAAGCCAAAACCTTAAAAAAGAGGCTTTACGCCTCTTAATCACAGGAACCACAGGAAGTCGCTAAGCCAATGAAGGTCCCGTTAGAACCTTCTTCCTAAGAATGCACGATGATTTTAGCAATCAGTAGTTCAAACTACATTAACATATCCATCCAAATTTTTATCGTTGTCGCTAAAATGAGCATAGCTAAAATCGCTTGCAATACTTTGGCATTGGTTCGTTTGCCCACCATGGCACCGAGTGGTGCAGCCAACAAACTAGCAATAATCATAACGACGGAAGGAACTAGCAAAACTTGCCCTGTCCAGATCTTTCCAAAAGTCGAGCCGATCGAGGAGATGAGGGTGATTGCAAGTGAATTCGCGATGGTAATGCGAGTGGGGATTTTGAGTACGACGAGCATAATCGGAACCAAAATAAAAGCACCCGCCGCTCCCACAATTCCTGAGGCAAAGCCTACAATCAAAGCGGAAGTGGAAGCGACCACTTTATTAAATTGAAGAGGTCCATTTAAGTCATGCTCTTCCCCTTTCTTGGGCATAAACATCATGATGACCGCAATGGTTGCCAAGATCGCATAGACCAAGTTAATGATCCACTCCGGAAAAAAGCGGGATATATAACCACCCAACAAACTACCGATCAGAATACTAACCCCCATATAGAGAATCAATTGGGATTGGAGATAGTTTCCTTTTCGATAAGCCCAAACGCCACCAATCGTAGCGAAAAAAACTTGTACCGCGCTAATACCGGATACTTCATGAGCGGTAAAAGCAGCTAGTCCTAACAAAGGCGGGATATAAAGGAGCATCGGATATTTGATAATCGAACCGCCAATCCCGACTAAGCCAGAGATAAATGAGCCGATCAAACCTATTAAAAATATTACGGTATAAAATATCAGATCCTCCACAAAACCACCTCATACGTAAAGAATTAATCGTCTTCTTCCGGAAATTGACTGGCTCTCCCTCCCCAAATAAACACAACGATCAGGGATATAACGACCAATAGGATTGGTGCATAAGTTATCCAAAAGTTTTCCACTTATACTCACCTCATTTTTTTCCTTGAACATAGTCACGATTAAAGAGAAATAGTCTCATCAGCAAATACAATGAGGGGACCAACACCAAGAGTCCTGCAACAAAAGAGAGAATCAACGTATTTGCCATCACTTCATTGGTAAAACCATCATGAATGGTCAACATCGGATACAGCAGGTATGGGTAGTGAGAAAAACCATAGGCAAAAAAAGCGAGGCCAAATTGCGCCATGACCGCGACAAAAGCGATCCCATAATATTTTTGCCGATATTGCAAATATACGGCAATTCCAAAGGCGACAAGTGACAAGAGAAATGCCCAAGATAGATTTAGCATTTCGTTATAGTGTACAGCATTATGCTGTTTCAATGTAAAAAAGACGACGATGGCAGCTAAAATCGTTGGGAAACTCCAAGCGAGTGCATATTTCCTTAAGAGCTGAGTTGCTTTCTCATCCTTTGCTGCATGAGCATAGTATGTGAGAAAACTAGCGGAGATAAAAAGGACACTGACGATCGCTAACAAGACCACACTCCATGAATACGGACTTTTTAAAAGTTCGCCATAAAGCAATTGCAGCGTGCCAGCTTCCTCTTTGATAAACCCACCCTCCGAGATCGTTAATACGGTGGTCAGAGAAGCTGGGATCAATAAACCGGTCACTCCATACAAAAAGGTAAAAATTTTATTCTCCTTATGCCCATATGTTCCAAAGGCATAGTAGGAGCCGCGAATGGCCAGCAAAATAATGGAGATACTAATTGGAACAAATAAGGTTGTTCCGTAATAATAAGCCGTTTTAGGGAAAAAGCCAACGATTCCTACAAAGAAGAAGACCAAAAACACATTGGTCACTTCCCACACAGGGGACAAATAACGCTGAATCACTTTGTGCACAACATGTTTTTTACCAAACCAGTCACTATAGATACTAAAAAAACCGGCTCCAAAGTCAATCGAGGCAACAATCAAGTAGCCATAGAGGAAAAGCCATAGGACAGAAATACCAATTAACTCTTGGGACATTTACCATACCCCCTATAGTATATTACTTTTGAACCATTTATTGTAGTTCTTTTTCAGCCGGTTTATTTTTAAATAACTTGTGTAGCGCCGATAAACAAGCGATTGTAAGCACCGTATACAAAATAGCGAACAAACCGAGGAAAATGCCTACATCGTCCGAAGTGGTCGCTGCTTCACTCACTTTCATCAATCCGCGAATAATCCATGGCTGTCTCCCCACTTCCGTAAAAAACCAACCAATTTCGATCGCCAACATCGCCAGAGGAGCAGAACCGATGAGGATCGATAAAAAAAGTTTGGAGCGGACAAGCTGCGGCTTTTTTCGTTCAAACAAGACATAAAGAAAGGCGACGATGGTAAGAGCGATCCCAATGACAACCATCAGGTCAAATAGATAGTGGATATAAAGAGGTGGTTGTTCTTCTTTGGGAAACTCATTCAGTCCGATTACTTCTCCATCAGGAGTTCCATAAGCGAGAATACTTAAAGCAGATGGAATTTTTATCGCCGATTCCACTTGATTCTCCTCATTCAATGTTCCAAATAAGACGAGAGGAGCATTTTTTTCAGTTTCAAAATGCCATTCAGCAGCAGCTAATTTTTCTGGTTGATACTTCGCTAAAAATTTTCCAGCAAAGTCTCCAGCAACTGCGGTCGCAACAGAAAAGACGAGCGCAGCAATCATGGTAACCCGTAAAGCTTTTTTATAATAAACATGCCGTTTTCCTTTTAGTAGGTGATAGGCAGCAATCGCCGCGAGAATAAAAGCAGATGTCATATACGAAGTAGTCAACACATGGGCCACTTTCGTCGCTGTCGCTGGGTTAAACATCGCTTCCCAAGGATTGATATTCACCAGCTGACCATCAACCAAATCAAACCCCGATGGTGTATTCATAAACGCATTGACGGTTGTGATAAATACAGCAGACATGGAACCGCCAATCGCGACAGGAACCAATAGTAGCAAATGTAGTTTTGGATTCTTCACTCGATCCCAGGTATACATGTAAATGCCCAGGAAAATCGCTTCAATAAAAAACGCAAATGTTTCTAAAAACAAAGGTAGACCAATCACTTGACCAGCTAATTCCATAAACTTTGGCCAGAGCAGAGAGAGCTGTAAACCGATGGCTGTTCCCGTTACCACGCCAACCGCTACCGTAATCACAAATCCCCGACTCCAGCGCCGAGCCAAAAGAAGGTAGTGAGGATCGTTATTTTTCACACCAATCCATTGAGCCAAGGCAATCATAACAGGAACCCCGACGCCAATTGTTGCGAAAATGATATGAAAAGCCAAGGTTAATTCGGTCAACATACGACTAAAAAAGACGGAATCCACCTCATTCACCCCTCTAGATTAGATGACTTTGGATAACAATGCGAAAAACATCACAATAGCGACGATACCGGACAGCATAGCAAGCCATTTTTCATCTTTCATTTTCTCCCTCCTCATATCCTAGTATATGGTGGAAGAGCCCCATAACCCATAGGGATTTCCCCCTAATTCTGTAAAGAAAGTTATCTTTTGTTTTTTAATATACTATAAAAGTATGTTTATAAAATAGAACTATTTGTGACATTTTTCACAAGTGGTGCGTTTTGAAAACAAAAAGATCCCATTTGTACTCACGATCAAGCCATTTGACCGAATGATACAATGGGAAAAGAATAACAAACAGTGCGATCATGTCGACAGATCCAGATAATTGTTTTTGATCCCATACTGAATGAGCTGATGTTTATTTTTTAATCGAAGCTTATGCATAATGTTTGACTTATGATTTTCAACCGTTTTTGGACTGATGAGTAACTTTTTGGAAATCTCTTGGTTTGTAAAACCCAATACCGTTAGTCTGACGATTTCTTTTTCACGGATACTCAGTACAGAGCGAGACTTTACCTTAAACTTAAAAAGCTTACGGAGTTGTTCCTCAGGAATTCCCGTCTTATAAAATTTCTTCCCCTGATAGACACTGACAATCGCTTCATATAGCTCGCTCGCTTTACTATTCTTTAAGATAAAGCCTTGTGCATTGATCTGAATCGCTTTTTGAATATATACTTCCTCATCATACATGGTAAGAATAATGATTTTTACATGCTCCATTTGCTTTAATATTTCTTGTGCCGAAGTAAAACCATCTAATCCATTTGGCATCGATAAATCCATCAAGATTACATCTGGATTGGTCCTCATTGCCACCCGGATCGCTTCTTCTCCATCACCCGCTTCTCCTACAATCTCAATCTCTGGATAACGTTCGAGCAATAAGATGATTCCCTTCCGAATCAAATCATGATCATCGACGATTAATACTTTGATCATCGGCTATACTCTCCCTTTCCAGTGGTACTCGAACCCAAATCGTCGTTCCTTTCCCCTGTTGAGACCAAATTCGAAAAGAGCCACTTAGCTGATCAATCCGTTCCGACATATGCTTTAAACCTAAACCTTCTTCCACCTGATCAAGATCAAAGCCAATCCCATTATCCCGGATAATTAGTAAGATTTGTCCCTTTTTTACCTTTAGATCGATCTTCGCCTCGGTCGCCTGTGCATACTTAACGATATTATGGAGTGCTTCCTGAATGACACGATACAAATTGATCTCCACCATGGGATCAAACGATTCGACCACATTATTCACGAAACGAATATTTAAGCCTTCCGCGCTCGCTTGAATCGATTGAATTAAACTTTTGATCGCAGGGATCAACCCTAGACGATCCAGCGTTTGCGGACGCAACTGGTAGGAATAAGCTTTGATATCTTGCATCACACTCTCCAACTCTTCACGTACCTCATCGAGATAACTGTGTAAGCGCGGAGACTTGACATAAGACTCAATCGCTTGCAAGGCAACAGAAATCGTATATAGAGATTGTCCGACGCCATCATGCAATTCCTGAGCCAAACGCTTATGCTCGCTCTCCTGTACTTCGATTAACTTCTGGATCATCTTTTTTGACATTTTTACTTCTTCTTCTTTTTGCTTTAAACTTTGATCTCTTAAGACGAGCAGATACTCTTTTTTTCCCGTTTTGGGATCATGGCAAATCATGGCTGTGCTCATTTCTACGTTGATCTTATTGCCATGATACGTAGGCATCTCCGATAAAAAATAAGGGACTTCTTCTCGTGAAATCAAATAGCATTTATTTTCATTTGGACCTCTTTTTCGCGTTTCACAAAAAGAGCAATAGGGAACCTTATGCCCCAATTTCCATCCGGTTAATCGCCGAGCGGAAGGATTCATCATCATAATTTTACGGTTGTGATCCATCACAATGATCCCGTCTTGAATATGCTCAAAGATTTGCTTTAAATATTTATTCTCCAAAGGGAGCTCTTCATTATTCATGACCGGTCCCTCCCTAAACTTCCTCTTTTGTCAACAAGAGACTGGTTCTATTATAACAAGAACCAGTCTCTATTTCGTGTATCGTCATTCATTTATACAGTTAAATGAGGAACCTCTTTGCTCCAACGATTGAATCCACCAGTTAGATTGTAAATCTTTTTGATCCCTTTCGCCTGTAAAATGCTCGCAGCGATCGCCGAACGAGCACCAGAACGACATTGGACGACGACTGGACGATCTTTGGGAATTTCATTGTATCGATCCAGCAAAGTTCCTAACATAATGTGACTCGCATTGGGAATATGTCCTTCCAACCACTCGGTCTGATTACGGACATCGATCAATGTCACTTCTCCTGATTCTACTTTTGCTGCTGCTTCTGCAGGAGTAATCTCTTCATAGCTTTCAAGGGACTGGCTACTAGCCAATGCCGTTTCTACATTCATATATCCTTTCACTTGATCGATTCCGATCGAGCGAAGAGCGATGAGCACATCATTCAATTGTCCTTCCTGTACTAACAGGTGAATCGGCTCTTCATAATTGACAAACCAACCAGCCCAATTGGTAAATGAACGATTAAAGGGAATATTGATCGTCCCATCGATATGCTTTTCGGCAAATTTACCAGCGGCACGGGTATCGATCACCATTTCGCCATTTTTCAGGGCTTTTTCAAGCTCTTCGATCGTCAATTCGGTCGGATCTTTTACATTTTCTAGCAGTGCGGGACCCACTTTATTCACGTGTTTCATCACAGCAAAATATTTTGGCGGTTCCGGTTGCCCCTCCAGCAGCGCTTGTACAAATTCTTCCTCATCTGTATAGGATAATGCCCAGTTAAATAGCTTCTCATAACCAACCGTTGAAGAAGGGACGGCACCCAATGCTTTTCCGCAAGCACTTCCGGCACCATGTGCGGGCCAAAGCTGCAAATGATCAGGCAGTTGTTTGAACTTTTGCAGTGAGCGGAACATATCTCTGGCTCCTTGATCTGCCGTTCCTTGATAACCAGCCGCTTTCTCTAACAGGTCTGGTCGCCCAACATCTCCGACAAAAACAAAATCGCCGGAAAAAATACCCATAGGGGTATTTGCGCCGCGGTCTGTTAGCAAGAAAGAGATGCTTTCGGGGGTATGTCCTGGCGTATGCATCACTTCAAACATCAAATTCCCAATCGCAAAACGATCTTGGTCTTTTAACAAACGGTGCGAATAAGACTCCAGATTTTGATAGCGCCAATCAGGTCCTCCTTCATCCGAGACATATAAAGTGGCACCTCGTTTGGCTAGCTCGCGTCCTCCTGAGACAAAATCCGCATGAATATGTGTTTCCGCCGCAGCCGTAATTTTGACACCTTCTTTTTTCGCCGCTTCCAAATAAGGGGTGATATTGCGACCTGGATCGATGATAATCGCCTCGCCCGTCGCTTGGCAGCCAACCATATAAGAAGCATGAGCTAGCTTTTCATCATAGAAATAACGTAATAACATCTATCTCCCTCCATTATTTTCTGTTGCAGTTTTCTGTCCACACTTGTAGCAAAGCATGGATAAATTTTAAAGAATCTTGGACAGCGGGTTCCTTCATCCATCGTAGGATGGTAAAGAGTGAGACTTTTGTCTGATCTTGTTTCGCTCTTTCTTGTGCTTCTTTCACTAAGTCCAGCTTTTCTGTCACCGGTGCCAAATAGGATTTTACGCTTTCTCCTAGGTATTCAATCGAACTTTTATCCTGCATGAGCGATTGAACAAATAGTTGCACCTTCTCCAGCGTCTCGATCATGGTGAGCAAAGTGGGCAGCTTATCTAAGAGTGTAATCAGCGCCTGCCATGTCTCTTCATTGATTTGATGGGTTTGTGTTAAGCGATCCCATTTTTCACCAAGTTGTTTTAAACTAGTCTGGTCTTGGGCAATCGAAGAAACCAATACAGCTGCTTTTTCAGCCGAAAGTACCATCTCTTTAATCTGTGGAAGTTTTTGAATCAAAACCGTCAATGACTCCTGAACTTCTGGATCAGCCAGGGGATCTTGCCAAAGGGGTTGTTCCCCGACCGCTTTATTGTTTCCCATGAACTCCCCCCTCTCTACATCAATCCTTTAAGCATTCCGTTCCAGTACAAGATCGGCAATAAATCCTTTTTCACTAAATACATGCTAAAACGTTCTTGGGATTGATCAATAGGAAACGATTCCTTCGGCTGTTTATTATAATCAAACTCAGCCATCACTAAACGATTGTAGCCTGTAACCAAAGGACAAGATGTATAACCATCATATTGTGCTCCGAGTACGTCACCTTGCATCGCAGAAACCAAGTTTTCGGCAACGACGGGCGCTTGCTTACGGATTGCTGCTCCGGTTTTAGAGGTTGGCAAGTTAGCACAATCCCCTAGCGCAAAAATATTATGATAACGACGATGTTGCAGAGTATATGGATCAACGTCCACCCAACCGTTTTGATCCGCTAACGGACTATTGCGGATGAAAGCCGGTGACTGCATCGGTGGAGTCACATGAAGCATATCGTACGCTAACACTTCTTGTTGTTTTGTTTCTAAGTTTTCAAACACGGCTTCTCTCTGGTCTGGGCGAACTTCGATTAAATTTCGTTTAAACATCGGGGAAATCTGTTTACGATGAACCACCTGTTCCAATGTTTTGGCATAGACCGGAACTTGGAAAATAGAATCGAGCGCTGTGGTAAAAATCACTTTTGACCGGTCACGAACACCCGCTTTACGGAAGGCATCATCAGCCAAATACATGATTTTTTGTGGAGCTCCCCCACATTTTACCGCTGTACTCGGCTGGGTAAAAATCGCTGTTCCCCCTTTAAAGTTGCGGATGGTCTCCCAGGTGTAGTCACAGTAATCATAAGAATAGTTACTACAAACACCACCGGACCCCAAAGCTTCCTTCAGACCTTTGATCCCATCCCAGTTGATCTCAATCCCAGCTGCTACCACCAAAAATTGATAACTGATCTGTTTCCCTTCTTGGGTACTAACCGTATTTGCTTCTGGATCAAATGTCGTCACTGCATCTTTGATCCAATCGACCCCTTCTGGAATCACAGAAGACATTTCCCGCTCCGATGCTTTTTTATCGGTAACACCACCACCTACCAATGTCCAAAGCGGTTGATAATAATGCTTGGAAACAGGATCAAGGATAGCGATCTTGCCCTTCAGTCCGGGATATGCACGCACTAAATTGGCGGATACCATAATCCCCCCTGTGCCTGCACCAACAACGACGATTGGATAATGTACCTGTGCCATCATTTCCCCCCCGTGAATTGTTTTCTTCGGAAAGTATTTACATATATATTTTCCGTTAAAAAGTTTGGATAATCTATAGGGATATCCCCCTATATTTTTAAAGCGCTTACATTTTTATTATTTATAGTTTATACTTGTGAATCTAGATAGATTCACCAAAAGTAAAAAAAACAAAAAAACGCCATCCGAAGATGACGTTTTCATTTTTCTTCGGCAATCACAGTCGCATTATAAATGATAATCCGTTTTCCGTTTAACTCAAACTTCACTTTTCGACCTTGTTCACTGTTTGGATCAATATCAATTCGTCCTTCGTATTGTTTGATTACCCGACCGTTTTGATCATACACTGTAACCGTTCGATTTAATCCCCCATAGTAATTGGATTGGGCATCCTTCAATTGCCGTTCTGCTTCCGCCGTCGGTGGTGGTGGTGTGTTGGAACAAGCACTGAATAAAAGGAGCATGGAGAAAATAGCGAACGCATGAGCGATATATCTCTTTTTCACTTTCATCCCTCCATCAAAGAAAATCGAATAGCTGAAATTATTTTTCCTCCGCAATGACAGTCGCATTGTAGATGATGACCCGTTTTCCATTTAACTCAAACTTTACCTTTCCTCCGCCATCGCTTTCAGGTGCAATGTCAATTCTACCTTCATAGGATTTAATCACTTTCCCGTTTTGATCATACACATTGACCACGCGGTTCAATCCTCCATAATAATTGGACTGGGCATCCTTTAACTCCCGAGCTTGTTCTTCTGTTAATGGTGCAGAATTGCTACATCCTACCATCAACAAAACCAGTGCACATATATAAAAAATTGAGAAAATTCTTTTTTTCATTTGGTACCCTCCTATTTTTTCTGGTCAGTTATTATTTACCCGTTTTTTTAAGCCTCTTTTTTGAACAAATATTGTCTATAACTGTTTTTATTAAGAGATTAATTTTAAGCCGACGGTTGCACTTAATACCACACTGATAAAAAAGATCCTTAGCCGATCTTTTGGCTCACCATAAAAAATCATTCCTAAGAGGGCTCCCCCAGCAGCACCGATTCCTGTCCAGACAGCATAGGCGGTACTCATCGATAACGACTGCATCGCAATCGTAAGGAAAAGAAAACTTCCCCCAAACCCTCCCATCAACAGCAACAACGATTTTATATTCCTTTGGCGATGCCACAGGTTGATCATCGCAACGCCGATCATCTCAAACAGACCAGCTACAATGAGACAAATCCACGCCATCTCTACGATTTAGCTCCCTTCTCCTTTGTCACCACTTTTAAACCGATGACACCGACTAACAAAACAGCAATCAAAGCGATCTTTAACGGCTCAAATGGCTCACCGAAATACACCATTTCAGCTAGTACCGTCCCAGCCGTCCCCAGACCTACAAAAACGGCATAAACCGTCCCTGTTGGCAGCTTCTTACCTGCCATGATCAGCAGTGAAAAACTGATCAATATGGCAACACCCGTTCCGATCCATTCCCATACATGGTCAGCGTGCTTTAAGCCAACCACCCAAATCACCTCAAATACGGCTGCGATCAACACTTTTAGCCATTCCTTGTACATTCTGTTCTCCTTTCTTCAGCAAAAAAGCCGGAACAATATCGTTTTCGGATATTATCCCGGACTTTATATACAATGGATGGTTATACTTTTTCTCTTGGACTTTTAAGCTGATCAAGTCCTGAGAAACACCTTCCGCTAACGGTTTGAAAGTGAGAATCACTTATTATCAGCCAACTTTTTTCAGATTAACATATTTCCATATACTTTGTCAATGAATGGATGGTTTACTAAGCCTTAGGAGCTGTGCTTTTGCAAATCCTCAGCAAATTGGTAAAGATTAGGATAGTCTTGCCCAATAAAAACAGTCCGACATCCAGCCTTTCTTCCTGCAATGATATCCGGTTCCCGATCACCAACCATAAAGGATTGTTTTACATCTACTTGATACTGTCTAGCCAATTCGAGAATCATTTTCGGTTGCGGTTTTCGACAATCACAGCCAGCCTTGGGATGATGGGGACAAAATCGAATATCATCGATGAGTGCTTGTTCGTTTTCCTTTAATAATACCTCTCTCATCTTTTGATGGATTGCCTGCAATGACTTTTCATCCATAAAACCACAACCGATCCCTCCTTGATTCGTGACAACAAAAATGAGATACCCTAACTTTCGTAGGATGGCAATCGCATCCGCAACTCCCGGCAGTAAATAAAAGTCTTCCGGTTTATTCACAAAGCGAACTCGCTCACTTAAAACTTCATTGATCACTCCATCCCGATCCAAGAAAATCGCTTTATTCATTCACTCACCTTTTTATAGGAATTAGATATTTATTTATAGATAAGTATTTAATACTAAGCTAAAAATAGGTTACAAAAGAATCCTTTTGTAACCTAATTCCTTTTTTATATGAAAAAGAGGTGGCTTACCATCATTCTATTCCTTTTTATCCGACATATTCCGGTACTTTTTGATGAAGCGGTGGTGGAACCAGCCATCCTTTTTCTTTTGACAGTTGCAAGATCTTACCGGCATAGATGACGGTGGTCGCATGAAACTGCCCAAACATCAATCCAATATCTTCACGAATCGATACACCCATCGCTCGGGAACATACAACCAAATTGGCTGCAAGTCCTGCTTGAATAATCATCGCTATTTCAGGATCATTGATTCTGGCACCTACCGGAATACTCTCCAGGTCCGCATGAGGACGTTCAGGAGGTGCTGGCGGGAGAGCAATACCATTTGCTTTTAACACCTCTTGTGTTTGATTGATTTCTGTAGCGATCTTACCTTTCATAATGTCTTCAATCAAATTTTTTAGGTCTTGATCTCCTGCATGATTAGATAAAACCTGGTAATACACTTTTGACGATTGAGCTGCCTGTAAATAAGTAAATATTTCAAACACTTCTCCATAATGCAATGGTTCTTTTACTGGATTACCACTTAAGATTCCCATTTTAAAATATCCTCCTTTGCACATTCAGTATCCATGAAAATAGAAATACAATCTTTCCACAGCTAGTCTTCTCCCAACAATAAACTTCTATGCTTTCGAACTTATGCAAATATCCCCTACCAAAGTGGAGCGCTCACGAAAGAAAAATTAAAACCCTGCTATAAATAGCAGGGTCTCTGTCAAATTCGAATTTCTAAGCCGATCTTCGGCAGAAAAATTTCCCGTTGATAAATCTGCTCAGCTTCCTGCCGAATCAGAAGAGGATTGCCATCGGGATTCAAGTGTGTTAATAACAAACGTTTCGCCCCAATCCGCTTGGCCGCTGTTGCCGCTAACTTGGCAGATAGATGACCGATCGGCTGAGTAGGAAGATCTTTATGTAAAAAAGAAGCTTCACAAATAAATAAGTCCGGATGCGAGCCCATCCGCTGCCAGTCCGTCCGCGGTCCACTGTCAGCACCATATAAGATCATCTTATTTTGATAAGAGAGTTTTATCGCGTAACAAGGAATAGCGTGATCCGTCCGAAAAAAGGAGATATTGACTCCATCGATGGTGATCCCTCTTCCTTCTTCCAGCGGAGCCAATTGGATCAGCTGATGATATCGCAACCTTTCGTACCATGACTTCGGAGTTGTCGGAGCCCAAACCTTTAGCGGAGTCGTCCGCCATTTTTGCGTTTTTGCCACTAGCATCGCATATTGCAAAATAAAAAAATCACTGATGTGATCATGGTGTAAATGGGAAAGGATTACTGCATCCAGTTCATACGGCTTTATGATTTTAGCTAAATTGGCGAGAACCCCACTTCCACAGTCCAATAAGATCCGGATCCCCTCGACCTCTACTAAATAGCCTGGAGTTGCTCCAGCATAACTCGGAAAAGGAGATTGATAACCTAGCACTGTTAGCTTCATTTGCTTCACCCCAAAAAATTCCCGAAATTTTTCATACTTGACATCACTAATCCCTTGCTTGTCACAAAACTTTCATCTATTTTGCTCAATCTTCACACACCATCTTCAAATTTGCCGCAAAATATCTTTACGGTTTTGTGACAAATTGTAACAAACTATTTATTAATCTGCCGCTTTATATTAATATATATTTGTGATTGTTGTGTCTTTCATGTGAACGATTTCACAATATCCTTTGTTCCACAAAAAAAGAGCTACTCCCAAAAAAGAAGTAGCTACAAGATTTCTATGATATTACATGAATTCAGAAGCTAGCCTTTCAAAGTCTTCACGAGAAATTTTAAGATCTTGTTTGTATAGTGGTTCCTTTCTAAAACCTTTGATCAGTTCTTCGTACGGTTGGCGATCTTTATTTTGATAAATAATTCCAGTAACAAGACTATTGTGTTCCATCAATGTTTGCATCGCCATATTACGATTAGACGGATCATAGCCTTCGATATCATCCAAATTGACCAAGTTGTTTTTAAACCAATCGTACGTATTAATTTTATTGTACGTCACACAGGGACTATACACGTTGATCAAAGAGAAACCTTTATGCTGAATCCCTGCTTGAATAATATTCGTTAATTGTTTGAGATCACTCGATACAGACTGGGCAACAAAGCCAGCTCCAACCGTTAAAGCCATCTCCATCGGTGCAATCGCTGCCTCAATCGAACCGCTTGGCGTACTTTTGGTTTTAAAGCCCAACTGACTTCGAGGAGAGGTTTGACCTTTTGTTAAACCATATACTTGGTTATCCATAACAATATAAGTGATATCTACATTACGCCGAATCGCATGAACCGTATGCCCCATACCGATCGCAAAACCATCTCCATCACCACCAGCAGCCACAACCGTTAAATCGCGATTTGCTAATTTTAATCCTTGAGCAATTGGCAGAGAACGTCCGTGAACGCTGTGAAATCCATAAGCATTCACATAGCCAGAGATCCGACCTGAACAACCGATCCCTGACACAATCGCAACATCCTCAGGCTCTAGTCCAAGATTAGCAAATGCCCGTTGCATCGCCGCCAATACCGAGAAGTCACCACACCCTGGACACCAGTTTGGTTTTACTTTATTGCGGAAATCTTTAAATGTTGCCATGGACCAACAGCTCCTTACATTGTTTGTAGATTTCAGAAGGCAGGAATGGGTTTCCATTGTATTTGCCAAAAGGAACAATTTTTTCGGCCATCCCTACTTGCATTTTGATCACCTGAGCCAATTGTCCCGTTGCGTTATTTTCGACCACTACTACCTTGCGTGCTTTTTTCATTTCTTCCGCAATGATCTGGGTTGGGAATGGTAAGATCTGTGGAAGGTGAGCATGGTTCACTCTCATACCTTCTGCCTCTAGACGTTCCATCGCTTCAGCAATTGTGCCACGTGTTGAGTTAAAACCGATCAGGAGTACATCGGCATCCTCATATTTGGAGTCTAGATGCACTGGTTTGCTAAAGTTGATACCATTCTTTAATTTTCCTAGTCTTTTGTTCATCATTTTTACACGGTTGATTGTACTCTCGGATGGACGACCTGTCTCATCGTGCTCTACTCCGGTTACATGGTGTAAGCCGTTCTTTTTACCTGGTAAAACCCGACGAGAAATTCCATCTTCCGTAAATCCATAACGAGGGAACAACTCGGAGTTAGCCAATGGAGGTAACTCTTCATCATCCGAAACCAGTTTTCCACGGTTGATCTGAATTCGGTTATAATCTAGAGGCTCAACCGTTTGTTTACCCAATGAGAGAGCCAAGTCAGTCAAAATAATGACAGGACATTGATATTGCTCCGCTAAGTTAAATGCCTCGATCGTATCATAGAAGCATTCTTCAGCCGTACTTGGAGCAATCACAATTTTAGGAATCTCACCATGGGTACTGAATAACATGGCTAGCAAGTCACTTTGTTCTTGTTTGGTCGGTAATCCGGTACTTGGACCCCCACGCTGTGTATTGACAATGACTGCTGGTGTTTCGGTCATTCCAGATAATCCGATCGCTTCTGTCATCAATGAAAGCCCAGGACCAGCTGAAGCTGTCAATGTACGAACGCCACCGTAGTTGGCACCGATCACCATCGTAATGGCTGCAATCTCATCTTCTGTTTGGACAACCGTACCACCAAATTCTGGTAAGCGTTTAATTAGCCATTCCATTATTTCGGAAGACGGAGTAATTGGGTATGCTGCCATTAAACGTGCACCCGCAGCTAAGGCACCAAAAGCAATGGCATCATTTCCAATCATATATAGACGCTTTTTGCCATCCGATTTCTCTAACTTTAGTTCGGATGCGTCAAGAAGTTCAGATTCTACATATTCTTTCCCGCGTGCAATCGCTTCTAAGTTTTTCTCTACAACTTTTTGTCCCTTTCTAGAAAACCGTTCTTCTAATACTTCACGAAATGCATCTATCGGCACACCTAATAAGGCAGTGGACGCTCCAACCGCTACCATATTTTTCATTTGGGCCATTCCAACTTCTTCCGCAATCTTAGTAAACGGAACAGCGATCAAACGAGCAGATACCCCTTCTGGAACAGTTGGGTTAAATTTAGAATCCGCAATAATAATTCCATTTGATACCAATTCGCTAGCATTAAAATCAATCGTCTCTTGGTCAAATGCAACAAGAATATCTAATTCGTCTGAGATCGAACGAACTGGATTTACACTGATCCGAAGTTTTGTATTTGAGTGTCCACCTTTAATCCGGGATGAAAAGTGACGGTAGCCATAAAGATAATACCCCTTGCGATTTAGTGCGGTAGATAGAATTTCACCAGCACTATCAATCCCTTCACCTTGCTGTCCGCCCACTTTCCACGAAAGCTGCTTTTTCATGAACTCATCTCCTTTAATTCACAAAAAGAGAAACTATAATAACATTATTTATCAGCTCTTCACCTTTGACTCATTTGATGATTGTGTTGAGATGATAACTTCATCATTTAATAATTCTAGTCTTCTACTAGTCAAAAAGCAACCTTTAATAAACTTCTCTTCTTTTATTTACTTCACATTTTTAACGGTATTTAGCCTAGTTTAATATAAATAGCATTATTCTTTAATTTTTATCTATTTTTTGTAGCTAAATGCTCTTTATAAAACGAGTAACCATTTCCCCAAAACCATTTGCGAATTAAGCTGCTTGGATAGTGCTTTTCAAGCTCTTTCAATAAATGGTTCACATGACCGATATGCTCAAGTTCGGGAACTTTCATCGTAAATCCATCAAAGTCAGATCCAAAATAGAGAATATCTTCGCCCCCCAGCTCACAAACATGCTCAATATGATGGATAACATCTCCTATTCTCGCTTTATTTTCCATCTCATGTAAAAAAGAAGGGACGAAAGTAATCCCCATCAATCCCTTTTTTGAAATCAAAGCTAAGATCTGATCGTTCTCTAAATTTCGTTTATGTGAACAGATAGACTTACAATTGGAATGCGATGCAACCACAGGAAGCGAATGATATTCGATGACATCCCAAAATCCTCTTACAGAGAGATGAGAAACATCCAAAATCATCTGAAGTCGTTCCATTTCTTGAATAAACTGAAATCCAAATGAGGTTAATCCTCCTCCTCTTTCCTCACCAATTCCATCCGCTACTTCATTTGCCTGATTCCAGGTTAGCCCTACCTGCCTTACACCCAGACGATGAAACAAGCGCAAATAGGCTATCTCTCCATTTAATGCATCTGCTCCTTCCAATGACAACAACGCTAAGCAAGTGCTTGCCGAAGAATTTTCTAAGTCCTCCGCGGATCGAACCAATTGCATTCCCGGTGCAGTCAGTACTTTTTCATAAAAATAATCAATTTGTTTCAGAGCAACGTCCAATTTTTGTGCCTTAGGCACTTGGCTTGGAACAAAAATAGCAAATGTCTCCAGTCCTACATTCCCTTCTTTTAGGCGCTGAACTGTCACATCCAAAGCCGAATCCTCAGCATGAAATAAATACTTCTCGGGGTCTTTCCAAATCTTCCATAACACATCACAATGTCCATCCATAAACCGCATGATTTTCGCTCCTTTGAAAAAAACCTGTTTATTAATAAATAAACAGGTTTAAAAACAGGGGATATATTTTATTCACTTAATGTCGAGGTTCAACAATCAATTTAATTGCTGTACGCTCTTCACCATCGATGACGATATCCGTAAAAGCTGGTATGCAAATTAAATCAATACCACTCGGCGCCACAAATCCTCGTGCAATTGCAACCGCCTTCACAGCTTGGTTTAATGCTCCCGCACCAATGGCTTGCATCTCTGCTTGACCCCGTTCACGCAAGACTCCGGCTAATGCACCTGCGACAGAATTCGGATTGGATTTTGCTGAAACTTTTAATACTTCCATGTAGGTACCTCCTCGATAGTCTTCGATGGTTTGGAGTGAGTCCACTTTAATATCTATTCGACTAACTCTTAAAAATTCCTGCTACTTTTTGTAGACTGGAATGAAAAAACCTAAATAATTTTATATAAAATTAGCTAATTAATGGATGATCCTCATCTATTCGGATTCTCCGCAATTTTTTGGTTCTTTTGGTCTGAACATCCAGCTCAATCAATACTGCATTCAATTGTTCCCTGCCTTTGGCTACTTCAAATCGGACAGGAAGTTGCGTTACAAAACGCCTGACGACTGCGTCTGTTTTCATTCCCAATACACCATCGTAAGGACCAACCATCCCTACATCGGATATATACCCTGTTCCACCCGGCAATATTCTTTCATCTGCCGTTTGTACATGTGTATGCGTTCCGACGATCGCCGAGACACGTCCAGCTGCATACCAAGCCATCGATTGTTTTTCCGAAGTGGTTTCTGCATGGAAGTCAATAAAAATATATTGATTCGGTGAGATCTGATTCAAGATCTTATCCAATGTCCGAAAAGGACAATCGATCGATTGTAAAAAACTGCGTCCCATTAAATTGATAATCGTACATTTTCCTTTTGGAGTAGATAAGGAAACAAAACTGTGCCCCGGAGTTCCTTCCGGAAAGTTCCCAGGCCGTAGGAGCCTCTCTTCACTATCGATAAAGTCAAATATTTCCGGTTGTGCCCATGTGTGATTGCCCAAGGTAATGCAGTCGACACCTGCCGCCAATAGTTCGCGGGTGATTGCTCTTGTGATCCCTCTCCCGTTCGAAGCTGAATTTTCACCATTTACAACGACCACATCAGGAGCAAAAAGAGTTTTTAATTCTGGTAAATATCTCAGCAAAGTTCGACGGCCTAAATCACCTACGACATCTCCGATCATCAATATCTTCATATTATATAATTTCCTCCAACCTACTTGAAAAAAATAAAGCGGCCGGAGCCACTTTATTTAGCATATTCCACAGAACGTGTCTCCCTAATCACTGTAACCTTAATATGACCGGGATATTCCAACTGCGCTTCAATCTGTTTCGTAATTTCTCTTGCCAGCCTACTGGCTTCAGCATCATCGACCTCTTCGGGCTTCACAATAATACGACACTCGCGACCGGCTTGAATCGCATAAGACTTTTCTACTCCATCAAATGACTCACAAATATCTTCCAACTTTTCTAAGCGTTTAATATACGTTTCAAGCGTCTCCCGTCTTGCACCTGGACGGGCAGCAGATAGGGCATCTGCAGCTCGAACGAGAACAGCAATGACACTGGTTGCCTCCACATCACCATGGTGAGAAGCAATACTATTGATCACCACAGGATGCTCTTTATATTTTTTGGCCAACTCAACACCAATTTCAACATGAGAGCCTTCAATCTCATGATCAATCGCCTTACCAATATCGTGAAGCAAACCAGCTCGTTTCGCGAGATGAATATCTTCACCCAACTCAGCAGCCAGCAATCCAGCAAGATGAGCGACTTCCATGGAATGCTTGAGAACATTTTGTCCATAGCTTGTTCGGAACTTCAGCCGTCCAATAATCTTAATCAAGTCGGGGTGGAGACTGTGCACACCTGTTTCAAAGGTAGCCTGCTCTCCATAATCACGAATACGCTCGTCCACATCTCGTCTGGCGCGATCGACCATCTCTTCAATCCGTGCTGGGTGAATACGCCCATCTGCTACCAGTTTCTCGAGAGCCACACGGGCCACTTCACGTCGAATCGGGTCAAACCCAGAGAGAATAACCGCTTCTGGGGTATCATCGATAATAAGATCAATTCCGGTTAATGTCTCCAATGTCCGAATATTTCTACCTTCTCGACCAATAATTCGACCTTTCATTTCATCGTTTGGTAAGGTTACAACAGAAACAGTGGTTTCCGCTATATGATCAGCAGCGCATCGTTGAATGGCTAACGATAAAATATTGCGAGCTCGTTTTTCCCCTTCTTCAATGGCTTGCTGTTCCATCTCTTTCATGATCTGGGCTGTTTCATGTTTCATCTCATCTTCGACCTTTTTCAAAATCAGCTGTCTTGCTTCCTCTGTTGTAAGCCCAGAAATCCGTTCCATTTCTTTTAGCTGGTCCTGATATAGCTGTTCAACTTTTTGTTCGCGCTTTTCAATCAGCTGTACTTTTTGACTTAATTCTTCACTACGCTGTTCAATTACTTGCTGTTTCTGCTCAAGAACTTCCTCTTTATGATTCAAGCGCCGTTCAATTCGCGCTAACTCATTGCGTTGTTCGCGGATTTCTTTTTCTACTTCACTACGGAATCGATGAACTTCATCGCGACCTTCAAAAATTTTTTCTTTCTTTACCGATTCGGCTTCTTTAGTCGCTTTTTCTAAGATTGCATTTGCTTCCCGCTCAGCACTCCCTATTTTCGCTTCGGCGGTTATTTTTCTCATCCAATAACCAACAAATCCAGCGATTGGGATCAGAAGCAGCAAAATAATATCTAATGCTTCAAATGACATGTATTCGCCCCTCACCTCCCGATAACTTTCTTGGTAAAAAACAAGACCGACTATTTCGGTCCTACGCGCTCGGTTCCCTGTTGTTGGCTATACCAGGTAAAGCCGGAATTCCAGCAATATCCTTTTCAAACATGATCCATTAGTAAATAATGGAAATAGTGGTATCTTTTTTGTCTGAAAATCAAAGATACATAGTAATTTTATTATTTGTTTTTACCTATTGTCAAGGCAAGAGACCGCCTCAACCTCAGATCTCGTTCCCAATAATCGAACCCGAAAAGCATGGTCAGCTGAAGCAGCGACATGCTCATTATGGGTTACCATAATCACTTGACGCCCAAACGTATCGCAAAGCGATTTAATAAATTCGATCATCTGAATAACAAAGTCCTCACTCACATGTTTGCCTGGTTCATCGAGAATCACCGGTCCAGCCACACGTGGGCGGATCGTCTCCAATAGCGCAATCCTTAGCGCCAAAGAAATGATATCAATCACTCCCCCGCCTCGGGCATCCTGCGGCTTATTGCGCACAATTTTTCCATCCACTTCCGTTACTACGTAGAACTCAGCAGTTGGACTCCCACCGCGATCGGCTAGCTCAATTTCAAACCGAAACATCGGTCCAAAAATATATTGCAAAGCTTTGGTGACCAATGCTTCCAATTGTAACTTGGCCTGCTCTCGCGCATGATCAGAGGACTTTTGCAATAAAAGCTGGACCCTTTCCAGTAACTCTTTTTCTTGGATCACTTGTTGCAACTCCGCTTCGACCGCCTGCTGCTGCTGTAAGATCCGATCCCGTAATGCTGTTCGACGAGCTAATTCCATCTGAGCTTGCCTTAATTGCTCTTCCAATTGCATAAAGCTGGCTGGCTTCTCCATCTACCGTCTCAGCTCCTCTGGTAAACAAGCATTGGCTTCGGCAATCTCGCGATTGATTTCTTCTTCTAAGCGTTTAATCTCTTCGGATAATTGATCCGGTTTGACTCCTAGCTCATCTAACTCTTGTAATAAGTTTTCTTCTTGTCTTTTTAAATTTTCCAATTTTAATTCTGCCCGATATTTCATATCTTTCGCTTTTTCTAGCCTTAATTTTAAATCCTTAATCATATCCTCTAACTTTTTCATCACTTTCTCCCCCTATTCAAATAAATGAGTTAGGATCTTCGCCGGCTCTACTTTCATCCCGCAAGTGGGACAACGTTCTTGCTTCGTCCATAAAGCAAGATATTGATCGCTTAATATTTCGATCTCCTTCACCTGGTCTTGATAGAACTGCTCTCCTCTTTCGAGCCGATCCCTTTTATCCAGCAACTCTTTTTCCAACTGTTTCAATTGCTCCCAGCGCGTTCGCTTCTGTTCAATGAAAACCAAACGCTCCTGACAAAGCGGGAGATGTTGCGTATCTTTTAACGCTTGCTCTTCTCTTTGCTTAGCGATCTGCACCGTCTGCCACTCTTTTCTTAGCTGCTCCAACAGCTCCAGACGAGCTAGCCGCTCCTCACTGATCGTTAAATGATGATCACATGGAGCCAACTCTCTTGTAACAGCAAGCGTCCGCTGGATCGGAATCTTTTGCTCTTGGAGTCTTAGCCATGCTTTCTGCTTTTCTTTTAAGTGATGATACTGTTCGAACTGGATGGTTAAATTTTCTAACAATTGATTCGCAGTGGACACCTTTTGACAGGAAGACACCTTCGCAGTAACCAACTGTAATTGATTTTGCACAGCTTCCCATCCTGTTTGGATATAAACCAGCTTCTGATAATATTCTTTCCTTCGTAAGAGATGGTTTAGTTTGCGCTCGCCTTCGTATACCCGTTCAGTTTGTTGTAAACTATTTTGAGTAAGCAGCATCTGTTCATGGTTTTGCTTCCAGCGATGGGCGAAATGGAGCAGCTGATTTCGTTTAAACAGCTTCCCTTCGATCGCCTCATACTTTGCCTCCACCAAGGGGAGCTGTTCCACTTGGTGGAGCAATTGCTGCTGCTCTTTTTGTTCCTGCTGGATCGCTTGATACCTTCGAGCCAGTTCCTTCAAACGCTCTTGCAATGCTTTCTTTCTTTGCGCTGATTGGTATAATCTCTCTGCTTTTGCCACCTGCTCCTTGAGCTGATCAAGGTTCTCATACGGCGCAGCCTCTTGTTCGAGCTGTTTTTTTCTTCCTTCTAAATACTTTAGCTGACTATTCAGTTGCTTCCGATCTTGAATGGTCCCCTTTAATGCTTGATCGATGATTTGCGCACCACTGATGCTTCCAATCACTTTTGCCTTGGCTTCACTCGATTCGGATAACAAGAATGCCCCTTCCAACTGAGTACCAAAATGAACATAGATTTTATCTCGTGTTTGATCAATCTTTATCTTTAACGGCTTAACTTGATGAGCCTCCATAATCTCTAGCGGTACGGAACCGCCAAACCCTTCAAACCTTTGTTCCTTTCCTTCCGGATCAACCAAAATATAACGATTTACAGAACCTTTCCGCCGACGCTCCCGAATAATTTGCGTTCCATCTTCCAAGACCAACGTAACCTGACAACGGTCAGCTCCCTCGCGAATAAAGTCCGTTCCCCGCGGAAGATTAAACAAAACCCATCGGAGCGCTCGTAAAATCGCACTCTTTCCACTATCGGAAGGACCAACAAAGACATGCAAGCCCCGAGCAAAGTTGACTTCTGTATGAACATGTGATTGGAAGTTTTCAATCACCAATTTTTGAAATCCCTTCATGTCTCTCTTTCTCCTTCTGCTTGTTCAGCCAACGAAATCCGTCGCAAAGCTTCGTTTCGCACCGGCAAATCGACTCCATCCGCTTGCGCAATCTGATGAATGATTTCTCTCACATCTACTTTCCGAAAATCATTTACTGCTTCAATTCCCTGGACAAACAAATCCAGTTTTTCTTTTCGATCATTCGCTTGATCAATGTAAGAGCGGTCAATTACCTTTTCCCCTTTTTCGGCACATGTAAGGGAAAGTAAACGGATATCAATGCCTGTGGAGAGATCGATCAAAGCGACTTGCGGCATACGACTGATCTCACGGGAATGACTATTGATGCGAGCCATCGCCCCAGGATTGACAATATATTTTCCCTTTCTCTTTTGAATCGGAAATCCCGCATGGTAATGCCCGGTCAGAAGGATATCCGGCAGATGAGATTGTTCCCAGAGATGTTGAACCATGGTGTAAGCAACCCCTTCGGGAAATGTTCCTTCCACAAGCATCCCATGAACCATATGAATGCAGTAATCGGCGTCCGTCTCATTTTCGACGCAATAATCGAGCTGACGATCCTGTTTATCTAAATCATAGTGGAAAGGTTGTCCACTTAGTTGAACACGGATTCCCCGTTTCTCCAAAGTGATTTTTTGACCACGGTGAACCAAGCGGATCGTTCCAAAAGCCTCCAGTAATCCGAGCATGGTTCGATCCAGCGTTTCCGGATTATGCCCATAAATATCATGGTTTCCTGCCACAGCATAAATGGGCGCTGGCAACTCTCGCAACAGCTTTACAAAATCACGTACCACTGCGGGAGAAAGATTCGGTCGATCAAACACATCCCCGCCATGAAGGATGAAATCGACTTGCTCCCGCCAAGCAATCTTGTTCACTTCGATCAATTTTTGACGGAGGGTTTGCGGAAAATCATCCGTCCGACTACGTGGTGACGTACCACGAATATGGGTATCCGTCAGATAGAGCAATCTCATCCTACTTTTCTCCTTCTCTTTGATGCTGCCATTTTAGTTCCTGTAAGATCTCATACACGATCCCCATTGGAAAACCGCGATACAATAGGAATTGTCCTATTTTTCGTTCAATCTTGCTCCATGGTTCATGACAAATACGAAGATAGCGCCGCTTAGCCACTTCCAGGGCCAGTTGGCGCTCTTCATTTTCTTCTACATGAGAGATTGCTTCATCGATCCATTGCGAAGCAATCCCTTTTTGTCTCAACTCATTCTTAATGCGATTGATGCCATAACTTTTACGATTTCTGCGTTCTTCCACCCAATCTTTCGCATATTGTTGATCATTTAAATAACCTTGTTCCTTCATTTCTTCGACTATTTGATCAATATATCCTGCTGAAAAATCTTTTTTTGTCAAATATTGTCGTAATTCCTGGGTAGTTCGTGGTCGGTAACTCAGATAACGCAACGCCGCCATCCGTACTTGATTGAATTCCTCCGCTCGCAGGAGTTCTCTGATCTTCGCCGCCTCTACTTCCATTCCTTTGTACAATCCTTGCTTGACCAGCACATCTTCATGAATGGATAGAAGCGGCTCACCATTGAAATAAATGAGATAACGCTTGGAAAGCGCAGATTTCCGTTCAATCCGAGTAATCATCCCACCATTCATATCCGTCACCATCTATCGATTTTTTAAATGCTCTCCTCAGAACTGGCTGCTTTGCGACCCCGTCTCTTTTTCTCAGGTTCTACAGCCGTTTCTTCTACCTTTTCTACAGGGCTAAGGGGCAATTGATAGTGAGCGCGGATCTGATTTTCGATCTTAAGGCAAATATCTGGGTGTTCCTTGAGAAATTGCTTAGCATTTTCACGTCCTTGTCCCAAGCGATCCCCTTCAAAAGAGTACCAAGCTCCACTTTTATGGACAATATCCAGCTCTGCCCCAATATCTAGGATGCTTCCTTCTTTCGAGATCCCTTCTCCATACATGATATCGACATCAGCCACTTTAAATGGAGGAGCAACTTTATTCTTAACGACCTTGATTTTGGTACGGTTTCCAACCAATTCATTCCCCTGTTTGATTTGCTCTGCGCGTCGAACTTCTAAACGGACAGACGAATAAAACTTCAATGCTCTTCCTCCAGGCGTCGTCTCTGGGTTGCCGAACATGACACCTACTTTTTCCCTAATCTGGTTGATAAAAATGGCAATCGTTTTGGATTTATTAATCGCTCCAGAAAGCTTCCGCAGTGCCTGTGACATCAGTCGGGCTTGTAAACCAACGTGAGAATCTCCCATTTCCCCTTCGATCTCCGCTTTTGGCACCAATGCAGCAACAGAGTCAATCACAATAATATCAATGGCACCACTGCGGACCAAAGCTTCAGCAATTTCCAAAGCCTGCTCGCCCGTATCCGGTTGACTCAATAAAAGCTCAGACGTATTCACTCCTAAATTGTGTGCATACGTGGGATCAAGGGATAGCGATAGGTAATAGTCACCTTCAGCATTACCCGGAAGGGCTATTTTCCCCCGCTTCACACCGTGCGTGCGAGTTTCCCCGCACACGGCGTTCCATCGAGTATCCCGATTACTAATCAGCTCAAGACTTTACCCGTGTATGTACTTTCTCGAGTTTTTTGATTACGCTCGTTTTTAAGTGATGTCCGTTTTGCTCACCGAAATCCTTGTGGATTTCCTCACGGCTTCCTAATCATCGTCTGGGTTAGTAACCTAAGATACTCGACTATGCCCCTTCGCTCTGCAGACATTACCCTGCTTCATCACTACTACGGGCTGCTGCCCCACCCCCTTAGCAGTCATTTCCTACTGCTTAGTGGCATCGGGGTGCGCACCCCTTGTCATCCACTGGGGTGGTTCACCTGTTCCACATCACTTATCCTTACATACTCCCTTAGGCTCCATCTCTGACCCGTCAGCCATCTTTTCGTCCATGGTTGGGGGACTCAAGATAAAGATCCCCTACGGGATCAATCCAGACAAAGCAAACACGAATACTCAATCTGGGACTGAACCTCTCTCAGGAGGTGAGCGCCTTCCTTTTTTTCGGTGCCCCACGCCTTACGAGCCGTACTTCCGATGGTTCGTTCCAACGCTTATGCGTTCTCTAGCCATAGGAGTTTTATGGACCCCCGACTACTTCGCTAACCACTTCTCAGGTCCGCTTTTCGCCGTCCTCTCCGAGCTTCGTACAGTAATGTTGCGCATCATTACCGCACGTCGGGGTATTAGGGCAGGAATGCCAACCTTCATTCCTGTCTCGGACTTTCACCGAGCTCTCGGTGATGCAGTTAGGACCTACTAGGATTCGATCCCGCTAACTTTTCATATGGTGTTTCCACCATACTTGGGTTAGCAACAGGTCGCACCGTGTTCCGCGTCGATAAATGCCGCTTGCCCACCTTGCTTTTGCACCTCAGCGATCGCATGCAAAGCGACGGTCGTTTTACCTGAGGATTCAGGTCCATAAATCTCGATCACACGACCGCGGGGATAACCACCAATTCCCAAAGCGATATCCAAAGCCAAAGCTCCGCTGGAAATTGTTTCCACCTGTGTAGATGCGTGATCTCCCAGTTTCATGACAGACCCTTTCCCAAACTGTTTTTCGATCTGTCTCAAAGCCATTTCTAATGCCTGACGGCGATCTGACATATTGTCACTCTCCTCATCCCTTAAAATAGTACATGGTTTCGTTTTCTTTAAAGACAATCTTACATCCACTTGATGTCGCCTTCCCTCTTCTTCATTCGAAAACGGACAAGGCTTTATTTTGATCCAATTCTGTGTCAAATTTTTAATAATGAGGATCAAAAGTGAGCATATTGATACGAAATAGAACAACTATGAACATCATACCTTGTTTTTTTCTAATTGCCAAGGTTTTTTGCGAACATTTATTCGTCTCTTTTTCCCATTATTTAGGATGCATATGAATGGTGTTAAGCTACTCCTTTTTTCGGGTAGTTAACTAATAACTCTTTAATTAGGAGGATGAAGCTTGGAAAAAGAACAATTAAAAGCGCGGATTTTAGAAGCGCTCGAAGAGGTGGAAGATCCCGAATTGGGCATCGATGTGGTTAACTTAGGATTGATTTATGGAATCGAAATCGACGACGAAAGGAATGTCAAGGTCTCGATGACCCTAACGGCAATGGGTTGTCCGCTGGCTGGTGTCATCAAAAATCAAGCAGAGACTGCCATCCAACAGATCGAGGAAGTAAATGAAGTGACTGTTCAAATCGTCTGGAATCCCCCTTGGAACAAAAACAGAATGTCACGTTATGCCAAAATCGCGCTCGGAATTCCTGATTAACTAAAAAAAGAAAACCGCCCATAAAAAGGCGGCTAATCTTAAACATATTTTATTCTAACTGCTCGTATGCACCACGATTATCCTAGCTTTTTATGAAGATCTTGTGCGTGGGCGAGCTGGTTCCATATTGATCCGTGACCCCTTAATTTTCGTCTGCTTCAAAGCTTCGTAGACAAATGGAGCTAACTCCTTGGGAATTTCCACGAAGGAAAAGCGATCATAGATATTGATTTTCCCTACTTGCCGCATCGAGATACCAGCTTGCTCTGCGATTGCTTTTGACAATTCTTGAGGACCTAGATCGGCATTTCGACCGATATTGATAAAGAAACGCACCATTCCTGGAGCTGCACCCGTCTCCCCAAAATTATAAGTCGTCTCTTCATTTTTAGACAAACGATCAAAGAAAGCCAAATGGAAAGCAGCTGCCACCACTTTCTCGATCGAAAACTTCTCCGTTAGCTGTTTCACCATATCTTCCATCATCGTTAAATCAATATCTGATTGAATCGTTTCCTCAATCTGGGCCATCCAACTTTCTTGCTGCTTGGAAGCTACTTCTTCTAAAGTTGGAAGCTCTCTCAACTCCAAACGAGCCCCTGTTTCTTTCTCAATCTGCCGAAGCTGTTTCATTTCCCGTGGTGTAACGAGAGTCAGAGCCATTCCTTTCCGTCCAGCTCGACCGGTTCGGCCGATGCGGTGAACATAGCTTTCCACATCTTGCGGAATATCATAGTTGACGACATGTGAAACACTTCCTACATCGATTCCCCGTGCAGCTACATCTGTCGCAACCAGTAGCTCGATTTCTCCTTGACGAAAGGCATTCATCACGCGATCTCGTTGCTGCTGCGTCAAATCGCCATGCAATCCACCTGCCAAATAACCACGAGCTTGCAAGGAATCCGTTAACTCATCGACCCCTTTTTTCGTGCGACAGAAAATAATGGATAACTCGATTTCTTCGCTATCCAAAATCCGACACAACGACTCTACCTTGATGCTCTCCAACACCCGATAATAAATTTGGGTAATTGCTGGCGCAGTCACCTCACCACGGTTGACGGTGATAAATTTCGCCTTGCGCATATACTTCTGCGACAACTGACGAATCAATGTCGGCATGGTGGCTGAGAACAGAAGCAACTGACGGCTCCCCGGCATAAAGCGCATGACTTCTTCGATATCGTCAATGAAGCCCATATCTAACATCTCATCCGCTTCATCTAAAACAACCACTTGTACTTGGTCCGTTTTCAATGTCCCTCGACGCAAATGATCCAAGAGGCGTCCCGGTGTTCCAATCACCACATGGACTCCTTGTTGAAGTGCTTTAATTTGACGGCTAATCGCTTGTCCACCATAAATGGGGAGCGTTCTTACCCGCTTCGGTCGACCAATGCTGCGAATCTCCTCAGAAACTTGGATAGCTAATTCTCTCGTCGGTGCTAAAATAATACTTTGCACCGTATTTTTGTCGGTTTGAATCTTTTCAAGAATCGGGATTCCAAAGGCAGCTGTTTTTCCTGTTCCCGTTTGTGCTTGTCCAATTACATCCTCACCGTTTAAAATAGCTGGAATACATTTGATTTGAATCGGTGAGGGTTCTTCAAAACCCAAATCACGAATTCCTCGTAAAATCTCAGGACTTAACTTAAATCTATCAAAACCATTCATTTCAATAATTCACCTTTCTTTAAACGTTGCTGTAAGATGAATAATGCATATTTCGCAGCGACAAGCTGAATTCTCTCACGTGAACCATTTAGATCCAAGCGATACACTTTTGTCGTTTTCCCTTTTTCAGCTAGACCGATCCACACTAGCCCTACCGGTTTCCCCTCTGCCGAACTCGGACCAGCTACTCCCGTTGTGCTTACGGCAAAATCAGCATTTAACTGCGCACGAGTATTTTCCGCTAAAGCTTTAGCCGTTTGAAAACTTACGGCACCATATCTTTTTAAAAGATCATGAGGGACTTGAACAAGTGAAGCTTTTACCTCATCGGTATAACAGACAATTCCACCTTTTAGTACAGCACTCGATCCGGGAACAGTTGTCAATAAATGGGACAACAGACCGCCAGTACAACTTTCTGCAAATGCTACACTCAGATTTTGTTTAGATAAAAGGCGAAACACGACTTGTTCCAATGATTCATTTTCTGTACTATAGCAATAATTTCCCGTTCGCTTGAAAATCTCATCCTCAATCGAAGCAAATAAGCTTTCTGCCTCTGCCTCTGTTTTCGCAAAAGCAGTCGCACGCAAAATGACTCCTACTTCAAGGGCATATGTAGCCAATAACGGATTTTTACTCTCTCTAATGAGATCGTTCAATACCTCAGCTAAACGAGACTCTCCTATGTCAAAAAAAGAGTAATTGCGAATCACGATCTTTGCTTCAGTTGAAAGCTTCTCTAGCAAAAATGGACGCACCCTCGTTTCAAACATAGGTTTAAGCTCCCTCGGTGGTCCAGGAAGCAAAATGTAGGTGACTTGATTTTTCGTAATAGCTAGTCCAGGAGCTGTTCCATGCTCATTATGGAAAACAATACCATTTTTAAATACATAACTTTGCTTAAAATTATTGATAGGGATTGGAGCAGAACGCTTTTGAAAAAAACGCTTCAAATGGGCAACTACTTCAGGATCTTGGATAAGCTCTTCTTGCAAATACTGAGCCAATGTCTCCTTCGACAAATCATCTTCCGTCGGACCTAACCCACCACAGATGAAAATGAGATTCGCCCGTTGGCTTGCTAGTTTCATTACTTCAAAAAGCTGCTGAGGATGATCGCCTACAGAAGTATGATAATGTACAGGAATACCTAGTGTAAAACATTCTCGAGATAAATAGTGCGAATGCCGATCAAGAGTCTGACCAGAAATCAGCTCAGTCCCGACAGTGATAATTTCAACTTGCATCAGTGAATCCCTTTCTCCCTTTTATCTAAGATTTAGTTAGTGAAACGATCTTTCTATTTTTGTAAAAGTAATCCAACCCCGAAATAATGGTGATCAAGACCATCAGGATCGTTGCTATATCCGAAAATGGGAAGAAAAAGATGGAAAAAGGAACATTATTTAACATCAAGGAGACGATGGCAACAATCTGTATAATCGTTTTTAGTTTTCCCAGCGGACTTGCTGCAATCACGTATCCTTCAGCAACCGCAATCAAACGCAGACCGGTAACAGCAAATTCACGACTAATGATCACAATCGCAATCCATGCTTCAAGCCGTTGCATCTCAACGAGTGAAATTAAGGTAGCTGTGATTAATAACTTATCTGCTAAAGGATCTAAAAACTTACCTAAATTGGTTACCATCTTCTTACGTCGTGCAATATATCCATCTAAACCATCCGTGACCGCTGCTAAGATAAAGATGAGTGTTGCAACAAATTCACTTATACTTAGCATGCTTTTCCCTAATTGAATCGAGCCTGCATCAATCTGTACCAATAAGAAAATCATCACCACAGGCACAAGAAAAATACGTGCAAGCGTAATCTTATTGGCCAAGTTCACCCAAACCTACCCCCCTAGTAATCGCCCTCATTGAATACGGAGGTTCTCCTCATC
>JANWIG010000039.1 GCA_025449975.1 Thermoactinomycetaceae bacterium
ATATTTTAATAAGAAAAAAGAGCGACTCATTCAATTGAGAGTCAGCTCTTTTTTTCTTCGTATTTAAATTGATGGTTAGGTAAAATTAATTGATAAAAATGAATATCGATCCATCGATTAAATTTAAAACCAACTTCAGTTAAAGTCCCTACTTGTCGGAAACCAAATTTTTCATGTAGTTTCATACTAACTTGGTTATCTCCAGTAATACTTGAGATCAATACATGAAGGCCGCATTCCGAGGCCTTTTGGATCATCGCTTTCATTAATAGAGAGCCAATCCCTTTGCCTTTTGCATGAGGGGATACATAGATCGATAGTTCTGCTGTTAGATTGTAAGCTGGTTTAATGCGAAAAGGAGAAAGGCTAACGTAACCGAGAACCTCTCCATTTTGCTCAGCGACTAGAAAGGGATAACGGTCTTTGTATTGATCAAACCACTGTTTTCTCTGAGCCAATGTCTGTGGCTCTAAATCAAAAGTAGCAGTGGTGTGGATCACTGCGTGGTTATAAATCGATACAATGGCGGGGAGGTCGTTTTCATTGCCCGCACGGATTTTTAGCATCTGGATCATCCTTTAAAAAAAATCATATGTCATATTTTTAATGTAAAACAATCAAGAAATCAATAATCGTTTTTAGAGAAAAATTTTCTAAAAAAGTGGGAGATCAAGAAGGATTTTTTCACTTGAAACGAATTTTTTAGTATAAAATCCTAAAGATTAGGAATAATAATACACGAAAAAAGAGCTTTTTTACATCAATTTAATCAAAAAGGGTATTGTTATATAACAATCGCTGTGTTAATATAGGATTATCAAAAGATAACTGTTATATAATAACGAAGCAAAGAAAGGTGGCTTAGATCAGTGACCGCAGTAGGAAATCAGCCTCCTGAAATCAAGATTCTCGGTAAAAGAACACCAGAATTTGATGAGAGAGTTTTGACACCTGAAGCCTTAGACTTTGTAGCAAAGTTGGCGAGAAAATTCGGAGAAAGACGTGATATCCTGTTGTACAACAGAATAGAGCGTCAAAAAGAGATCGATGCTGGAAAACTACCAGACTTTCTCCCTGAAACGAAAGAAGTTCGCGAAGGCGACTGGACAATCGCTCAGCTACCAGAAGATCTTCTCGATCGGCGGGTTGAAATTACTGGACCAGCTAGTGATCGGAAAATGGTAATCAACGCGTTTAACTCCGGTGCGAAAATATTTATGGCAGACTTTGAAGATGCGAACTCACCCTCTTGGGAAAACAACATTCAAGGTCAAATCAATCTACAAGATGCAATTAGACGGACGATTACCTTTGAAGCTCCGAACGGCAAAAAGTATCAATTGAAAGATGAAATTGCTACTTTGCTTGTTCGCCCTCGTGGTTGGCATCTAGATGAAAAACATGTCTTGGTAGATAAAAAGCCAGTTCCAGGTGGTCTGTTTGATTTTGGTCTATTCTTCTTCCATAACGCAAAACAATTAATCGAAAATGGAACAGGTCCATATTTTTATCTTCCTAAGATGGAAAGTCATTTAGAAGCTAGACTATGGAATGATGTATTTGTCTTTGCACAAGATGAATTAGGCATTCCACAAGGAACCATCAAAGCTTGTGTTTTAATCGAGACCATTTTGGCCGCGTTTGAAATGGATGAAATCCTTTATGAATTACGGGAGCATTCTGCAGGATTAAATTGCGGTCGTTGGGATTATATCTTTAGTTACTTAAAGAAATTACGCAATCATTCACAATTTATTTTGCCAGATCGCGCTCAAGTAACAATGACGGTACCTTTTATGAGAGCGTATTCACTACTCGCGATCAAAACTTGTCATAGACGCAATGCCCCATGTATTGGTGGTATGGCCGCTCAAATCCCTGTAAAAGGTGATCCGGAAGCCAATGAGGAAGCGTTGGCAAAGGTCCGAGCAGATAAAGAAAGAGAGGCCACAGATGGACATGATGGAACCTGGGTAGCGCATCCTGGACTGGTTCCAGTGGCCATGGAAGTATTTGATCGGATTATGTCTACTCCGAATCAAATTGATCGTCAACGGGACGATGTCGAAGTAACAGCTGAGGATCTGTTACGTGTACCAGATGGAGAAATTACCGAAGAAGGTCTACGGACAAACATCAGTGTAGGAATTCAATATATCGAAGCTTGGCTCCGCGGTTTTGGTGCAGTAGCGATCAATAATCTGATGGAAGATGCGGCTACAGCAGAGATTTCCCGCGCTCAAGTATGGCAATGGATTCGTCATCCAAAAGGTGTTTTGAGTGATGGTCGCAAAGTGACAAGAGAGCTATTTATGGAAATGTTGAAAGAAGAAATGAAGAAGATTCGCTTGATGGTTGGGGAGCAAGCTTTCCAATCTGGAAAATATGAACAAGCGAAGCTGCTCTTTATTGACTTGATTAATAATGATGAATTTGAAGAATTCCTAACCATTCCTGGTTATAAACAATTAGTTAATTATACATCATAGAGAGGGGATCGATCTTATGTCTAATCGTGAAGAACAAATTAAAGCTTTGGAAAGAGAATGGCAAGAAAACCCACGTTGGGAAGGTATTACTCGTCCATATTCTGCTGAAGATGTAATCCGTTTGCGTGGTTCTGTACAAATCGAATATACATTGGCTACAAGAGGTGCAAATCGTCTTTGGGACATGCTCAACACCGAGCATCATATTAAAGCGTTAGGTGCTTTAACTGGTAACCAAGCTGTTCAACAAGTAAAAGCTGGTCTGAAAGCAATTTATCTAAGTGGTTGGCAAGTAGCTGCTGATGCAAACTTAGCTGGACAAATGTATCCAGACCAAAGCTTGTATCCAGCAAACAGTGTACCTGCTGTTGTAAAACGGATTAACCAAGCTCTGCAACGTGCTGACCAAATTGAATATTCCGAAGGAAAAGAAGACCGCGATTGGTTTGTTCCGATCGTTGCTGACGCTGAAGCAGGATTCGGTGGACCGCTCAACGTTTTTGAATTGATCAAAGGAATGATTGAAGCTGGAGCTTCTGGAGTTCACTTAGAAGACCAATTGGCTTCTGAGAAAAAATGTGGACACTTGGGTGGTAAAGTATTGATTCCTACTTCCCAAGCGGTTCGTAACCTAGTTGCTGCTCGTTTGGCTGCGGATGTATGCGGTGTACCAACCGTATTGATTGCACGGACCGATGCGAACGCTGCTGAACTTTTGACCAATGATATTGATCCTAACGATCAAGAGTTCCTAACAGGCGAACGTACCACTGAAGGTTTCTATCGCGTAAGAAGTGGTTTGGATCAAGCGATTTCTAGAGGTCTTGCTTATGCTCCTTATGCTGATGTCATTTGGTGCGAAACTTCTGAGCCAAACATTGAAGAAGCTCGTCGTTTTGCTGAAGCAATTCATGAGAAATTCCCAGGCAAATTGCTTGCTTATAACTGTTCACCTTCCTTCAACTGGAAAGCAAAATTGAGCGATGAAGAAATTGCTAACTTCCAAAATGAGTTGGGCGAAATGGGTTATAAATTCCAGTTCATCACCTTGGCTGGTTTCCATGCTCTCAACTACAGCATGTTCACGCTAGCTAACAAATACGCTCAAGAAGGTATGACTGCTTATTCTGAATTGCAACAAGCTGAGTTTGCTCAAGAGGAAAAAGGTTATACTGCTACTCGTCACCAACGTGAAGTTGGAACTGGTTACTTCGATGATGTATCCATGGTAATCTCCGGTGGAACTTCTTCTACAACTGCTTTGGCTGGTTCCACTGAAGCTGAGCAATTCACCAATGCGTAATAGATGAGTGTTTCGTTGTATGTAGTTATGACGTAGGTTGTTATGTTGGAAGTTATGAGGACTTGTGAGTGGTTAATGTGTGGCGGTTATGAAACACCCTAATATTTGGTTACTGGCGAATAGTCAGTAACCTTTTTTTTTAAAAAAAAATAGAATCCCCTGAGCGAAGTTGCATCATGATGATATGCTCAGGGGACTAAATGTGTCTTTTTTCACAAAGCTGATCGTCTCCTAAATAAACCAGTGTGTCGATTATCAATAATAAGTTTTGAAAGACGTTCTGCATCGCGTCCAACCCATCCCATGAGAGAAGAACCTTGACAGCTAAGCCAACGTAAACCGATGAAATATAGATTTGGAATGACACTGACTCCTTTATCATGAATCGGAAATCCGGATCGATTCAGAGCACCAGGAATATGAATCCAGCTGAAATCTGTCTTGTAACCGGTTGCCCAAATGATATTAGGTACACTTAAAGTAGTTGAATCTGCAAAAGCGACATGATGGCCAATGGTAGAAATTGTTCGTGGCTTCACAAGAATTTCCCGCTTAGCAATTTTGTCTTTTAAGGCATAACCATAGATCCATTCCTTTGAGTTTTTTAGCCAACTACCTCGTTTGGTTTTTTCATCCGCTTGAAGCATTCCGAAGCGATCAAGGTACCAAAAAATACTTTTACCCAGAATATGTGCGGGTCTGAACAGAATAGGGCGACCCACAGATAGGTATGTTTTATGTGTTTTCGATAGTTCTACAGCAATTTGTGCACCAGAGTTTCCTGCGCCAACTACGAGTACTTCGCCCCGTTGTAGTTGGGAAACGCCTTGATAATCAGCTGTATGAATTTGGAAAACATCATCTGGTAAGTCATAGGCAAAACTTGGTATTTTAGGTACTTGAAATGGACCTGTCGCGACAATTACTTTTTTGGTATAATAGCTTCCATGATTTGTAAAAATGATAAATGCGTCACCAATTTGCTTAAGAGATAAAACCCTTGTCCGAAAATGAATAGGTAGTTGAAAACGTTCAGCGTATGATTTTAAATACTCTACTACTTCCGCTTTGGTCGGATGACCTGACGGATCTCCAGGAAACTTCAAACCGGGTAAAGAGCAAAACTCGCGCGGTGTAAAGAGAACGAGAGATTGATAACGTTTTTTCCAATTATCGCCAACCTCTTCTTGTGCATCCAATAACACAAATGATTGGTCAGATTGAGATAAAAAATATCCCATCGATAACCCCGCTTGCCCCGCACCAATAACGATTACATCATAATAATGTTTCATGGCTACCAAACCCCAATCGAATTTGACTATGTAGCTCACATAATAAAGTTTCATTAGCCAAATGTTAATACACTCACATATATTGTAAAGCAACTTTAAAAAAATGGAATAGGAAATGCTTTT
Source organism: Thermoactinomycetaceae bacterium (assembly GCA_025449975.1). GTDB lineage: Bacteria > Bacillota > Bacilli > Thermoactinomycetales > Thermoactinomycetaceae > Thermoflavimicrobium. The sequence goes on from JANWIG010000039.1 coordinate 5,211, forward strand.
AGTTAATGATTTTGACTAGAATTTGTCACAATTTAATGGGAACATATGGAATATTGTTTCGTTCTCGTTAGGTGTTTTGTTCTCAAAATAGTCCAGCTTAGACTATTTTGAGAACAAGAAAAACCAGATTTATTAACCGATTTGTAGCTTGTTTTTCTTGACAATCCACTCCAAAAAGCCGATGGAAAATTGATCTTCTTTTTACCAAGATTGTTATTTTGGATTTGCGAATTATTCTTCTAGTTCCTTTTTGATTTGGGAATAAATTTCTTTTATCAATGATTCGCGTTGTTCCCATAGATTACGAGTAAGATCGACTGGATACTCCTCAGGAAGGACGATTCGTAAATATTCCTCCCAAAATAAGGAAAGCTGCGATCGATGATAGACTCGGATCTCTTCAAGTGAGGGGAGAGTATACACTCTCCTACCTTGGCGAAAAATCGGTTGCAACATAGGGACAGCGATAAAGTTCGTCACCTTTTTTTGTTTAAATGTTTGTTCAGGATGAAAGAGAATGAGTGGTTGCTTGGGATCGATGTTTTCTTGTGATAAACTGATCAAATCCGCATGTGCTTTCCCTGTCTGTTTACAAATGATGCGATAAATCGATTTAATTCCTGGTGTGGTGATTTTCGCTGGATTAGAAGATATTTTGACGGTAGGGATCCATTGGTTTCCTTCATATCGAGCTACCATTTTATAGACCGCTCCTAATGCGGGTTTGTCGTAGGCTGTAATCAGTTTGGTTCCTACTCCCCAAGCGTCGATTTTCGCTCCTTGGGCTTTCAGATGAAGGATGGTATGTTCGTCTAAATCGCTCGATGCCACAATTTTTGTCTCTGTTAGCCCGGCTTCATCTAGCATTTTACGGGCTTGTTTCGATAAGTAAGCCAAGTCGCCGCTGTCCAAACGGATTGCTGCTAAGGTTTGGTTCCGCTCTTTCATTTCCAACCCGATTTGGATCGCATGGGGAATGCCGCTGCGCAACGTGTCATAGGTATCGACCAATAAGGTTGTTTGCTGCGGAAAGGCATCGGCATACGCCCGAAAGGCATCCAGTTCATTGTCGAAGTCTTGTACCCAGGAGTGAGCATGGGTTCCGCTAATTGGGATGTTAAAAAGCTGACCAGCCAACATGTTGGAAGTAGAATCAAACCCACTCAAATAGGCGGCACGCGCTCCCCATACAGCAGCATCTTTTTCTTGCGCTCGGCGAGTACCGAACTCCATGAGAAGATCATCCCCAGCGACATGACGGATCCGAGCCGCTTTTGTGGCGATCAGTGTTTGAAAACCGATGATATTTAATAAGGCGGTTTCAATCAAATGCAACTCCATAATATTCCCTTGAACATGCAGAAGAGGCTCATTGGGAAAGGCGATCGTTCCTTCTGGCATCGCCCAGAGATCACCTGTGAAACGGAATGAACGCAATAAATCTAAGAATTCTGGCTCATATCCCTCATCAAGGGAGCGAATATACTCGATATCCTCTTCTGTAAAGCGGAGATTTTCTAAGTATTGAATCACTCGCTCAAGTCCAGCAAAAACCACAAAGCCGTTGCCAAATGGTAAGGATCGGAAATATAGATCGAAAGCTCGTCGGTTCTGATCACTCCCATTTTTCCAGTGAGCATACATCATTGTGAGTTGGTACTTATCTGTATGTAGAGCAGGAATGGATAATCGCATGATAAAACGCTCCTAATTATAGGATTTCATATATAATCGAAGTTACTTGCTGGTTCAATTGGATATAGTATGCACAAAGATGGATCTCTTTTTTTCGTAAGGAAATAATCCAACAACTTTTCTCACCATAACACCATTGATTTAAATCGCGAAGGGTTGGATACGCTTCGTTAAAAGGGTGTGAATGAATCATTCCAATCCAATCTAGATTAAGAGTGCGTAATTTTTTAATTGTTTCCAAATATTCGCGTGGTTCAAATTCGAATGAGCAATAGCTTGGATTCAAATTAGCGATTGGAAAAAAATGAGTGATGTGATGAGTTGTACCTGCGAGAATCCCATAGGCTGGATCAGGGAATTGTTTCTGGCAGTAGATTTGGATTTGGTTAATAACCGATAAGTCAATGGATAAATGGGATCGGGGCATTACTCGTCCACCTTATACAGTTTCGCCTTTTTCTCCGACATCGAATCATGAAATAGGTCAATGTTTGCGGAAAAAATGAGGCTGTACCACTTCTATTTTATAACTTCTAGTGTAAAAAAGTCTACGAAGTTTTCTTAGTGCGATGACTTAGAACTTCTATAAAATGTGTTAAAATAATGGCAGAGCAAAGCAATCGAAGAAAGGCGGATGGATACTTACAATGAATATCTTAGTAGGTGTATGTGGCTGGGGAGATCACGATTTGTATCCGCCTAATACATCAGCACGTGATAAATTGAGGATCTATGCTAGTCATTTTCCCGTTGTGGAGTTAGATAGCACCTATCATGCCATTGCTCCAGTGGAAAGAATGGAGAAATGGACAAGTGAAACACCTGAAGTGTTTCGTTTTGTCGTCAAAGCATATCGTGAGCTGACTGGACATGGTCGTCCGAAAAAGGCGCCTATGCGCTCATGGTATGAATTGATTCAGGATATGCGTGCTTCATTGATCCCAATGAAAGAAGCTGGCAAGTTATCCCTGGTTCTATTTCAATTTCCACCTTGGTATGATTGCACGAAAGCACATGTGCGCTATATCCGCAAAGTGCGTCAAGCTTTTCATGATATGCCTGTGGCGATCGAGTTTCGCAATCAAAGTTGGTTTTTACCGCAATATAAGGAGAAAACATTGGCTTTCTTAGCGGAGGAAAAGCTGATCCATGTGGTATGTGATGAGCCACAAGCTGGGGAAGGATCGGTGCCTATTGTTCCTGCGGTAACAAATCCCGAACTCGTATTGGTACGGTTTCACGGGAGAAACGCTGCGGGGTGGAATAATACAGGTCAAAAGAATTGGCGGGATGTTCGCTATGCCTATCGCTATTCAGATGAAGAATTGGATGAGTGGATTCCACGTGTGAAGAGATTGGCTGAGGAAGCAAAACAAGTCATTCTTTTGTTTAACAATAACTCTCAAGGGGATGCTGTATCGAGTGCCAATCGAATGATCCTCAAATTAGGTCTTGATTTCCAAGGCTTAGCACCCAGACAACTCGAGATACTATAATGAATTTAGCAGGATCGGAGTGGAAGAGATGGATATCATATGGGTTTATGTATTGCTGGTTCTAGTCGGATTTTTGGCTGGAACGGTTGGTAGTCTAGTCGGATTGGGTGGGGGGATCATTATCGTTCCTTCCCTGCTGGTACTCGGCTATTTCTACCCACAATTTGCCCATATAACCCCGCAAATTGCTGTAGGAACTTCTCTCTTGTTAGTCGTCCTTACCTCTTTATCCTCCACCATCTTTTACATGAAGGAAAAGCGCATTGACTTTCAGAGTGGACTTCTTTTTTTTATCGGTTCAGGTCCGGGGGCGATCCTTGGTGCGTATCTCACTCGCTATTTTCAATCCGATTATTTTTTTATCGCTTTTGGCATCTTTATGATTTTAGTAGCAGCGATTTTAACGTTCCAAGATCGTTTTAAAAGAAGGAAGATCAAATGGGATGTACCTCGTACGTTTGTCGATGGCTCTGGAGAAAAATATGAATACGGATATCATCGGGCAACAGCGATTACGATTTCTGTACTCGTAGGACTTATTTCCGGCTTGTTTGGTATTGGTGGTGGAACCTTACTTGTTCCGATGATGATTATTTTGTTTAGTTTCCCACCTCATGTGGCTACCGCTACATCGATGTTTATTATCTTATTATCCTCTATTTTTGGTAGCGCGACTCATGTGATTCAAGATAATATTGACTGGATTGCGGCCTTGTTACTCGCCCCTGGTGCATGGATCGGTGGGAAGACGGGTGCTTGGATTTCAACAAAATTAAGTGGAAAGGGCTTAATGATCGCTCTTCGGCTCGCGCTAGTATTAGTGGCCATTCGAATGATTATGAAAGGTGCGGATATAGCATAGATTGGGGGACCTGTTGGATGAACGGCTTTCATATTCTCTATACAAATGATTTGCATAGCCATCTTGAGCAGACGCCCAAAATTTTCTCGCTAGTCCGTCGATTTCAAGAGCAATGGTCCCGAGAAGGGAGAAAAAGTTTGTTATTTGATATTGGCGATCATATGGATCGAGCGAGAATGGAGACGGAGGGAACAGATGGTCAAGTAAACGGAGCGATATTACAGACAACAGGCTACGATGCAGTTACATTAGGAAACAATGAATTGTTAACCTTCTCTCGGGAAGAGCTGCGGATGGCTTATACGGATCGATCGTTTGATGTGATTAGTAGCAATGTGTTTGATCGAGGAACCATGGATCAACCGTCTTGGTTAAAACCCTGGAAAGTGTTTCAAATGGATCATTTTCGGGTGGGAGTAGTAGCGGCTACTGTTTCTTACCCACAAGTTTATGAGCTGATGGGTTGGGATGTATTGGATCCGTTTCAATGCTTAGAAAGAGCAGTGAATCAATTGCAAAGCTCTGTCGATATGATTATCGTGTTATCTCATTTGGGCTTCCATCAGGATCAGCAGCTAGCCCAAAAGGTGAATGGAATTGATTTAATCATTGGTGCTCATACTCACCATATCCTGGAAGAAGCGTTGAAAATTGGAGAAACTTGGATTGTGGCAGCAGGAAAGTTTGGTCAGTTTGTCGGAGAGGTATCGGTTGAGATCGATCCTGAGCAAAGAAAGGTTTGCAGGATTGCAGGCCGTTGTTTACAGGTAGATGAGGAGAAAGAAGCGCCAGAAATGCTTCAGCTGCTCAACAAATATCGGCAACAAGCAGATCAAAACCTATCTGTTCCGGTGGCAGAATTGGATCGTTCACTGCAAATTAATTGGCTAAATGAATCACCATTTGGTAATCTACTAGCGGATGGGCTACGAACTTGGGTAGGGGCGGAAATTGCTTTGGTTAATAGCGGTCAGCTCTTAAATTCTCTCCCAATGGGTAAGGTGACAAAAAAGAATATTCATGCCAGCTGTCCTCACCCCATCAATCCAGTGATGTTAAGAATGACGGGAAAAGGAATTCGGAAGACTTTGGAAGAGTCGCTGCTAGATGAATATCGCAAAAGAGAGATCTATGGCTTAGGATTTCGTGGTAAAATTTTGGGGTCCATGGCTATTTCTGGTTTTACCATTTATTTCGATCCTAAAAGAGAACCTTATAAAAGAATTGAAACGATTCAAATTGGTGATCGTATTTTACGAGACGATGATGAAATAGAAGTAGCGACAATTGACATGTTTTTATTTGGTTCATGTTATCTTGAAATGAAAAAAGGGAAATTAATACAAATGTATTTACCTGAATTTTTACGTGATCTTATTATAGCCCAGTTATCTTTCCCTTCTGCTTTAGAGGAATGTTATCGTTCACGTTGGATTGGTATCAATCGATGAAAAGCAGGGATCGGTCCAAAACCGATTCCTCATCAATCCTTCTGTAAATTGGACAAGCTAACTGATACCAACCATTGTTAGTTCTTAGGAAAAAGATGTTTGATTCGCTCCAAGACAAAGGTGAAAGGAATTCCTAACAAATAACAGACTCCCAATTGTCCAATTCCAACATAAAAGATCGCCCATCCGATAGAGACAGGAATGCCTCCAAGCGTTGCTATTAATGTTCCGATCATCAAGGCATTGACGATGACGGGTGGGAGCGGCGCTAACCAACGGTTAGGCATTTTAGCAGTGAACCACGCTGCGATCAGAGTAGCGAGGCTGCCGATCATCACGTCATATAAGCCAAATGGACTATTGAGATTGGCGATGATCGCTCCAAGAAATAAACCGGGGATCGCAAGTGGGGTAAAGAAAGGTAGAACCGTTAAGATTTCTGAAATACGAAATTGGATATAGTTATAGGATAAAGGAGCGAAGAGAATCGTCAGTACAACATAAGTAGCTGCGATTAAGGCGATGGTGGTTATTTTCCTAGCAGACATGAAAAAGATCCTCCCTTTCGTTTTGGCATGGCAGTGTTTCTATTTCTTGTTCTATCCATGTTAAGGGGATCGTAGTACTGTACATACTTCCGAGATCGTGAAGAATTATTAGAAGTAGTGAGTAACCGATAATCAATCTAGTTTAACATGGACCAACTCAGATTAGTCTACCATGGAAGACATGAAAAACATACATAAATGAGGGGGAACAACATGAGATTCGTAGATCAAGTGTATTCATTATATCGTGATCAGTTGACCGATGATGAAGAAGATGCTGTTTTAATCGTACTGAGTATCTTAGAGGATCAATCAAAGGAAAATATCATGGAATTAATCGCAAGTATGTCGGATGATGAAGTGTTGCAGATGATGGGCGTTTATTTGGTGGAAATGCTTAAACTGAAAATGATTCAAGATGGCAAACTGCCGGTTCAAAAGTCTTCTGTTTTGCATTAACTTTTTGGCCCCCTTGGCATAGGATATTGTGTAATATCACCTAGGGGGAGGAATGGAATGATGGTTGAAGTAAAGCCGATGGAGATCGCCAACAAACAAGTGATTGGGATTGAAGTAAAACTTCCAAAGACCAATTTACTAGTCATTACCACGGATAAAGGGTACATTATGTGTGGTGCCTTAGACGTCGGACTATTAAATGAACGACTAGCCAATCGGGAAATTGTCGCAGGACGGGCTGTTGGCGTACGTTCTCTCGATGATCTCCTTCATGCACCTTTGGAATCTGTTACAACGCAAGCTGAAAAGCTGGGGATTGTAAAGGGCATGGCTGGCTATGAGGCATTGCTAAGAATGTAATTTGTGGATCGATCGGTCATCTTGTCCACTTGAATGTTTCAATTCACAATAGGTTAGTTGTAAGCGGAGTAAGAGCCGTTCCAATTCCTGAGGGAGTGGCGAAGTAAAAGAGCAAATTTCTCCAGTTAGCGGATGAGTAAAAGATAAATGATGGGCGTGAAGAGCTTGTCTTTGGATGAAGCGCAACTCTCCTCCATAAAGCTGATCACCGATCAATGGATAGCCGAGATAGGAAAAATGAACGCGAATTTGGTGGGTACGACCGGTTTCTAGTTGAACAGAAACAAGGGTACCCTGCTTATTTTGAGCTAGAACTTGGTAATGGGTTCTGGCAGGGTCCCCATGGGGTGTAACGATTCGTTTGGTTGGATGGTTAGGCGATTTGCCAATAGGTAAATCAATGATTCCCTGGTGATCAGGAAAAGGTTTGTCTAAAATGGCTAAGTATGTGCGCTTAATTTGCTTTTGGCGGAGTTGGTAATCGAGCAATTGATGCATATAAGAGTTCTTGGCGATCAATAATAGTCCCGAGGTATGGAGGTCCAAGCGATGGACAGGGCGAACAATGCCATCCAAACCACGCTGTTTCCATCGATAAATAATCCCATGGGCTAGGGTTCTCTGTTGGTTAGCATGGACAGGGTGAACCATAATGCCTGCAGGCTTTTCCACGACCATCAGGTCCGGATCTTCATAAAGAACTTCAAAAGGGACGGGCTGTGGAGAAAGATTGCTTTTTTCGGAAGGACGGATTGCTACTTTGAGCAGATCCCCTTTTTTCACACGTTTTTGCAGCCAAGGCATTCGTCCATTTAGTTTTATTCCTTTCGAACGGGTTAGGCGATTTAGCATCCGATTGGAGATGTGCAACGCATTTTTTAAGATTATTTCGACAGTTTTTCCATCCCATTCTGAAGTAATTTGAAAAGAGATCCATTTGCTGTGTGCGGAATGTTTTTGTGACATGTTATTTCTCCTTTGAAACGTTTAATATGATTTCGTCTTCTGATTATACATAACATAGGAGATGGGACTTTAGCAAAATTTTTCTAAGAAACCATATAAAAAGCACTTTCCTTTGGAAAGTGCTTAATTTTCGAGGTTTGTTATTTAACGCTGTTTAGGCGAATCACATTAGCAGATTGTGGTCCGCGCTCACCTTGTACAATATCGAATTCTACAGGTTCACCTTCTTCAAGGGTTTTATAACCCTCTGCTTGAATAGCGGTGTAGTGTACGAATACGTCACCACCATCTTCACGCTCGATGAATCCATAGCCCTTTTCGGCATTAAACCATTTTACTTTACCTCTCATTTGCTTGGGCCTCCTTTCAAAAAGCCAACCCCTGCGAACAGGGAAAATAATAACAAAAAGCTGTTTGCTTGATTAGACCTGATCCAAAATCAGATCTAATTAAAAAGCGGGAAAAACTCAAGACATCTGAACCGTTCGTATTGCTAGGTCTTAAAAAATTTAAAACAAATTAAAACAAAAACGAGGCCCAAGATGGTACTTGATTTTCAAACCACTTTTTAACACTATAAGAAGCTTAGCACAACCCATGGGTTATTGCAAGTGAAAAGGATTAATAAAGCTCTTTCATGTAAAAGAGTACCCCTAATTGACAATTTTTATTTATCTTGTCTCAAAAAGGTGTTGATAAGGTGCAATATCAATATTCTGTCTTTCTAATGTTTTAATTAGCCACTTATGATCTCTTTTGGGTGTCGCCAAAATATAACCTTCAATAATATATTCACGTTTCATTTCAGTTGCTTGATGTTGAAGAGCGATTTCCGAAATTTTGGCTGCAATCTTTTGCTTGGCTACATCGCGGAACATTTTCGGCACAGGCTCGACGAGATCATTGAGGAGCTTTTTATCTTCTTCTTTCCAAAGATGTAGTGCTTCTTGGATATAATGTTTTTCCCAGTCAAGGATCGATTTTCCATCTTCTTTTGGAAGTGATTTCAGAAATTTTCGAAACATAAAATAGCCACCGATTGCCATCATGGTAATAAGTAGAATCCAAAAAAACTGATAAAAAAGGCTGAGCCAGGTGGGAATAGCAAACAATAATTTAGGTAAAAAGGGCATATGTGACACCTCTTACTTTTTTATACAGATCATTCATTCAAAAAAATTGCTTATTTATTTTTGTTCATGGTGGGTTCAATTTTTATTATAGAGAAGGAAGAAGGAGGGAGCAAGAAGCGAGTGATCGCCTGTTTGCTTTTGACAAGAAGTGGTTGGTTAATCTGCTCATAAAGCGGGAAAAAACGAATATATCCATTTTTATTGGTCAGCGAGAGAAGGGATGAATAGTGATCGTTCGACCACAAGATGACCGCTTTATTTTAATCAAACAATTGGATCACTCCCTCGTTTCTGGCGTTTTTTCTGTCTATTGGAAAGAAATGATCGCTCCATTGTCACAAATGATTTATACGATTTCTTATCATGATATTGGCTGGGTTACATTAGATGAGTCTGTGTTATGGGATGAACAGAAGAATCGACCCATCGACTTTTTGGATTATCCGTTGGAACCGAAGATTCGAGCTTATCGCCAAGGCATTTCCATTATGGAAAAGCAGGATGCTTATGCAGGGTACTTATGTAGTATGCATTTTTCCTCTTTTTTCAAGAATGAGAAGTCAGGAATTGGTCGCGCCTTCTTTTTGGAAGAAAGGTCTAGACAAGAGCGTTTGTGGAAACAGCTCACGCAAAGAGAACAAGAGCGAGTATCTGATAATTTTGCCCTATTGAAGTTTTTTGACGATTTGTCCTTGGCTCTCTGTTTAAATGAACCGATGGAAAATAGACATCCTTGGTTTCGAGAGGGGATTTATTATCGGGATCATCGATACCAATGGGTGTGGGAAGATAAAAATCACCTTTTCCTCGAGCCAAATGGTTTTACGCGTCCGTTTACGATTCATATTCCTTATCAAATGGTCAGTCGAGACGGTGAAGTATTAAAAGACGATATCTTTATTTATCATATAGAAATATAAATACTTTCAAAAATCGATTTTAGTCTAGCAAATCGATCGATTTTGGTCAGGATTTCATTGACTAAAATCGATTTTTTCTTTTCAGCAAATGGTTAAATTGACCAATCGAATCACTGGTAAATTTTTAGTCCATTTACTGGAGGAGCGTGAAATCTCATGAGGAAATGGCGTGTTTTCCGACATGAATACTTAAACCTATCAAAAAATTAGATAAAGTGTTGAAAAGGTGAAGTTGGGTGTAATAATATAAGAGCAAAGAGTGAAAAATGAACAGAGAGTAACAATTTTATGTCTAAATTATGAAATTAATGACGGTTTATTGGATGATAGGCAACAGGGGAATGGAAGGGGGCTTTGGTTTCGGTTGTACCAAATCTCCTTTTCTTCTTTGTGAAAAAACGGATTAAAAAAACGAAGTTCGGGTAAAAAACACCATATAAATATAGGATTTGTAGCAAAACTTCTAATAGGGGGAAATTGGAAAGAGGGGGGCGAGAAAGGTTGAATCAGTCGAAGCGAGTTGTAAACAATTTGCCAGATTCCGGCGAAAGCTGTCCTGAATCATTGGAAGCTTCTGGATTGAATAAACAATCTGGTAATAAAGGAAAAAAAAGAAAAGGGACAAAAAGATTTCGTTTTTCATATAAGACCATTTTGTCATTATGTTTAATTTCCGGTCTGTCTGTTGGAGTTGGCACCGCTTTTGCTAATGACGTTCAGCCACCAAATAAATTTCGTTCGCTGGAACCGGCTGCAAATGTCAACGTAGAAGAAGAGCTCGATTTACCGCCAAAAGATCCTGATATAGAAAAGGCAGAGAAAGTTACCAATCAGAAAGCACCTTCAGATGACACCCAAAATAATAGCCAGAAAAGCGAAAATCCATCAGAAACCAAAAATAGTTCACCATCCACAGAAGCGACAAATACTCCATCACCATCATCCGAACAGAAAGTTGCCGAAGTAACATCAACGAAACAAGATGGAGAGAAAAAGGCTTTAACCACAAGTCAACCTGCTAATCAAACCACATCAACGAAGCCTACAGAAGACAATAAGAGTTCGGGAGGAGATCCTGCACCGCCACCTCCGCCTCCGCCGAATAAGCCAGTAACAGAAAAGGGTGGAAAACTCCCAGATACAGCTGGTCGTGATTTGGAAGGTGTTTTATTTGGCGGATTAATTGCTATTATCGGAACCCTATATATCCTGTTAAAAGGTAGGAAGGCTCGAAAATCATGAAATGGGATCGCATCCTAGCGTATGGTTTAGTTGTTTGTGGAATAGCATATGCTAGCTTTTCGGCAATAAATTATTATCAAAAGCTAAATGTGGTGAAGGAAGTAGAGTCGATACCCAAAAGTTCAGGTAAGACCGTGATCAATGGGCAGAATGGTGATCCGTGGGTTATTTTTTCTGGGGAAGAGAGACCTATCAAAGGAGAACACTTTGCTGATTTAGTCATCCCACGATTAAAAGCACAAATTCCGATCATTGAGGGTACAGATGAAGATGAGCTTGCCCAAGGGGTTGGACATTATGCTGGAAGTGTATTGCCAGGTGAGCCGGATAATGCCGTGTTATCGGGACATCGAGATACGATTTTTCGAAAAATAGGGCAGCTTCAAAAAGATGATGAGCTCCATGTGAAAACAAATCGGGGCACATTTATTTATGTCATTAATAAAACATGGATTACAGATGAAGAGGATCGGACAGTAATCGTTCCACGCGACGAGCCAATCCTGACTTTAACGACTTGTTATCCTTTTTATTATATTGGACCCGCTCCGCAGCGATACATTATCCAAGCGACTCTCAAAGAAAGAATTAGTTAATATATCAGTTGAAGAAGCAAAGGGGGGAGACAAGCTTGAAAACAACGGTGGGTCAAAAGATTATCCGGACCTTATTTTGGTTACTACTTATCTATCTAGCTATTAGTACTTCGCTAGTGTGGGCGATTCAGTTGGGATTGATTCCGCAAACCATCCGTACCATGGCTGAAGAACCAAAGAATCCGCAAGCGGTTACAGCTGAGAAGCACTATGGGGAATCATCTTTTGCTGAACAATTTGTGAGAGAATATTACTCATGGGCAAAAGAAGATGAGAAAGGGCATTTGGAACGTTTAAAACCATTTCTGGCTTTCCAGGTAATCCCGTTGGTATCGATCGATACGAAAGATGCAAAATATAAAAATTCTGATACGACCCTAACGAGTACATGGGATATAAAAGAACGCCCAGGTACCAATATCAAAGATGTAACTGTTTTTGCTGAGCAATGGTTATCAGACGGTGAGAAAAGTCAGCGAGTATTTCGCTACTTAGTGGTCCCTGTTACCAAAGCAGGCAACTCCTATCGGGTTGCTGATCAACCTTATGAAATTCCGCGTCCCGTCGCTTCTCCATTAAATGAAGAGAAAAAGACTTCAGAAAAACCAGAAGGACAACTGGTTGATGAAGCGACTCAAAAGAAAATAGAAGAATTCCTAACTGATTTCTGGACTTCATATACGCAAGATAGCAAAGAGAAAATTGGCTATATGATGCAAGATCAAAAACCAGTTCAAGGTTATAAAGGGCTATTTACTTTTGTACAACTCTCTGATCTACAAGTTGTAAAAAATCCAAAAAATGAGTATGAGGCAAAATTTAATTTGTTGCTAACTGATGCCCAAACCGGGATCAAAGTAACTTACCAATATCAGATGGTATTGGTAGAAGAAAATAATCGTTATTATGTTGCAAAAATGAAACAAGGAGAGAAGTAAGTTATGAATAGTACTTTGCTCATGTGGATGGCTGGACCGGGTCAGAAATTACAAGAGGCAGCGAGCAAAGAAGTTGGCGCCTTGTTTTTCCTTGTGGTCATTATCGTAAGTCTGACTTTGTTTTGGAAAAGAGCATTTACCGCCTTTATCGGTTTTGTGTTATTTGCGATGGTCGTTAGCGTCTTTTTATTCCAGCCAGAGTTGATCAAATCATTGGGTACAGACGGGTTCAAATGGCTTTTTGAGGATTATCTAAAATGAAGCGAACGATTCGTGTCTATAATCAAGTATTTCGTATTGAGAAAACGGTTTATTCAATTCAAGGAATCAATCTACCTCAACCCGTCTCGTATCGACAAATGGCGTTTTTTATCGGTACGTTGCTGGTGATGATTGTGCTAAATGCTTTTCCACCAGTGAATATGATCGATTTGTTTCTAGTAAAATTTGTTGGTATCCCGTTTCTTGTCGCTTGGTTTTTTACACGTAAAACCTTAGATGGGAAAGCGCCACATCGCTTTATTGCTCGTTATATAGAGCATAAATTGAGTAATCACCAGTTTGCAAGATACAAAAATTTGGAAAAAGGGAAGAAGTACCGATATGATGGAGTGATTGCTTACCGTATCCACGCTGGAGGTGATCCTGAGTGAGTCGCATTGCTTTTCCTGTCAAGTATTTTGAAAACAATTTAGTATTTAGTACCGATGGTTCTATTTATGCCTATTTTGAGTTGTTCCCTTTTCATTACGACTACCGTTCGACGGATGATCAATTAAGCCTCCATGGAAGTTTGGAGGCTTTTTATTGGAATATTAATTTGGATACCCATGCCTTGGTTATCCCCGATTTTGAGGACCTGGATGAGATCGAAGAAAAAATGAAAGAAAGGATCATTGAACCGTTAAGGGAAGCGGGACATAGGCATATTCGAGCAAACATGGATCATCTAGCTGGTAGAGAATTAATTAAATACCGCTTTTTCATCGGTGTTCGTTTAAAGGATACAAAGGTCAAAGGGCTATCTTTCTTTAAAGAATTTCTCTATTTGATGAAAGACTTTAAAAGATTTCTTACGGATTATTCAGGGGCAGATGCTCCAGAGATCTTTATCGAGGAGATTGAAGCCGCACAATCAAAAGAAGAGTTTGTTTATACACGGTTAAAAGGATATTTAAACGCTCGTCGCGTAACTACCGCTGATTTGGAGTGGATGATTCGTAGAGGGTTTTATCGGGGAATTCAATCAATTCCTTTAAGGGAAAACTGGAAACCTTCTTCTGTTTTATTGCCAAAAGATAGTTTAGGAAGGCGAGCCAAACGTCCGGGACGTGACATCTTAACCTTAACAGAAGGAAAGTTTGATGATGCCCATGGTCGTCAGCTAATTGTTGAACAACATGTTGAAGGGGAACGCAAGAAAGGGTATATGGCCTTTTTGTCGATTTCTCATATTCCTGATAAAGCTCCCTTTCCAGGATTGGAATGGATCTATTGTTTGCAAAAATTAACTTTTCCAATTGAAGCTTCGATTCGCACTGAATCGATCGAATATAGCAAAGCCTTAGCACAAGTGACAAATAAGCGAAAAGAATTAAAGGCAGAAGATGATCATGCTACTGAGAGTGGAGAGGATACTTCCTATCACATCATTAACAGCCGTCAAGAAGCACTTGAGTTAGAAAATGATCTGAGGACTGATAAGTTTCCTCTGCTAACTACCTCTATTTTACTTTGCGTCTTTGCGAGCAATGAACAGGAACTAAACCTACGCATTCAGCTAGTCAAGGATTTATTTAGTGACATGATGATTCAAATCGAGGTACCTTATGGTGATCAATGGCGTGGGTTCAACGAGATGATTCCTGGTTCTAAGCGTCTTATCAGGGACTATATTCATTACATGGAGCCAGCAGCCGTTGCAGCCAGCATGATAGGAGCAACGAGACAACTGGGGGATGGTCAGGGCCACCTGATCGGGATGTCCCATAATTTGCCCGTTTTCTTTCAGCATGATCGTGGACCGAAAGATAAGAAATTGTCTTCGACTGCTTCGGCCGCGTTTATTGGCTCACTGGGCGCTGGGAAGTCGCTCGGTGCAAATTTACTAGCGTACCAAGCTTTATTAAATGGCTCTAAAATATTAATCTTTGACCCAAAAGATGAAAGGGGGCACTGGCCTACATATTTGCCTGAACTAAAAGAGATCAGCCGAATTGTCACATTGAGGGCAAGCCAAGCGGACCGCGGTAAGCTCGATCCCTTAATCGGGGCGGCATCATCTTCTGAAAAGGCCGCTGCGGCTGAAACAGCGAAGCGAATTTTACAGTTTTTAGCACGTGCATCGGATGGAACTTATGAAGCGATCGTCATTGGAAAAGCAGTTGATTATACCTTGGAAGCAGATACACCATCGATGATGGCCGTCTTGCAAACTTTACGGGAGGGTCTGGATACCGTTCCCGAGAAAAAGCGGGATAGTGTAGAAGAAATGATTGATGTGCTAACTTATTTAGCACACTCGGGACAAGGACAACTTTTGTTTGGAGATGGGACACAAGAGGCAATTGATTTGTCGCAACCTTTAACCATTTTGCAGATTGAAGATTTGCAGCTACCGGAAGAAAGTCAAACGGATTTTGGACGGATGGGAATAGCCCTGTTAATGGCTATTTCAGATTTTTCCCGCCGTTTCTCTCACCAGTCTTCCGAGCAATTTAAATTGGTTGTATTTGATGAATCATGGCGATTGGCAAAAGTACGGGAAGGTCGAGCCATTTTGGAAGAGCTGGTACGTACAGGGCGTAGTAAAAATGCGGCTATCTATTTAATCAGCCAAAATGCCAAAGATTTACTAGGTGAGGAAATTCGTTCGAATCTCGGTTGTCGTTTTGTCTTTCGCTGTCGTGACCAACAAGAAGCAGAAGCTGCTTGCCGGATCTTGGGGATCGATGTTAGTGAAGAAAATATCAATAAGATCCGCAACCTACCTACCGGAATGTGTCTGATGTCCGATCTCGAAAAAAGAGTGAACGAAGTAGAGATTCGCGTTTTGGAGGAAAGACTCTTTTCTGCTTTTGATACACGACCAGGTACGAAACAGAAAAAATTATCA
>JANWIG010000040.1 GCA_025449975.1 Thermoactinomycetaceae bacterium
GCGAGACGATCATAAATAATCACATCCGCTTGTTTAATCGCCTCCAGCCCCTTCAGCGTAATCAAATTCGGATCACCTGGCCCAGCTCCAACCAAGTAAACCCAGCCAGTGGTCATACGACAAGCTCCTTTTTAATGCGAGCTAGAAGCTGATCGGCTCCTTGCTCAATCAGTCTGGCAGCAAGGTTGGCTCCTAACTCCCAAGGATCTGTTCCGGTTAGCGTCGCTTGGATCACTTGGCTTCCATTTGGATCCGCGACGAGACCCGAGAGCTGGATCTGTCCGCCTTCCCACTTCGCATAGGCGGCGAGTGGCATATGGCAGCCTCCTTGAAAAGAATGTAAAAATGCGCGCTCGGCGTGGACTGTTTTGGCTGTTGCTTCATCATTGATCTGGCTCAATAGTTGCCGTATTTCTTTATCATCTGCTCGACATTGGACAGCAAGAGCACCTTGTCCAACAGCTGGCAACATGGTTGTCATCGGCAATACTTCTGTCACTTTTTGACTCCAGCCAAGCCGTTTTAACCCTGCCGCAGCAAGAATAATCGCTGCAAAATCACCATCTTCTAATTTCTTTAATCGGGTATTGAGATTGCCACGAATCGGCTTGACCACTAAGTCTGGACGAGCGGCAAGAATCTGCGATTGGCGTCGCAAACTGCTGGTTCCAACCACTGCACCTTCTGGGAGTTCCTCAAGAGTAAGTCCCTCACGGGAGATTAAACAGTCCTGTGGATCCTCACGTACAGGAATCGCGCCGATAATCAGTCCCTCCGGTAATTCTGCTGGCATATCTTTCATACTATGGATAGCCAAATCAATTCGTTTATCTAACAAAGCTTGCTCGATCTCTTTGACAAAGAGACCCTTTCCGCCCACTTTCGATAAAGTGACATGAAGGATTTGATCTCCTTTGGTCACGATTTTTTCTTTACTCACCTCTAGGGTTGGGTCCACTTTCTTCAATTGCTTAATAACCCAATCCGTCTGTGTAACTGCCAACTGGCTTTTTCTTGTTCCAACCACAATTGGGCGCATGAAAGCCCTCCTTTCTTTTAAAGAGGCTTTTGGATCATTTCGTCGATCCACTGAACCATTTCAGCTCGTACGTGATCCGGTCTCGTTCGGCAAGCATCGATCCAATCCGCATGAACCATCTGTCTAAATAAGGCTTCTCTTTTGTTTCGATCAGGGACCCGATCCTGGATATACTTTCTCATTTCTTCTGCAATAGAGAGAAATAGGACATACTCTTCTCCATATAAGTTAGATAATTCTTTTCCAATCTGTTTTGTCAGACTAGGGCTTGCACCTTGGGTGGAGATGGCTAAAGTTAATTTTCCACGTCGAACGATGGATGGAACATGAAAATTGCAATATGCTGGTTGATCAACGACGTTAATCCATTGCCCTCTCTCTTTTGCATCCAAATAGACCTGATGGTTGACTACAGGATCGTCAGTAGCGGCCACCACTATAAAACAATTTTCTCCATCTTCCTTCTGATAAAGACCTGACCGCCAATGAATTTTTCCATCTTTTATCCAAGAGCAAATCTGCTTGGTCACCGTGGGACTGACCACGAGGATCTCAGCATTGGCTTCGAGAAGCCCCTTTATTTTTCTGGTCGCCACTTTTCCCCCACCGACGACCAAACAACGTCGAGAAGTTAAATCGACCATCATGGGGTAGATAGATTCCATCCAAAAGTTGCTCCTTTAAAACCAGTAATGAAAGGAAACAGGTAGACCCGAGACAAACATATTGAGAAAAATGGTTAGGATCGCCAGTGAGTTCCACCATGCGATCCGTCGTACATGCCAACGATTTCGAACCCACTGAGTCAAGATAAAACCATAAAACAAAAAGACAAAAATAGAAAATAAGATTTTAAGATCATTCCAAAAGAGATAACCCATGAGTTGATAGATCCACATAAACCCTAACAACATCGCAATGAAAAAAAGCGGAATCCCCACAAGGAGCAAATTGCGCGAGAAAACCTGCAATCGATCCAAACTAGGCAAACGTCGTAAGAGGCGGTTCCACTTTTTCTTCTTTAATAGATAATTATTTAGCAAGTACAAAGATGAACAAATGCTGGATAAAGAAAAAGCCGCATAGGACAAAATAGATAAGGAAATATGAACAAATCCTAGTTCAGTCAGTAACATCTGCGCCGATTCATAGGACATATTGGAAATGGTAAAGACATGAAAGACCAATATGACAAATCCCATGACATTGGCACAAAAAATCAGAAGATCGATCCGCCGATACCAACCGTGCATGACTAAAGTGAAGGTAACTAAAGTCCAAGAAAAAATAAATCGTGCATCTAGCGGAGAAGTAATGGTCCAAAATGAAAAAAGACCTACTATAAAAGATGTAGACTGTATGATCCATACAGCGATCAACAGCCCCATTGATAAGCGGCGGGAACGTACATTGGGATAGAGTAAATCAGAAAAGGACATCAGCAAGCTTAGCGCATATAGATAGATCAGAAAATCATAGAACCACCGCTCAACAAACACACTCTATTCCCCTTTCGCTTACGTAGACAAAGAGACCTTCCCATCCACAAGCACTGAGGTACTCTTTTCCTTCGCTAATGCTTGTTGTGTCTCTTTCTCACGTAGCTGCTCTTCGAGGGCAAAGATCTGCACGAATAACTCGAGCGCTTCATCACGCGTCGAGGTCGATGCGAGTTCTTTGATGCGGACAATCGGATCACGCAAGAGCTGATTAACGATACTTTTGGTGTGTTTACGTAGGACACGCTTTTCCTTTTCGGTTAAGTCAGGGAGTTTCCGTTCGATGCGTGCCATCGTTTCTTCTTGAACAGCCAATGCTTTGTTTCTTAATGCTGTAATAAGAGGGACCACGCCAAGCGTCTGTAACCATTGTTGAAAGCGTTCGGTCTCCTTTTCAATCCAAGCAACCACTTTTTCTGCTTCGTGTTGACGTAAGCTTAAGTTGGCATCGACAATTCCCTGCAAATCATCGATATCATATAAAAACACATCATCCAACTCATGAACGGCTGGATCAATGTCTCGTGGTACGGCGATATCGATTAAAAAAAGCGGAGAGCGTCGATGACGTAAAGCCGGTTGTAAAACCGATTTCGTTAGGATCGGTTTTTTGGCTCCCGTGGAGCTAACCACAATATCGGCCTTACGCAATGCCTCACCCAGCTGTTCCAAAGATAGAGCCGTTCCATGGAAACGAGCTGCTACTTCTTGTGCTTTTTCCAAGGTGCGATTGAGGACAATCACATCGGTTGCACCCGCTGCAAAGAAGTGTTTGGCTGTCAGCTCACCCATTTCACCTGCTCCAACCAACAGAATCGTTTTATTTCGAAAAGATGAAAACATTTTCTTTCCTAATTCTACTGCAGCATAACTGACAGAAACAGCGTTTTGTCCAATTTCTGTTTCGGTGTGAACCCGCTTCCCTAGTGTAATGGCTTGTTTAAATAAAGAGTTAAAAATTGTTCCGGTTCCTTTTTCAGCTTGTGAAGTAAGGAAAGCAGATCGAACTTGTCCCAAAATCTGCGTTTCGCCGATCACAAGCGAATCGAGGCCGGCAACAACATGAAAGAGATGATTCACCGCTTGCTGGTTCTGCTTCACATAGAGATGATCTTGAAATTCTTCGATCGGAATGCGGAACCAACTTTCCAAAAAGGCCTTTGTATAATACTCACCTGTATGAAGCTGATCACAGACCACATAGATTTCCATCCGATTACAGGTGCTGACAATGACACCTTCCATAATGCTTTTCATGTCGCGCAGCGTTCGGAGCGCCATTGGCAGCTCAGACGGTGAAAAAGCAAATCGTTCACGAAGTTCTACCTTTGCTGTTTTATGATTAAGCCCTACAACAAGTATATGCATGTTGCTCTCACCTCAGATTCCCAGCTTACAGTTTTTTACGATTCTGGGACATTTCCTAAGTCATCAGCCTATATTATAACATAGCTCTTTCCGATTCTCTTCTTTTCTATTGAACAGAATTTGAAACAGAGCAAACATATAAATATATAAACAACAATTAGTTTGTTAAAAATCCCACAAACAAGCAACCACACAACACAAGAGAAACGAAGTCTATCATACTTTGTTTTCTTAATCAAGAGAGAGAAAGTTTGGGCTTGAAACAAGTTTTGATTTCAAAATTTTGTTATCCTAAGTGTATGAAGGATCTGCTTTGAACGACTACAATGATGATCAGAAAGAGTTATTTCTCTCGCCAAAGATCATATCAAGGGGAATCATCATGATCAAAGAAGTATTGGATTTTGATGCTACTACTTTGGCTAAACAAATTCAATCTCGCCAAATCTCCTCACTAGAAGCAACGGAATCTTATATCGCCCACTTGGAGAAAATCAATCCGGCGATCAACGCTTTTGTAGAGGAGCGATTCTCTGAAGCGATTCGCGAAGCCAAACGCTGCGATGAACTGCTCGCCAAAGGAGAGGGAGAAGGGCTCCTGTGGGGAGTTCCCATCAGCATGAAAGAATCTTTTCATGTCCGTGGAATGAAGACAACAGGTGGTCTCCCTTCACGGAAAGATCAAGTGGAAGTCGATGATTCCACGGTGGTACATCGCTTAAAAAAAGCAGGGGCGATTATCCTCGGAAAAACCAATACTCCGACACTCTGCTTTTGCCAAGAAACAGAGAATAAGTTATATGGACGAACCAATAATCCATGGAATTTGAGCCGAACAGTTGGCGGTTCCAGTGGCGGAGAAGGTGCTGTGATCGCCGTGGGTGGAGCTGCTGTCGGCATCGGCTCCGATATTGGCGGTTCGATTCGCTTTCCAGCCCATTTTAATGGAGTGATCGGTTTTAAATCAGGGGCACACCAAGTTTCTCCCGCAGGCCATTATCCTGGGGTAGGTGACACATTGCAACAAGAGATGTTGGGAATTGGGGCAATGGCTAAATCCGTCGCTGATGCGCGGCTCATCAATCAGCTGATTGCCGAAACGGTTCCTCCCTCGATTGATCTTTCCAACTTCCATATCAGCGTCCCTCCCCCCCATCCCGATTATCCGATGGACAAAGAGACCCGCTCACTCATCGGTCAAATACGCACTTTTTATCAAGAATCGTACCCAGTCGATGATCTTCACCCTCCTTATTTGGAGGATGTCGCCCTTTTTTGGCAATGGATTATGTCCATCGACGGAGGCGAAAGTGTGAGAACGATCGCTTTTGGCGAACGAAAGAATGGGCCACTAAAAGAATGGATCAACGAAAAACTGTTTCATCGTTCCGAGTACCATCCCTATTTCACTTGGGCGCTATTAGGAGCCAAACTGTTTGAACCCAATCCAAAACAAATTTTACTGCTCTTAGAACAGTTGGATCAAGCAAAACAGAAGCTAGCAGACTATCTAAAAAATCGTGTTCTCATCCTACCAGTCTATCATCGGGCCGCACCTCCACACGGACAAGTCTACAAAGAGATTTTCTCCGTCCGTCGCACTTTTTTAGCCTATTTACCTTACATCGCTTGGCCCAATGTCTTCGGTCTACCTTCCTTAACAGTTCCAGTAGGAACCGATGAGGATGGAATGCCGATCGCCCTGCAATGGATCACCGCCATTGGACAAGAAGAGGCCCTGTTCCAACTTGCTCAACAAGCAGAAGAAGCCTTTCGCGGTTACGTCCGTTGTACCAAGTATGATTAAGATTTATAGCTTGCTGATCATCGGCAAGCTATCTTCCATCACTACAAATATGAATAGTATAATCAACCTATGGCAACATTGAATTTTCAGGTGAATTATGTTATTATTGTGTAATAAAAGACTTTTCATACCCTTTCATTAATCTCAAGTCTAAAGGCTATTACTGCTTTTAGGCCTTTTTTATTGACTAGAATCATAATTATGACTATTATGTATTCAGGGAGGATTTTTAAACTCGCTCCTCTTTCGGATGCTTCGTCTGCGCCCACATATAGATAGAAATAATTTCTATCTATATGTGGGTGGGGCAGACTTGAGGCTACTGAAAGGGTATGAGAAGATGGAAAAAAAGCCGATGTCGTTCGAGATGTTTTTCAAATTGATAAATCCTAATTTAACTAAAGCTCAGATTAAAATTTATATGGATCTATATAAAAGAATACCATCTAAAAATAGTAGTAGCAAAACTCCTGAAATATTGAGTCACGCAATGGATTTGTACAAGGTATATCTAGAAAAGCATTTAGACCACTTAGAGCAAGAAAAAGAAAGACGTTTTAAGGAGTTCGAAGCTAGAAAAGAACGACATTATACATCATCAGAAAACAAAGAAGAGCGAAAAAATAAAAGAGATTTGGGATGGTTAGGATTTACCGCATCGCTACTTGCAGCAGTACTTACTGGCACTGTAGCCTTCCTAACGTACTTTTTATATAGAAATCCCCAATTTATTCAATGGATTTCTAATTAATAAAAAATAAAGCCCAGTTGCTCCTCCCTATAATAAAATGGTAGCCTGTAATTATTATAAGATTACAGGCTACTTTATAATTTAAGAATTGATATCATGAGTTTAAAAATCATTAGTAGGAGATTGATTTACATGAATATAGATTATTTTTCAAAAAGATTGAAGACATATGACAATTGGTTAACAGAAACTTATCCTCAATTATCATCAGATGAAGCTAAAATATACATCCTCATTTATAGAACACTTTCGACTGAAAATGCTAGAAAAATCCCTTCTCAAATAAATGAATATTCCCGTGACTATAATAAATACATTAAGGAGCATAGAAAAACATTTGCTGAATGGTTAGTCGAAACACATCCTCAGTTATCACACGATGAAATAAAAATTTACACCCAAATCTACACATATCATCTCCATAAAGATCTTGACTATTTTACTATTTCCTACTTGAAATCTATAGAAAATTACAAGAAATATGTAGCCAGTCTAATTGAGAACTCATTTTAATCAATCGTATCGAAGTATATGTATATCCTTATCAAACCAGCTCTCCAATTATAAAGGGCTGGTCTAATTTTATTCAGAAATAATAGTATATTTTAACAATAAAGGGAATATAATGTGTAAACAGAATATGGAGGTGTATGCATGAGCAGAAAGATTAGGCTTTCGTTATGTGGGATTTTGTTGTTTCTTACTCCCCTAGTCGCTTGCACCTCATCCCCTAACCAATCTCTATCGAAAATTCGCCTCGTTGAAGTGACGCATTCCCTATTTTACGCCCCGCAGTATGTTGCCCTTACGAAAGGATTTTTTCAAGCGGAAGGTTTGGAGATTGAGCTGATCAACGGCAATGGCGGAGATAAAACGATGACGACCTTGCTGGCAGGTCAATCCGATATCATTTTGATGGGAACGGAAGGAGCAATCTACGTTACGGCTCGCGGTGCTACCGAGCCAGTGATGGCTTTTGCCCAACTGACCCAAACAGATGGAACGTTCCTCCTATCGCGTAAACCGATCTCTTCTTTTACTTGGGATCAGTTAGAAGGAAGAACGCTGTTGGGACAACGTCGTGGTGGAATGCCGGAAATGGTAGCCGAATATGTATTGCGGAAACATGGACTGAATCCTGGAAAAAATCTAACGGTAATCCAAAATATTGAATTTCAAAACTTAGGAACGGCTTATGCCTCGGGAACAGGAGAGTTTGCTCAGTTATTTGAACCTGTCGCCTCTAAGCTAGAACAAGAAGGCAAAGGGAACATTGTCGCTTCATTTGGTACAGAGAGTGGAACCCTTCCTTATACGGTTTATCTGGCGAAAAAGACATTTATCGAACAAAATCCCGATGCGATCAAACGGTTTACACGTGCGCTTTATCGTGCCCAGCAGTGGATCGAGAAACAACCCACCGCCGAAATCGTGAAAGTGCTCCAGCCCCATTTTCCTGAGCTGGACTCTTCCCTTCTCAGCCGTGTCATCGACCGTTATCGTGCGCAAAAAGCGTGGGCTTCTAATCCATTGATCGATCGAAAAGAATATCAGCATCTCCTAACCATTATGAAACAAGCAGGAGAACTTCCCAAAGAAATTCCTTATGAGCAAATCGTTAATACTCAGATCTCCGAAGAGATCATCAACGAAAAATAAGGGGTGAACCTGATGAAAACATCCCTTTATGCCATCGAAATCCAAAATCTGACCCATACTTACTTTACAAAAAAGGCAGAAATGACAGCGATTCGTTCTGTCTCTTTTTCCGTTAATCCCGGAGAGTTTATCGTTATTGTCGGTCCAAGTGGCTGCGGAAAAAGCACCATTCTCTCATTAATCGCTGGTCTTTTTCCCTTCACCGAGGGCGAGATTCTGCTCTTTGGTGCTCCTGTCCGCCAACCTTCTTCCCAAGTAGGCTATATGTTGCAAAAAGATGGACTCCTCGAATGGCGTACGGTGGATGCCAATATTCGATTGGGACTGGAGATCCAACACATTGCCAATGCGGAAAATATCGCCTATGCTCGGAAACTGCTCAACCGAGTCGGATTGAGTGATTCCTTAAATAAGTACCCAACACAGCTATCGGGTGGGATGCGGCAGCGGGTCGCTTTGGTTCGTACCTTGGCAACAAGACCTGACATCCTCCTGCTGGATGAACCCTTCTCTGCCCTAGATATCCAACACAAACTTTATCTTGAAGAACTGCTTGTCCAACTGCTCGCCGACGGTCAAAAAACAGCGATCTTAGTTACTCATGATTTAGAAGAAGCGATTGCCATCGGCGACCGGATTCTCGTAATGGGTGGAAAACCGGGGCAAATTCGCCGCGAGTTTATCGTTCCCAGCGAACTGCGCCAACTCTCCCCGATCAAAGCACGTGGTCATCCTGCCTTCCGTCCTCTCTTCGAACAACTTTGGAATGAGGTGGAAACCCCATGAAATCGTATCTTAAGCGTAAGGCAGTCAGCTCTGCACATGAACGCTATTTACAAAAATTGTGGTTCACTCAGCTTCAGGTTTGGTCCACACAGCTCGCCATCCTCGTCATTTTTTTATGGATTTGGGAGGTGGCAGCCAATCGTCAGTGGATTGACCCTTTTTTATTTAGCAGCCCGAGCCGAATCTGGTCACTTGCCGTTCAAATGACTTTAACGGGCGAGTTACTCCACCACACTTGGCTCACTTTATGGGAAACAATCGTAGGATTCCTGATCGGAACCCTTGCTGGGATTGCGGTTGCGATTTTGATCTGGGCATCTCCCTTTTTATCTCGTGTACTGGAGCCATACTTGGTCATGTTGAATAGTATGCCAAAGGTAGCCTTAGGTCCTCTATTCATCGTGACGATGGGAGCTGGCTTTGGCTCAGTACTCGCGATGGCGATCTCCATTACGGTGATTATTACTACGATCGTGATTCACCATCGTTTTCAGAGTGTAGATCAAAGCTATCTGATTGTTGCACGTTCATTTGGGGCAACGCGCTCGCAAATCTTTCGCAAAATCATCTTCCCTGCATCGATTCCTGATATGATCGCCGCTCTAAAGGTAAATGTAGGGTTAGCATGGGTAGGAGTGATTGTCGGAGAATTTCTTGTCTCCAAAGCAGGCTTAGGATATTTAATTATTTATG
Source organism: Thermoactinomycetaceae bacterium (assembly GCA_025449975.1). Lineage (GTDB taxonomy): Bacteria > Bacillota > Bacilli > Thermoactinomycetales > Thermoactinomycetaceae > Thermoflavimicrobium. The sequence continues at coordinate 9,603 of JANWIG010000040.1, forward strand.
GTTTTCAAGTTTTTCATCTGACTTTAGTAATGGTCAGTTTATGGATTGTAGCGATTATTTCCGCTGTCATGTATCAATTCATCGATTGGTTGGAACATCGTTGGATTCATCACCGTTATTCTTAGAAGACAATTTCATAAAACCAGAATTTGCAAAAAAATAATTAAACACGATCTTCATTTCTGACAAATTTCACTTGTCCCTCTCGCATGTGATAATATATGGAAGATAGCAGTTTAGAGAGGGAGAGGGTTCGTGACGCATGCCAAAAAAAGTGATTGGCTTTTTGCTTATTATAGCAGGCGTCGTTTTACTGCTAGTAGAAACGAACAAAGCAGATTGGGAAGATTTTATCAGCTGGTCATTTCTTTTTCTAGTGATTAGCTTGTTTTTACTTTTCATAGCTTTTTCTTCACAACAAGGAGTTCTTGTGCTTGTCTTTGGTGTCGCCTTTACCATAAGTACAAACGTATGGGGATATCAACATGTGGATGGCTGGCCGGACCATTGGAGCGCGGTCGTCTTTTTATTTGGGATCTCTATCATCTTGCAATTTATTGTAACCAAGCAGCCCATGACACTCATCATCGGACTTGTACTTACTTTAATGAGTCTCTTTGCCTGGCCAGGAATTCGCGAAATATCATTTCTCGCTCCATTTGCCACCATTTTAAACACATACTGGCCCCTTCTTGTGTTATTGTTAGGAGTATTATATTTATTCAGAAAGGAATAAACACAACTTAGAATATTGGGGAGAAGAATATGATCCGGATCAAAACAAAAGAGCAGATCGCCAAAATGCATAAAGCCGGAAAACTATTAGCGGCATGTCATCGAGAATTAGCCAAACTGATTCGACCCGGGATCAGTACCGCCGAATTGGATCAATGGGTGGAAAACTATCTTCACCAGCATGGGGCAATTGCGGAACAAAAAGGCTATATGGGTTATCCTTATGCTACTTGTGCTTCGATCAATGATGAAGTCTGTCATGGCTTTCCACGTACAACCCCCTTACAAGATGGCGATATCGTTACCATCGATATGGTGGTGAATCTCGATGGTTGGTTAGCGGACTCCGCTTGGTCTTATGCGGTAGGAAATATTTCGGAAGAGGCCCAAAAGTTACTGGATATCACCAAACGGGCTCTCTATCTAGGCATCGAGCAAGCTGTCGTCGGCAATCGGATCGGGGATATTTCCTACACTATCCAAAAATTTGCCGAAGGGCATGGTCTGTCAGTAGTTCGTCCTTTTATCGGGCATGGCATTGGTCAGCGCATTCATGAGCCGCCTGAAGTGCCACACTACGGTCCACGTTCTCAAGGTCCGATTCTAAGAGAAGGGATGGTTTTGACCATTGAACCGATGCTCAATCTTGGAAAACATCACGTTAAGGTTGAGTCAGATGGTTGGACAGCCAAAACAGTAGATGGAAGCTTATCTGCACAATATGAACATACCATCGCCATCACTGCCGATGGACCACTTATTTTAACGGAACAAGAGATTGCAGATTAGACGATTCGTTTTTTCATTCGATCTCGATCATAGTCACAATAAGCCACACAGTCCCAGCGAGGGCTTTGTGGCTTATTAACTAGACAAAAAATATTCTAAATTTCGAATTTGGTTTCCAATTGGCTTTTTTCGGCATGCCGTTCGAAGGCAAGCTCAATTAAGCGTGTGACGAGGTCTGAATAGCTCAGTCCCGAATTCTCCCACAGTTTTGCATACATACTATAAGGAGTAAATCCGGGCATCGTATTGATTTCATTAATTAAAATCTCCCCTGTATCTTTACGAATAAAGAAATCCACCCGCGATAAGCCACTGCAATCGATCGCCTGATACGCTTTGATCGCCATCGCACGAATCTGCAAAGCCACTTCCTCTGTTAAATCGGCTGGAATCTTCATAATGGACTTTCCATCAATATATTTCGCTTTATAATCATAAAATTCTTCTGAAGAAGAAATGATTTCGCCAGGTACGGAAGCTTCCGGATTATCGTTCCCTAAGACGGCCACTTCTACTTCATGAGCTGGGACAAATTCTTCGATCACTACTTTTCGATCATACTGAAAAGCAAGCTCAAGGGCCGCTACCAGTTCCTCTTCATTTTTCGCCTTGGAAATGCCGACACTCGAACCCATGTTCGCTGGTTTTACAATACAAGGAAATCCTAGTTGACTGACGATTTGATTGATGATGTACTCTTCATTCTTTTCAAATTGTGTACGTAGATAGTGAAGATATTTGCATTGAGGAAGTCCCACTTGTTCAAATACCTTTTTGGAAAGAACTTTATCCATTCCAACCGCAGAGGCCAGAACCCCCGTACCAACATATGGAAGATTAGCAATCTCTAACAAACCTTGCATCGTTCCATCTTCTCCATATGTACCGTGCAGGACTGGAAATACGACATCGATTTGATCCACACGAAGAGGATTAAATTGGGTAAAGTCCTCTGGAATCTGCTCATTGATTTGATTGTACTCTTCCTCAGTAAAATGTTTGCTCAACATCGCTAAACCTAGCGAGCCTGCTTTCCATTCACCGTCTTTGGTAATGCCAATCGGAAGGATTTGATACTGCTCTAGATCCATTGACTTGATCACAGAAGAAGCAGAAGAGAGTGAAACATCATGCTCCCCTGATTTCCCCCCAAACATCACAGCAACCCGAATCTTATTATTCATCCTCTCCCAGTCCTTTCTAAGTTGTTCGTTATAGGCTATTATCATTTGTGTCCATTGGTTCCAAC
>JANWIG010000041.1 GCA_025449975.1 Thermoactinomycetaceae bacterium
GCTGGATTATTGATTGTTCTCTGGTACTATTATCGAAACAGACGTGAACGGAGACGCAACATTCGGCGCCAACAAAACAGAAAGCGGGAACCCATCGGTCCACTAATTAAACAAATTCTTGCTTTCTCTCTTCCCATTACGCTGGGACAATTGATCTATCCCATCATTCAATTGTTGGATTCAGCCACGGTTCCACGTCTGCTAAGGGAGATGGGAAATACTCCGGAGATGGCCAATACCCTTTTTGGGATTTATGGTCGGGGTGAACCTTTTGTCAACTTAATTCAATCATTCTCGACGGCGATTGCCCTTACGTTGGTACCAGCTATTGCCGCCTATGTAGCAAAAAATCAACAGAAAGAACTCAATGATACCATCTCCAAAGCCTGGATGATGACCTTGGTGATCAGCCTTCCCATGAGCTTTGCTGTCTCCGTCTTAGCTCGTCCGATGAATATCATGATGTATAAAGACGATGCTGGATGGCTTCCTCTTTCTGTCCTAGCTTTCGCTGCGATCTTTAGTACAGTCGCAACAGCAAGTACAGCCATCCTTCAAGGACTTGGATATAATCGAATCCCCGTTCGCAATCTGATCATCGGCGGAATCGTTAAAGTGATCGGTAACTTTATCTATGTTCCCATGATCGGCATTACTGGTTCAGCACTTGCCATGGTCATTTGTTATCTGGTCGTCTGTATTCTCAACATGTGGGCGGTTATAGAGATTACGCAAGCAAGAGTTCGTTTTTCTAAGGTTTTCGGCAAACCGTTTCTCAGCGGTTTGATGATGTCGATCATCTTGTTGACTCTCTATCTGGGAATGGAAAAATGGCTCATTGCTCCCGTTGAAGCATCTCGATTGTCCAATGCGATCATCTGTGTCGTTCTTTCTTCATTGGCTGCGGCAATCTACTTTGTCATTCTACTACTCACGCGTACCATTAACGAAAGCGAACTAAAAATGATGCCGATGGGCGGAAGACTCGTCCCAATATTTAAGAAAATGGGTCTATTGCGCGGCTAATCATTTTGCCAGTAGCGGCTTCTGCCAATCAGTGTTCATGAAGGAGGTATTCCATGAAAAAGAGCCCGTCCACAAAACTAAAAATAGTGCTTCTGGCTTTCGTACTCGCCGTTTCTCTGACTGGTTGTGTCGATCTGGATGCCCATGTGACGGTAAATAGTGACTTGAGTGGCTCTTACGAAATCACTTTCTTAACTTCCGATTTTACGGATCGTTTCCTCCAAGGAAATGACAACCAACAAGAAAACAGTTTAACAGAGCAACTGAAGCAACAAGGGTTTATTATTACAGAGATTAAAAAAGAAGGACAAGCTGGCTGGAAAGCAACAAAACACGTCGATAGCTTTCTTGATGAATCACCGATGGATCTCGTCAACAATCTAAAAACAGCTTACGATTGGACCAAGAATCAAACAGCTTCCCTGCAAGCCGTAGAAGGATCCACCAGTTCGGGAAGCACGACAAATTCAGGGGTTACGACAGAATGGGGATTGTTTACGACCACCGTTAACGCCGACTTCCGGTTTAATCTACTGGAAAAAAACATGCTCTCTGATATCCCTGAGTCTTTTCAAAATATTTTCTTCGACAAAATGAATTTACGATTCCATCTCACGCTGCCAGTAGAAGCAACGGAACACAATGCGACCCAAGTTTCTGAGGACGGAAAAACACTCACTTGGAAATTGGACCCTACCCAAGAGAACCATATTTATTTGTCCAAAAGCTTGCCCAATCCCATCACCTGGGGAATCCTTCTGATCTTAGCGATTATCTTTTTGATCGTCTTCCTTCGCAAAAGAAAACGTCGCCGTGCTTCATACCATTAACATCGCCAAAATAAATTCGGAGGATCTTGGCTCCTCCGAATCATCGCATCTAGCTGAAGCATAAAGCACAACACCGAAAAAAGCATGGTCATCCATTAGACCATGCTTTTTTTGGTTTTTGAAGCCAAACCCCTTCAAAGACGAGTTCGGCTGATCCCGTCATATAGACATGTTGATCTTCCGGAGACCATTCCACGAGCAGATCACCGCCCAATAAATGAACGGTAACCTTCCGGTCGCTTCGTTTATTTAGTACGCTGGCGACGACTGCGGCACAAGCTCCTGAACCGCAAGACATCGTTTCTCCCACTCCTCTTTCCCAGACACGCATCGTCATCTCGTGCGGGGAATGGATCTTAATAAATTCTATATTGGTTTTCCGCGGAAACAAGGGATGATTCTCCAGCTGCGGTCCGACGATTTCCATAGGAACCTTCTCAGGATCTTCCACTTCAATTACCGCATGGGGGTTGCCCAGCGATACCGCTGTAAAACGGTAGGAAGATTCCCCCAGCGAGATCGAGTGATTTTGCACGACTTTCTCGCTGCTTAGGACCGGTACTTTACCTGCTTCTAAAACCGGTTCTCCCATATCCACCCGAATGAGATCGACTTCATCCTCTCGATACGTTAGCCAAATTTTTTGAATACCAATGCCGGTTTCGATCGATATTTCCTGCGGTTTTTCAAAGGCAATTTTTTCTGCATAATACTTCGCAACACAGCGCAAAGCATTCCCACATTGCTTCGACTCCGTTCCATCTGAATTAAAAATCTGCATCCGACAATCCGCTTTTTCCGAGGAAACGACAAAAACCAAACCATCTGCCCCGATCCCTGTACGACGGTTGCAAACAGACTGTGCTATTTGCGCAGCATTCGCAGGAACTTTACTTTGGACGACGATCACAAAATCATTACCTAGACCATGCATTTTGGTAAACTGCACTGATGTCTCACCTCATCCTTTATTCACGAATCAATTTGCGTACGGGGCGAAGCTGATCGATAAGCCCAGCTAAGTTGACTGGTAAAATAGCAGCCACACAGACTAAAATCCATTCGCGAAGTCCAAGAGGAACCGTATTGAAAATCGGCTGTAGCGGTGGATAGTAGATGACGACGAGCAATAAAAACAAAGAAGATAATACAGCGAGGAGTAAGACTTTATTATCCAACGGATTGCGGCTAAAGATCGAGCCAGACGCACGGCAATCGAAGACATAAACAAGCTGAGCTAGAACCAACGTACTAAAAGCAACCGTTTGCGCCAATACCAGCTGATCGGGATGATCGAGATAGGTAATCCAGAAAGCGCCGAGCGAACATAGTCCGATCAACAATCCTCTACTTACGATTTTCCATCCCACTCCCCGAGCAAAAATACTTTCCCGACTATCTCGCGGTGGACGGTTCATCGTATTTTCTTCAGCCGGATCGACTCCTAAGGCCATTGCAGGCAATCCATCGGTCACCAAGTTTACCCATAAAATCTGAATCGGAACGAGTGGAAGCGGCAACCCACACAACATCGCCATAAACATCACTAAAATTTCTCCCACATTGCTAGCTAACAAATAGCTAATAAATTTGCGGATGTTGTCATAAATATGTCGCCCTTCTTCCACAGCAGATACAATCGTTGCAAAATGATCATCTGCTAGAATCAAAGAAGACGCTTCTTTGGATACATCGGTTCCTGAGATTCCCATCGCAATTCCGATATCAGCCGCTTTAATCGCGGGAGCATCATTGACTCCATCGCCAGTCATCGCAACAACATGTCCTTGTTTTTGCAACGCCTTTACGATTCGCAATTTATGTTCAGGTGATACTCTTGCATAGACATCGATCTCATTCACTTTTTTCGCAAACTCTTCATCACTCATAGTGTAAAGATCCGAGCCAGTTATTGTCAAACCCTCGGGTCGTTTGATCCCCAGTTGATGTGCGATCGCGTCCGCAGTGACCTGATGATCGCCCGTAATCATCACCGTTTTAATGCCCGCCCGATGGCAGATGCGAATCGCTTCATACACTTCAGGACGTGGTGGGTCGATCATTCCAACAAATCCGACAAAGATCAACCCCTGCTCCACTCTCTGACTAGCTTGATGATGATGATGTGACTTCATCTCTTTATAAGCAAAAGCCAAGTTCCGCAATGCCTTTGCTGCTAATTGCTCCACTTGTGCCGCTATCTTCGCTTTCCACCTCGGCGTCAGCGGCATCACTCTCCCTTGATGTAGCACATGAGAACAACGAGCCAACAAAACATCTGGGGCTCCTTTGGTAAACAAAAATTGCTGACCTTTGCGATTTTCCATCCAGACCGACATCATTTTCCGTTCGGAATCAAAAGGATACTCTTTGATCCGCTTCCATTCATTTTTTAATCGCTCTGATTCATAACCCGCTTTTGCCCCTAAGACCAGCAATGCTCCCTCGGTGGGATCACCATCGATCTTCCAAGTGGTCTGCTTTCGTTTGAGCAGACCTTCTTTCACCTGCTGACATTGCAATAACGCGTTGTTACATAATACGGCAATCTCCATCATCCGCACAATCGCCGGTGAAGTGAGTGGATGAAATGCCTGACCTTGGTAGCAAAATTTTCCAGTCGGTTCATAACCATTGCCGGTTACCTCAACCTGTCTATCATCAACCCAAAGATGCGTCACTGTCATTTTGTTTTGCGTCAATGTCCCTGTTTTATCCGAACAAACCACTGTCGCACAGCCCAATGTTTCGACCGATGGGAGTTTTCGGACAATCGCCCGTTTTTTGATCATTCGTTGAACACCGAGTGCCAAAGCAATGGTCACAATCGCCGGCAATCCTTCCGGAATCGCCGCAACAGCTAAGCTGACGCCAGCCAAAAACATATCATAGGTGTTTTGCCCATGCAAAATTCCCGTGACAACGACAACCAAGGTTAAGATGATCGCCACAGCCACCAAAACTTTCCCCAACTGATCCAAACGTCGCTGCAACGGGGTCTCCATCTCTTCTGCCGTTTCGATCAAATGAGCAATCCGTCCCATTTCTGTCGCCATCCCTGTCGCGACGATCACACCCAATGCTCTTCCTCGAACGACCATGGTTCCCATATAACCCATGTTTTTGCGATCACCCAGCGGTAGATCCGCCTTCTCTAATCGCTCTGCCGATTTCTGAACGGGGAGAGATTCTCCAGTCAAAGCGGACTCTTCTACATAAAGGTTTTCTGCCGTCAATAGCCGAATATCTGCAGGAATTCGATCGCCACTCTCTATACGGACGAGATCCCCGGGAACAAGCTGCGCTGCATCTACGCGCACCCATCTGCCATCGCGCAACACACGTGCAGTCGGGGCCGATAGCTTCTTGAGTGCGCTGAGCGAACGTTCTGCCCGCATTTCCTGAACAAAGCCAAGGATCGCATTTAAAATAATAATCGCGATAATCGCAATCGCATCCGTATACTCACCTAATAAAGCGGATAGCAACGTAGCGATGATCAAAATCCAAACCATGAAGTCCCGAAACTGGGCAAGAAACAAAGCAATCCATGAGCTCTTTTTTCCCTCGACTAATTGATTTGCTCCGCTTCTTTTCAATCGAGCTTCCGCCTCTTGTTGGCTTAAGCCTATTGAAGGATTGACCTGAAAATGTTTGACAACCCGTTCTGCTTCCCAGTCAACCCAACGTGCTTTCTCTGACAAATCTACTTCCCCCTTTGTGCCACTCTTTCTTGCCTATGTCTATTCAGACAAGCCCCGAAAAATGCACAAAGATCCCCTTTTTACAGAAACAGCACCCACGAGCGGAAGCTTTTCAAAAAAGGACTTCTGCGATCCTGACCACGCGAAATGATTCCATCCAAGTGCTATTCTTTTTTGTCTACTATCTCGGTCGCTGCCGAACCGACAGCAATCTCGCGATCCGAACTAAATTTAAATCCATCGGATGAAGGATAATTCTCTGGGCTTTCCAACATCTTCCCGATGACATTCTCCAAACTCTTTATGAGCATCTTGGGATCCTCCAATAGTTGATTGGAAAACCAAACCCCTCGGCTAATCACCTTGACATCAAATAAGGAAGTCAACTCCAGATCGAGATATAAATAGATCCCTTCCTGAGCAACAATTGGGATTAAAATCAGCTCTTCTAGCTCCGCTTGTAAAAATTCAGGAGCAGAAAAGCGAAATTCTTGTGAATAGGGACTCATTAAACCAGAGTTTTCCTTTTCGACAAATCCCAACTCACTTAATGAGTCAAATATACTTTGTAAGCGAGGAGGTGCTTTGACAATGATGTGATCACGGTCGGAGTGATCGATTGCCCAATCGACATCCAAGTTGGTGACAAAAGTATATGAAGTATATTTATTGGAAAGAGGATATTGATAAGGTATGTAACAACGAAATGGAAGAACTTTTTTTTCACCTGGCTGAATAATAAATGTTTCTGGATAAGAAAATTCTTCTAAAGCATTCGAATATTTCCCTTGATCCTTCACCGTAATCATCAAACTGATTTTGATTTGATTGATCTGTTGGGCTACCTTTCCCCCTTGAATGATCAAATCGCCCTTCAACTCTTCCCCCAATACATATTCTTCTTGTTTAAGCACGAGATCCACTGTGGCTCCACCATTGCCCATCATCGCTAATAATCTTTTAAACATCCTTCCCACTCCTTTCCAATCCGTCTTTCTCTTACCTCTCCTGCTTTCCTATGCGAAGGGTCTCTTATCTATCACCTATTTTTGGTAATTCTCTCATCTATTTCCTTTATTCGCAATGATCCCTCATAAAGGAAAATTGAAATATCAGTGCAGCTACATTCACCCCTGCTAGGAACGCGTTGATCAGATCGATGGACTCTCCCACAGGTATAGTAACATACTTTATCCTGTTCCTTCTCTCTCCTATTTGCAAAAAAAGAGCCCCGTAGGGCTCATAAGATTAATCATCATCATCTCCAAAGAAGTCAAAACCAAAACCGCCGTCGTCATCATCATCGTCATCATCTTCTAGGAAATCTCCTATTTCATCGATTACTTCTGCAGCGATCAAACCAACAGCGATCCCACCCAATGCTCCCGCAGCGAGTGCAGCATATTTGGCTTTACCACCATAGGGTTGCAGATAAAAATAACTCCTTGGATCTTGTACAATTTCATTTAAAATTTGTTCAAAATAATTACGCAGTTGGTCTACATCCTGCAGCATGGATTGATCCAACCAGACTTCTCGGAAAATCTCTTTTTCCCCGGTAAAAGAATATAGATCCACTTCGAGGAACAGGCGGATCCCATTACTTTCCAAACCGACAACAAATTCTACTTCTTCGACAGTACCTCGGAAAAGCGAAGTGGGCGCCAACTCAAACTCTTGCACATAGCCGTTAAATTCGCGGGAATCGTGTTTTTCAATAAAGCCCAATTGGCCAAAAGCATCTAATATATTTTGCAACTCTCTCGTTGGATGAATCGCAATATAGTCGCGATCTTTGTGATCGACTGCACCAGCAATATCCAAATGAGTTACAAAATAGTACGAAATTTGAGACGTAGACAATAGCAGATTATTTGGTAAGACATAAGTAAATGGCAACACTTTTCGTTCATTTGCCTCAATCGTAAATGCTCCGATAATCGGAATCGATTCGATCATTTTGGTATATTCTTGACCATCTTTATATATCGAAAGGTAAAGTTGGATATCGATTTGATTTACCTTTTGCTCTACGTTACCGCCTTGAATCACCAATTGGCCCCTTACTTCATCACCCAAGGTAAAATCGCTCTGATCCAAAACCAAATCGACTTTTGCTCCACCCATGCCTAATTTGGCCATAAATTTTTTAAACAATGACTTTTCTCCTTTCAATCTTTCTCCAATTGATTTGATACAAGGTTACATTCAGTATACAGAATGGTCAACCACTCGTCCATTAAAAAAAGGTAAAGATTAGAAAAAGTTATACCTCATTTATCTTTCCAACATCTTCTCATCCACATATGACATTTCCTGCAGAAGCTAGTATGATGGACTTGAGTGAAATCTGAAGTAAAGGATGAAGGAAATGTCTTTTGATGGTATTACCACCCGAGCAATCACGCATGAGCTGAATCAGACTTTAGCTGGTGGACGGGTTACCAAAGTCTATCAGCCAAGTGATGTCGAAGTGGTTTTATATATTCGTTCCGGTCGCCAAAATCATGTCTTATTATTATCTGCTCATCCGTCCTATCCACGAGCTCACTTGATCAAACAAACCATGGATTTTCCGCTCACCCCGCCGATGTTTTGTATGCTTTTGCGCAAACATTGCGAAGGAGCCATCCTCCAATCGATCGAACAACCGGAGATGGAACGGATCATCCTCTTTACGTTGCGGACACGAAATGAACTAGGTGATGAAGTGACTCGTCAGCTCGTTCTCGAAGTGATGGGACGGCATAGCAACCTGATCCTGATCGATCCAACAACCGGTTATATCTTTGATGCCATTCGTCGGGTTACCCCTGCCATCAGCCAACACCGGCAAGTCTTGCCAGGTGCAACCTATCTTCCTCCTCCCAAACAAAATAAACGCAATCCGTTAACAGTATTACGTCACGAATTTATCGCCAGTTTCGACTACAACGGAGGAAAATTGGATCGACAACTGATGCAAAAGTACAGCGGAATCAGTCCATTGATCGCCAAAGAGATTCTCCATCGGGTTGGCTTAGGCAACCGTGAACACTTTTGGCAAACGTTTCACCAAGTGATGGAGCAAGTACGTTTGCATCAATATCAACCGACGATCGTCCATAGCGACACCAAAAGCTATTTTAGCGCTCTTCCGCTCACTCATCTAACTGGAACCGCACATACCTACGAACGGATGAGTGACTGCTTGGAAGCTTTTTATTTTGGAAAAGCGGAACGAGACCGAATCAAACAACAAACCAACGACTTGGTGCGACGACTACAAAACGAACGGGAGAAAAACAAGAAAAAAATCGCAAAACTTACAAAGGAGATCAAAGAGACCGAAAAAGCAGACCAATACCGCATCTATGGGGAACTGCTCACCGCGTATCTCCATCAAGTAAAACGCGGTCAGCGCTCGATCGAAGTGGTCAATTATTATGATCCAGAGGCAAAGACGATCACCATTCCCCTCGATCCACAACGATCTCCCTCAGCCAATGCGCAACACTATTTTAAAAAGTACAACAAACTAAAAGTAGCGAAAAAGTGGAACCAAGAGCAAATCGCCAAAGCCAAAGAAGATATTCTCTATTTGGACTCCGTCCTCGCCTCACTTGAACACTCCACGATTCGCGAAATCGAACAAATCCGTGAGGAGCTGGAAGAAGAAGGCTGGATCAAACCAAAAACCAAAGCGAAAAAGCGAAAGAAAAAAGAGCTGCCTCTTCCCATCACAGTTTACGCGATGGATCACACCCCCATCATGATCGGACGCAACAACAAACAAAACGACTACCTTACTCACCAGCTCGCAGCGACCACCGACACTTGGCTTCACACCAAAGAGATTCCTGGTTCCCACGTCGTGATCCGTAGCAAATCGGTCAGCGAGACCACATTAAAAGAAGCAGCCATGTTGGCCGCCTATTTTAGTAAAGCGCGAGAATCGAGTCAAGTTCCCGTCGATTACACCTTAGTGAAACATGTCAAAAAACCGGCAGGCGCTCGTCCTGGCTTTGTCATCTATGAAAAACAACGGACGATCTACATCACCCCAGATGAAGAAAAGGTTCGCCAAATTTTATCCCGCAAACCGGTCAAAACACCTGTATGATCCAATAAAAAATAGCTCTGACCATCCGTCAGAAGCTATTTTTTTCATCCTCAATCCTCTTGATCGCTTTTTTCGCCCTCTTTTTGTTCATATTCCGTTTGAATATTTTTCGCATATTGTTCCTGATTTCGCTCAATCAATTCATAAAAATCCCGATAGCGTTTCTGTAAATATTCATCGATCGTCACATATCGAGAACTGATCTTCTGCTGTAAAACGCCGAGATCTTTTATCTTTTTCTTTTTTGCCAAATAATTGGCGGCATCGATAAGACGCTGTTTTTCCCGCGCCATGATCGAATAAAACAAGCTTTTATGATCTTGATCAGCTACCAGAACTACTCCCGAAGAGAGTAACTTATTTAATTCTTCTTTCTTCTCCTTCGCCAAAATGATTACTTCCAGCTCATTATCAGCTCGCCACCCCAGCCAGTCATATAAAAGGCGCGAACGTTCATTTTTCCAGTATTTCGCTAGGGCTGGTCCCGAATCAACAGTGGTCTAGGTCCCGCCACCCGCTTTAGCGATGCGTTTCAAGGACTCCTGCCCTTGATCATCAATATCAAAACCAATCACATGGACCAACGCTTTGGACTTTCCAAGATGCAGCTTTCCCGCTTCAGCTACCGGATCACCGCCACACGTTTCTTCCCCATCGCTAACGACATAGACGATATTTTGGACCCCTTTTTCCGCTGGTGGCAAATCTTTTTCACTCTCGCGAATGCCCACTGCCAACGGCGTAAAGCCGGTCGACTTTACCCGATCCAGCGATTCTTTAAATTGCTCCGGCCGATATTCACTCAGCGGATAGATCAATTCCGTACTATGGCAAGAAAGCTCTTTGTCCTTTTCGTCGGAACTTCCAAGATGCCCATATACTCTCAGGGCAATCGATACATTATCCGGCAAAGTGGAAGCAAAGTTACGAATCGTATTTTTCGCTAACTGCATCTTTTGTCCGCCACCAACTCTTCCATCCATACTTCCACTGGCATCCAATAAAATCTCAATATGTAATTTTTGTTTCAACGCTGTCTCCGGTTTGGAGCTAAGTAACGGTTCTAAATAGGGATTAAACTGCTCTAGCTTCTTTAACGCTTGCCGATAATCCTCAGCAAACAGCATGAGTAATCGGGCATAGGCCTCCTCCTCACTCAGTCCACTGGGCAACCGATCCAACTCCTTCTGCCAATCGCTGTCCTCCTTACCTGCCCATTTCCCTGGACCTTCTTCCATCATACCTCTGGCATCTGTCGCCGGCGTTAGAATCTTTTCCTCTACTTTCTGCTTTTCAACTGTCGGTTTCTCTTTTTTTTCCTCTACTGGGCTCGACTCAGCAGCTGGAGAACAAGCTGTGGTAACCAGTAAGGAGAGAAGGATGCCTATTATAAATAAATTTCTATATTTCACCTTTGCTACACCTCCATGACATCCATTCATGATCTCCTTTTTCCCCGTTTTACCAAAAAAACCTCCCACAAAAGGAGGTTAATCGATCTGGCCAAGCAACTTTTTGATTTCATCCTTTGACTGAAAACCAACCACTTCTTTGATGGGCACTCCATTTTGTAAAAGAAGCAATGTCGGGGTAGTTGTCACACCCAAACGAATCGCGATCTGCGTATTTTCGACACAGTTGACCGCTGCGACCCGGATGGGAACTTTCATCTCTTCGACAATCTCTTTCAGTGACGCGAGCATATTGACACAAAGGGGAGAATAGGGTTGCCAAAAATCGATGAGCAGCAAATCATTGTTTTGAATCACTTCATCATACATTTTTTCAGTCAAATCCATGATAGACACAAAAACCTCTCCAATCTGCTAGATCAATCCAAATTTTTCAACTCATCACTTCACGCTGATGAATCGGTTGAACCGGACGATGATTATCAGGGAATATCTTTCCAAACGCTTCGATCTGTTCCTTCGACATTTCAATCGGCTCCTCAAAAACGACCCACTTCACCCCTTCGGTACAAGGCGGGGTTGTAAGAGATCCATTGTAGCGGAAAGATTGTTGGTTGGTTGGCAAAAGCTTCACTAAATCGATCGGTTCAGCGAATGTAATCGCTTGGCTTGTTTCCTTTTGCGGCAACTCCTTCCACATGTTAGACAATGTTTCGTTGACCGCTCCCTCCTTCACCAGTACACCCAATACAGCAAGCTGATCTTTTTCATTTTTATGTACCAGATGCAACTCCATCGCAAAATTTTTACCATCTACTTGATGCTCACTCGGCTTATGAAAATGAAATTGGACCAACATATATTCTTTACCCGCAATTTTAATAGCACTTTCATTTGTTTTGACATTTGCTTGAATGGTATGTCCATTGTTTACCACTGACACTTGCATTGGAACATACTTTATTTCCAAATCTTCTGCTTGCTGCCCTGCTACCACCTTAGCAGTCTCAATATGGATCGGAGATTGTTCTTGTCCATTCACACAGGGAGCATAGGCAGGATCAAGCTCTCCCCAATGAATCGGTCCAGCTTCCCCTTCGTAAGACCAATGCGCTTGCTGCCCTTCTGCTTGGTTCTCTGCCTTATGATCTTGCTTCTCCTCCACCGTCTCATTGGAACAGCCTACCAACGAAATGAAAAACATCGCCGTCCATAGTGAGTAGATCCACTTTTTGTTCATGACAAACTCCCCTATGTATTATTTTTCACATAAACAAGTATTACCCCAATTGCCAGAATTCATTCTATAAATCGACCATACGATCTCAACTGAAATATTGTAATTTAAAAATTAAATGAGGAAATAATGATAATTTCATCCTCTCAATCCCCCTCTCTTCGTTTATCAAAAAACATAATACTATTAAAATATGGTAAATTTCTCATCTTCTATAACTTAGTTCATTTTTTAGCAGAAAAAGATCTCATAATAAAAAAACCCGACTCTCCGGTGAGATCGGGTACTCAGCTTGTGAACGACATCCATCTATTCTCCGATGGATCAGAGGAGGCTTTTCGCTCACAATCAGGTATTCTACTTTTTAATGAAAATCGATCCTCTTCCTATTTACCAAATCAACCGCCCGATGACTTCGTAGATGGTGGGGTGTGTAATTTTTTCCCATCTGATACACCATAATTGCCGCCATAGCCAGCGGGCACTCTCTCTTCTTCCCTTTCTTGCTTCACTTTTGGCTTTATTTTAACTTTCCCCATGTCATCGTCATCATCATCGCAACCCGTCAAACCCAACAATGCAGCAGATGCAACAAACATGGTAACCAACTTCCGTCCCTTGTGCTCCACTTTCACCTCTCCTCTTTCCCCCTCTATTAATATAATACCATTTATTTATAATATAGAACCTATATAATGGCAATTTTCACACTCAACAAGACAGGGGACGGTTCTCTGTCTCATCCAAAAACGGATCCCGCTATACGTTGCTTTGTTCCACGTAGTGACTGTAAAACTCTATCCAAGCTCAAACGGTTTTGCTTTATATTCCACGTAGTGTCTATAAAACGAACTCCGGCAAGTTGATCGCGCTCTCAAGTTTGAACCCTTTATATTCCACATAGTGTCTATAAAACATTGATAAGATCGTAAGCTACAGCCCCAAATGCTTCACTCTTTATATTCCACGTAGTGTCTATAAAACGGGGCATCTCCTACTTTTTCGGGTGTTTGTTGGTTGTCTTTATATTCCACGTAGTGTCTATAAAACACTGGAATGCCGACTGGATAACCTCGTCTACCGCCTTCTTTATATTCCATGTAGTGTCTATAAAACGGTGCAAATCTAAGGGAATCGCAGTAGGCCTAGGTAGCTTTATATTCCACGTAGTGTCTATAAAACTTAC
>JANWIG010000042.1 GCA_025449975.1 Thermoactinomycetaceae bacterium
ATGTTGCCTAAACCGAGACACCAGGCTAACAATAGATAAACACCTCTATTGAGGATTGAAACATGGCTGAATAGTTCATCGATCGATACCCCAAAAAAATCCTAACAATAGATAAACACCTCTATTGAGGATTGAAACTTTGTTGATTTGATTTGTACAAACACACTATAATCCCCTAACAATAGATAAACACCTCTATTGAGGATTGAAACAATACCCGATGACCCCGAAAATGTTTTTTAAGGACCTCTAACAATAGATAAACACCTCTATTGAGGATTGAAACCTATTTGCTCTGTATCCATCAGACCATGACTTGCGCTCTAACAATAGATAAACACCACTACAAAGACTTAAAAACCTCCTTCCTACCATTGATTTCACAAAAAAACATCTAGATCCCATTTCCATGATCTAGATGTTTTTAATTTGTTGATTATTGATTTAAGTTGCATTGACTGCGCTCGTTCTTTTTTCCTTATGTGCTTTTACCCATAGGAGACGCAGACTGTTTAACGTAACGATGAGTGTGGCTCCCATGTCGGCGAAAATGGCCATCCATAAGGTGAGCCATCCCGGAACGATGAGGATGAGAGCGAGCAGTTTAATCCCCAGAGAGAAAGCGATATTCTGTTTGATAATCGCCAACGTCTTGCGGCTTAAGCGGATGGTATAAGGGAGCTTGCTGAGATCATCCGCCATGAGGGCAATATCTGCGGTTTCGAGGGCGGTATCTGTTCCGGCACCTCCCATGGCGATTCCAACCGTCGATGCAGCAAGAGCAGGGGCATCATTTACGCCATCTCCGACCATGGCGACTTTATCTTCTTTTTGCAATTGCTTGATATAGTCTAGTTTCTCTTCTGGTAGCAATTCCGCTTTGACTTCGGAGATTCCGAGGCGTTTGCCGATGGTGTCTGCCGCTCTTGGATGATCGCCTGTTAGCATGATGGTTTTCTGAATTCCCAATTGGTGGAGCTGTTCAACCACTTCTTTGCTCGTTGGGCGTACCTCATCCGCTACCGCGATGAGCGCGAGGATTTCTTTTTCGGTGCCCAACACCATGACTGTTTTGCCTTGTCTTTGTAGGGAATGGATTTGGGAAAGGTGCTCTTGTTTTAAATTGGAAGCAAAGCGTTCATTGAACAGCTGCGGACTTCCGATATAGTAAAATTCGTTCTTTATCTTTGCTTTTACTCCTTTTCCCGTCAAGGATCGGAAGTCTGTTACCTTCTGAGAAAGATCCAGATTCCTCTTTACTGCATGACGGAGGATAGCGGAAGCCAAAGGGTGTTGTGATCCTTTTTCAATCGCAGCGGCGATGGTGATAAGATCTTGCTCATTTTGATGACCATAGGTAATAAAGTCCGTTACTTCTGGTGTCCCTTTGGTGAGTGTCCCTGTTTTATCAAAAGCGATTGCGGAGAGTTTCCCAGCCTCTTCGAGATGAATTCCGCCCTTGATCAAGACGCCATTTTTGGCGGCATTGCCAATGGCGGTGACAATCGAAACAGGTGTAGAGATCACCAATGCGCATGGGCAACCGACGACCAGTAATGCCAGCCCACGATAGATCGACTCACTCCAAGTAGCATCGAGAAATAAGGGAGGAATAATAGCCGTTGCGAAGGCGAGTAAGATAATGATGGGCGTATAATATTTGGCGAATCGATCGACAAAGGCCTGTGAAGGAGCCCGTTTGGCTTGTGCTTCTTCGACAAGGTGAATGATTTTGGCAATGGTCGTATCCTCTACCGATTTGGTGACTTTTACTTCTAGGAAACCTTCTTCGTTGATCGTCCCCGCATAAACAGGGTCTCCTATCGTCTTTACAACTGGAACGGACTCGCCGGTAATCGTCGCTTGATTGATCGAAGAGCTTCCTTTTACTACTACGCCGTCCATCGCCAACTTTTGCCCCGGCTTGATCAGCATGATGTCACCGACTTGAATTTCGTCGACCGGAATCAGGATCTCTTCAGAGTCACGGCGGATTAGTGCTTCCTTGGGAGCTAGATCCATGAGCGAACGAATCGACTGCCGTGCCTTTTCCATGGAATAGCGTTCCAGCCCTTCGCTAATCGCAAACAAAATAACCACCGTTGCCCCTTCTCCCCATTCACCGATGGCTGCTGCCCCGAGGATTGCAACGGTCATCAATGTGCTCATGTCAAATTGCAAACGAAAAAGGTTGTGAATTCCTTTTTGGAATAGGCGAAAACCACCGATTAGGATGGCAGCGCCGTAAGCGAGGGAAGAGCCCAGTGTTCCTTCGCCATACTGTAGACCGAGCAAAAAGCCAATCACGAGAAAGAAGAGAGAGGCCAATACATGCCAATCTGTTTTCCAATAAGGCTCTTTCTGGAGATCATGGTGCTGTTTTTCTGGTATGATCCGGAGGTTTTCAAAAGATCCTGCTTTTTCTAATTCTTCCATTGTTGTCTGCCCATAGACGGTGACTTTTGCTGCTCCGAAGTTTACTTTCGCATCGATGACATTAGGGAGACTCTTGACGTTTTTTTCGAAAATCCCAGCACAATTGATGCAGGAAAAACCTTCTACCCGATAAACCGTTTTATTTTTGTCCTTTTTTTGATTCGCTGTCATTTTTCTGACTCCTGACGATGATTGGATGCGAGATGGACAAGCTGTTTAATATGATCATCTACTAATGAATAAAAGACCAACTTGCCTTCTTTTCGGTCTTTTGTCTATTTGATTATTATTTTAACAGAAATTGTAGACCAATCAAATATGAATTTGAATGAGGAAGAATTTCGATGTTTGAGAAACGTTTTGGATCTGTGAAGAAATTATTTCCGATGATGATACAATTTGTAGATGACAATTATGAGATAAATTGTAAAATTAAATTATAAATATACATTCCGAGGAGATGGTCTTTTTTGAAGAAAGAAGTAATTCCTATTAATGAAATTCCAAATTTTCAATCGAGCTCAGAAGAGTTTTTTCCGATGGACTGGTATAAAAAGATGCTGGAAAACAATCCGGTTTTTTTTCATGAAGGAACACATACATGGAATGTCTTTAAATATAAAGATGTGAAAGAAGTTCTAAGCAACTACGAATTCTTTTCAAGTGAAGGTCCGAGAACAGCGATCTTTGTTGGAGCACCGAAGAAAGAAAACGACCCGCCATCCATCCTCAATCTTGTAAATACGGATCCCCCACAACATCGGAAAAATCGTTCTTTGTTTGCGGCCGCGTTTACTCCACGTAGTCTAAAGGACTGGGAGCCCCGGATTGAACAAATCGCAACAGAACTGATTGAAGATTTCCAAGAAAATGAAACAGTTAATCTTGTCGATGCCTTGACAGCCCCTTTGCCAGGCTTAGTCATTGCGAATATATTTGGGGTTCCGATCCAAGATCGCGATCAGTTTAAAAAATGGGTTGATATCCTTTTTCAACCTTATGATCGAGAGAGATTGACAGAGATTGAACGAGAAAAGGAGAAAGCTGCAAAAGAGTATTTCCAGTACCTTTATCCTATTGTGGTGCAAAAACGTGCCAACCCTTCAGATGATGTCCTCAGTGATTTAATTCGAGCAGAAGTAGATGGGGAAAAGTTTACAGATGAGCAGATTGTACGAGCTTCTATGATCCTTCTGGGTGCAGGGGTTGAGACAACCAGCCATATGTTGACCAATACCTTTTACTCACTGCTCTATGATGATCTGTCCCTTTATGAAGAGGTTAGAAATGATTTGGAACTCGTCCCCAAATTGGTTGAAGAAATGCTCCGGTATCGTTTCCATGTCGCTAGAAGAGAGCGGACAGTAAAACAAGATAATGATCTTCTAGGAGTAAAGCTGAAAAAAGGAGATGTCGTCATTGCTTGGATGAGTGCAGCCAATGTAGATGAGGAAGTTTTTGAAGATCCTTTCACTCTGAATATCCATCGCCCAAATAATAAACGGAATTTGACGTTTGGTATTGGTCCACATATTTGCCTCGGAGCTCCTCTGGCGCGGATGGAGATCGCGATCACATTAAAAGTCTTTTTATCGAAGTTTTCGCGTATCGAGCCAGTGGAATCATTTGACTTAGAAAGCAACTTAACCGCTTCTGCCCCAGGACAAACGCTAACAAATCTTCCGGTGAAACTATATAGATAAATATCTAATCGATCCAAGAAGCTATCTTTTTCGCGGATAGCTTCTTTTTATTTAACGGAGGGATTTGTTAATGAGAGTTCTTTTTGGTCTTTTATTATTGATTGTTTTTATATCAGGTTGTGGCTCTAGCCAAACGGAAGAGCGGGGACAAGAAAAGGAAAAAGTGGTTGAAAACCGCGAGAGTGAGAAAAGCGTGCTGGGAGAAACTGAAACGGTCGAGAATAATGTGACAGAAGAAGCTAAAACAGGAGTGAGTGAAGAAAAAGAAGAAACGGAAGCAAAAGTGAATGAAGAAAGAAACGAAGCTGAAGTAAGAGAATCATCTATTGACACTTCTGTTTTCGAGTACGCTAAAAAGGTTGAAGTGACCGATGCTCGTAATACGACTAAACATATTACCGTTACGGTGTTTATGAGTGATGAGTTAACGGAAGGTTTAGCGGCACAACATGTTTTAAATCAAACATATGATTTCATTCAGCAAGAAGATGTGAAACAAGCGAAGACTTTAACGGTTGGTGTAATGGTTGGAGAAAAAAGAGTTTTTCAATACACCGTAGAAACAGCAAAGTTTGTCCCTAATGAAAATGAGCGAATGGCCTATGTGGTGCTTGCAGCTTCGAAAGTAGAAAAAATTTCTCCAGATGTCGAAGAGTTTGCAAAAATATTTGGGTGGAAAATGAATCGATAAAAAAGCTTAAGGAAGACAGGGACGGGTTCCTTGTCTCATGGAAAACAAGACAGGGAACCGTCCCCTGTCTTGTTTTTGTTTACAAATCTTCTGGATATTTTGTTATAATTTGTAATGCTTATAAAAAATAACTTATCTGTCACATCCTATTTACAACGTTCTTCTTGAAATCTTCCTATGTGATATTTGGTTATTCATGGGTGAAATGTTATAAACTAACATAAGTGAATGTGATAAAATACATTAAAAACTTAGGAGAGACGGTACATGTTTGATGAGCGCAAGCCGAACCGGCTGATCCATGAAAAGTCGCCTTATCTTCTTCAGCACGCTTATAATCCAGTCGATTGGTATCCATGGGGAGAAGAAGCGTTTGCTAAGGCGAAGAAAGAACGCAAGCCTATTTTTTTGTCAGTTGGTTATAGCACTTGCCACTGGTGTCATGTGATGGAGCGAGAGAGTTTTGAGGATCAGGAGGTTGCCGATCTTTTAAATCAGCACTTTGTGTCGATCAAAGTAGATCGGGAAGAAAGGCCTGATGTCGATCATTTGTATATGTTGGTTTGTCAGATGTTAACCAAGCGGGGCGGCTGGCCGTTGACCGTGCTCCTGACTCCAGAGCAAAAGCCATTTTTTGCAGGTACCTATTTCCCCAAACATGCTCGGTACGGACAACCTGGTTTGTTGGATGTTTTAAACACGATTGCCGACAAGTGGGCAAATCAATATGAGGAAGTTTCAGAAATAAGTGAGCAGATTCTGGAGGCAGTCAAAACGCATCTCGATACGACCGAACGAGGATATCTAGATCCGACGATTTTGGACAAGGGATTTGAGCAATTTGTCACGCAATTTGATGAGCGCTATGGTGGTTTTGGGGATGCCCCGAAGTTTCCACGTCCTCATGACTTTTTGTTTTTATTGCGATATTACAAGCAGACGAAAAATAAGAGAGCGCTCGAAATGGTGACAACCACGTTAGACATCATCCGCCGTGGGGGCATCTTTGACCAGCTGGGGTACGGATTTGCCCGTTATTCGGTGGATCGTGAGTGGCTGGTGCCGCATTTTGAAAAGATGTTATATGATCAAGCGTTACTAGCCTTGGCTTATCTGGAAGCGTATCAGGTGACAAAAGACGAAAAGTATGCTCAGGTGGCTCGAGAGATTTTCACGTATGTGCTAAGAGATCTGACGTCGGAAGAGGGCGGTTTTTATTCGGCAGAAGATGCGGATTCAGAAGGAGTTGAAGGGAAGTTTTATGTCTGGACTCCTGAAGAAGTGAAGAAAGTGCTCGGAGAAGAAGAAGGAACATTGTTTTGTCAATGTTATGATGTAACCCCAGGAGGCAATTTTGAGGATGATACCAGCATTTTAAACCAGCTAGGAGTTGATTTATCAGCGATCGCGAGGAAACGAAATCTGTCTCTTGATGAGTTGGAAGAGAGATTGGCAAAAGCTCGAGAACAGTTGTTTGCCTATCGGGAGCAGCGAGTCCATCCACACAAAGATGATAAAATCCTAACCTCTTGGAATGGTTTGATGATCGCTGCCTTGGCGCGAGGGGCACGTGTGCTTGATAATCCGGATTATCGGGTGGCTGCGGAGAGAGCGTATCGGTTTATCATGAACTTTGTGCGGAGGGAAGATGGACGATTGCTTGCCCGTTACCGAGATGGAGAAGCCAAATACCTCGCTTATCTGGATGATTATGCCTATCTTACGTGGGGATTAACCGAATTATATGAAGCGACGTTCCAACCAGAGTATATTGAGCAGGCCATTTCGCTTACCAAAGAGATGATCGAGCTGTTCCAAGATGAAGAGAATGGTGGTTTCTTCTTTAATGGGAAGGATGCCGAGCAATTGGTTTCCCGTCCAAAGGAGTTGTATGATGGGGCGACGCCCTCGGGCAACTCGGTTGCAGCTTATAATTTGATTCGACTGGCCAAACTGACTGCGGATCAACAGTTGTTGGAAGAAGCAGATCAGCAGTTAAAAGCCTTTGCCAACACGGTTGCCAAGGCGCCCACGGGATATTCCTTCTTTCTGATGGCGATGCAGTTTGCTTTTGGTCCGACCAAAGAGATCGTTATTTCTGGTGACCCGACCCATGTAAAGACCAAAGAGATGATGAAACAGATTCAACAAACTTATCTGCCAGATGCAGTCGTTGCGCTCGCTCCAAAAGAGGGGGACGGTCGATGGTTTCCTTTGGTGGACGGAAAACAGCATAAAGCCGAGGAGACCGCGGTCTATCTTTGTGAAAACTACAGTTGTCAACGCCCGATTACCGAAACAAAAGAGTTGATGCAAAGCTTAGCGTGGTAAATGAAAGCCGGTAAGAGATCTGCTTACCGGTTTTTTTGGCTTATAGCCGCTGTGGATTTGTAAATACTTACCACCCTCTTTTTTTTTCATTTACTATTTACATTAGATGGAGTATTAGATTATAATTATTATAAAATAATAGTTATGCTAAATTACGATAATAAGAATCATTCCCAATGCATGCGGCTCACTACGGAGCCGCATGTGTCGATTTAAGGGGAGTAAGAATGATTATCGCTGCTAAGGAAAAAGAGATGGAAGGTGAGGAGACATGAATAACCTGTGTTCTTTGGACCAGAAAAGAACAAAGATCGAAATCTGGTCAGAGAAAGTGAAGCGGAATGGGGAGATGATTGCTGCTGTTGGTTCGGGTGTGCTTGTGCTGATGGCTTTTCTATTGGAATCTCGATCGATGACTGTCTCCACCACCTTGTTTTTATGTGCGTATGTCATCGGTGGGTTTGTCAAAGCGAGAGAAGGTTTGGTCACTCTTTTTAAAGAAAAGGAAATTGATGTTAATTTATTGATGTTGTTAGCTGCGATTGGAGCAGCGGCGATTGGGTATTGGCTGGAAGGGGCGATGCTAATCTTTATCTTTGCGATGAGTGGGGCTCTGGAAAGCTATACGATGGCGAAAAGTGAACGTGATCTTTCGCAACTGATGAGTATGCAACCTGAGACGGCCAATGTGCTTGATGAGAAAGGAAGAGAACAGACCATTCGCATTGAAAACTTACGTGTTGGAGATGCGATCGTGGTTCGTCCAGGAGAGAAAATTGCTGCCGACGGGGTTGTATTGGAAGGTGTGAGCACGGTCAATGAAGCGATGATTACGGGTGAATCGGTGCCAGCTGAAAAAGAGAAAGATAGTGAAGTGTATGCGGGAACGATCAATGGAGCGGGTTCTTTGATTGTCAAGGTGACACGTGCGGGAAAAGAGAGTGTGTTTTCTAGAATCATTCAGCATATTGAAAAAGCGAAAAATGAGGTTCCTCAATCCCAAACGAAGATCGAGCGGTTTGAACGGATTTATGCCAAAGTGGTTTTGGGGATCACGGTCGTCTTGATGTTTTTGCCTCATTATCTCCTTGGCTGGAGCTGGTCGGAAACGATTTATCGAGCGATGGTATTTTTGGTGGTTGCTTCCCCTTGTGCTTTGGTCGCTTCGATTATGCCGGCCATATTGTCAGCGATTTCCAATGGATCGCGCAAAGGAATTTTATTTAAGAGCGGTTTGCAGCTAGAAAGCTTGTCACGGATCAAACTGATCGCTTTTGATAAAACGGGAACGTTGACCAAAGGGGAGCTAGCTGTTACGGATGTCATTTCGTTGGCTGATTTGGAAAAAGAAGAATTGCTAACAGCAGCTGCGTCGATCGAATCGTTATCGGAACACCCGATTGCCAAAGCGATTGTCCGTTATGCAAACGAAAGCGAAATGAAGCTGACGCGACCAACACGTCTGGAGGCAATCACTGGTTGGGGAGTCACGGCAGAGTACCAAGGAGAGGACTGGCGGATTGGAAAGCCCAAAATGTTTGAAGCAGTGGAGCCAGAGATTGAGAAAATGGCGACTCAGTTAGAACAAGAGGGGAAAACCGTGGTCTTTGTAGAAAAGGCAGGGAAGTTGGTCGGTTTATTCGCCCTTCGGGATACTGTTCGCCCAGAAGCGAAAAAGTTGATCAAGACTTTAAAGAAGATGGGGATTCAGGTAGCGATGCTGACAGGGGATCAAAAGGTGACGGCTCAAGTGATCGGAAAAGAAGTAGGCATCGATCGGGTGTATAGTGAACTCCTTCCCGAAGAAAAGGTAAAAATGATTCAGAAGTTGCGCGAAGAGAAGGGGAAAGTGGCAATGGTCGGCGACGGAGTCAACGATGCCCCAGCGCTAGTTACAGCCAATATTGGAATTGCGATGGGAGGAGCCGGAAGCGATGTTGCTTTGGATACAGCTGATCTCGTTCTGATGAAAGATGACTTGAGTAAATTGCCATTAGCGATTCGCTTGGGAAGACGTGTGCAACGCATTATTAAGCAAAACATGGTCTTCGCTTTGAGTATCATTGGATTGCTGATTATCACCAATTTCCTCCAGCTTATGACTTTGCCGCTTGGGGTGATTGGTCACGAAGGAAGTACCTTGTTGGTGATTCTCAATGGCTTACGGATGTTAAGGTAATAGAGATGAGGATGGCTCAATAAGATCCATTGTCTTATTTGGTCATCCTCGTTTTTGTGTTTGGAGTATCTCTTTAACTGGAAAAGCTTATTCTATAGGAAAAGAGGAACCGTCGGAAGCGATCCATGTATGGGGGAAGATTTCCCGAGCCTCTTGCAATAGCTCCCGACTGCCTTCTTCATTATAGCGGGAGCTGATATGGGTAAGGATCAACCGTTTTGCTTTCGCTTGCTTTGCTACTTGAGCGGCTTGAATATTGGTGCTGTGGTAGTATTTTTCGGCTCGCTCTTCCAGACCACGGCGGAAAGTGGATTCGTGGATGAGTAAATCGACCTCTTCTGCTAGCTCGACTGCGGATTGAGTCGGTTTGGTATCGCCTAAAACAGCGAGCTTTTTGCCTTGTTTCGGTGCAGCAATCCATTCCGAACCGTGGATGACTCGTCCATCGGGTAAAGTGATTGTTTTTCCTTCTTTAATTTCTCGATAGATCGGACCGGGGGGAATGCCGGCTTCAAGAAGTTTGTCTACTTGCAGCTCGCCAGGATGTTCTTTTTCTTCGATCCGATAACCATAAGAAGGAACAATATGATCCAATAGTCTAACGGAAATTTTAAAGTGATCCAGTTCGATGGTCATCCCTTCTTCAATCTCAATCACTTCCAGCGGATACTTGAGATAGGTGTTACTGGTTTGCATCGCCACTTCAACAAACGGACGGATTCCTTTTGGACCATAGACAGTCAAGGGAGCCTCACATCCTAGAAAAGAGCGGCTTCCCAGCACTCCTGGCAGACCAAATAGATGGTCGCCGTGCAGATGTGTAATAAAAATCTTGGTGAGTTTGCTTAGCTTGATTGGTGAAGAAAGAATTTGATGTTGTGTCCCCTCCCCACAGTCAAAAAGCCAAGTATCTCCGTTGTATTCAGGTAAAAGGAGAGCGGCGGATGAGACATTGCGGTAAAGAGAGGGAATCCCTGCTCCTGTTCCTAAAAAGTAATATTCCATATCTTTGCCTCCTACTAAGAAAACGATAGATGATCGATAACACTTTGATAAATCGTTGTATGTAATATTAGGCAAATCGAAACGCGAAAATCCAGCATATAAAAGGTAGGAGATAAAAGATTGTTGATCACGATATTGATTATCAGTGCGCTATTATTGGTCGTTATCGGTTATTACGTGACTTGGCTCATTCGAAAGCCAAGTTCTACTTATCGGGAAGCGGATTTGCGCTTACAACCTGCAACGTGGCGGGATGATGAGGTAACGGTGGGTTGGGTCGGTCATTCCACCCTGTTGATCAATTTTTACGGTTATATTATTTTAACTGATCCGGTCTTTGGAAAGCGAGTAGGAATTCGCCTTGGACCAAAAGGACGTTGGATCATGGGCATTAAAAGACATGTGGGACCGGCTATTTCCATTGAAGAGATTGGAAAAGTCGATTTAATTTTACTCTCCCACGCACATATGGATCACTTTGATCTCCCGAGCTTATCCAAGCTGGCAAGACCTGAAACCAAAGTGATTACCCCGAAAAATACTTGTTTCCTGTTGAAACGGATGCCATTTGGGCAAATTATCGAAATAACAGATCAAGAGACATTAGAGATCGATCAACAATTGAAAGTAACGAGTATCTGTGTTCGCCATTGGGGAAACCGCTTTCCTTGGAATATACGGTTTGGCTATACGGGCTATTTGTTGCAACGGAAAGGTGTAGGTATCTTTTTCCCTGGAGATACCGGTTTTACACCAAACTTTCGTCACTTACGCGAGTTGGGACCTGTCGATATTGTGGCAATGCCGATCGGTGGCTATACACCGGATTCGATGCAGTGGTCTCATTGTACACCCGAACAGGCTTGGCAAATGTTTCTCGATACGGGAGCCAAATGGCTTGTTCCCACTCACTTTAACACATTTTCGCTCTCCTACGAACCATTGGATGAGCCACTTAGAAGATTGTTGCAAGCAGCAGGCGATCAACAAGATCGGATCGTGATTCGAAAACAAGGAGAGATATTTACCTTAAA
This sequence comes from Thermoactinomycetaceae bacterium, assembly GCA_025449975.1. GTDB lineage: Bacteria > Bacillota > Bacilli > Thermoactinomycetales > Thermoactinomycetaceae > Thermoflavimicrobium. Next base: position 11,380 of record JANWIG010000042.1, read on the forward strand.
AAAAGTCTAAGCCAATAGAGAACCGGCTTAGACTTCTTTGCCCTGTTTGGAAGATAAGGAAGCAATCAACTGAGCGACTCGGTCAGGTTTATTAAAGAGGATATGTTTGAGAATAAAATCGATATGCCCTTTTTTGAAAAGAACATACAAAGCTTTGCGCGTTAAAGCGGAAACAAAGGGATTGCTAATGTCGATGATCCGAAAATGGCGAATCGAGAAGGGAGAAATCGCTGCCTTTTCCCGGATCGAAATGTAATAAAGGTAATTTTGAGTATTCCCCTCATCATAGTAGGTATATTCTTCCATTTTATAATGATAGTTTTGCCCTGAAAAGTGAATGACTTCTTTGGGAATTGGAGGAGGCTTTTGCTTGTGAAGGACATGGGATGGAATATGCAAATTGATCCGATCTTTGTGTAACTGATTAAAACGCAAAACAGATGGATAGTTTGCAAGATGGGGGATCAAAGAGATCCGTCCGAGAAAAGTTTGGATAATCAATCGGTTTCCCTTTAAGCGATAGCCAAACAAAATTTCATTGTCAATTACGCCCCAGCCAGCTTTACTGATGTGAATTCTACCTAAAAAATAGACTTGGCGAATTAAAGTGAGTAGCTGTTGTGGTGGGACAACCGTACAGATTCTTTCATTCCAGCGTTGGATAGCATGGGGTTCCAACTGAATCTGGTATCCAGAGCGAGCAGGGGAGACTTTGGAGATACAGGATTTATTTCGTTTGATGGTTTTCAGTAGTTTGGTTAGTTCTTCTTGTGAGTAAATATATTTCGTAGGGAGTAAAGAATAATATTTGTTGATTTTCGGCTTGCTTAAAAATTTTTTTTTAAAATGGGTTTAGGAATAATTTTGTCTAACTGAAAATGCTCGCTACTTAATGTAGTAAATGAATTCATTTATAATCTACTCCTCAAGCTTCCCGTCATAGGGCGAGAAATAGATGGAATAGTATTTCTATTCTATTTTAACATAGATTAACTATTTTTGTTGAGGAGTATTTTAATATATCAAAATATTAAATAATTATATTTATATAATTTTAATATATTTATATTTAATAATTCAGTTATTGATTTTTCTCCTTTTGGGAAAGATAAAGTAGGAAAAAGTGATAATCGTATCGATGATTAAAATGATTGTCCATACGGAATACACCCGTGATGCTTGCTCGTTGTGAAGGGGTGGAACGCCTTGTTCAAGAGCGAGCATGGGGTTGTCCAGCCATTCGTTTGAAATGCCGATCGTAAATGCCAGAACAGTTAGAACGAGGAGATATATAAAGAGGTGCAATACCCATTCTTTAAAAACCTTCATCGCATAAGCCCAGCCATAAAGCTCTTTTTGGTCAGTAGATGGTTGTGGGGCAGGTTCTCCTCGCCAGCTAGCGATTTGCTTTTGAATCCAATAGTCGAGGCGTTGAAAATCTTTTTTGCCAAAAGTGAGACTGTATAGAATCAAAATGATGATAATCAATTGGTATGCTGAAAATTCGCCAGTATATTGATAATCCATATAGGCGAGAAAGGCGATGAAGATCTCATTGATTAGGAAAATGGGCAGAACGAAAATGCTTGCTTTTTTTAAACGAAAAATATATCGCAAGATAAAGAAAGTGGAAAGTGTCAGCCAAAATACAACCTCCGCACCAATTAACAAGATATAACGATAGGTAGAGAGAAACTCCATCATTCTAATCCCAACTCCTTTTGTAAGATGGACATTCCTTTTTCGATAAAGTCGAGGGTCTTTGGATCAAATGGATAGAGAGATAATTTTTCCGCATGGTTTTTCTGCATATTCCAAAAGAGCTCCACTTTTTCGAGGTCATAATCGAATAAGGGAAAGGTGTGATCCCATAGTTCTCTTAATACTTTCTGGGCTTGGGGAGAAGCAGGGTCCAGATCCTGATGCGCAATCACTCTGCCCAATATATCGATTAATTGCAGGGTTTCGGGCGAATCGGATTCCAATTTTGGTAGCGTGTTGAGTAGTTCCACTTCTTGCTCCGATAAGTTTTGTTCAATAAATTGAATCCGTTCCTTTGGATCACGTTTCGCATAGGAGAAGAGTTTTAATAAAACATCCCAGTTAATTCTCTTTTCGGTCTGTAAAACCCGCAAAATACTCTTGAGTCCCTGACTGATTTTGGTAAGCCGCTCGATTTCCAGCTGAACGAGTTTGATTTGTGTTTGTAAAGATTGTTCCCAATCGTTTTCTTTAAGCATCTCTTTAATCTTTTTCAAAGGAAATCCTAGATGTTTTAACATCAGTATTTGTTGTAACTGTATAAAGTCTTGATCAGAATACAACCGATGCTTTCCTTCAGTTAAGCCGGACGGCTGAAGTAAACCAACCTCTTCGTAGTAGTGAAGTGTACGAATGGTCACATTGGCTTTTCTGGCAAATTCACCAATCGTGTACATTTTCTCACCTCATTTCCTCTTCACTTTAATTGTAATATCTCACGTTACGTTAGATTCAAGTAGAAAAATAAAAAGGGAGGCAAATGCCCCCCTGGCTTTTTTGTGTGATGAAACTCCCCTGATAGAAACAACGATACTCATAAATACTTTACCCTAAAAACCAATTGTAAAACAGAAGTTATTCTTTTTTCAGAAAAATGGATGCGTTATTTGTGAGCGAGGAAGAAACCACCCAATTTGCTTTCACGAAAAGCTCCTTCTTCTTCGATGATCGTTTCTAGGCGTTCGCCGACCAACTGGTATAGCTGCTTTAATTGATCTTCGGTAATATCGATCTGTGCTTGTTCAAATGCCCACTCAATCATCCCAGCTTGATAATATTCAAGCACGTCTTGAACGGTAGGGACTTGGCGTTGATCATGAAGAAGAAATTGCTCAAACCACGAGAAATGATGGCGTAGGTAATCTGCACCGTTTTCAAGTGAGAACCGCTTCACCGGATGAGAAGAATGAATCACTTTCTTGGAAAAACCTAACTGTTTGAGTGCGGTACGGTGAATCGTATCCAAGCGGCTTAATTGCGATGTTCCTGTGGCAAAAACAGCGACTCCTCCAGGTTTTAGAACGCGTTTACATTCAGAAATCGCTTTGAAGATGTCTTCCACATGAAAAAGAACAAAGTTGGCAAGAACCAGATCAAAAGTTTGATCCTCAAAAGGTAGTTGTTGAATATCTGCTTGCTGTAACTGTATATTTGAATCGTCGTCTAGTTTTGAACGGAGTAGATCGATCATTTCTGGAACAATATCAATGCCTGTAACGGTTCCTTGTGGTAAGCGCTGGGCCAAAGGGAACAAATAAGCTCCCGTGCCACAACCTGCATCAAGTACTCGTTCATTCCCTTTGATCGGGAGATGATCGAGAACCCAATCGACAAATGGTTGGGGTGCCGAGCGAAACTTTGCTTGGTAGTCAGCTCTTATTTGGAGTCGGTTTGTCTGTTGATAATGTTTTAATAAATATTTTTGATAACGCATGATGGCTCCCCCTCATTAAAAGAAATCTATTTGTTATACTATTGTAAACTAGATGTAATTAGACAGACAATTCCCTACAAGATATTTCATAAAGATGTTAACATGTTCCTATTATATCGAAAAGAAAATATATATTTAAAATTACGATGTTGTTATTGACACATATTCATATTTTTTTTATCATAAAAACAAACAAGCGCTTGTTTTTCAAACAGGAAAGGTGTCATTTATGTCAAAAATAGGTCGAAGAGAGGAAATATTACAGATTGCCAGTCGTTTGTTCAGCCAAAAAGGATATCATGGGACAACGATTCGGAATATCTCAGATGAATGTGGCATATTAGCGGGTAGTTTATATGCCCATATTAATTCCAAAGAGGATCTTCTTTATGAGATTACTGCCCGTGGGGCAAAAACATTCCTCAACTCATTGCGAAAAGTAACAGAGAGCAAATTGGAACCAAAGGAAAAAATGCGACTCGCTTTGCGTGAACATATTAAAGTGGTTGCAGAAGATATCGATGCGGCGACTGTCTTTTTTCACGAGTGGAAAGCGCTTACAGGCGAAAGGCGCCAAGAAATCCAGCAAAAGCGAGACGAGTATGAAAAACTGTGGGAAGAGATTTTGCAAGCAGGGATTAATTCTGGTGAGTTTCCCAAACTGGATAAAAAGTTTGCTAAGCTGCTGATTTTATCGACAGGAAATTATCTGTATCAATGGTATAAGCCAAATGGAGAATTGAGTCAAGAGGAGATTGCCGATCAGTTTAGTCAGCTCATCTTAACCGCATTAACGAGCAATAAAGTAGACGAGATCGAATGGAAAGAATAACTCAAATCACCCAGCGATGTGGAAAATTATATATTTTTAGGGGGGATTGTCCACAGAGCTGGGCAGAAGAATGAACGTTAGCTGGCGATTAAGGCAGTAGCGATCAGTCGATCTGCTTTGTTTTTTGTTAAATAGAAAGAAAAAGATTGATTTTATTAATAGTTGAATGGAGTAGAAGCTTTCGGGGACGACGGATCAGCAAGTGAAAATTAGGAGGGGACCCCTGTGTATCAACCTTCAATTGAAACGATGGGAAGAGAAGAGCTTATTCGATTGCAAAGTAAAAGTCTTAAAAAGTTAGTTGAAAATGTGTATCATACGGTTCCATTTTATAGAGAAAAATTTGAAGAATTAAAGATTGATCCAGCTTCTTTTCGAGGAATAGAGGAATTAGAAAAGTTGCCTTTTACTACAAAATCAGATCTACGTGAAAATTATCCCTTTGGTTTGTTTGCTGCTGAGATGGAGGAAGTAGTTCGTTTGCATGCTTCTTCCGGTACGAAAGGAAAACCGACAGTAGTCGGATATACGCAACGTGATTTGGAGCATTGGTCGACCATCTGTGCGCGCGCGATCATCACTGCCGGAGGACGCATTGGTGATCGTTTTCATAATGGCTATGGTTATGGGTTATTTACTGGCGGTTTGGGAATGCACTACGGTTCTGAACGCCTGGGTTTAACGACCATTCCTGCTTCCAGTGGAAACCGGATGCGTCAAGCGATGTTAATTGATGATTTTAAACCTCGGGGGATTGCAGGAACGCCCTCTTTTGTCTTATGTCTAGGGGAAACGATGATTAAATTAGGAAAAGATCCACGAAAAAGCTCCGTTGAGTATGGAATTTTTGGAGCAGAGCCTTGGACGGAAGAGATGAGACAAGAGCTGGAAGAAATGTGGGGAATTCATGCTGTAGATATATATGGTTTATCCGAAGTGATGGGACCAGGTGTTGCAGTCGAATGTTGGCAAGCCAAAGAAGGTCTCCATCTGGCAGAGGACCATTTTTTAGTTGAGATTATTGATCCACAGACCCTAAAACCGGTACCAGATGGTCAGATCGGTGAATTGGTCTTCACCACCTTAACCAAAGAAGCGATGCCCGTCATACGTTATCGTACTGGTGATCTCGCTTCCATCAATCGGGAGCCTTGCCGTTGTGGTCGGACACATGCCCGTATGTCGCGAGTGAAAGGGCGGATCGATGATATGTTGATCATCCGTGGAGTCAATGTTTTCCCATCGGAAGTTGAAATTTGTGTTTTATCTCAGGAAGGTTTAAGTCCGCATTATCAAATTATTGTTGAAAAAGATGGTGCGCTCGATAAGATGACTGTAGAAGTAGAGATGACTCCAGAGTTTGCACAACAAGCTCAAAAAGATTCACAGAAAAAAATAGAGCTGCGCCGAAAATTGGCTGAGCGGATTTATTCGATGCTTGGGTTAAACTGCGATATTCGGTTATGTGCGCCACTCTCCTTGCCGCGCAGTGAAGGTAAGGCTGTTCGTGTAGTCGATTTGCGTTAAGGGTTGGAGCCCTTGATCCAGTGGTCTCACTCATCGTCTTATGACCGAGACTGTTCGATGTGATGACGCCCCAAAGGGAATGGGATCTAAAAGGAATTTTCATAAATGATACGAAAGCGCGATGGGTGAGACATCTCCCTTTTTCTTCAACATTGCTGAAGAGGAAAGATAACAGTAGTGGATGATGCGCTAGGATGAATATGGCGAGGATCGCTACCGACCAGCGCCATTTTAAGAAAAATGGTTTGTACCGATGATCTGGGAAGGGATTTTATAGGTTTTCCAAAAACAGCAGTAGAACGAAGAAAGGGAATGTCCGAGGAAGTCATCTGTCCTTGGTCATTCCCTTTTTTCGTTAATGGTTATTGTAAAAGAGCAGAATATAATCGATTTCACGTCCAGGATCGTTTGATGGAGTTGGTTGGTCGAGCCAATGATAAGTCGCGATTATCTCTTCCATTGGATCCGGTTTCTTTTCTTCTTCACCTGACTCGGTTTCTTGCTCTTGTGGCGGTTCTTTACTCACGCTCTTTTGTTCAACTATCTTTGTGTGAATCGATTCGTCTACTTCCTCTACTTGTTCCGACTCTTCTATGACGGGAAGCGGATCTGTGTCCGAAAAGACGCTTTTCTTTGTTTCAACACGAATTTTTAAGCCACTTGAGGTGTCTTCCTTTTCCGGAGTGGATTCACTGATGGAATCGACTGGTTGGGGTTGCTCCTCTTCGATGGGCATGGACAATGGTCGGTTGGCTTCTTGCTGAGCACGTTGAATCTCCTCGATGGCAATGTTTTGTTGGGTTAACCGATCAATGATCTCCTCAATCTCGTCAATGAGCTTCTCTGGGTTTTGCCACCAATTTCGGCTCCATACGGACTTGATGGGCCAGCCCTGTTGTTCCAGTAACCGCGGACGATGGACTTCTCTCTCTTGGAGATTGGAAATACTGCGATAGCTGGTTCCATCACATTGTAAGCCCAAGATATACTGTTCGGGCTGTTCTGGGTGGGCGATCGCGAGATCTACTTGGAACGATGAAAACCCGACATCGCGATCAACAGTATAACCTCGTTTGGTCAGTTCTTGATAAATGAGATCTTCAATGAGGGAATCTCTTTTTAACTGTGGAATATATAGGCGATTGATCTCAGTAAGTGATTGCGAGACTTGTTCCCACGACTGATTGTGGACGCCTTTTGCATATTCGAGGAAATACTTGAAATACATTGATCCCAAATAGACAGGATTGGATGTATCGATCTCTTCGGGCTCAATGCTTGATAACACAAATAGACGCTCCACAGCACGGGTAATCGCGATGTTGAGGTAGTTTTCGCCATCGGGTTGTTCCAAAGGATCATGATCAAAATGGATTTTTTCTTGTTCATTTTTTGTGTAACCCAGTGAAAGAATGATAAAATCTCGGCGAATTCCTTGCGCCTGTTCCACCGTTTTAATAATAAGGCGTTGGTCGAGCGGCTTTTCCATCGCTTGTTGATACCGTTTTCGAAACTCCCGATTTGCTTGTAAGGCATGTTCGAGGAAAGCGAGAATCGTTTCTTTTTGCTCTTCGTGAAATGAAAGAATACCAATCGAACGATTGGGATGTTTGCGTAACAAAAGATCAAGTAAGCGAATCGTTTCTTCTGCTTCGATTTCCGGATGTGCGGTTGATTGCCAGTAGATCGCAGGTTGCTCCAAAAGACGGGCTGTGTTGGGGACGATTAGCAATTTTCCGCGATAAAAGGCATGGTTAGAGAAACTAAACAACTCTTCACGCTGAGAAGAGTAATGGTAACGAAGGCGGTGTTTATCAAATACTTGACTGGCAGCATGATATAAGCTTTCGCTTGGATCTCTTAAAACGATTTCATCCTGTCCTTCATCCTCTTCGGGTGATGTGGTTGGTTGGAGAAGGATCTGCTTATCATCTCCTATCACCACCATTTGTTTACAGCGGAAAACCGAAGGGATCATCCATTCAAGCGGACATTGGTTGGCTTCATCGACGATCAAAAGGTCAAAGCATTCTTTTTCTAACGGGAAGATCGTGGATGCAACCTCTGGAGTAACCAGCCAAACGGGTAAAATTTCCAATAACCCTTGGTTGTAGTATTGATGAACCAACTTCCGTATCGACCAGTGGTTTTGCTCTTTTTCTGTTTGTTGACGGAGATCTTGCAATTCTCTTGGATAACGATTGAGCAATTGATTGGTTCCATATTGTAAATCGGATAATAAGACCTGTTGCGATAATTTGCGTTTTTCCTCCAATAGATGACGATAGCTTTCGCGAATTTTATCGATTTCATCTGAAGAGACGATCGATAGGATCGGGTTTTTCTCTTCAATGGTTTGGATCCAATAATGATAAAGGGATTGACTGACCATCTGTGTCCATACTTTGCCGAGCGGAAACTCCTTAATTTCTTTATATGCTATTAAACGCTCGATCAGTGTACGAACGATTGGCGTAGAATGTTGGTAGATGCGATCCATCTCCTTTAACTGATGGAAATCATCCAACAAGCTCTTGCGAATCGTCTTTAAAGTTTCAATCGGAACATCTCCATCAGCCAAACGATCTTGCAACTCTTTTACGCGATCCTCGAGCAATACTTTTTTTAGTTTCTCTAAGTCATTGTTTAACTCTTGGCTCATCTGCGAAATTTTGCTCATCAGTAACAGCTGCTGGCTGGTCTCCTCCCAAGAATCTGCTTTATTATCAGCGTTAATTTGTTTCGATAACCCTTGAATCAACTCTTTTCCTTGGAAATTGGTCCAGATTTTCAAACGAGTTTTTTCCCATATATTCAAATCCGTCGGTTTTAACTTGATCGGAATTTGCTCTAGATCTTTGGAGATACTCCACAGATACTTAGGAGTAATCCCTTTTAAGTTTAGGTCATTCATTCGTTGAACGAGATTCTGAGACTTGGAAATCATCACATCTAAGTTTTCACTTAATTGATAAATCGCATCGTCTTCAAAATCAGCAAAGGAATGGCGGGCTTTTAAAATGTAATTTTCCTTATTAAACTTCTCATAATATTTTGCGTACCGTGAAAGCGTAGCTATGATCTGCTTCAGTTGACTATGATGGATGGAATAAGCGATATCCGCTACGTCAATTTTGTGTTCGTACGGCTTAGTCTGACAATACAGCTGGTAAACACTAAGCCCAAACGGTTGAATCTCATGAAGCGCCTTATGCAAATCCGTTAACTTTTGCTCATGTTCTTCGATCTTTTGGCTTATTTTGGGGAGATAGGGCTCATGGTTTGGGATATTGGAATAAAACTTCGTTGTCAATTGACTGATCTTCCGATAAAGTTCCGATCGATCTGCTTTTTCATCGTAAAGTTGGCTAAAATAGGGAGTAAGCCCTAACTTTTCTAACTGCTGCACGACAGTGTCCAGTGTGGCTCTCCGACTGCTAATCACCAATACTTTTTTTGTTTGTGCGAGCGCATCTGTAACCAAGTTGGTGACCAGCTGCGATTTTCCCGACCCTGGCGGCGCATGAACCACCAATGCTGGTTCGGTACGAGCTTCTTTTAAAACGGATTCCTGTGAAGGATCTGTCGGTAAAAGATAAAAAGGCTCCGTTCCATTTGGATCTTTCACTTGTCCTCTATTGAAAATGGGTTTTTGCTGTAAAAGGGAGGCCAGCAATGGATGAGTCCGTGCTTCAACAGATTGCATCAGCTGTTGCAAATCTTGTAGTAAAGCGGTTTTTCCTAGAGGAAAGTTGGCTAACACAAGAAATGGCTTTAACTCTAAAGGCGCATCCAAAGGCAAGCTCTGCTTACTGTAGGAGTGGAAGGGTTCGATCAATTCTTCATCATGTGTTACATGGACTTGGTAGGATCGAAGCCAACCGGCCCATCGGGCTAAGGAAGGGTCAGTCGCAAGCGATATATATTCGTTATCTTCCAACACCGATTCGCCCACCGTCGCAGAATGATGTTTTTGCAATGCCAGCAGAAGTGCCTGATTGATCTGAGGCTCTGTATTTAGGCGACATAATTTCCATTGGTACGGATATGTCTCATGACGAATGAGTTGAACCGGATAGAGAACCAACGGTGCTTGGATAAAGGTCCCATCTGCGAGCGTTCCACTTAAAAAAGGATAACCGATGGCGAGATCAGCCCGTCCGGTCTCCTCTTCGATCGCGGTGACATGATGATGCAATTGGATCAATTGTTTATCCAGTTTTTTCGTTTGCAGATCCAGATGGATTCGAGTTAGGATAGGGATGTTCATATTGGGTGTCTTGATTAATTCTTGCAAATCTAAGATAAAGTTGTCTCCCTGGATCGGCCAGAGATCCGTTAGATCAAACCCCCACTTGGGATGTAGTTTTAATAATTGAATAAGTTGTGGATGATAGCCGAGACCCTGTAAGCGATCCCTTAGACGGATTAACTTTTGTTTCATCGATCAAACCTCCAGCTGTAATGGGTCTATCTTATTTTCACGTCTCGAACCATATGAAAACCAAACAAGATATACGTGAAATATTTTTATATATCGGAAAATACCCTTTTATGATGATCTAATAACGCAATCTATGTGTTAAATTTTGTCTTAGTGTAAGAATATGATTTTTTGCATTGATTAAAGCAGATCCACCAGCAGAAAGGGTATGTTTCTTAATAAGTATAACATTTTACGAATAAATAAAATATTTAATAGAAAAATTCAATGCTTTTTTTATGAAAGTGGCATTGTACACGTCGGATCCATTTAAGCGTTTTTCAGCAAAAAATTTTATCTAATCGGTTGACAAGTAAATAACTCCATGATACATTTATATATGTCGCCGCAAGCGATAAGTAAAAGCCAACTTGCCGAAGTGGCGGAATCGGCAGACGCGCACGACTCAAAATCGTGTTCCGTTTGGAGTGTGGGTTCGACTCCCACCTTCGGCACCAAATATAAAAACGTTTTGCCTTATCAGGTAAAACGTTTTTTGCGTTTTATAGGGTAAATATAACGGGTTTCATATAGTTCCTTTTATTCTTTCCAAATACTCCACTCCATTCGATCAGTCGCTTGATAGAGCGAATTTCCACCTTGAGTAAAAGAATCCCACCACTTGTCATATTGGAGTTGCAATCTTCGTATTCTCTTCATAAAGCTAGCAAAGATTTTTTCTTCTGATCACATTAGCTCCGTCTCCATTATTTCAGCTGTCTACTTTCTCCTCCCACGTTATAATTTGAATCTTGTAAGGGATCTTATTTCATATCTATAAAACCTTTATCTAAGTAATAGTATATATTCGATATAATTAATAAGAAAAACGGATTAGCAGGGTTGGTAATATGAATGACTATATTAGGAAATGGCATGACATTATATTGAATTGTAGTTTTGATAATACTTATAAAATGGCGTGGGCAAAGGCGTTAGTGGAGTTAGCTGTTCATACTGATGTTAGTATAGATAAAAATGCAATCGTTTATAGCTTTTATGACGTTGCAAAATTGTGTTTAAAGTATTATTGGAACCAAACGATTTATTTTGATTTGATTCAAAGTCCGAATATAAGGAAACCGCCTGAAATAATCACTTTAACTAAGAAATTAATAAAATTATATTTTGATAAAAAACAATCCGTGAAACCAGTGAGGTTTGAAAAAGTAGATTTTCATTCATTGGGCTTGTCCACTAAATATGAATGGACAGTAAGTAAGATAGTAAAAACGTTAAAGCAGGACGTTTGTTGGCGATTTAAGAAGCTCAAAGGTAAAACGTATGAAATTTATGACTTAGATTTAAACGCTGGTAACGTGATATTTCAAAGCGATCATGTTTTAGCGCTTAAAGAACATAGTGATTACCTTTTTACTTTTATCAATTATCGATGGACACAAATGTTGGAAGGATTTAATTATAGTCCACGTATTTCGAGGAAAGTGAGAGCGATTGATGATGGTGAAATTAGACGAGGTAGTTTGAAAAAGTTTCACAAATACTTGGATTTAATGAATGAAAATGGGAAACGAATTTGCTTTTATTGTGGGCATGAAATAGCTGAAAATGAATTATCCGTTGACCATGTAATTCCGTGGTCGTATATGTTTTCTGATGACCTATGGAACTTAGTTTACTGCCATAAGGGAGAGAACTCCGGAAAATCAAACCGTTTACCTAGTGAGGAAGATATTGCGCGTTTAGAGCAGCGCAACCGTTTGCTGCTTGCTCGCATGAACAATAAATCAAAGGATTACATTCAGTTACAAATAGCGATTGAAAAGGATTATGTAAGGAAGTTTTGGATTTCCTTTAAAGGATAGGTTTTGGGAGAGCGTTCTCTTCAATGGAAGACGCGCTTTTTCTTTTGTGTACCGATCAGAAAAATTTTCAAGAGATGGGAACAAAAAGAAGGTATATGTATATCAATTGTATAATACATCTCTATAACAAAAACGACACTACTCTTGGGAGTCGAGCAACATCAGGATGAAACATATAAAGCCTATAAAATTCTCTCTATTAATTGGAGTGTATAGGAAGGAGGGAATCCGTTAACGAAAAACGGACCATCTGGATCTAAAAGTGATTCCCATGTATTGCGTAATTGATGTCATGATCGGGTATGAACCGAAGGGGGTTTCTAGGAAGAAACGTAGCGACACAAGCAATTGTATTTATGCCAAGAGGAGATCATGAAGAGTTATACGGGAATTTACGCCTGGGGAGTGTTTGATCAAACGGCTGTAGAGTGGTGAAGTGAACACGATGAATCAGGAGAAGAGCAGAGTCTTATCAGTTTTTCGTAGCGGAGATCGAAATTTCAAAGGCTATCCAAAATAAATGGTTGATCCTTGTACTGATTGTATCAATGGGTGTAAGTAGTCTATTTATGATGCAAACCTCGAACATACAGGCGGCGGATCCTTATTCGGTCGTGGAAGAATTTATTCACTATCAGAATCAGCAGCAATGGGAGAAAGCCGTCGCTTTGTGGGATCAACCACACAGAGAAAAGTTGCAGTCATTTGTCAACGATCGAATGAATAGACAGAACGGGGTCGGGCTCTATAATATCAAAAAAGCGAAAATCGTTCGTTGGAAAGAGTTGAAACCGACCGACGCTGAGCCCTATTCTTACATAACCGAAGCGAATGCCAAGTACTATTACCTCGCTGTTGAGCAACAAGTACATAGAGAAGACAAATACCATCTCAATGGAATCAACTACTATCTTGTTGTGGTTACTCAGCAAGACGGAAGCTGGAAAATTTCACAATTCTCTACCGCGCCTGTCGATCTATTGGTTGCCCAGCGAATCGGATTTGGCACAAGTGATGAGCTGGAAATGGCGAAAATCTTAAAACAACGGTACGTTGGAAACATCGTCAACCGAAGCGGAAAGATCTTAGAGAAATTTCCGGTCCACTCCAAGTCATTGATAATCGAGCGCGGAAATTCACTGATTGATTGGCGCCCGAGAACGAATCAAAATGAATTCTCTACACAGGCTCGACACCATCGGGAACCGACCAGTATTCGCGTATATCTTTCTCAAAAGAAAAACAAAGACCATTATCATTGCCCGTCGGGCTGCGTAAGAAGGATCCATTTTAAATACTATATTCGCAATGTTCTACCAAATGAGTGGATTCCCAGCTGGCATCCCAATTCTCTTAAAACAGGAGCCTTATGTGTCAAAATGTATGCTTGGTATGCCTTTTACTATCCATTGGCAAGTTCTGTCGGGGCTGATCTGTATGATGACACGCGCAGTCACGTCTATCTCGTCAACTCGTCCCATCCTGCGACAGACCAAGCTATTTCCAGTATGGATGGAATCGGCATGCATCGCAAAGACAACAAAAAGCTATTTCTGACTGAATACTCTGCAGGATACTATATGATCGGTGGAAAGTCCAGTGGGAGAGTATGGCAATGGGGTTCCAAATATTTCGCCGATCGGAAACAAAAACCAGCCCAGATCCTTAGTTACTATTACGATGGATCAAAAAAAGTAGGAGGAAAAGGGAAAAAGATTGAGTTTTTCTCCTATTAGCATAGAGTGTGCAAGCAAAACCAAGCGAGATGAACCATCCCATCGCTTGGTTTTTCGGTCTGTTTAAATAGATAAAAATGCTATGATCAAAGAAAAAGTAAATGGTCTAATATAAGCTTTTATCCATGCGTTTATCATCATCTTCCTATTCCAGTTTGAGTTATAATGGATATATCTTTCGGATAGCGTACATCATGATTGAGATCAGAGCACAGGTCAAAGTAATGGGTTCAGCCAAGTGGTAGCTCGAGAATACGGAATATTGCAACGGAAATATAGCAATTGCTCTTTAAATGTTTGAGTAAATGAGGTTTATGAAGAATGAATAACCAAAGAATCGTGCAAAAGCTATGGAGTTTATGTCATGTATTGCGTGAAGATGGGATCATTTATCAACGGTATGTGACTGAACTGACCTATTTACTTTTCTTAAAAATGATGAAAGAGCGAGGAACAGATCGCTTCATTCCTCATGGGTTACGCTGGGATGATTTGTGTCAGAAAAGAGGAGAAGAGTTAAAGCGATTTTACCAACAACTTTTACAAAGGTTAGGAAATCATCCTTGCAAGCAACTCGGAGAAATTTATACTGATGCATCGACTCGGATTGAAGTAGCCAAAAATCTAGAAAAGATTATTCAAACGATCGATTCTTTGGAATGGTATGACGCGAAGGAAGAGGCGTTTGGTGATCTATATGAAGGATTGCTAGAGAAGGTAGCTTATGAGAAAAAGTCAGGAGCTGGTCAGTATTTTACTCCTCGTGTGCTGATCGATGTCATGGTTCAATTGATTGATCCACAGCCAGGGGAAAGGTGTAATGATCCCGCAGCAGGAACCTTTGGTTTTATGGTTGCAACCGATCAATATCTAAAGAAAAAAACCAATCGCTACCAGGATCTCGATCCGCAGATGGCTAGGTTTCAGAGAAAAGAAGCTTTTTCCGGAATGGAACTGGTCAAAGAAACGCATCGTCTAGCGATGATGAATGCTTTGTTGCATGGAATTGAGGGACGCTTGGAACATGGCGATAGCCTGTCCAAGAAAGGGAGTTGGCTAGAAAATTTCGACGTGATTTTAACCAATCCCCCTTTTGGAACCAAAAAAGGGGGAGAGCGAGAGTGGCGCGATGATTTGCCTTATGCTACCACGAATAAGCAGCTTAGTTTTTTGCAATTGGTTTACCAGGCATTGAAAAAGAATGGGCGCGCACGAGCAGCTGTAATCCTTCCAGATAACGTATTATTTGAAAGCAATGTGGGAACGCTGGTACGTCAAGATTTGATGAACAAGTGCAATTTGCATACGATTTTACGTCTACCCACTGGTATTTTTTATGCACAAGGTGTCAAAGCCAATGTGTTGTTTTTTACGAGAGGAAGTACGGATCTTGGCAATACCAAAGAAGTGTGGGTATATGACCTACGCACCGACATGCCCTCATTTGGCAAACGAAACCCGCTTACACTAGCTCATTTTCGTAATTTTATTAAAGCTTATCTCGCTCCGGATCGAAGCAAAGTGGTTGATAAACGTTGGAATCGGTATGCACGCGCAGAGATCACCGAACAAGGAGATCGACTCGATCTCGGATTGATCTCAGGTAAAGCGTTGGTCATAAAAAGTGGATCGACACTGACGCAAATGGCTAGAGAAGTGATGGAAAAGCTGCAGCGAGCCAGCACATTATTTCAGGAAGTAGTAAAAGAGCTTCGTCGGCTGAGAGAAGAAATGGAATTAAAGGAAGAAGAGTTAACCTGGGTTCAACTGGGACAACTCTGTTCTATTCAAACTGGAAAACGAAATGCGAATGCCGCCGAAGAGAATGGGCGATTTCCCTTCTTTACTTGTTCAAAAAAGGTGTTGCGAATCAATCGATTCTCTTTCGATGGAGAGGCGATTTTGCTTGCTGGAAATGGAGACTTTCATGTGAAATATTACTGGGGAAAATTTGATGCCTATCAGCGGACATATATCTTGCAAAATTTTCGCTGCAATGGAAAGTATCTCTATTTCTATTTAACGATTACATTGGATCGATTGACGAAAGAGCATCGAGGGACGACGGTCAAATATATTCGGATGCAAGATCTACAAGAATATCTTGTCTGTCTTCCTCCGGATCATAAACAAAGACGTTTCGTCGAAAAGATGGAACGCTCATTAAAAAATTGGGCAGAAGCCCAGCGGCTGATCACTGAAGCAAAGAACACCTTTACCCATTGGCGTGCTGCGATTCTCGATCAAGCTTTTCAAGGAGAATTAACGAGAAAGTGGCGGAAGAAAAAAGGGCAGATGGAAACTGCAGAAAAAGTCTTTGCTTCCACAGATGCCTTGCCTCAAGGATGGAAGTGGGTCCATTTAAGAGAGATCATTCACCTAAAAAATGGTCTGGCCAAAAGAACTGGAAAAGAAGGGGTTCCTACCCCTGTTCTGCGCCTTGCGGATATCTGTGGAAATCGATTTGTGGACACTCATTTGCGAATGATCCGTTTATCGGAAAAAGAGAGAGAAAACTATCTGTTAGAAAAAGACGACATCTTATTTATTCGGGTCAATGGGTCACTCGATTTAGTTGGAAAAGCCGTCCATTATACATGGACGCGGAAAGTGGCCTATTGTGATCACTTGATCCGAGGAACCTTTGATCAAACCGCGCTTAATGCCGTGTATCTCAAATATTTATTTGAAAGTCCGCGGATCCGTCAGCAACTGACGGCAAAAATTATTTCATCCGCAGGTCAAAAAACGATCAGTCAAAAAAGCCTCGGTTCACTTCGGATTCCCCTTCCACCCAAAGACGAGATGGATGAAATCGTCAGCATTCTGCAGCGATTAATAGCCAAAGAAGAAGCCATCTTATCTTCACTAGAAGAGATAAGCCAAAAGGATCTGCTCACTCCAACACTTCTTTCGACCGTATTTCTTAAAGAGCCAAGAATGGGCGATTCTGAGAAAAGGAGAAGGTTTATCGATAAAAAAGCTCTGTGTAACCGTTAAGCACATCAAAAAGAGCTCAGCAGAAATTGAATTGCCGAGCTCATTGTTTTCTTTTTATAAAATCTCAAGCCAGAGTTTAGTCTGACTCGATTTCATCACTCGTAAATGTCCAAATGGTTTGGCCATTAGAGAGGAATTTTTTATACATCAAATCATAAGAATCCGATTTTGCAACATCATATACTAATTCTCCTGTTAACTTTTGACCTGGGGAAACCGTACCATTTACTTGACCTTTTGCGTCCGTACTAATGGTTATGTTGTATCGTACGCCATCTTGGTCAGCTAAATCAAAGTTAGCAATAGATGAGACATTGATCGGTTTATCTGACTTGTTTTCGATCGTAACAGAGACATATAAATACATGTCTTGTTTTGGTGAAAGAAACTGTCCACCTTGTCCTTTTCTAACCCCATTTAACTTGACCGTGACCCCATCTTCTACTTCAATCGTATCCCCGATTTTAAACTTTTCAACTCCTTTGTTTTCGCTTTCACTTCCGCTCTCGTTTCCGCTTCCACTATCTGTTGTAGCTTGTTGTTCTGTTTCTTCTGATGCTACTTTCTTACCTGTATCACTATCCTCAGGGGTACAGGCAGCGTAAATAGCGCTGATCACAAAAATTGCAAGGATAATAGCTAGTATTTTTTTCATGGTAGCTCCTCCTTTTTTGATTCTCCTTCTCCGATTATTAAATTACAAAAGAAAATTTCTATATCCAATATGATGAATTATGTATAATATGTTACATTTATGATTATTTTAAATAACAAAATATAGAAATATATATAAAAACTTAATAAGAGGAATAATGTTGGGATAGATTGGATTATTTGGAGGAAAGGTGTATAAATAAGAGTATTTGTCCTCATGTTTTGTGTATAGATTTGTAATTATCATTGATTTTTAAATGAAATCAGCTAGCTTCTTGTCTATGTGCTATAATGTCCCTCAGAAAGAACTTTTGAAAAATGGTGATTTCATTGAGTAGCAACTTCTCATTTTTTAAGGGGAAATGGGATATTCTTGCTGACCTGGGAGAGTCAGCCGAGAAAAATGTCTATTGTGATCCCCAAGCAACGTTGATGAAGCTGCGTTTATTTGCGGAAACATTGGCAAAATTTATCATTGCGTCTGAAAATATTCAAGAACCGTTTGGGACCAAACAAGTGGAGCGAATTCAGATCCTACAGCGGGAGGAATTGATGGAGCCCGAACTGATTGAGATCTTTGAAATTCTCCGCCGCAGAGGAAATCGGGCGACACATGAGGCAGGATATGGAGAAGTAGATGAGGCAAAAGCGATGTTGCGTTTAGCCTTTCGTATAGCTATTTGGTATATGGAAGTTTACGGCGATTGGAATTTTCAAGCACCAGAGTATAGAGAACCAAAAGAAGAAACTAGCCCCGATGTGGTGCTTGAGGAGTATAAGATTCAAGTAAGAAAGCTCGAAAAAGAACTGGAAAATATTCGGAAGCAAGCGGAAAACGAGCAAGAAGAGACAAAAGAAAAACGGAAGAGGATTGCGAGAAGCTTTAGCCGACGTCATGAACTCACTGAAGCAGAAACAAGAGCGATCATCGATAGCAAACTGCGCGCTGCCGGTTGGGAAGCAGATACGCATACATTGAATTATCAAAAGAATGGTACATTGCCCCAAAAAAATCGCAATATGGCGATTGCCGAATGGAAAGTGGCTGGCGGTAGAGTCGATTATGCATTGTTTATCGGTTTGAAACTGGTTGGGCTGATTGAAGCCAAAGCGAAAAAGAAAAACATCCCCAGTGTGTTAGAAAGTCAAACCAAATTATACGCCAAAAATGTAATGCAAGTCGCCAATGAAGAGATTCTCCCTCCATCTGGGGAATACAACGTTCCTTTTCTATATGCCACCAATGGACGACCTTACTTGAGACAACTTCAAGAGGAGTCTGGCATTTGGTTTTGGGACGCGCGTAAGCCATTGGAGCATGCCCGGCCTCTTGATAGCTGGCATTCACCTGAAGATTTGCAACTTTTGTTAAGTCAGAATCATGAAGAAGCAGACAAACGATTGGCAGAAACCGATCTTACCAAGTTTGGTTTGCGTCATTATCAGGAAAAAGCTGTGCTTGCAGTAGAAGAGGCCCTGAGAAAAGGACAACGAAGAATGCTGGTTGCAATGGCGACAGGAACGGGAAAAACCCGAACTGCGATCGCATTGATGTACCGTTTGATCGAATCGAAAAAGTGCCGTCGTATTCTTTTTTTGGTGGATCGTAATTCATTGGGGAAACAAACAGAAGATGCGTTGAAAGATACAAAAATCGATGGTTATTCTTTTTCGGATACCTATGATGTGAAGGCGATCGAAGATATCTTTCCTGAACCGGATACAAAAGTGCATATCGCCACGGTACAAGGAATGTTGCGTAGGCTTTTCTATAATGAAAGCGAAAAAATCCCCAGTGTTGGACAATACGATTTTATTATTGTCGACGAAGCTCACCGTGGGTATACCAGTGA
>JANWIG010000043.1 GCA_025449975.1 Thermoactinomycetaceae bacterium
GAAATCTAATTAAAATGCAATAAGTTCATTTATGTTTACCTATGGTTTTATAGTCACTACGTGGATTGAAATCGAGTATTTGCCTCAGGGATTGGAGGCAATTTTGGAATTTCAGGTTTTATAGTCACTACGTGGATTGAAATCTAGGCTTCGACGGTTTTTATCGCATCTCAGACACTCTTGTTTTATAGTCACTACGTGGATTGAAATATGTAGCCACTAATTAGCTCATCCATTAGAATCAACTCCGTTTTATAGTCATTATGTTTGGAGATGGATCTGCTTTTCTGCTATCGAGAATTGAAACACTAGCAATGTTAATGGTGAGATAACTATCAATCTGATTTCAAAAAATACAAATAAATCGATCGGATTTCTTGATGTGCAGCGAACCTCATTTTTGGGGAAAAGGTCAAACCCCAGATGTATCAAGGGATTCCGCCTATTTTTTAAAAAATCAAAAAACAACACTGGAGGTCCGCTGCAAAAATCGCTATTTTGCATCATTTGTGGTATTGCTCTATAATAGATTTTACAAGGCTTTTGGGTGATGTAGAAGTTGGGGCTCTATAGTCACTATGTGGATTGAAATGTTGCTTACCAAGACGGACATGCATCCAGCTGATCGTCCAGGCTCTATAGTCACTATGTGGATTGAAATGTGTATGGTGTTACTTCAACATCTTCTGGTGTTACTTCCGCTTTATAGTTACTACGTGGATTGAAATGATTACTAAAGCTACTATCACAATGTAAGGAATTGTCATTCTGCTTTATAGCTACTATGTGGATTGAAGTGCGAGAAGGTAAGGGATGGGAGACGCAAAGACAACTTGTTTTATAGTCACTATGTGGATTGAAATATAAAAGAGGTGACCGTTTAAATGGCGAAAGCCAAAGGTTTTATAGTCACTATGTGGATTGAAATCTGAGGCAGCTTAAGCTTAATGATATTTTTTATTTCCGAATACTTCTATATCCAACCAAAAGAAAGTGACCCCCAATGAATGAACATCCATTGGAGGTCACTTTTTTA
Source organism: Thermoactinomycetaceae bacterium (assembly GCA_025449975.1). Classification (GTDB taxonomy): domain Bacteria; phylum Bacillota; class Bacilli; order Thermoactinomycetales; family Thermoactinomycetaceae; genus Thermoflavimicrobium. The sequence continues at coordinate 1,037 of JANWIG010000043.1, forward strand.
GATTAAGGAAAAACGATATTGAAAGGTATAGCAGTCGGCGCGGTCGGTCATCAGACTGATCAGGATCAAACGACCTCGGTAATCAAAGACTTTGCGTGTAATGCGGACAATTGGAATACTGGCGTTTTTAGGCATTTCTAGTTCGTCGATCTCTTCGGGAGAAGCGAGTGAAGAGATCAGTGTTTCTTCGCATTCGTTTGGATGGTAGCCTAAGATTTTAATTGCATCGTAGATCGATATATTTCGTTTAGTTAAACGAGGCTTTAAACGGTCTAATGGAATAAGGTTTGGTATATAGGTTTTATGGATCGCTGTAATCATGTCATCCCGCATATGTATCGTATGGTAAAACAAAGCAGGTGCTTCGATTTCCTCTCGAATTTCGCGAGGAATTTCCCGCTCTTGCGTGATAATTTTAAGTTGCAAGACACTTTCTTTCCCAGTGTCGTCACTATCTTTGATGACATCACCACGGCGGTTGAGACGATAGGGAAGAGGACGAACCGATCTTTTTTTGGTCGTGTTTTCAGCTGAATAGACCAGACCTTCTCGAATCAACGCGTTGACTGCATTTTGAATCGTAGCTGCATGAGCGTCAAACTCTTTCATCAACTCGAAATTAGTCGGAAAATCTTGACCTGGTTTTAAGTGACCGCGGAGAATTCTGTCTCGCAGTTGTTGATAAATATCTTGCCATTTTGTTCTGACCACTTTTAAGAAACTCCTCCACAGTTATCCCTCTCATAAACTTCCTCTTTTTAATAGGAATATAAAAAGGAATAATTAAAATATTAAAAAATGAAAAGAAAATACATATAATACTCTTTAAGAAACAACTATGATGAATTTAGTAGAAAAAAGCAGATCTACGCATACGAATAGGTGAAACGTGACTTGTGAAATGGCGAAATAATCCTCCCTATCAATATTATTTGAATTTAGTCTAAACGAAGTGCAAAAAAATTTAAAGTTTGCTATTGTCAAACGGTTCGTGTATATATAGACTAGAAATTGGGATATTTTTACTTCCTCGTAAATTAAAGGAAAAAGGGGTCTATATCTAGTCGTTTGTGAAGATGATATAGGGAGGTGACTTCGCTGGAAAGGGGACCGATTTTGCCGAAAATCTACGATGAAGCAAAAGTGACCTTGGAAACGATGGAGGGGAAGAAGGTAGAGTTTGAGTTGCAGGGTGTTACCATTGTTAAGGATCACGAGTCGATTGTGAAAGTTGTTGGCAAGTTGTTTGAGATCGTAGTGTAGTTTTTGACGCGTTTTGGTAGATACATCGAAGGCACTGTCTTCTCCCTTATTACGGATCACAAGGGGAGTTCAGTGTTTGCTTCAGCGGATCAAGTCTGATTAGACTTGGTCTTTTTTAAATGGTCTAGAGGCGAATCAGCGTTGAGGGTCCGATCGGCTGGTTCGCTTCTTTTTTAATATTACTCTAGATCAAGAGTTATTATTATTTTAAACCATTTCCAATAGTCGGACAAGGGAAAGAGATCTCATTTTACTTTTTTTTCTATTTGTAAAGGTTTTGTATAAAAAATATATAGAAAATGACAAAAAGTGCTTATGAATCCTTATTGCTTAAACTGTATAGTTTTATTTTATAATGTAGTGAGATGAAGGAAAATAGGAAGTATTATTTGGTATATTTGCTAAAAAAACCACTTTTTTGATAGTTGGTTCCAATTAGCAAATCGATCTTTCAGTGGATAGCGCATTTGGTCGGTTTGAGAAACAAGGGGAGACCAATGAAAAGTAAATTATGGCTTTATATCATAGCGAGTGTTGTTACGTTGTTGATTATCTTTTTCCCACCATACACCGTTTGGTTTCAAACATCCAACTTCGCAGCAGATTTGGAAAAAAAGGAGACGCCAAAAGAGTCGAATGAGGATGTTAGCAACAGTTTAGAAAAGAAAGGGACGGATTATAAGAGTTTGTCCGAGCTGTTGAAAGAGTGGAAATACGAAGTAAATATCAATTCACTGGATGGCGAAATTGAATTGATTAATGGAAAGATTCGCGTGACTTTGTACCAGGAAACGCCGGTCTTAAAGGTGAATGGGGAGTTTGCGCCGCTGAGTAAGCCTCCTTTAAAAGAGAACCAAGATTTTTGGTTGGCTCCAGAGACGATCAAAGAAGTGGAGCGGGTGATTAATGATCAATCCAAGATCAAAGAGATCCCCGCAGTGGCCAAACAACGTGTGCCAGTAAAACAGATGATTAGGTATTTATCATTTTTGGAAGTACCGATCAAAGGAGCGCATGTGAGTACGAAAGAATCGCAATTGCCCGGGGCCCCACGAGCATACCGAAATGGTTACCATGAGGGGATCGATTGGTACGATTATACGAGCGGTGTCAAGATTACCAAAAAAACGCCTGTTTATTCCATTGCCGATGGGATTGTAGTGCGGGTGGATCATGATTATAAGGAGTTGACGGCAAAAGAACGTGCTCGTTTGTTGAAATTAAGTTCGATTTATGATCGTACGCCTGAATATGCATTGGATAAATTACGTGGTCGCTCGGTTTGGGTACAATGTGAAAAAGGTGTCTTGGCACGCTATGTTCATTTGGATCTCGTTTCTAAAGATTTAAAAGTAGGGGATCGAATCAAGCAAGGCGATTATATCGGAAATGTAGGGAACTCTGGAACCAGTGAAGGAGTGCTTGGTAATTCAGAAGGTTTGCATTTGCACCTGGACCTTTTGATCTATGGTGAATGGTTTTGGGAGAACTATACGATGAAGGAAAGACGAAAAATCTTAGAAAATATCTTTTAGAATATGGAAAACTCTTACCTAAAAAAACAAGGTAAGAGTTCTTTTTTAGTTTTTTAAGGAAAAAAGTTTCTATTTATGTCATGGATTTTAAAAGAAAATGAATTTATCATTTATTTTTCCTTGAAAGCCGTCGTTTATTGTAAAATGAGAAAGGAAATTAGTGATTTAGACGGGGGTTAGGCAAAATGAAAAGTTTAGTTGCCCGACTGGTAGAATATGATGGGACGATCGTTTCCTATCTCAATCGGCAGTGGAAATGCCAGCTCCTCGATGTGTTAATGCCACGATTAACTCATCTGGGCGGTGCTACCGCATCACTGACTTTTTTACTTTGCTGGTGGTTTTTTAGTACTCCAGAGTCAAAAATATGGGCAGTGGAGGGCTTGATTGCGTTGACTAGCAGTCACCTTGCTGTTGTCTTGATTAAGAAATACTTACCTCGTCTTCGACCTTATCTGAAAATCTCCGAATTAAATACATTTCCTAATCCACTGACCGATTTTTCATTTCCTTCGGGACATACAACGGCGGTCTTTTCTCTGACAGCCACCTTTATTTTACACGAGGCATTCTTGTTTTTTATTCTTTTCCCGATCGCTGGTCTGGTGGCCTTCTCGCGAATGTATCTCGCCCTACATTACCCATCCGACGTCTTGATTGGAGGCTGTTTGGGAAGCGGATTTGCTGCCCTAACCGTCTATGGAACCCATACGCTCCTGTGAAAAAGTAGGCGAGTAGAAATAAATAGCCAAGGAAGGGCTCTCTCTTCCTTGGCTGTGTGGATGAGTAATGATTATTTACGAGGATAATAGTAAAGAATGCGTCCATTGGTCATATGAAGTTCACCTTGCAGACTTTTCGCGATGAAACGGGAGTATTCATTGGCTTTGTTCCGGTCGCCTGCTGTTGCACGATCAGGGACAACTACTTGGATATACGTATTTCCAGTCTCATTTTCTTTTCCGACACCGATAAGTAAATAATAGTATTGGGAAGGTTCTTTTCCTTTTAAGACAAGATAACGACTTCCTTTTTCTTCCTTTTCCTCAATCATATATGGGAAAGCTGCTCCAGTATAATCCCATCCGAGTTGTTGGCCGGTACGTCTCATTTTTTCTTGGTAATCCTGAAAAATGCTTTTGACCGTGTCCAAGTTGACATCGTCTTGTTTGGAACCTTCTACCAATTTGATAAAAGCGCTTTTACTCAAATCGCTTCTCCCCTTAAGTACTTTTCTCATTCTCATCTTAGCATGATGAAGACCAATGTCAAATACACATTATTGTCGATTGTATCTTTCTCTTAACTATGATAAAATTTCTTTTAGTAAAGTGTAAGGGGATGAATCTGTTGCGCAAGGCGGATCTACTCGATGAGCTCCGCGCTGAAATCGGAGTTGTTTCTGATAAGTGTCAAGGAGACATCGAAAAGCTCTATAGATTCGTATGTCAAATTTTATTCGATAAGATGAATTCCTATCAGTATGTAGCTATTTACTTTGCAAAGACAGATCATTTTCGTTGTCACATCAAACAAGGTAAAAGTTCACTTCCTTTAAGCATCCCCTTTGGTGAAGGGTTATTCAGTCTGGCGGCGTTGCATGGTGACGTGATCATGGAAAGAGTGGGTACAACGATGCAGGCTGTGGTTCCATTTTATCGTGGGCATCACTTGGTAGGCGAATTGGTTGTACTTAGTGCTGCTGACGAGGGAATGGATGACGAAGACCTTACTTTGTTTTGTGAAATCGCATCTTTACTTGAGAGAAAGGTAAGGGAAAGCTTTCCGAAATCGGATGTTTAGAAAGCGGTAAAATAGGGAATAATAAGCAAACACTGAGAGAATCGAGAGACATTTTATTTTACTATATAAATTAATAATCGCTAAGAGACCCATTCTGCTGCTAAATTTTATTTCGAAAATTAAATAATGAGGAGGAGATACCTTTGAGCCATGAAAGACTATATGACGAATCGGAGCAATCACGCGTCCGTTTTGTAGGGTTTGTGTCTGATTTGGGTGGTCGATATGACTTCGGTATTGTTTATACTCACATGTTTTTCGGAAAACCTTTAGTTATTTGCATGCAAACAGGCCGCTCCTCCTTACTTTCGATAGAAGACGTAGATGATTTAGATTATCTAAAGGAGAACTTTAGCTTGCGTTCTTTAGATGAAGCAGAAGAACTAGCGATCTTTTTGCGAAACAATTTGCCTTCAAATCTGTTTGACGCAGAAGTAGAACGCTAGTACTCTGTGAATCGTTGGATGTTAAAATCGTATCGAAGAGTTCGGAGCAAATCATTTGATTTGCTCTTTTTTTTATTTATAACATAATTACATTTATAGTATGACATATTTCGAAAGTACTAGCAACTAAAACATGACATAATCTAGGTTTATATAATAGTTTTTTTAGGGGGACTTTTCTGTCTTATTTTCAGATAGAAGAAATTGCCGAATATAGCAAAAAGAGGATCCATTATCCGATCCTCTTTCTATCTTTTTTCAGCGAATCACTTTGATTTGATTTAAAGTAGGGTCTTCGGGGCCCTTGACCGGTAAGCCGGCAGCAATATGCTCAAGAATATATTGGATATTCGCTTCTGTAATTTGTTCGCCTGGTTGGATCACTGGAATTCCCGGGGGATAGATCATGATAAATTCGGCCATGATCCGCCCTGCTGCCTCCTTTAACGGAACCGAAATGGTATCGCAATAAAAAGCATCGCGGGGAGATAAGATCAGTTCGGGAATTTCCGGCAGTCGAACCCGAAGTTCGATGCGTTGGTTGGCGGCATAGAAATGATCTGAAAGATCCCGTAATCCTCTGAGAAGGGCATCGATCGTTTCCATACTATCTCCTGGAGTGATGACACAGAGAATATTATATAAATCACTTAACTCTACTTCGATCTGATGATGTTGACGAAGCCACTTTTCGGCCTCATAGCCATTGATTCCTAAATATTTGAGGTGGATGGTCAGTTTTGTTTCGTCGAGATCGTAGAGCGACTCCTGATCCAACCATTCTCTTCCCATACAGATGAGACCGGGAATCTCATTAATCTGTTTGCGTGCATAGTCGGCTAGTTGCAATGATTGTTCTAGCATGCGATGTCCTTCTGTCGCGAGGTAACGGCGAGCCGTATCGAGAGAAGCGAGTAGTAGATAAGAAGTAGAAGTAGTTGTTAACATACTGATAATCGATTGCACCCGATGAGGGCTGACAAGTCCTTCTTTCATATTTAAGATGGAGCTTTGCGTGAGGGAACCACCTAACTTATGCACGCTGGTGGCAGCGAGATCCGCCCCAGCCTCCATCGCTGAAAGAGGTAAGCGTTCGTGAAAATGCGTATGAACCCCATGCGCTTCATCGACGAGTACAGGAATACCATATTGATGTACGCGATCGACAATCTCTTTTAAATGACAGGCAATCCCATAGTAAGTAGGGTTAATCACTAAAACAGCTTTGGTATCTGGATGTTTTTGAATCATTTGCTCTACTTCCGCGGCGCTGATGCCGTGAGCAATTCCTAGCTTCTCATCCATTTTGGGATGAATAAAGATCGGATGAGCGCCGGCGAGGATGATGGCAGTTAAAACCGATTTATGCACATTTCGTGGAACGATGATTTTGTCGCCAGGTGAGCAGACCGACATCACCATGGTCATAATCGCTCCACTGGTTCCTTGCACAGAGAAGAAAGTATGGTCTGCCCCAAAAGCTTCTGCTGCTAGATCTTGGGCTTCTTTGATGATTCCATGGGGATGATGGAGATCATCAAGGGGCTCAATATTGATCAAATCGATGGATAAGGCATTAGGACCGATGAAACGACGAAATTCTGGATCCATTCCATGTCCTTTTTTATGTCCAGGGATATGAAATTGGTATGGATTCTTACTGGCATGTTCGCATAATTTAGTGAAGAGTGGTGTAGAAAACTGTTTTTGATTCATAGGTTCCCGCCTGCCTTCTAAATTACTTTTGCACGCACGACGGATAGTATAACAGAAAGTTTAATAGAAAAAAAGATAGAATCGGCAGTCGGATTAGTGAAAATTTGGTTGGTTATCTACTAGATTCACTTAATGAAAAAGAGAGCTGATAAAGTGGCTCGAGTTGTCGATAAGTTTCCTCAACCTTTGCGATGAAAGTCGATTTTGACCAGCGGACCGCTTCTTCGCGCGGCACAACCAACCCACATAAAAATTCCGCTTTTTTCACTTTTTCGAGGCGTTGGAGAATGTTTATTACCTGCGTTTGCTCCAAATCTTGGATCCGTGTAAATTCCGGACGAGTATGATCTTGTGAGAGCGCAAAATGGAGAGGAAGCGTTGGCCAGACCTTGTCCAATCTCTCTTGCAATTGCTTGGAAAAGAGCGATTTTTGCTTGCATTCATAGATCAGCGCAAACCAGATAAAAAGATGGGACTGACGCAGTCCTACTTGAAAATGAGGGTGTGCTTTGTAGCCGCGTTTATTGGTAGAAAAAGCAACCCATGTTTCGTCAGGGGGATGGACGGTACGCCGAGCATGTTTCGCGATATGTACAAAGACAGGTTCTTGGAGCAGCGCCGTTAAAAACGTGGATATTTCTGAACCGATTTCGGCAAATTTGGGTTGAATGCGTTCTTTTAAGGCGGCCATCCGTGGAGCTAATCCATCGATCTCAAAAACAGAAAAATCTGCTTCGGTGAAATAAGGATTCATCGTTTAGTCCTCCTTGTATTTCGTTGGCATTATCTTATCAAAATCTTTTTTAATTCCCAAATAGAACTGCTTTGACTGTTTAAAGGACAAATACCGTGACTTTTTTTCAATTAAAATCGTACATTATCGTACATCGTGTATAATTTTGTTTGGAGGTTTATTTCCTAGTTGAAGGGGGCATCCTGTAGCCAGATTGTTCATTCCTTGAAATTTAAGACGAAGGGAATGATGTTTATGACGAAAAGGAATGCGATAGTAGTGACCATGGAAGATGTGATTAGAGCTTTTCGGTGCAGAGCCCCTGAGGAGCGAATCCCTGTTTTACGCTATCAATTAGATTATGAGCTTGATCTGTTATATGAGGCAATGATAGAAAATAATCCGACAAAAATGAATGAAGCCAAAAAAAGATTACAAAAAATTCGCAGAGAAATGTTAATTTTAGAAGCATTGTGATTATTATGCGAAGAGCTGTTTCCTTAGAAAATAAAAGGAGTATTGACCGTTTTTGTCGAAATTGAAACGTATGCTCAGATAGGGCATGCGTTAAATTTTTACAAAAAGTCCGTAAATTTAACAGGGGGCGAGAGGATGAATTGGAAAGTTTCGCATGAGCCGCTCGGTTCACTGATTGCTGACGCAGCCGTTGTTTTTATTGATGATGCTGGTGGGCTGATGGAGGGAGATCGACTGGATGAAGAGCTGAGGAGTCAGATTTCCCAATTGGTCCATGACAGGGAGATAAAAGGACGGCTTGGCGAAGTAACAGTGCTACATCAGTGGAATAACAAGCCGGTATCCAAGGTGTTGATCGCTGGCTTGGGGAAAGCAGATTGTGCGGATCTTTCAAAGGTAAGGCATGCCGTCGCAGTAGCCGCGCGAAAAGCTGCTTCGATCGGCGTAAAATCATTAGGTATTCTTTGCCCTTCTTATTTGACGAAGAACGACAATGCGGCCGATGTGATCCAATTCATTGTTGAAGGAGTCGAGTTGGGAACTTACCAACATCATAGTTATAAATCGGAGCAAAACCGACATACCTTAGAAACGATTTGGCTGATCAGTAATGGAATTCGCAAAGAGGCAGTACAAGTTGGCTTGGAACGGGGGCAAGTGTTTGCTCGAGCGAGCAACTTTGCGCGTTTTCTAACCCATGAACCGGCCAATCGTTTGACACCGGAGACGTTTGTCGAGCAGATTGATCAGCTTGCCGAAAGGCGATCGTTGACGGTGGAGGTAAAGAAGAAGGCGGAGTTGGAAGAGCTAGGAATGCATGCACTGCTCGCGGTTTCCCAAGGGAGTCGCTATGAACCGGTGATGGTTACCCTTTCCTATCGAGGGGCTCCGGATCAAGATGAGGTCTTGGGGTTCGTAGGAAAAGGAATTACGTATGATAGCGGTGGAATCCAGCTAAAGAAAGAATTGCTCGATATCATGAAGATTGATATGGCGGGAGCAGCCGCTGTTCTGGGAGCGATGGATGCGATTGGCGCCTTGCGTCCATATATTAATGTACTCGCGGTGATTCCCATTTGTGAAAATATGATTGACGGAAAAGCTTATCACCCGGGGGATGTGATCGATACTTTTGCTGGATATACGGTCGAGATTACCCATACCGACGCCGAAGGAAGACTTATTTTGGCAGATGGGTTAGCTTATGCCAAATCACTCGGTGCTACGAAGCTGATCGATGTGGCGACCTTAACAGGAGCAGTATATACCACGTTTGGCAATGAAGCCTCTGCTTTAATGACAAACCACGTCGATTGGGGGCAAGAAGTGTTGCAAGCGGCGAAGGTTGTTGGGGAGCGGATTTGGGAGTTACCGATGTACGAAGAATACGAGCAGTTGATGGAAAGCGACTTAGCGGACATAAAAAATTTTGGCGGAATGGGGGCGATCAGTATCCAAGGCGGTGTCTTTCTACAGAAGTTTGTAGGCGATACACCTTGGGTGCATCTGGATGTTACCGGAACCGTGATCAGTCCACGCGAAAGAGGCGTTTTTGTCAAAGGAGCCACCGGTTCTCCTGTGCGGACATTGATCCAATTAGCGGTTCCGTCTTGTTAGCAGCTCATATATGTTGGGGGGAAACGAAGATCGTTGAAAATATCGCTCATCGTGGATCTTCACGAAAAGCGCCGGAAAATACCTTGGCTGCTTTTGAGCAAGCGCTTTTGGATCAAGCCAGTGCGATCGAGCTGGATGTTCATCGGACGCTCGATGGGGAGATCGTCGTGATCCATGATGAGAAAATCGATCGAACGACAGATGGACGAGGATGGGTCAAAGACCTTACTTTGTCCGAGATCAGACAAGTGAGTGCTGGAAAGTGGTTTTCGGAAATCTATCGTGCGGAGAAAGTTCCAACGCTACGCGAAGTGTTGGAGTGGGCAGATCAGTCATCGATCTGGTTGAATATCGAGTTAAAAAATAACAAGGTGCATTATCCGAAGCTGGAAGAATCCGTGGTCGCGGAGATTGAATACTTCAAAATGGAGAAGCGGGTGGTAATCTCATCGTTTAATCATTTGAGCTTAAAGGCTTTGCATGCGTTTCGCCCAAAGCTCTCGCTCGCCGCATTATATGAGGAATTTACAGGAATATTATGGGAAAAAGCGAAACAACTGGGAGTAACCGCTATTCATCCTTTCTATTGTGATGTCAGCGAAGAGATGGTAAAGCGCTGTCATCAGCAGGGGCTATTGGTTCGTCCTTATACTGTCGATCATCCAGCCGATCTACATCGGTTGATCGATTGGGGAGTAGACGGGGTGATCACAAATGTGCCGGATCGTTTGGCACAGCTTCTAGCGAAGAGAGAGGATGCGTGATCGGTGTTGCATAGCCAAAAAGTAAAAGGTATGATAAGAAAAAATCCTATTTCTTTTTCCGTTTAAAAAAATAGGATGGTACACATATTTCGGTAAATCAAATGCGCCAAGCAGGCGCTTTTTTCTTGTAATAGGAAGGGGATTTATGATGAAAATTGGCTGTCATATCAGTGTGGGCAAAGGATTTTATAAAGCGAGTCAACGAGCGAGTGAATTAAATGCAACTGCATTTCAAGTATTTACGAAAAATCCAAGAGCATTGCGTCCCAAAAAATTAAATGAACGAGATGCACAGCAAGGGAAGAACTATTGTCAAGAGAATGGTATTATTTTAGTGGCGCATACTCCCTATATTACCAATTTATCCACACCGAAAGAGGATTTGCATGAGTTGACGATTCGTTCCATCAAGGAAGATTTGCAGATTGCCAATGCCTATGGGGCCGTGGGAGCAGTTGTTCACTGCGGGAAACATGTTGGCAAGGGAGAGGAATATGGACGAACAAGGATGGTGGAAACACTAAATAAAATTTTGGCAGATTATGAAGGAGACACCAAACTCCTGCTGGAAAATACGGCGGGGCAAGGAAGTGAACTAGGTCTGACCATCCGTGAGTTGGCAGAGATTCGGGAAGCGACCGACTATCCGGAGAAGATCGGTTTTTGTTTTGATACTTGCCATGGATTTGCGGCGGGGATCTGGTCGGGAAGCACTTTTTCCGAACTAGTCGACGAGATGAAGACAACGGGGTATTTATCACATTTGGTGGCAATTCATTTCAATGATAGTAAAGTGCCTTTCAATAGTCGAAAAGATCGGCATGAGAAAATTGGCAAAGGAGAGATCGGTGCAGAAGCGTTAGCGAAGTTTTTACGATGCGATGATTTTCAGCACTTGCCAATCGTTTTAGAGACTCCAGTAGAGGATGAACGGGAATATATGGATGAGATCGCCTATTTACATCGATTGCGCCAAGAAAAATAAGGAGGAGAAATCCAATGTTTGAGTGGATCCATGATTTACCTGCGTATGGGAAATATTTATTGATCTTAGTGTTATCGGCCGTTATATATCAAGCTGCTTTTGCCCGTCCCCTTCCTTTATGGAAACAGATCATCGTCTACTTGGCATTGGCGATCGGTTGTGTCCTCTTATTGATTTTTCAGATTATGCGCTTCCCCATCGTTCAAGCGATGTTGATCACCATTGTGTTGATTATTATTACACGGCTTCGTTTGCGAATGGGGCGCTCGAAGCCTAAACAGTAAACCCCCTTTTCTCGCGAGATGAAAAGGGGGTTTGAACGAAGGTCAGAAGATGATTGATAAATCGAAGTGGAGCGAAAGGAGGGAAATTTATGCGCTTATCTGATGCCTTGTTCAACTGGCTACAAATGTGGATTGTACTCGAGGCAAGGCCGACGGATCACTCAGCAAAGGAAACTATTCATTTTTTTACCAATTTGTTAAAAGAAGACCACCATGTAACAGATCTTTCATGTCGGCTGGAGATGATGCAATATATTGTTACTTACCGTCAAAATGGAGAAGAAAAGAGCGAAGCATTTCCGAAGGAAGCAGCAGAACAATTACTTCAATATATTTTGTCTGAACCCAAGTACAATTAGCGGCCTATGAAACAACCTCTGCTTGAACCACACGATTCTCTGGTTTCGCGGAGGCTTCTTTTTGTTGTCTTCGGGATTCTACCTTTTGTGTGATACGCTCATAACAGTCGGGGCAAAGTTGGATTTTATGAGGATGTTTTTTCTGCTTTTTCTCTTGTCGTTTGGTTAAAATGAAAGTTTGGTCGCATAAAATACATAGCATTTTCATCTTTGCGTCTTCCTTTTTTATAAAGTGAAAGAATTAATGAGTACTTACATTCTAGGGTATTTTACGTGTTTAATACAAGGGGAGAAGTTGAAAAACTTTAGAACTTATGGGATGTTTTGGAGAATGACAAAAAAGTAACTAAAGAAGAAGCTCTATTCTGTACCATCAATTGGAGAATAAAGCTTCTCTTCTGATCAAACGACTGAAAACATTTTCTTCCTCATTTTTTGATGCTAAGGGGTGGGTTTAAGACGTTGTTCATTTTGACGGGTAGGAGCTTGCTCTTTTTTCTCTGTCTCGTGTGAAGGCTGTGGAACAATCCGATTGGTAATATCAGCTAGCTCTTCGAGGATCCCCGCTACAGGACGACCATTTTGGATATCCTCAAGAACATCACGAAGGCGCTCCGTTAAATCCACATCGGCGGTTACCAAGGCCTGCGCACCTTGTGGATCTTCTTGTAGGGCTTGAGCGACGGAATATTTTACTGTTCCCACTCGTCCACGATCCAAGTGGGGATCTAAATCAATGCCAACGAGAGTGTATTTCCCAAAAACGACTGCGGTGGCCCCTTTTACATGTGGGACACTGGTAGCGATTTTCACCAGACGGTTGGCAATCGCTTGAGATGACTGATCCCGATCCGGATTGGGCTGAGTTTGTCTAACCCGTTGTGTTTCAGAAATGGTCTGGTTGGGACCAGGCGAAGCATCTTTAGCTGGTGAAGCGTTTTTCGATTGACATCCTACCAGGAGAAAGATAAGGGAAAGAGTGATACTCAAGGACCTTACTATGGTCATCATCGCAGTTCATTCCTTTCCGCTGTTTTTGAGTAGTTTCTCCCGTTTGGCTCGATCTATGAAAAGGAGTTGTATTTCGTGCTTTGAAACGAAGAAGCAATCATTGTAAAATGAAGTGAAGAAGTATAGGAAAGGTGGAACGAAAGATATGAAGATCGAAATGTTTCCCCTTGGCCCCTTGATGACCAATGCTTATCTGGTCTATGATCCAGCGCAAGAAGCTGGGATTCTTTTTGATCCGGGGATGAATCCCGCACCATTGATCAAAAGGATCAAAGAAATCAAGGTCCAAATTGAAGCGATTTTGCTCACGCATGCTCATTTTGATCATATCGGAGGATTGGAGGAAGTTCGCGAGCTGACCCAAGCTCCTGTCTATATTCATGAACAAGAATCGGATTGGTTAACCAACCCGCAACTCAATGGCTCGGGATTATGGATGCAAGAAATTGTATGTCAACCTGCGGAAAGCATTTTATATGGCGGAGAAGAGATTCATCTTTTAAATAAAAAATTCCAAGTATTACATACACCAGGTCATTCGCCAGGAAGTGTTTCCTATCTGTGTGGATCCTATCTATTTAGCGGGGATGTCCTGTTTAAAAACTCGGTGGGGCGGACGGATTTGCCTGGTGGGAATTGGGATGTGTTGATGAAGTCGATTCAGCAGCAGTTGTTGACTTTGCCGGACGAAACCCAAGTGCTTTGTGGTCATGGTCCAATCACATCGATCGGAGTGGAACGGAAGTATAATCCCTTTTTGCAAGGGTAAGTCAACCCATCTGTACATGCCCCGCCTCATGGGAAAATGGATGCAGGGTCTTGTGCTTAAGATCCTCTCCTGTCTTGTTTTGAAACATTGATAAGAGGTAAATCTGTCACATAAGATGACAAAAACAGAAAGACCATTTGATTGAATCTAAAGGAGGGTGTTTACCGTTACTTTTAGTAAACGGTAAAGATATGAACAAAAAAAATGGAATCATTCTAGGGTTGATCATTATTGCCATTGTGTTTACCGTTTGGTGGAGTTGGCCCCGAGATCGTGTAGCTTCGAACAATCCCAACCAGAATAGTACAGCTACCCGCGCGGATTGCCGTGGAGAAGAACAAGCGAATGTCGGTTATTGTGCGCCAAATTTCACATTAAATACGATCGATGGAAAAAAGGTGGAGTTATATGAAAATGGTGGAAAACCAACCATCATAAACTTTTGGGCTTCATGGTGTCCACCATGTAAAAATGAGATGCCTCTATTTGAAGAAGCGTACAAGAAATACAAAGATCAAGTCAATTTCTTGATGTTGAATGCCACTGCGTTTGACAAAGAAGAACAGATGCAAGCTTATCTCAAAGAGAAAGGTTTTACGTTTCCTGTTTTATTGGATCCTTATCAGGAAAAGTATGTGACAGTCAGTCAGACTTTTTATGGTGTCATCGCTTTTCCAATGACCTTTGTCATCAATGAAAAAGGGAAGATAGTCTATAAGCATCAAGGGGAAGTATCTTCAGCTGTTTTGGACGACATCATGGATAGATTGGTAAATCGGAAAGGATTTGACAGTTAAAAATGGAACAGGTAACATGGTGGCTCGCTTTAGGTGCTGGTCTACTCTCTTTTATATCTCCATGTTGTTTGCCGCTGTATCCGTCGTATTTATCCTATATTACTGGTATTTCCGTATCGGAATTGGGGGGAGAAAAAAGAGATAAGAGCGTGCTGATCACCACACTGGTACATGCTTTTTTCTTTGTGCTTGGCTTCTCACTTGTTTTTTATGGCTTGGGTTATACAGCGAGCTGGGTGGGTTCTTTGTTTTCTGATTATAAAGATTTAACCCGAATGTTGGCTGCAATTTTGATCGTTGCGATGGGACTCTTTATGATGGGCATTTTCCGTCCAAAGTTTATGATGATGGAAAAGAAATGGAATGTCTCGCGGAAAGGAGTTAGCTACCTAGGCTCGGTCTTGATCGGCATTGGCTTTGCTGCGGGATGGTCCCCCTGTATTGGACCGATTTTGGCTTCTGTGTTAGCGATGGTTTCCAATGATCCCGAAAATGCCTTTATGTATATTACGCTTTATACGTTAGGCTTTGCCATCCCCTTTCTTATTATGGCCTTTTTTGTTGGACGAACTCGCTGGATTCTCAAATACTCCAACCAAATGATGAAAGTGGGCGGAGTATTGATGGTTATTTTTGGGATTTTATTATATACAAATCAACTTAGTGTTATCATTATTTGGTTAAGTGATCTAACAGGTGGATTTCGTGGCTTCTAACGAAAATTTGGAATTTGGATGAAAATGAGGCCGAAATGGGAGACTGTTTCGGCGATTTTTCTTATATACCCTAAATCGGCCGAGAATAAGGTGATCAGGATGAAAAAAGAAACCAAGCTGTGGATTCGTCGCGTGATCTTATTGGTGGCACTGATCGGGCTAGCGATTGCCATTTATCAGATCACAACATTGGATGTAAGCAATAAACCGAAAGTGGGAGAAGAAGCTCCCGATTTTAAATTGAAACAGTTGAATGGAGAAGAGATGCAACTCAGTCAACTTCGTGGCAAAGCGGTAATGATTAATTTTTGGGGAACGTGGTGTGAGCCCTGTCGGACAGAAATGCCGGCAATGCAGAAAGCGTATGAAAAGTATAAGGATCAAGGATTTGAAATTGTCGCCGTCAATATTGCTGAAACAGAAATCGCCGTTTCTAATTTTGTTGAAGATTACGGGCTTACCTTCCCGATCTTGATGGACGCACAGAAGGAAATCGTTCGTCAGTATAAAATAGGTCCTCTTCCGAGTAGTATTTTTGTCGATCCCCAAGGAAAGATCACTCAATTTATTGAAGGACCCTTGGAAGTGGCACAATTGGAACTATATATTAATCCGATTTTGCCTCGAAAACAATGATTTGTTATAAAGATGATCCACTTTCAACTACAGGGATGCCTTGTATTTCTTTCCGCAGCCATCTTCCCGTGCGTATTTTTTATGCTTTTATCCAATAAGTATATATGATATTCGGTGATTTCAAAATAATAGTAGGACATAATACAGAGAGTTTTTAATTTTAGCGATCATTGATATAATGGAAGGTGGCATAAATGATAATGAATCATTCTAATAAGAAGGATTCTTTTGCGAAAACGGCTGAAAGTATTGTGGAACTCATTGGGCAAACGCCATTGGTAAGATTGCAGAAGTTGGTAAATCCGCGCGAAGATGCTGCTGTATTTGTCAAACTAGAAAAGTTAAATCCTGGTGGAAGTGTGAAGGACCGTACAGCCTATAATATGATCGGTTGGGCGGAAGAACAAGGCTACTTAAAACCAGGAGATACGATTATCGAACCGACTAGTGGCAATACCGGCATCGGACTTGCCTTGGTCGGCGCAGCCAAAGGATATCGAACCATTTTGGTGATGCCCGATACAATGAGTGAAGAACGAATTCGGATTTTAAAAGCGTATGGAGCAGAAGTTGTCTTATCACCGGGTCATTTGCGAATGCCCGGTGCGATCCAGTTGGCTGAAAAGCTCAAAGAAGAAACTCCCCGCTCGTTTATGCCGTATCAATTTAAAAATCTCGCTAATCCAGATGTTCATCGTCGGACAACGGGTCCAGAAATTCGCTCTCAAATGAATGGGGAGCTCGATGCGTTAGTCGCTACAGCAGGTACAGGAGGGACGATCACTGGAACAGGCGAGTATCTGCGTCAATACCTACCTCATTTATTGATTGCTGTAGTAGAACCCCAAAGTTCACCGGTTTTAGCTGGAGGAGAGCCTGGATCACATCAAATTCCAGGGACTAGTCCTGGTTTTATCCCACCGATTTTAAATCAGCAAATTTATGATCGTATTTATCATGTTTCCGATGAAGATGCTCATGAAACCGCGCGAATCCTCGCACGGAAGGAAGGGATCTTGGTAGGTCCTTCGTCCGGGGCATCTGTTTGGGCAGCACTCCAAGTAGCAAAGGAGCTGGGTCCTAGTAAAAAGGTTGTTTGTATTGCTCCAGATACGGGAGAACGTTATTTAAGCACAAATGTATTTTCATAAAATTGCGGGAGAGGTGACCCGCAAATCATAAAATCAGATGGTATTTTCAGGAGGGAAGGGGCGGCAATGTGAAGACTCCCCTTTCTGATGCCAATAATAATCGTTTTTATCGTATAGTTTTCTAGAAAGAGGAGAATGATGGAAAAACAATCACTACAACAAGTTATGAAGGATGAGATGAGACATTCTCCGATGAAGGCCATTCCATTTGTTCGTTGGATGGAATTGCAATTATATCATCCAAAATGGGGATATTATCAACAGGAACACTCTATATTAGGGAAGCAAGGCGACTTTTTTACTAGTGCTCATGTGGGAGATCTATTTGGAAGGACGCTAAGTCGAGCTTTTCTGCCCTTGGTCCCATCGTCTGAGTGGGTATTGGTAGAAGTAGGACCGGGGGATGGACGATTAGCAGAACAGGTTGTAAGCGGTTTATTGGAGCAAGGTGTAACGCCAGAAGAGATTGAATTATTTTTGGTTGAGACCAGCCCTTATTTACAACGGCTACAACAGCAACGTCTAGAAAAATATCCCATTCGGTGTTCTTGGGCTCGGCGCGTGTCTGATTTACCTCGTCGCCCATTTAGTTTGATTTATAGCAATGAATTAGTGGATGCTTTTCCCGTTCATCGGATTCGAATGGAGCAAGGAGAACTCAAAGAGATTTATGTCACTTATGATGAAGATAGTGACTCCTTTAAGGAAGTAAGTGGCAGTTTGTCAACGGATCAACTTCGTCGCTATATCGACGAATTCGCTATTCAGTTGTACGAGAGACAAGCAATCGAAATTAATCTTCAAGCCTACCATTGGCTCGAAGAAGTAGCGAATTGGATGGAAAAAGGGTATCTTTTCACCATTGACTATGGGGGAGAGATCGAAGAAATCATCACACCGGATCGAAAAAATGGAACCATCCGTTTTTATCAAAAGCATCAATTGTTATCCGATCCGTATTCAGCGATAGGCAAGGCGGATGTGACCAGTCATGTCTGTTTTACTTCGCTGATCCATTGGGGAGAACAGCTGGGACTGAAGAAGCTTAAATTTCAAACCCAAGCCGCTTTTCTTCTAGAATCAGGTATTCTCAATTTATGTACAGAATTGACAAATTTAGATCCTTTTAGTCCAGCAGGGAAGCAGCGAAGAGCGATCCAACAGTTGCTTCATCCATATGGGATGGGTGAGGTGTTTCGTGTATTGCTTCAAGCCAAATAAAAGCTCCCTGCTGGGAGCTTTTATGATTAGTGAGCGGATGGAGCCGTCGAAAAATCGACAAATGTTGAATAATATACCATTCCACAGAAAGCGATAACCATGTAAGCGGCAAATAAGTACATATAGGTTTTTTCGGTTAGTTTCATTGTACCGAAAATCAGGAATAAAGCCGTTTGCGCAAAGAACAGAAGAGCCTGATTATACATTTCACCAGCTAGAAACATTAGAGCAATGACTAATGTCCAGAAGCCCAGAACTTGAAACATGCGGCCCATATTTTTCCACTCCCTTCCATTCAAGCTGATTTTTACTAATTTGTGCATACTATCACAGATTTATTATACCTAGACCTTTTTAGGGTATCAAGCAAAGAAGAAAGGATGTTCAAAATGCAGACACTAATCGTCGCGAAAAAAGATGGTATTGGTTGGATTCAATTTTATCGTCCAGAGGCTAGAAATGCAGTTAGTTTTCAAATGATAAATGAATTGGAGCAAGTGATTTCAGAGTGGGAACGAGATCCAAATTTGCGAGTCATTGTCTTTTTAGGAGATGCCAAAGCTTTTCTATCGGGAGGAGATGTTAGACAGTTTCATCAGCTAGAAAAGAAAGAAGAGATCTATCCGATCATGTATCGCATGGGTCGTCTCTTAGAACGAATAGACCGACTCAATTGTTTGACGATTGCTGCTGTTGAAGGAATCGCTGTAGGCGGAGGATGCGAATTTGTCACTTCTTGTGATATCTGCATTGCTTCCGAAAGAGCTCGCTTTGGCTTTATTCAAGTGAAATTAAAAATTACGACAGGATGGGGTGGAGCAAGTCGCCTATTCCGCAAAATCGGTTATGGACGAGCTCTCCGCTTGTTAGCCACCGGTGATCGCATTTCAGCAGATGAAGCCTATGAATTGCAATTGGTTGACTACCTCTTACCTGCCGACCAGTTCGTTGATGAAGTGAAAGCGTTTGCTTTGCGAGTCAGCTATGCTCCCGTAGAATTGATTCGTACTTACAAGCAGTGGGGAAAAATTATGCGAAATGCCCAATCTCTATATGAACAAGAAGCGATGATGTGTTCAGAGTTTTGGGAGACAGATCAGCATCGAAATCAAGTAGAATCATTTTTGCGTAGAAGCGGAAAGTAAGTAGGCGGCGTGTATACTTCCAGATGGATTAGGTAATAAAAATGAATAGTTACTTATACTAGGTTTTATATCATTTGCATACAGATAGAACAGATAACATTGTGCTTGTAAACAAGCAGAGGAGAAACAGTCTATTTTTGGTTGTTTCCAAGTTGAAAGGAGGGAAGCTGCTACTGGCATAGAAAGGAACATCCTACTATGCACGAACTACCTATGAATTGCATGTACGTGAGCCGCGTGTCTGTGAAGCGTCAAAGAAAATAACATCGTGAGAGAAAGAGGCGAAGCGGGAAAATATAGATATAGGATTTTCTATGCTTTTCGTAGCAGGAGTTTGATGACTGTTAAACGTCAAGATGCGTGGACAGCAGAAGATGATATGATCTTGGCAGAGGTGATTTTACGGTATATCCGTGAAGGGGGGACACAGTTAGCCGCTTTTGAAGAAGTTGCTCAAAAACTGGGTCGAACCCCTGCCGCTTGCGGCTTTCGCTGGAATAGCTCTGTCCGTAAAAAATATGAGGCGGCTATTCAAATTGCAAAAAAACAAAGACAGAAACGAAATCAGGAAAGACGGAATGCCTTTTCAGAGCAGGATCTTTCGTCGGATTCTTCTTATACGATCGATCATATTATTCGTTTTCTAAGACAGCATAAAAATGAAATGAACGAACTCCGCAGACAACAAAAACAACTAGAACAAGAGTTGGAAGAACGGGAGAGGCAGCTCCGAGAGTTGGAAGAAGAAAATAACCAAATGAAAAATCAACTAAACTCGGTGCAAAATGATTATCAGCTGGTAAATGATGATTTCCGGACGCTCCTCAAAATTATGGAGAGAGCGCGCAAGCTTACGCTATTTGAAGAAGAAAATGATGGAGCCAAGTTTCAGATCGAGGAAAATGGAAGTTTGGAAAGAGTAGAATAAGCCCCATCTGACCAGAAGACAGGCAACCGTCTTTTTGGTCAGCTCTTTTCTTGTGGATTTTCCCTCATCCCCAAGAGGTGAGGGCTCACTTATTATCCCTTTTTTATTTGTTCTAAGCCTCAAAATCAAATAGGGCTGTCGCAAAAGGAGCGTTTTCCATTTGCAACAACCCTGATCAAGAGAAGTTTTTTACTTCTCTTTATTTTCTTCATCTAGTAGGGAAACGTTTTCAGGAAGCCAAACATATGGGCTTTCTCCACGGTCCCGTTCCGGTGAGTAGCGCACAGGCTGAAAGCCCATCTTCTCCCAAAATTGGGCGGAGCGGTTTCGGGCATTGGTTTTAATCGGCAAACCAAATTGTTTGGCATAGGAGACGAGAGCCGAGCCGAGTCCTTGTTTTTGATATGGAGCGAGCACCTCCAATTTCCATAGCTCCAGATACTCCTGTGGAGGTGAAAAATAGCGGTCATATTTGGCGTCGATATGATAAAGACACATGCGAGCAGCCAGACGACCATATAGATAGATCCCGTAAAAAGGAGATTCAGAATTGTTTTCAATCAGATTTGCTTCCAGATCCTCTAGCATCGATAATTCTGCTAAACCGTAATCTCGAAATTGCTTAAACTCTTCGAGCGTTTTAAAGTTAATCTTCAGACGTTCCACGTAATAAGATGGCATTCGTTTTTTCCTCCAAGGTATTTTTTCTTATTATATATCATTTGCTTCTTTTAGCAGGGAATTAATATAGTTTTGTCGAAAATCTCTATTAAATGGTATATTAATTGTATCACAAAGGATAATTCAGCCAAATTTGCTGCAGTAGATCTAATTGTAAATTTTTCTTTTGACGCTATTTTCATACAAACAGACAGATTATATTCTCCAATCTTTCGATGAGGAGGTGCTGTTTAATCAGAAGCCGACCACAAAGTTACCTTGTGTGAGCAAGCGGATAGGTAGGATCGATTGGATCTCCTCCTGTTTAGAAAAGTGATTGGCAGATAAAGCCCCTGATGGAAGCCTCTTGCCAGTATCTTTTTTTCCTTCTCCTCTAATCTGATCGAGCGCTTACTTTGGTAATGTTGCCATCATGATGGAAAAATGGGTTAAACATGCTCGTCAGATGGAAGTGCTGATGTGGAAGATCTGACTTGTCATCTTTGAATGGGAATGCTCAATTCACCATCCCTTCTTCCAGCGACGCGCCGACGGCTATTGGATGCAGCCAGATTCGCAGCGAATGCGGTCCAAGATCCCTTTGATCAGGACGGTAGAATTTTTGTTGCCCTGAATGATCCATTCTACTTTTTAGAGATGAATACCCGTTTACAAGAAGACTATCCTATGACAGAATCGATTACGGGTATAGATTTGGTTCTATTGCAAATCGATCTAGCAAAGAGGGCTTCTCCTGACAAAATAACGAAGTTTCAAATTCCAGAAAGAAAGGGAATACGATTAGATACAGGTGTTCAAGAAGAAAACATCGTTTCTCCATTCTACGACCCACTTATAGCTAAGCTCATTGTAAGCGGTTGCAACTGTCCGGAAGTCTGAAATAAAAGCGAGGAGATTCTGTCTAAGATTCGAGTCGAGGGAATTACAACGAATATTCCGGCGTTAATTCGTGTGATCGAAGATCCACGATTTAGAGACGGACAGTATGATACACAACGATAAAAAGATATGATCAAACCATAGAGGATGACAGCCGGAAATTAATAAGGGAGTGGATGTTATGTATATCCGAGCAACGATGACAGGTACGGTTTGGAAAATCCTTGTCGCAGTAGGAGAACAAGTAGAAATTGGACAAGAAGTAATTATTTTAGAATCGATGAAGATGGAGATTCCGATTCAAGCTGAGAAGGGTGGGAGGGTAAAAAAGATTTGGGTCGAAGAGGGGGCGTTTGTTAGAGAGGATGGGGTCTTGATCGAGCTGGAAAATTAAGGGGGAGAGAGATGATTAAGGTGGTGGAAGTCAGTCTTCGCGATGGATTGCAAAATGAGAAGTTGATTTTACCAACCCATAAAAAGAAAGCCTTGTTGCAGAAATTACTTGCAGCAGGAGTAAAGGAGATTGAAGTCACTTCTTTTGTCCATCCGACTTGGATTCCACAACTGGCTGATGCAGATCAGTTAGCTAGTCAATTGCCTTTCGCCGCTGATGTCAATTATCGTGCCCTGGTTCCGAATAAAAAAGGGATCGAGCGGGCGCTTCAGACGCCGATTCATGAGTATGCCGTTTTTATATCCGCCAGTGAAAGCCATAATCGGAAAAATATTCATAAGGGAATCAGGGAGACGTTTCCGGTTCTTAAAGAAGTGGTTGAGGAAGCTGCCGGTTATGGGAAAAAAGTGCGGGGCTATGTCTCGGTCGTTTTTGGTTGTCCTTACGAAGGAAAGGTCCCTCCTTCTCAGGTTGTATCGGTTTGTGAACAATTGTTTAAACTCGGCGTTTATGAAATTTCTTTGGGCGATACGATTGGAGTAGCCACCCCTACACAAGTAAAAGAGGTGCTGACGCTTTTAGCGAAAGAATTTCCAGCAGAGAAATTGGCTGTACATTTTCACGATACACGGGGAACGGGTTTGGTCAACGCTTATGTGGCTTTGGAATGTGGAATTACAACATTTGATTCGGCTTTAGGAGGACTGGGAGGCTGTCCTTATGCATTGGGGGCGTCGGGGAATTTAGCAACGGAAGATCTACTCTACATGCTTCATGGGATGGGACTTAACACGGGAATTGATCTGGATGCCCTATGTGAAACGAGTCGATGGCTGGAGAGAGAGCTAAGGAAGAAGCTTCCTTCGAAAGTATTGCAAAGCTATCCTAAGAAAAAACATAGGAGCTGATCCATTTGATCGATGGAGAGAGTGGAGAAGCAGCACAGTCATCCAGTTGAATCGCCCAGATCGCTTGTAGACGTTTATTGATTTAAGTTTAGAGAGATGAAATTCGATCGTAAGTATACGGCTGCATGAGCAGCAGCTCCGAGCAGGATTATTACAGGAGTGGAAGAGAAAGCATTTTGTTCGGAAGCGGATTGAAAAGAGAGAGAATCATCTACAGAAGACAAGTGTGCCAGTGTTTGGATCGGATTGAATACCAAAGCCGGTGAATACTGCGCTAATTGGGATGGTTTTGGGGAACGGAATGGAGCTGGCACTTGTTTGTGATCTACGGATTGCTGGAGGACAGGTCCAGAGAGACAAGTTACCTATAGTGAGAGAAAGCATCCTGTTTTCCGATGTGATCGATCCGGTTTAGTTAAGAGCGAGAAAGGGGCTTTGAAGAAAAAAGCCCCTCCTAAAGGTAGATAAAAAAGATATAATGGATTGCAAATGGAGAGAAGGAAGAGGGAGGTGATCGGGTGCATAGAATTGCTATCATTGGCGGAGGCTCACTGGGATTGTTGTGGTCGGCGAGATTCGCGGAAAGCGAGATTCCATTTACGCTTTTTACACGAACCGATGAACAAGCGAAGTTGTTAAACAGGACGGGACTGACTTGGAAAAAGCGAAATGGAGAAACGGTGCGGCTTCCGATCGAAGCGGTAGGCATGGAGCAAATGGGACGTGAGCATTATGATCTTATCTTTGTCATGGTGAAACAACCTCAGCTGCCAGAAGTTATTTCCATATTGCCTAAGATGACCCATCCTTCGTCCCAAATGCTTTTTTGGCAAAACGGAATGGGGCATGAGGAGTTGTTAGCACAACTGTCTGAGCGTCCATATACGTATGCAGCCATTACGACAGAAGGAGCAAGACGATTCTCTCCCACTGAAGTACAACATACTGGAGAGGGGGAGACATGGATCGGTTCTTTTCCTCATGAGCATTTTGTGGACCCACGGCTAAGTGATCAACTGGCTTTACTTATAAGGAAAACGAACTGCAAACTCGGCATCGACCCTCATATTTTATCTCGGATGTGGGAGAAGCTAGTGATCAATTGTGCGATCAATCCCCTTACAGCCATCTATCGAGTTCCCAATGGTGAGTTATTGCAAGATGCTTTTGCGCCTGTGATCGAAGAAGTGTGTAAGGAAGTATGCTTGGTAGCGGAACAAAAGGGAATTGTGATGAATGTAGCGTCCGTTATCGAGCGGGTAAAACAAGTTTGCCGCAAAACGGCGATCAATTATTCTTCGATGTTACAAGATATCCAAAATGGTAAAAAGACGGAGATCGCTTATTTAAATGGCGCGATTGTCCGTTATGGACAAGCTGATGGTTTACCTACACCGCGGAACGAACAACTGACGAAACAGGTATTGCTTTTGGAGCAGAATCCATCCGCTGCTAATATTTCGTGAATAAAAATAACTTTTCTAAGCACGGGAATACTTGTATAATATCTAGACAACTTCATTCTTCATACGAAATCGAGAAGACGACATGATATGATAATGAGGTAGATCGGTTTATCACCCCGTGCATAGAAAAAATAAAAAAAAAGCAATACTACTTTGTAAAGAAAGAAGGGGAAGAACATGGGAGAACTTGTTCCATGTGGAGTGAGACGAATATCTGTAGATTCTCCGCTGACGAACCCGTTTATGATAGACTATTATCGGTCTGATCACTTTTTAAACTTATTATACGAATATAATCCTTTTGTTGAAAAAAGTTATTTTGAAAGGGTTCATTATATAGATAAAAGGGAAAACCCATTACATCGCGAGAAACTGGTAGAGGTGCTTCGCTCTTATCATACACCGGAACTATTGCATCCGGCAGTCGACGAGAATCTCAAACGATTGAGTCAGTCAGGTAGTATGGTCGTCATTGGTGGACAGCAAGCGGGATTGTTGACCGGTCCACTTTATACGATCAGTAAAGCGATTGCTTTAATTCAGATGGCTAAAAAGAAGGAAAAACAGTTACAGCGTCCTGTTATTCCGGTCTTTTGGATTGCTGGGGAAGATCATGACTTGGATGAAGTGGATCATATTTGGGTAAAAGATGGTCAGATGAAGCCACAAAAGTATCGTTTTCCCGTGGAGAAGAGAGGAAAGTATCCGATCTCTTCACTAGAGCTTACTCCCGAACAGCTGCATTCTTGGCTGGATCAACTCCGTTTTATTTTGCCTGATCGCATCTACAAACAAGAGTGGTTAGACAGATGGAAAAATCTCATTACCGAACCGATCTCATGGAGTCGCTATTTTGCCCGTTTATTGCATGATCTTTTTGGGAAATGGGGATTGCTCCTAATCGATTCGGCTGATCCAGGATTGCGTCAATTGGAAGTTCCGATGTTTGAGAAGTTGTTCAATCAAGCGGAAAGAATCAATCAGCAAGTGATGAAAGCAGCGAAACAACTGGAGCAACGCGGGCATGTCCCTGTCGAAATGGATGAGCGGCGAGGCAATTTGTTTATTCATCTGGATGGAGAACGGTGTTTGCTTTACTTACATAACGGGGTATGGTATCTAAAAGAGCGAGAGCGATCTTTTTCGTTGGAAGAGCTGTTAACCTATCTACGGGAAGATCCTACGCAATTTAGCAATAATGTACTTACTCGTCCGTTAATGCAAGAGTATCTATTTCCCACCTTGGCGTTTGTGGGTGGACCTGGAGAAGTTGCTTATTGGGGATTGTTAAAAGAGGCGTTTCGCGTTGTCGATTTGCAAATGCCGATCGTTTATCCCAGACCTAATCTCACGTTTATCGATCCCTTGGTCCAAAAGCGGATGAGTCAATTTGGCTTAACTTGGTTGGATCTTTTCTCTGATTTAACAGCAGAAAAAGAAAAATGGCTACAGGCTCAGTCGAAGGTGGATTTCGCTTCCCTGTTTGCTGGATTGAAAAAGCAACTAGCCGATCTGTACCAACCACTTGTAAAGACACTGGAAGAAGAGATCGGCATGGACTTACCGCTCATGGCAAAAAAGAATCAACAGAGGGTGGAAGAGCAGATCGATTTTTTAGAGCGTTATACCGATCGGCAACTTAAAGTCAAATACCAGACCACTTTGCGCAGATGGGATGAATTGATTGATACCGTTTCCCCGCGAGGACGAATGCAAGAGCGTGTCTATAACCTTTTGACGATCTGGAATGAGCATGGGATGTCATGGCTCGATCAGCTCTTAAATGAGGAATTTATCGATCGAAAAAATAATATGCAATTGATAATCATGTGAATCTTCTTTTGCCAACTTAAGTATTTTCGATATAATAAAAACCGTTGCCATGCCCTTTTTGCTTGTGTAACAACCTAGGAGAGGGCATTATTTAACTAAAGTAAAAGAAGGAGAGGTGAAGACCTGTTACTTGATAGAAACAAAGGTAGAATCTTGTTGCTGCATGCCGTCTTTCTATCTACATAGTAGCAGGAAGGTATGAATTCAGTTGAAAAAAGTATCATTGCGGATGTTAATTTAGCACCACAAGGGCGTATGAAGCTAGATTGGGCCAATAACCATATGCCGATCCTCAATCGTTTGCGTGAACAATGGCTGGTTGAAAAGCCACTAGAAGGTCGACGGGTTGCGATTGCCCTTCATTTGGAAGCAAAGACTGCATGCTTGGCAGAGTTGATTCGCGATGCAGGAGCAGAAGTGACGATCACAGGGAGCAATCCGCTTTCCACACAAGATGATGTTTGTGCGGCGTTAGCTGTTGGCGGTGTAACTGTTTTTGCCAGATATAATCCGACTCCGGAAGAATACAAACAGCATCTCATCGCTACCTTGGAAACCAAGCCAGAGCTGATCATCGATGATGGAGGCGATTTGGTAAGTTTGCTTCATTCGGAGCGACAAGATCTTCTCCCTTATGTTCGCGGAGGATGCGAAGAAACGACGACAGGGATTCACCGTTTGGTCTCTTTAGAAAAATCCGGTGAGTTGCGTTTTCCAATGGTTGCGGTAAACGATGCTTTCTCCAAATGCTTCTTTGATAATCGTTATGGAACGGGTCAATCGGTCTGGGATGGAATCAACCGGACGACTAATTTAGTGGTTGCTGGAAAAACCGTTGTCGTCATTGGTTATGGTTGGTGCGGAAAAGGTGTGGCCCTTCGTGCAAAAGGTTTAGGGGCAAAAGTGATTGTAACAGAAGTCGACCCGATTAAAGCCATCGAAGCGCATATGGATGGACATACCGTTATGCCGATGATCGAAGCAGCCAAAGAAGGAGATATTTTTGTAACCGTGACAGGTAATCGAAATGTGATTACCGGCGCGCACTATCGGGTGATGAAAGATGGTGCGATTTTGGCAAATGCGGGTCATTTTGATATTGAAATCGACAAGGTTTCTTTGGAACGTTTAGCTGTCCGTTCACAGGTGGTCAGAAAGGATATTACCGAATATGTGATGGAAGATGGACGAAAAATCTATCTCCTCGCCGAAGGGCGACTGGTCAATTTGGCTGCGGGTGATGGTCATCCAGCGGAAATCATGGATATGACATTTGCTCTTCAAGCGCTCAGTCTGGTCTACATCAATGAAAATTATGATAAAGTTGGTCCATCTGTCATCGATGTCCCTTATCAATTGGACTCCCAAGTAGCCCGATACTACTTGGAATCACAAGGAATTAACATTGATCAAATGACAGAAGAACAAAAACAATACCAAGCGAGTTGGGATTTATAATATTTCCAAAAAATGCAAATTCAGTTGGAATCCTGCGCATGAGTGCAGGATTTTTTATCTTTCATGTGGTATAATTTACAATGTGGTGAAAAGTGGAGGGAAGTGGGGGAAAGAGGGAGACGAGGGGAGGATTCGGACATGTTTATGGGTGAATATCGTCATTCGATTGACGATAAAGGACGGATGATTATACCAGCCAAGTTTCGCGAAGCACTCAGCTCCTCCTTTGTCATCACCCGCGGTCTGGATCACTGTCTGTTTGCATACCCTCGTTCCGAATGGACACAATTAGAAGAGAAATTACGAGCACTCCCATTTACCAAAGCGGATGCACGTGCCTTTACGCGCTTCTTTTTTTCTGGTGCTAGTGAAGTAGAATTGGATAAGCAGGGAAGAATTCATATTCCCGCCAACCTTCGTGACTTCGCTCGACTGAAGAAAGAATGTGTGGTTATTGGTGTGTCTTCACGAGTCGAGATTTGGGCAAAAGAAGAATGGGAAAACTATTATATTAAATCAGAAGACTCATTTAACCAAATAGCAGAGAGTCTTGTAAATCTGGATTTATAAGAAAGAGGATGGAGTAGTTGTTTAAGCATGAAACGGTTTTAAAATATGAGGCAGTAGATGCTCTTCAAGTGAAAGAAGATGGGGTTTATGTGGATTGTACGTTGGGGGGCGCTGGTCATAGCCAATTGATTGTAAGCCGTCTTGGGTCAAACGGCACTTTGATTGGGATTGATCAAGATGATCACGCTCTTCGGGCAGCAGAGGAAAGACTAAAAGATAGCCCTTGTCGACTTTTCTTGGTTAAATCTAATTTTCGTCGGGTAATAAAGGTAGTGAACAAATTGGGATTTACCCAAGTGGATGGAGTTCTTTTTGATCTAGGTGTTTCTTCTCCTCAATTGGATCAGGGCGATCGAGGATTTAGTTATCATCAAGATGCACCTTTAGACATGAGAATGGATCAAGAACAAGAATATTCTGCATTTCACGTTGTAAACTATGCTGAAGAAAAAGAATTAAGTCGCATTTTATTTGAATATGGTGAAGAGAGATTCTCTCGCCGGATTGCACGTGAAATTGTAGAGACGAGAAAAAAGGGTTTAATCAAAACGACATTTGAACTTGTCGATGTGATAAAAAGAGCCATCCCCGCTGCAGCAAGAAGGTCAGGTCCCCATCCAGCCCGCCGTACTTTTCAAGCGATTCGGATTGAAGTCAATGATGAGTTAGGTGCTTTTCGTGATGCCTTAGCTCAAGCGGTTCAACTACTTAAACCGGGCGGAAGGGTGAGTGTGATTACCTTTCATTCATTGGAAGATCGGATTTGTAAAAAGTTTTTTATGGACTGTGCCAAAGGTTGTATCTGTCCACCCCATTTCCCAATTTGTACTTGTTTGCAGAAACCCACTTTAAAGATGATTACAAAGAAGCCAGTAGTACCTAGCAAAGAAGAAATAGAGAAAAATGCAAGAGCACGTTCTGCTAAGTTGAGGGTGGCAGAAAAGTGCTAAAGGGGTCAAGTTAAAAGAAAGAGGCAAAAGGTAGTGTAAGGAGGGAACAGAATGAGAGAGAACCGGGGCAATGTCGCAGTAGCTATTAAGTACAAACAACCTTCTACTCAGAAAAAGCCTAAGCCAAAGAAATCGCAGATTAAAATCGTTGGGTTGACCACGAGTGAAAAGGTTCTTTACTTGTTTAGTGTGGTTGTCTGTGCAGCTTTATCCATTGGTGTATTGTCAATGTATGCAGAAGTAACGGAATTAAATTCGTCCATCAATGAGATAGAGACAGAGATCCGCAAGACAAAAGAGGTCAATCTTCAATTGGATACGGAAAAAAAACAATTAGAAAGTACAGAGCGAGTTCGTGACTTTGCAGAGAAAAATGGCTTATATCTGGATTCGGCTGAGCCACTCCCCTCAGATAGACCATAACTAGAGACATTGGTACGGGTACAATAGAAGAAACGATTTGAGGAGAGTCGAACATGGGTAACCCTATTAAACAGAGCAAAGAACGTTCCCTCATAATCGGTCTGATTTTAACCTTATGTTTGACTGCCGTAATTTTTCGATTGTTGTGGATTCAAACCGTCGAGTCGGATGAGTTATTAAGTCAAGCGGAAAAAAATTGGCATAATAGCAATCAGGTGATTAAAGCAAAGCGGGGAACGATTTATGATCGAACAGGTAGCAATGCCATCGCTTGGGAAATACCAGCCTATTATTTTGTAGCGGATCCTTCACAAATAAATGAGCAGGATGCTAAAAAGACAGCGAAGCAATTATCATCTATCTTACAAATTTCAGAAGAAACGCTGTATAAAAAACTGAAACAGAAAAAGCAGTATGTCATTTTAAAAGCAGAGGGTCAGTATAAATATCCTACAGAGGTTTATGAAAAAATTCTTAAACTAAAGGACAGCGGTGAACTCAAAGGGATCTATGGCTATAAAACAACTAAAAGAGAATATAATAGCAATCAATTGGCTCATGTTCTCGGTTTTTTAAACAATGATGATGAGCCAGTAGGGGGTATTGAATCTTATTATAATACGAAGTTTCTAAAAGGCAAGGATGGATTTATAAAATACAAAAAAGCAAAAGATGGAATGATGATTTCCGATGGACCTGAAAAATTTGAAGCTCCTCAAGCAGGAAAAGATTTGGTACTAACTATTGACATGAGTATCCAACGTCATGTGGAAGATATTTTAGATCAGACTTTGAAAACGCATTCTGCCAAAGGTGCTACCGTGATTGTTGCTGATCCGAGAAATGGAGAGATTTTGGCGATGGCTAGCCGCCCTAGCTATAGCCTAAAGAGTCCTTCCACTACATATACACAGGAAAATGGACTGAACATGGCGGTTCAGACCCAATTTGAACCTGGCTCCACGTTTAAGATTGTCACGCTCGCAGCTGCGATCAATGAGCATGTTTTTCGTGGAGATGAGACGTTCGAGTCGGGGACCATCCGTGTCGATGATCGAACCATTCGGGACTGGTTACCGGAAGGATGGGGAACGATCTCATATCGGGAAGGAGTGTATCGTTCGAGTAATGTTGCTTTTGTGAAACTGGCCGAAAAATTAGGTTCTAAACGATTAATCGAATATATTGATCGGTTTGGATTTGGTAAGATCACTGAAGCGACAGGTAAGCGAACCGGAATTGATCTACCAGCAGAAGAAAAAGGTGTTTTTTATAATCGATCGCTTTATCGTTCAGAAATTGCCACCGCTTCGTTTGGACAAGGGATTTCCGTGACACCGATTCAACAAGTTCAAGCGATGATTGCGATTGCCAATGGTGGAATGCTTTATAAGCCACATATTTTGAAAGAGGTTTGGGAACCAGAACGTGAAAAGTTGATCGAACGCATCAAACCGGAAGGGAAACGGATTATTGAGCAAGAAACGTCACGAAGGGTACGTGAGTTATTAAGGGGAGCCGTGAAGTTTGGGACAGGACAAGAGGCCGATTTACCTGGTTATCGTGTGGCAGGAAAAACAGGTACAGCACAAAAGCCTGATCCAAATGGAGGTGGTTATTTAAAAGATAAATATATTGTCTCCTTTATCGGCTTTGCCCCTGCTGAATCACCGGATGTGGTGGTCTATGTAGCGTTTGATGAGCCGACCAACTCATATGGTTCCACATCGGGTGGAACGATCGCAGCACCGACAGCGCGGGAAATTCTAAAAAAGGTGTTGCAACTCCGCCGAGTCCCTCAACAAGAAGAGATTGGTTATGATTTTAAATGAATAAGATCGAAGACCTAGCGTAGTCTCTTCTGCGCTAGGTTTTTGTAGCGCAGTGAACGCCTTCCGTAGGCGTTTTTTACGTATATTTTGGATGAAATTACCAGTATGCATTTGGAGCATGTTATAATGGATATGGTATCATATGCAAATAGAATGTTGTCTATGGAGTAGTTTACTTACAACGGATCAATGAAAGATCTGGAGGTGCAAAGAGTGTTTAAGCGATTTATCATCGGTTTTGCGGGTTTGTTTTTTCTTGGAAGTATGGTTTATTTCGTTGGTGGATTAGGTCTTCTAACCAAAGCGGAAAAATCGGAAGTGGTTGCTGCACAAAATGCTGCTAAGAATAAGGAAAATACGGTTAAACAGATTAAAATGGGCGAATATGTAGAAATTAATGGAGTGAAATTCAAAGTCAACTTTTCCAGAGCGCGAACCCAAGGATCATTGGGTGATGGAGAGCCGATCCATGATACTTTTATCTATATTGATATTTATATCAATAAAAGATCGGACAAATTTAAACGCTCCCTACTATTGCAAAACTTGAAACTAGCAGATAGCAATCATAAGCAGTATTTACCGAATACAAAACCGAGTGTTAAGAAAATAACGGTCAAAGAAAATGGTAAGAAAGTAGAAGTGTATCGTGGAAAACTGGTATTTGATGTGAAACTGACGGATCATTTTGATCTGATCTATGATGACGTAAAAAATAAGATTCGCTACGATTGTAGACTGGAGATTGCCGATCTGCAGAAAGTAAAAGCAAAGTTAAAGAAAAAAGACTGAGTTCTACGATCTGTCATTTTTTGGACCGCTCGTTCATAGGCTTGTCAAGAGATGCTCAATAAAGAGAGGGGAATACTCTTGGCAGTTTTAAATAAGAAAGTACGTAAGCGGCTATTTCTGCTATTAATCATCGCTTCCTTGGTCTTTTTGCTTTTGCTGGTCCGTTTATCTTATGTGCAAATCATGCAAGGAGAATGGTTTAGGCAAAAAGCGTTGGAGTTAGGTTCTCGAGATATCCCCTTTCAAGCGAAAAGAGGAAGCATTTTAGATCGAAATGGGGAAGTATTGGCTTACAATATCAGTGCTCCGACCGTTATGGCGATTCCAGTGCAGATCAAAGATAAAGAACGGACAGCACAGGAATTGGCGAATATTTTACAAGCCCCAAAGGAAAAAATCTTGAAACAGATAAGCAAACGCACGCTTTTCTCTTATATTCAACCGGAAGGAAGAAGAATTTCCGAAGAGAAAGCACGGCAAATTCAAAATTTACGCTTGCCTGGGATTGTGATTACAGAAGACAGCAAGCGGTATTACCCACTTGGTAGCTTAGCTGCCCATCTCCTTGGATTTGCAGGTAGTGATAACCAAGGTTTGGCTGGATTGGAACTGGTTTATGATGATCGTCTAAAAGGATCACCTGGATATGTTTCCTTTAGCGCTAATGCCCGAGGTGAACAGTTGCCAGGTGGAAATGACCAATTTACTCCACCACAAGATGGGATCGATTTGGTCTTAACCATCGATAAAAATGTGCAAATGATCATGGAACGTGAGATGGATCAAGCGGTTGCCCAATACCAGCCTGAAAGCATCATCGGGATTGCCATGGATCCAAAAACGGGAGAAATTTTGGCGATGGCTAGTCGACCTACCTTTCGACCAGATCAATATCGGACGACGGATCCAATCATCTATAATCGCAACTTGCCCATATGGAAGACCTACGAGCCAGGATCCACATTTAAGATTATCACATTGGCTGCTGCTCTAGAGGAGAAAAAAGTGACTTTTAATGAAACTTTTCATGACCCGGGTTTTGTAATGGTGGGAGGCGCTCGTCTCCGCTGTTGGAAAGCAGGGGGACATGGACATCAGACGTATCTGGAAGTCGTCGAAAATTCGTGTAACCCTGGCTTTGTTAATCTAGGACAGCGGTTAGGAAAAGAGAAATTGCTATCGTATATTAAGAAGTTTGGATTCGGGTCAAAAACCGGTATCGATCTAAATGGGGAAGCAAAGGGAATCTTATTTAAACCAGAGCGGATGGGACCAGTTGAGTTAGCAACCACCGCATTTGGTCAAGGGGTATCAGTGACACCGATTCAGCAGGTGGTAGCTGTATCCGCAGCAGTCAATGGCGGTAAACTGATGGTTCCTCATTTGGCAAAGGGATGGAAAAATCCGGAAACCGGTGAAATGATTGAAGAAGTAACCCCAAAGGTCAGACATCGGGTGATTTCGGAAGAGACCTCCAAACAAGTCCGTCATGCGCTTGAAAGCGTTGTCGCTAAGGGAACAGGGCGGAAGGCTTTTATCGATGGGTACCGAGTAGGAGGGAAAACCGGAACAGCCCAAAAGGTAGGTCCGAATGGCGGATATTTGAAGAATAATCATATCGTCTCGTTTATCGGAGTTGCTCCAGCCGATGATCCGCAATTGGTTGTTTATATTGCCGTCGATAACCCCAAAGGAATTCAGTTTGGTGGCGTGGTTGCGGCACCGATCGTCGGGAATATTTTGCATGATAGTTTACGATATTTGAAGGTGGAAAAACGGAAAGATCAAATTCCTCCTGAAGATACTCCCTTAACGACTCCGATTGTGGAAGTGCCTAACCTGATCGGTCAAGAAATAGACAAAATCAAAACCAGTCTATTCTCCTTTCAATTGGAGTCAGCCGGAGAAGGGGAATATGTGGTTGATCAACTTCCAAAACCTGGCGAAAGAGTAAAAAAAGGGTCGAAAATTCGAATCTACTTGGGTGACAAAAGATAGAAAGGTGATTAAAATAGGGATATAAACTGGATGCCAGGATGAAAAGCCTGGCATTTCTCTTGTTTTCCGTTTCTTTATAATCTCATCTTCATGATTTTGCCATGTTTTTGTCGAAAAAAGGGCGATCACTTTGAAGAAATTTGAACAGAGAAACCTGGGTAGGTAGATCGATAAGAATATATAACAAACAAAATGTTTGAAATGCATCATTTGTCGATAATTTGTTTGTTTAGTTTTGATGGCGAGTTTGGTTTAGTTATATTTGATAACAATTTAAGGAGGGACCTTATGCAATTAAAAGATCTGGTCCAGTCTCTAGTCATTAAGAAAATCGTTGGAGATGCAAATGTAGAGATAAAAGACATAAAAATTGATTCTCGACAAGTTCAACCAGGTGATTTATTTATTGCCTTACGCGGTTTAAACGTGGATGGACATCGGTTTGTTGATAAAGCGATTGCTCAAGGGGCTGCTGCCGTGATAGTTGAAGAAGCAACCGAGGTCCTTTGTCCGATGGTTGTCGTTCCGGATACGCGGAAAGCGATGGCTGTGGTCGCAGCTACTTTCTATCATCATCCCACGAAGGAACTGCGTGTCATCGGTGTGACAGGAACAAATGGAAAAACGACGACGACTCATCTGATTCAGCGAATCTTAAATGATCAAAAAAAGAAGACGGGATTGATCGGAACGATTTCCATGAAAATTGGAGATCGTGAATTTCCTGTGAATAATACGACACCGGAAATCGTAGATTTACAGAAAAGTTTCCGGATGATGTTGGACCAAGGGTGTGAATATGCCACCATTGAAGTCTCTTCGCATGCTTTAGCAATGGGAAGAACGCGCGGATGCGAGTTTCGAATTGCTGTTTTTACAAATTTGACACAGGATCATTTAGATTATCATGAGACAATGGAGAAGTATCGGGACGCAAAAGGAATTCTCTTTTGCCAATTAGGTACACGATATGCAAATGAAGTTGATTTGCAACAAATAGCGGTTCTCAATAGCGATGATCCGGTTTCAGCATATTATGCACAGCTGACACCTGCCCAAGTGGTTACCTATGGAATTGACCAGGAGGCCGATGTGCGAGCTGAAAATATTCATCTCACGGCGAAAGGAACCGAGTTTGTTTTAAGTACATTTCGCGGTCAAATCAATGTATCCTTACAACTTGTTGGAAAATTTAATATTTATAATGCTTTAGCTGCTGCTAGTGTCGCTTTGCTTGAAGGCATTCCTTTGGAAGATATTAAGAAGAGTTTAGAAACAGTATCGGGGGTTAGCGGACGGTTTGAACGTGTTCAAGCAGGACAGCCCTATACGGTTTTAGTCGATTATTCCCATACACCGGATAGTCTAGAAAATGCCTTGATGACCATTCGGGAATTTGGCTCCCAAAGAGTGATCTGTGTCGTTGGATGTGGCGGGGATCGAGATCGAAGCAAACGACCGATTATGGCACAAATCGCTGAGAAATATAGTGATCTAACGATTCTGACATCGGATAATCCTAGAACAGAATCACCGGAAGCCATTCTAGCGGACATGGTGGAAGGGATTAAAGATAAAGATCCAAGTCGGTATGTTGTGATCACGGACCGAGAAGAAGCGATCCAGTATGCGATCCATCAAGCACAAGAAGATGATGTGATCTTAATTGCAGGAAAAGGCCATGAAACATATCAGGAAATCAATGGAGTTTTTTATGACTTTGATGATCGTCTGGTAGCTAACAAGGCGATTAAGTTGCGGCAGGGTGAGGGATAAGCATGGAGAGAAGCTGTAATTGGATTAAAAGAGTGACAGAAGGAAAATGGATGGGAAGTCCTGTTGATCGCTACTTGGTGGTTCAAGGAGTTGCCACGGATACACGGCAAATCACTCCGCATCAGCTTTACGTGCCATTGATTGGAGAACGGTTTGATGGACATCAATTTATTGAACAAGCCGTTGAAAAAGGAGCCGCTGCTGCTTTATGGCAAGCGGATCGCCCCCTTCCTGAGGTCGATCTACCTCTGATCGTTGTCGAAGATACGTTGGTTGCACTGCAAAGATTGGCGAATGCTTATCGGAAAGAATTAGCGATCCCAGTGATCGCTGTCACGGGGAGCAATGGAAAAACGTCGACGAAGGATATCCTATTTTCCATTCTATCCCGCAAGTATCGAGTCGCGAAAACCAAGGGAAATTTAAATAACCATATCGGCGTTCCACTGACATTATTGTCGCTCAAAGATGATGTAGAGATGGCTGTCGTGGAGATGGGAATGAATCATCGCGGGGAAATTGCTCAGCTCTCCAAAATCGCTGAACCCAATGTAGCAGTGATTACCAATATCGGGGAATCTCACATAGAGTTTTTAGGATCGAGAGAAGGAATTGCCCAAGCAAAATTGGAAATAAGAGAAGGATTAGAAAAAAATGGTCCTATTTTTTATGATGGAGATGAGCCGCTGTTAACAGCAGAGTTAAAAAACAAAGAAAATGTTCATGTCTCCGTAGGTTGGGAATCCACTCATGACGATTATCCTTTGGATGTGAAATCACTGGGCTTAAAAGGATTTCAATTCGTTTCAGCTCGTACAAATACATTGTTCCATTTACCTCTATTAGGTAGACATAATATTATTAATTCGATGTTGAGCATCAGTGTAGCGAGGCATTTCGGGCTTACAGAGGCGGAAATCGCTCAAGGACTTGCGAATGTGCAATTGACAGGCATGCGCCTGGAACGAAAAAAAGCGATGAATGGAATGGATCTAATCAATGATGCGTATAATGCCAGCCCTACTTCGATGCGCGCAGCGATTGATCTGCTCGCAGAACTAGAAGGGTCCCAAGAAAAATGGGTATTGTTAGGAGATATTCGAGAGATCGGTAAGCAGGAACAATGGTATCATCGTGAGATTGGTAAATACGCGGTCGAAAAAGGAATGTCGCGTATCCTAACAGTGGGAGATAGAGGGCGTTGGATTGCTGAAGGGGCACAAGAGGTCAATCGAGATCCTAAAAGAGAGATTCACCATTTTTCATCTTTAGAAGAAGCGAGCGAGTGGCTGATGAAAAATGGAAGTCCAAAGGCGATTTTACTTGTTAAAGCTTCTCGGGCAGCACAATTAGACCAAGTTGTTCAACATCTAACAGAAGGAGAGTAAGTAAGGAAAATGGGAAATATAGATATTCGGATCATTCTAATTCCTCTTACGGTAGCATTCGGTCTTGGAGTGTTTCTTGGACCGTTTTTGATCCCGATGCTCCGTAGATTGAAGTTTGGACAAAGTATACGGAAAGAAGGACCAGAAGCTCACTTGAAAAAATCAGGAACCCCTACCATGGGCGGAATGATTATTCTCTTTGCGATTGTGCTGACCGTTATTCCTTTTAGTAGTTATTTTCTCCTTAATAAATCTGGCTCGGTCATTAACCCTGATTTATTCTTTTTAATTTTTGCGACGATGGGTTATGCAATTATTGGTTTCCTTGATGACTATATTAAAGTAGTGATGAAGCGAAGCTTGGGGCTCACGGCGAGTCAAAAATTGCTTGGTCAATTATTTATTGGAATTGTATTATTTGCTGTCCTGGTTAAGGTGCGAGATACGAGCGAGGGTTTTGTTTATTATCTCCATATCCCAGCGACAGAATACATGATTGAGCTCAACTGGCTCTATTTTCCTTTTTTGATCTTTCTTCTGATCGGTTTCTCCAATGCGACCAACCTGACGGATGGACTGGATGGACTCTTAGGCGGAACAGCAGCGATCGCATATGGCGCGTATGCGATTATTGGTATGGTTCAAAACAACTATACTGTAGCGATTTTTTCCATTGCTGTCGTCGGAGCGTTATTGGGTTTCCTCGTATTTAATGCACATCCAGCCAAAGTATTTATGGGAGATACGGGTTCGTTGGCATTGGGAGGCGGATTAGCTGCCTTATCTGTCATTACACATACTGAGCTACTTCTACCGATTATCGGTGGTGTGTTTGTAGCGGAGACTTTATCGGTGATGATTCAGGTTACATCGTTTAAGACACGGGGAAAACGGGTGTTTCGGATGACCCCTTTGCATCACCATTATGAGTTAAAAGGTTGGTCGGAGTGGCGAGTGGTTGTCTCCTTCTGGGCAGCAGGACTAATTCTAGCAATTATCGGAGTATATATTGGGGTGTTAATGAAATGAGTAAAAGCAAAGAACAGATCGATTGGTCTTCCTATTCAGTGATTGTTCTTGGGCTAGCCAAAAGTGGAGTAGCTGTCGCTAAGCTACTTCACCGGCTCGGAGCCCATGTGGTTGTAAATGATCGGAAAACAAGAGAAGAATGTCCAGAAGCTGGCGAATTGGAAGCATTGGGGATCGAAGTGATTACTGGGAAGCACCCCGAGGGGCTGATTCATTCAGGAATTGATCTGGTTGTCAAAAACCCAGGCATTCCCTATCGAATTCAGCCTATTCAAGATGCCTTAAAACTTAAGATTCCGGTTGTGACAGAGGTGGAGATCGCGGGTCGTTTTTCCAAAGCACCGATGATTGGCATAACGGGATCAAATGGGAAAACGACAACGACCACACTCGTTGGCAAGATGCTCGCTGCGGGGAATTTAAAATCCCGAGTCGCTGGGAATATCGGACAAGCCCTGACGGAAATTGTCCTCGATTTGACCGAGGATGAATGGCTGGTAGCAGAGCTGAGCAGTTTTCAATTAAAAGGGACGGAGACGTTTTGTCCACAAATCGGAGCTTTGCTCAATATCGTTCCAGCCCATTTGGATTATCATCAGACGATGGAGGATTATTTTGTTTCGAAACGACATCTCTTCCAAAATCACTCAGCCGAACAATTGGCGGTTTTAAATGCAGATTCCTCGGCTTGCGTGGAGATGGGAAAACAAATTTCATCGACCATTTGGTGGTTTAGTCGGTTAAAAGAAGTGCCTCAGGGGGTTTGGGTGAAAGATGGCTGGATTGTGTTTCGTGAAAAGGATGAAGAGCCGATTCCGATCCTTCCTGCTTCCGAAGTAGCGTTACCAGGAAGTTTTAACTTGGAAAATGCCTTAGCGGCGACGGCGATTGCGTTAGCATGTCAATGTCCGATCGAAGCGATCCAAGAGACGCTCCGAAGCTTTACAGGTGTAGAGCATCGTTTGGAATATGTTGAGACGATCGCGGGTGTGACGTATTATAATAACTCTAAGGCGACCAATGCTCAAGCGGCTGAAAAATCATTTGAAGCTTTTTCTAAGCCAATTATTTTAATCGCTGGAGGATTGGATCGCGGAGTAGATTTTAAAGAGCTGGTTCCGGTTTTTAAGGAAAAAGTAAAAGCGCTGATTGCGTATGGTCAGTCTGCTCCGATTTTCTATGATCGTGCGAAAGATGCGAATATATCCGAAAGACATATAGTGAAAGATATAGATGAGGCGGTAATCAAAGCGAGTCAGCTGGCGAAAAACGGGGATGTTGTTCTCCTTTCTCCGGCATGTGCAAGCTGGGATATGTATACCTCTTTTGAAGAACGCGGAAGCATTTTTAAACGAGCTGTGCATAGGCTTAATAATAAATAGCTTGTTTAAGAGGTGACAAAGCCCCATGCTAAAAATGCGAACAAATCCAGACTATATCATCGTTGCCGTTATATTGTGTTTACTTTCGATCGGTGTGGTCATGGTTTATAGTGCGAGTGCCAGTTTTAGTTTTCACAAATACCAAGATAGTTTTTATTTTGCTAAACGGCAATTATTGTTCGCAGCATTGGGTGTTTTCTTCATGTTTTTAATAGTTCGGCTGGACCCCGAATATTTTTACAAATGGGCGAAGCCGGGCTTGCTTATTTGTTTTGCGTTGTTATTGATTGTCTTGATTCCTGGAGTAGGCATTTTGCGAAACGGAGCGCGCAGCTGGTTGGGAATTGGGGCTTTTAGTATTCAGCCGTCGGAATTTATGAAACTGGCGATCATCGCTTATTTCGCCCGTCTGTTTGCAAAACCCGAATATGATTTAACCGATTTTCGTAAAGGATTATTGCCTGCTTTATCGGTATTAGGGCTTGCCTTTGGTTTAATTATGTTGCAACCGGATTTAGGCACCGGAACGGTTCTGGTCGGAACAGGAATGGCTCTGATTTACGTTGCTGGAATCCGAATGAAGCATTTAGCTGGTTTTTTTCTAATCGGTATCATTGGATTTGTTGGTTTGGTTTTAGCTGCTCCCTATCGCATTAAGCGGATTACTGCCTTTCTCGATCCTTGGCAAGATCCACTTGGAGCGGGCTATCATTTGATTCAATCACTGTATGCGATCGGTCCAGGAGGTTTGATGGGACTGGGATTGGGAATGAGTAGACAGAAGCATTTGTATCTACCCGAACCACATACCGATTTTATATTTTCGATATTAGCTGAAGAATTAGGATTTCTAGGAGCTGGAGCAGTTCTGATCCTTTTTGTTATTTTAGTTTGGCGAGGCATTCGCATCGCGATTCTTGCCCCCAATCTGTTTATGAGTTTGTTAGCGACAGGAATCACCGGTATGATTATGATTCAGGCCGTGATTAATATAGGAGTAGTTTCTGGAGCTTTTCCCGTCACCGGCATTACACTTCCTTTTTTAAGTTATGGTGGGTCTTCCCTAACGCTCATGCTCGTAGCTGTAGGAATTCTACTTAATTTATCAAGATTTACTCGATATTGATGGTTATAAAGAGAGGTGAGTCATATGAAACGGATCATGTTATCTGGGGGAGGAACAGGCGGGCATATTTATCCAGCCTTAGCGATTGCACGCGCGGTGAGGCAAAAGTATCCCGATGTAAGGATCGGTTATATTGGAACGGAAAATGGGCTGGAGTCTCGCATTGTTCCCAAGGAAGGGGAGATCCGGTTCTATACGGTAGAGATTCAGGGCTTTAAAAGGAGTCTTTCGTTATATAACGTAAATACGATTCGCAAATTTTTATCTGCTGTGAAGAAATCGAAACAATATATAAAGGAATTTCAACCTGAAGTGGTCGTTGGCACAGGTGGGTATGTTTGCGGTCCAGCGGTATATGCTGCCCATCAGTTGGGGGTTCCGACCTTAATCCATGAGCAAAATGTTGTCATTGGCTTAACGATTAAATTTTTGACGCGCTATGCGGATGTAGTGGCATATAGCTTGGAAGAATCCGGAAAATTTTTGACGAAAGCCAAACGAGCCGTCTATACAGGAAATCCACGAGCGACGGAAGTGATCAAGGCAAATCCAGAGTTAGGACGTCGTTCTCTCGGGATTTATGATCATCATCCGATTATCTTGTTTGTTGGGGGAAGTCGTGGGGCAAAAGCGATCAATGAAGCTGTTCTGCAAATGATTCCCCAAATGAAAACGATGCCCGATGTTCATTTTGTTTATGTGACTGGGGAAGTTCATTATGAACAGATTCGTTCCCAGGTTCCGGCTCGCGAAGTTCCAAATTTAGATATACGTCCATTTATTTATAATATGCCGGATGTTCTTGCTTCTACTTACTTAGTGGTTAGTCGAGCAGGAGCCTCGACGCTGGCTGAGATTACGGCACTCGGTTTGCCCTCGATCTTGATTCCTTCTCCATATGTTACCAATAATCATCAGGAAGCCAATGCTCTTTGGTTGGAGAAACAAGGTGCATCCAAAATGATTCGTGAAAATGAACTGACAGGTCAATATTTATGGGAATGGATTGATTATCTGGTTCATCAAACAGAGGAACACCAGAAGATGAGTGAAGCGGCCAGACAACTCGGTCGTCCAGAGTCAGCCGATCTACTGGTTTCCGAGCTGGAAAACATTGCTCGTGCCTTTCGGGCTAAATAGTGGCTGATGATTACCGTCATTGCTGATGCGTCCTGATCTGTTTATCATGGAAGAGACAGCCTTGTTCGGTAATCCTTTTTTGTTGGGATTGGAATGGGAAGCAAAAAGAGTAAGAAAAGCCTTTTGCTGTATCATTGGATCTTTGTATCATAAGAAAAGGGAAGAGTTGGATCCAGATCTCATCTTCTTCAAAAATTCCTTTTTTGCCTCTGCTTTTTAGGGAGAAGCGAGTCTGTGAACAACCGATTCCCTCTAGTTCCCATTGGCATCAACCATGGGAGTGCCAATGTACATGCGATACTTCATATATTGAAATAGTAAACTTAGGCGGAATCATTCCGTATCATGTGTGGCGAGGAGAGACGAAATTGATAACCCAAATCATTGCAGAAGAGTTTAGGCAAAGGGGCATTGAAGATGTTCGTTTTCAAGAACCTTTGTCCCGTCATACGACTTGGAAAGTGGGCGGACCAGCTGATCTTTTCATTTGCCCACACAATAGAAAAGAATTAGAAGTAACAATGAAGTTGATTCATCGGCATCAGCTCCCATGGCGAGTGATTGGTCGTGGTTCCAATTTGTTGGTTCGCGATGGTGGTATACGCGGAGTTGTCATCAAACTGAGTGAAGGTTTCGATTATTTAAAGATGGATGGTACCCTAGTGACGGCAGGTGGCGGATATTCGACGATTTTATTGGCGAGTAAAACAGCAAAACAGGGACTCTCTGGGTTGGAATTTGCTGGTGGAATCCCAGGCAATGTGGGTGGAGCCGTCTATATGAATGCGGGAGCGCATGGTTCTGAGATCTCCCGTGTCTTGGTCTCTGCTGAAGTGATTTCTGAAAGCGGAGAATGGGCACGTTTAAAGAATGAAGAGCTAAAATTTTCTTATCGCACCTCTATTTTGCAAAAAGAATTGCGTGGAATTGTGACGGAGGCTACTTTCCAGCTGGAGAGAAAAAACAAAGATGAGATCGTTTCGGTTTTATCCAAATGGAAAGATCGTCGAAGACAGACACAACCGCTTCAATATCCTTGTGCAGGAAGTGTCTTTCGGAATCCACCTGGAGATTATGCTGGACGTTTGATTCAAGAAGCAGGATTAAAAGGATATCGCATCGGTGATGCAGAAATATCCACTATACATGCCAACTTTATCATCAATCGAGGACAAGCCAAGGCAGAAGATGTCCTTGCTCTCATTCAACATGCCATCCAGACAG
The DNA here is from genome assembly GCA_025449975.1 of Thermoactinomycetaceae bacterium. GTDB lineage: Bacteria > Bacillota > Bacilli > Thermoactinomycetales > Thermoactinomycetaceae > Thermoflavimicrobium. Next base: position 44,642 of record JANWIG010000043.1, read on the forward strand.
TAAAGGAAAAGTTTGAAGTAACGCTTGTTCCTGAGGTGGAAGTAGTTGGCGAAGAATAAATGTAGAGGTCCGTTTTCGAAGCGCTAGGGGGTAAAGCGGGTCGAAAACGGACCTTCTACTGTGCCATCATGATGGGAAGACGGTTAAAAACAAAATATTTAAATATTTCAATCGACACCCTTTTTTCCAATGTAATCAACAATTTCATATTTTACTTATGGTAATATATAGGGAAGATTCCCTATTAATATGAGTAGGATAAGTCGGTTGCAATCTTCTCTTCATGTAACAGACAGTTTATCATGAGTTCTCTATTTTTACTGGTGTGCTTCCTGTTGGTATGATTTGTAGCTTGTACCTCGTTTTGTTTCTTCGGAGAGCTCATGATTATACATCCAAATTTGCTTCATCAGCGAAAAGTTGGTTGTGGATCCGTTGAAAGAATAGAGTTGAAATGGATCATACTTCTTGCTCTATTGGACTTGTCTTTTTTCACCAGTGATTCTACATAACAAATATCCAATCTGATTGTCTGCGTATATACCGGATTCGCATCTTTTGAATGATGAGGTATGCAGAAAGGGGGAGTCATTGGGACTTTTTGTCCTAATCAGTAAAAAACATAAATATCCAATTACTAGAAAATTTGGGGATTTTAAAGGGGTTAACTTTATCATTGTTGAATTAGTCAGATGGAAATGTTTTCCTCCCATTCCCTAGAGAACTAGCGTCTATTATTATTATGAAATCAATTCTGGGGCGAGGAGGTGCCCAAGATTGAGTAATGTAGATTACGTAGTAACACTGGATGTTGGGACATCCCAAGTACGGGTTATTGTAGCGGAAATCAATTCGGATGGTACCACACAAATTATTGGTGTTGGGACTTCAGCATCGGCTGGTATTAAAAAAGGGGCCATCGTTAATATTGATCAAGCCGTTCAGTCGATTCGAAATGCTGTAGAACATGCGGAACGGATGGTTGGGATAGAGATTTCTCAAGTATTTGTAGGGGTTTCGGGAAATCATGTTTCTCTTCAGCAAAGTCATGGTGTAGTAGGTGTGACCAATGAAGATCGCGAGATCAATGCATCTGACATTGAACGAGCGATTCAAGCGGCCAAAGTGATTGCTTTGCCTCCTGAACGGATGATTATCGAGGTGATTCCTAGACAGTTTATCGTTGATGGGCTGAAGGATATTCGTGATCCCAAGGGAATGATTGGCGTTCGTCTCGAAGTAGATGCCACGATCATTACCGGAGCGAAAACCATGATTAATAATTTGTTACGCTGTGTAGGGAAAGCCCAACTGGAGGTAGCCGGAATTGTCTTTTTACCATTAGCGATTGCCGAGCTATGCTTGTCGGAAGATGAAAAGAATCTGGGTTGTGTTCTGGTAGATATGGGAGGAGGAACGACATCTCTGACGATTTATCAACATGGACATTTGGCTGGTGTAGCGACTATCCCCATCGGTGGAGATTATATTACTCACGATATTGCCTTCGGTTTGCGGATCCGCTCGGATTTGGCAGAAGAGATGAAGATCAAACACGGTTGTGCCAGTAGAGATCATGCATCCAGAAATGAAACATTTACGGTAGATATGATAGGGAATAGCAAGGAAATGACCATTTCGCAGTTTGAGTTGGCCCAGATCATTGAGCCGAGGGTTGCAGAGATGTTTCAATTGATCAAACAGCAAGTAAAAACTATTGGGTTTTTGGAAGAGCCTGCGGGGGGATATGTTTTAACAGGAGGGGTAATGTCCATGGCAAAAATTATCCAAGTTGCCCAACGTCAACTTGGTTCTGCGGTTCGGATTGCTACCCCAGAAAATATCGGCGTCAAAGATCCAGCTTATACAGGTGGAGTGAGTCTGATTCATTATCTCCAACAAACGGGTCGAATTCAGGTCCCTGAATCAAAAGCAAAAGCGAATGCTCATACGAAAAAAACGCGTGGATTTTCACCTTTTCAACGCATGAAAACTTGGTTAAGTGAATTTATTTAACCAATCGATGCCTCGATGGAAGAATTTTTGCTTTGCAGGCTGTTAAATGGACTGATAGGAGGGTATTAAAAGCAAAGCAAACTGTGATTGAGGAAGATGGAGGGACAGAAAGATGTTAAATCTAAATTTCGATATAGAAATTGAACAGATTGCTCAGATTAAAGTCATCGGTGTAGGAGGAGGAGGTAGCAATGCTGTTAACCGGATGATCGAATCAGGCGTCCAAGGTGTTGAATTCATCGCAGTGAATACGGATGCTCAAGCATTAAATCGGTCGAAAGCACCTGTCAAATTGCAAATTGGCGAAAAGCTAACCAGAGGACTAGGTGCAGGAGCAAAACCGGAGATTGGCAAAAAAGCAGCTGAAGAGAGTAGAGAGCAGATTGAAAGCGTTTTGCGGGGAGCGGATATGGTCTTTGTCACCGCCGGAATGGGAGGGGGAACGGGTACAGGGGCTGCTCCGGAGATTGCCGCGATCGCTAGAGAATTGGGTTCCCTTACGGTTGGTGTTGTGACCAAGCCCTTTTCCTTCGAGGGAAGAAAAAGAACGATTCAAGCCGAGCAAGGCGTTCAAGCTCTAAAAGAGAATGTCGATACGCTGATTGTGATTCCAAATGATCGACTGTTGGAAATCGTAGATAAAAACACCCCTATGCTGGAAGCTTTCCGTGAAGCGGATAATGTCTTGCGACAAGGTGTCCAAGGAATTTCTGATTTGATTGCCGTTCCTGGACTGATTAACCTCGACTTTGCTGATGTGAAAACGATTATGACTGAACGTGGATCTGCTTTGATGGGAATCGGACAAGCTACAGGAGAGAGCCGTGCAGCTGAAGCAGCGAAAAAAGCGATCTGTAGCCCATTGTTAGAAACATCGATTAACGGTGCGCGCGGTGTGTTGATGAATATTACAGGTGGAACCAATCTCAGCCTTTTTGAAGTGAATGAAGCAGCAGACATCGTTATGCAAGCATCCCATTCTGAAGTGAACATGATTTTTGGGGCTGTGATTAATGAAGAATTGAAAGATGAGATTTACGTCACCGTGATCGCAACAGGATTTGATGAAAAACAGCAGGAAAAGTCACAAGCCTCCCCATACAAAAAACCGATTTTTGGTGCAGAAGCGAGTGGCAGCTCGGTTCCGAAAAAGCCGTCCATTAACTTTTCTCCAGCCAATGATCGTTTCGAGATTACGGATAAATACAAACAAGAGGTGATCGATATTCCGACTTTTCTTCGCATTAATAACAAATCAAACAAAAAATAAATTTTCGTTTCCTCTGGTCAAAAAGGTCAACCAGAGGATTTTTTATGTCCTTCGCCATTTCATCGCGAGATGATCGACAAAAAAAGAAGAACAGACCTAACAAGTTTTGACAGACTTCGAAATATGGATAAGTATATACTGGTTTCACAGCCAGTGAAAGAAAAAGGCGAGGAGGGATTGGTCTGACGGTCTATGCAGATATTGTGTTCCTCCTCAATGGTTTATTTGATTTTTTGCTTCTATGGCTTACTTCAGCGATTCGAAAGCAGCGAACCAATCACTGGCGATTGTTGATCGCTGCGATCATCGGAGGAGCTTATGCAACCCTTCATTTATGGGCACAGTTTCAGCCGATTTATTCTTTGCCAATGAAGTTGGTCATTTCATTTGTCATGATTTGGATCTCCTTTGGCTTTGTCCATCCTTTATCGTATCTGCGCAACCTGGGTGTTTTTTATTTTGTCTGTTTTGTTACGGGCGGAGCTATGATGGCCATTCATTTTTTCCTAACTGGAGAGAGCCAAACGGCTGGTGTTTTTTTAACAGTGACAAGTAACGGATGGGGTTCTCCCGTCTCATGGGGAGTCATCATCCTTGGATTTCCGCTGGTTTGGCTCTATGCCAAAATATCTTTTGGGTCATTGGAACAGCAACGCCAAATGGATTCATTTTTGTTACCGGTCCGTATTCAAGTGGAAGGATCGTACTTGGAATGCATGGGTCTGGTCGATACAGGAAATCAGTTGCGCGATCCCATCACCCGAGCGCCTGTGATGATGGTGGAGTTGGATCAACTGGAGAGCAAAATTCCTCCGGCGCTTACGGAAATGATTAAAAAAAGTGATTGGGAACAAGGCTGGACAAAGTTGCCTCCAGAATGGATGGTAAAAGTAAAATTGGTCCCCTATCGGGGCGCAGGAAGGCAGATGGATATGATGGTGACCTTTAAACCAGATCAAGTGGAAATCTGGTATGAAGATGGCTGGAATAATGTTGGGAAAGTGCTCATAGGTTTAGATGTAGGTACTTTATCATCCGATGGGAAATATCAAGCACTCATCCATCCAGCTAGTCTACATGTCATTGGGTCGTAACCAACTTTTCTTAAGAAATGGCGAAAGAGATGAACTTCCTTGACCGTGTTTGTAAAGTGATTTGAAAAAGGAGGCAGATCGATGCTGGTCAAATTGCGATTATTTGTTCAGCTATTATGGTATCGGCTTTTGTTGCAACTCGGCATGAAGGGAGAAGAGATATACTATATCGGAGGAAGCGAGGCACTCCCCCCTCCCCTCACTCGTGAGGAAGAGGAGCGATTGCTTCATCTGTTACCCACAGGAGATGCATCGGTGCGGGGAGTTTTGATTGAACGCAATTTACGATTGGTTGTCTATATTGCCCGAAAGTTTGAAAATACGGGAATCAACATTGAAGATCTCATTTCGATTGGAACGATCGGGCTGATCAAGGCGGTCAAAACGTTTGATCCGCATAAAAAGATCAAATTGGCTACCTATGCCTCCAGGTGTATTGAAAACGAAATTTTGATGTTTTTACGCCGAAATAATAAAATGCGCTCCGAAGTTTCTTTTGACGAGCCACTCAATACCGACTGGGATGGCAATGAATTGTTGCTCTCGGATACGCTAGGAACGGATCACGATACGATTTACCGCGATATTGAGGATCAGGTAGATCGAAAAATTTTACATATGGCTTTGAATCATCTGTCCGACCGCGAACGGAAGATTATGGAACTAAGATTTGGTCTCGATGGAGGAGAGGAGAAAACACAAAAAGATGTAGCGGATCTCTTAGGGATTTCGCAATCTTATATCTCACGCTTAGAAAAACGAATTATCAAACGACTTCGGAAGGAATTCAATAAAATGGTATAATTCTATTTTAATTCCATTAGATTATAAAATTCCCTTCACAGGAGATACTTAACATGTAATCATCCTGAGGAGGGAGCACAATGGCGCGAAACAAAGTGGAAATATGCGGTGTAGATACGTCGAAATTGCCTGTGTTGAAAAATCCAGAGATGAGAGTATTGTTTCGCGAATTACAAGCAGGGGATCGTTCCGCTCGCGAAAAGTTAGTCAATGGAAATCTGCGACTGGTTTTGAGTGTGATTCAACGGTTTAATAACCGTGGGGAATGCGTGGATGATTTATTTCAAGTCGGCTGTATCGGGTTAATGAAAGCGATCGATAATTTTGATCTTAGTCAGAATGTGAAGTTTTCGACCTATGCGGTTCCGATGATTATTGGCGAAATACGGCGTTACTTACGGGATAATAATCCCATACGTGTTTCGCGATCGTTGCGCGATATCGCTTATAAAGCTTTGCAAGTCCGAGATAATTTAACAAATCGTTATTCACGTGAGCCCACGATTCATGAAATTTCGAAGGAGCTAAATGTTTCCAAAGAAGATGTTGTCTTTGCTTTGGATGCGATCCAGGATCCGGTGTCTCTTTTTGAACCAGTCTATCAAGATGGGGGAGATCCTATTTTTGTGATGGATCAATTGAGTGATGAACGAACCAAGGACATCCAATGGCTGGAAGAAATTGCGCTGAAGGAAGCGATGAATAAGCTGAACAAACGGGAAAAAATGATTCTTTCGATGCGCTTCTTTGAAGGAAAGACGCAAATGGAAGTGGCAGAAGAGATCGGGATTTCACAAGCACAAGTTTCTCGTTTGGAAAAAGCGGCGATGAATCAGATGCATAAATATATCCATTAAATAACTCCATTTTGAGGACGCATCGTTGGTCCGAGAGTCGGTTGCTGTTCCAACACAGGATCTGTTGGAACTTTTTTTATTTTTAGGAAAAGTCTACTCGTACATTTCTCACTCGTCTTACATATAAATGAGTATAGGAGCAAACTTCGAGTGAGGTGGAAAGTTTTGATGAAGATTTCAGAACTTCAGTCAAAAGATGTCGTTAATATTAGTGATGGGCGCAAGCTGGGGCAAATTCATGATATTGAGTTGGATTTGCGTTTAGGAACGGTAAAAGCGGTGATTGTACCGAGCGAAAGTCGCTTTTTTAGTTGGCTTTCGAGTGGACATGAGTGGATTATTCCATGGAATCGAATTGTAAAGATTGGCTCGGATGTGATCTTGGTTCGTTTGGATGCTCGCCATTCCCTACCCATCGATCGTCCCCTTTTGCAGCCTCCCGAAGGGAATGATTCCAACTGAAGTGTGTATAAAACTCGCAGTTAGGATACTATTGTCAAGTAGATTACTTGTGATAAGATGAAACTGGAGGGAAGTAGATGGAATCATTTGTTTATCAGAAGAAAATGGGGGTGCCTTTCTTTCGGTTAGAGCAATGGGAAAAAGAATTCCCTACTCTTACCGTCGGATTTAGCGCAAGAGATCCAAAAGAGGATTGGAATGCTTATAATTACGCTCTTCATGTCGGCGGAGATCCAACCCGAATTATGCAAAATAGGAAAAACTTAACTCGGTCTATCGGGTTTCCTTTTCAATCCTGGACTTGTGGGGAACAGGTTCATGGTGTGCATATTGAAATTGTTGATTTTTCGCAGCGGGGCAAAGGGAGTGACTCTCGGGAAACGGCTTTTCAAGAAACAGACGGTTTATTGACGGGAGAGTCAGATCTTTTGCTTGCTTCGTACTACGCTGATTGTGTCCCATTATATTTTTACAGTCCTGACTTGGACTGGGTTGGTATTGCCCATGCTGGCTGGAGAGGAACAGTCGGTCAAATCGGTCCCCGTATGGTGGACAAGCTTGTGGAACAAGGAGCGGAACGCCAAAATATTCGGATTGCGATTGGACCTTCGATCGGTGCTTGTTGTTATGAAGTGGATGAACATGTGATCACCCCTTTACAGGATGCACTAGGTAAAGCAGAATTAACTCCAAACATTGCCACGTACAACGGTCAAGGAAGATGGCAATGTGATTTAAAACAAGCCAATGCAGCTATACTACAAAAAAATGGGATTTCCATAAAGCAAATAGTGATGACCTCATGGTGTACAAGTTGTGGGATTGACTATTTCTATTCCCACCGTCGTGACCAAGGGAAAACAGGTCGGATGGTTGCATGGATTGGAAAGAAGGAAAGGAGATAGTCATGAACGAATTAAGTTATCAATGGTCACTCGTCCGAAAAAAAATTGAAGAGGCATGTAACCGAGTGGGAAGAGATCCCAATGAAGTTCGCGTCGTTACCGTGACGAAGTACTTGGATGTTGAAGGAACGAAACAGGTTTTGGATGCGGGTTTTGATCACATTGGTGAAAGTCGTGTTCAACAAGCTATTCCGAAATGGAAGGAGTTGGGAAATCGAGGCGTTTGGCATTTTATTGGGCATCTTCAATCGAATAAGGTTAAAGAAGTGATTGGAAGATTTCAATATTTGCATTCACTGGATCGCTTTTCACTCGCCAAAGAAATCAACCGTCGCGCGATGCAGCGAAATCAGACGATACGGTGTTTTCTCCAAGTAAATGTATCTGGGGAAGAGTCCAAGTTTGGCATTGCCCCAAATGAACTCACTGAATTTGCACTCGAAGTCGCCCAGCTACCACAGATTGAGATTGTCGGTTTGATGACAATGGCTCCCAAAGTGGACAGGCCTGAAGAAGTTCGACCTGTATTCCGTGAACTAAAACGCTGTCAGCAACGATTAATTAAGCTTGAATCTCCTCGTTTGCAAGTCCCGCATTTATCGATGGGTATGTCTCAAGATTTTGACATAGCGATCGAAGAAGGAGCTACTTGGATACGGCTGGGTTCCGTTCTCGTGGGAGGAATGAAATGAGGAGCGATTTTCTGAAGGAGGACTGGGGTGTATGAGCGTTATGAATAAAATCAAAGGCTTTTTTGGCGTAAATGACGATGAAGAGCATTATCAGGAAGAGGAAGTAGAGATGGAAACGCAACAACATCATCAACCAAAGGCGAAAAGCAATATTGTTTCTCTGCACACACAAAAAAATATTCGCTTGGTTTTGTTTGAACCGCGGGCTTATGAGGAAACACAAGAGGTAGCTGATAATCTGAAATCACACCGTCCTGTTGTAGTTAACTTACAGCGGGTGCGTAGAGATCAAGCATTGCGAATTGTTGATTTCTTAAGCGGTACTGTTTATGCTTTGGGAGGACAGATTCAAAAGCTGGGTCATCATATTTTTATTTGTACACCTGCCAATGTAGATATCCAGGGAACGATTACTGAAATGATGCAAGATGACACGTTTTAATGGAGTAGGATTGAGGTGACCATCCATAAATGTCAGCATTAGATATTGTTATTATGTTGCTTGATCGAGCTAGGTATATTTACCAGATTTGTATCATTATTTACGTTTTTATGTCGTGGCTTCCAAATGTAAAAGATTCGCCGGTCGGTAGGCTTTTTGCACGAATTTGTGAACCTTATTTGTCCATTTTTCGTCGGCTGATCCCGCCGATCGGTTTCATTGATCTTTCACCAATTCTTGCAATCATCGCATTACCATTTTTGGTAGATGGGATTATTTTGGTACTCAGGTATACTATTGGAGTGTTTTTAGGTTAATATGTCTAAGAGGAGAAAATCTTTCTTATTGATGCACTTCCGTCAAGATGAACATGCTTTTGTTGAACGTGCTTTGGACTGGATCGATCGTGTGGTCAATCGTTCCCAAGTTGTAACAACCTTTTTTCTAAATCCAAGAGAAAGGTATATTTTAGAAACACTCGTTCGACGTGAATCGGATGTACAATGGCAAACAGAGGGGGGCTATCCATCTGCGGAAAGGCAACGCATGATCATTAGCCCTAACTTTGTTTCCATTCCCTCTGACTGGTTCACTCGATCCATCATCCGGATCGTGTCGAAGAGAAAGGGAGTGTTGAATCATTCGAATGTCTTAGGAGCGCTACTTGGTTTAGGGATAAAAAGGGAGTTTATCGGAGATCTCCATCCGCACCCACAAGGATGTGACTGCATTGTGGCTTTCGAGATGGTAGACTATATTTGTACACAATTGCATCAGGTCGGAAAAAATGATATAAGTGTAAAAGTAATTGATCTCAATGAGTTGCAAGTCGCAAAAGCTCAGTATAAGACCCGGTCGGTTGTTGTTTCATCGATGCGTTTAGATGTTTTGATCGCTGAAGGCCACGCAATATCCAGATCAAAGGCAGCCATGCTTATAAAAAATGGAAAATGCAAGGTAAATTGGCAATTGGTTGATAGTCCTTCTTATATGACGGAAGTGGGCGATATGATTTCCCTTCGTGGTTTCGGCAGAGTTTATTTAAAAGGGGTCGAAGGTTGCACAAAAAAGGGAAAAAGCATTTTGATATTAGATTACTTAATTTAAGTAAAAACGCCTTTTTCTGGTTATAGGTAGCATTTTTGCAGGATATTTGTTAATATTGTCGAATAGAAGAGCATGGAAGTAATCCAGGAGGTGCGGATATGGGATTAACAGCATATGATATACACAATAAGGAGTTTAAGCGTTCGTTTCGGGGATATGATGTTGATGAAGTAAACGATTTTCTTGATCAAATTATTAAAGAGTTCGAGATTTTAACTAGGGAAAAGTTGGAACTAGAACAACAAGTGGAAGAATTGCAGGCAGAAATTGATCGGATTTTGCAAGATGGTTCGACGATGTATACAGAACCACAACAGACCATGCCACCATCGAACCAAGCTACGCAAAATTTTAGAGAAGTTCAAGCGACGACACCGTTGCATATTCCAAATAACAACCAAAATAACATGAATAATATGATGCACAATACTGGACAATTTACTGGTATGCAACCGGCTGTTCCTGCAATCAATGCACCTGCTCCGTTAAACCAAATGAACCTATCATCGATGGAACAAAGCATTCACAAGTCGATTCGTGTAGCACAAGAAGTGGCTGAAGAAGTTCGGATCAATGCGAAGAAAGAAGCGGAGTTAATCGTTCAAGAAGCGGAGAAAAATGCAGATCGAATCATTAACGAAGCTCTGCAAAAAGCACAATCTATTAACACCGAGTTGTTGGATCTGAAACAAAAAGCAACGGTTTATCGCGCACGGTTCCGTACACTTGTCCAATCCCATTTAGACATCCTAGAAAATTCAGATTGGGAATCTTTGGAAGAATTGGAAACTAATTTAGATGAGCAAGGTAAGAAATTTGATCAACTCTCTGAACGACCAGGAGCGAAAAATGATCAATTTATGCTTGAAAACAATCAAAGCCGCTCAAATGACAACGCACAATCGCACAATATGAATATTAATATGAATATGATGGATTATCAAAGCAGCAGCAATATGAACATGATGGACTATCAACCGAACAACAACTTAAACATGATGGACTATCAACCGAATACCAATAACAACCTACTAGAATATCAACCCAACAATAACATGAACATGATGGACTATCAATCAAGCCAAAAACAAGGAAATCAATCATCCTACCAATCACAATTCCAACAACAGACCAATATGCATGTAGCAGCTGGAATTCAAATGCCTTCCGAAAATGATTATCGGACAAATGACTATAGAACCAATGACTTCCGGAATAGTAGCTCCAGTATGAATAATAGTAATGATTTCCGCAATAGCAGCAATGACTTCCGTAGTAGCAGCAACGACTTCGGTAGCAACGACTATCGGACGGTAGACGAGTCACAAAGTGTTCTTGAAAATGTAGCAGATGCTTATTTGGAAGAAGAAGAACCACGTCGTGAGCTACGTAGAACCTCACGGAAGCTAAAGAAAAAGGCTATGTTTTAATTAAGAGATGAAATAAGCTTCATTATGTGGTATAATCTCACCATTAAAAAATGAAAACAACCCTATTTGGATCGGACCACAGTGGTTTCATTTCAAATAATTGAATATCGAATAGGCAAGGAAAGGGAAGAGTAGATAGAACACTTGCGTGCAGCGAATTAGGGAGGGTGGAAGCCTAATCCAAGATTCTATCGAAAATCACCCTGGAGCTATCGCCTGAAAGAGTGAGTAGGGTGGATCGGGTCATTCACGATACGAATGGAGAGTGGTTTCAAAAGTCTTTTTGAAACTAGTAGGGTGGTACCGCGAGAGCCTTCTCGTCCCTAGTGGATGTGGAAGGCTTTTTTATATTTTTGTAGGAGGAGTTTGAAAGCAAATGGCTGATTATAGTAAGACATTAAATTTACCAAAAACAGCGTTTCCTATGAGAGGAAATCTACCAAACAAAGAACCGTTGATGCAAAAACGGTGGGAGGAAATGGATCTTTACAAGCAGATCTTGAATAAAAGAGCTGGTCAGCCTACGTTTATTTTGCATGATGGCCCACCTTTTGCGAATGGAGATATTCATCTTGGTCATGCTTTAAATAAAATTTTAAAAGATTTTATTGTTCGTTTTAAATCTTTAAAAGGTTTTGCCGCTCCCTATGTACCTGGCTGGGATACCCATGGGTTGCCGATTGAACATGCTATTGTTACGAAAAAGAAGGTAGATCGAAGAAAGATCGGTCCCGTCGAATTCCGTGAGAAATGTAAAGAATATGCTCTCTCTTTTGTTAAAAAGCAAAAGGAGCAATTTAAAAGGTTGGGAATCAATGGAGATTGGGATAATCCATATATCACGTTGGTTCCTGAATACGAAGCGGAGCAAATTCGTGTTTTTGGACGAATGGTACAAAAAGGACATATTTATCGTGGTTTAAAGACGGTTTACTGGTCGCCAACTACGGAGACCGCTTTGGCCGAGGCAGAAATCGAGTATCAGGATAAACGCTCTCCTTCCATCTATGTTGCTTTTCCGGTCAAAGATGGCAACGGTCTTCTCCCAACAGAAAATACAGCTGTTGTGATCTGGACAACGACGCCTTGGACCTTGCCTGCCAACTTAGCTATCGCACTAAATAAGGAGTTTGAATATAGTTTGGTGCAAGCAGGAGGACGTCAGCTGGTTCTGGCGAGCAAACTCGTCGATGAAGTGATGAAAACGTGTGAAATTGCTGAGTATCAAGTTGTGCAAACATGGAAAGGGGAAGAACTAGAAGGCGTCATTTGTCAGCATCCGTTTTATGATCGGGAAAGTCCATTGATCTTTGGTGATCACGTCACATTGGATGCAGGAACCGGTTGTGTTCATACTGCTCCTGGACACGGGGAAGATGACTTTCGGATCGGTCAGCAGTATGGATTAGGGGTACTTTGTCCTGTGGATGAGAAAGGACGGATGACCAAAGAGGCTCCAGGATTTGAAGGACTGTTTTATGAGGATGCCAATAAGAAAGTAGTTGAAAAGCTTGATGAAGTAGGCAAATTACTCAAATTAACCTTTATTAAACACCAGTATCCACATGACTGGAGATCAAAAAAGCCCATTATTTTCCGAGCAACGGAACAATGGTTTGCTTCGATTGATGGGTTCCGTCAAGAGATGTTAGATGAGATTAAACAAGTTCGTTGGGTTCCTAAATGGGGAGAAGTGCGTCTGCATAACATGATTGCCGATCGAGGGGATTGGTGTATCTCTCGTCAACGAATTTGGGGAGTGCCTTTGCCTATTTTCTACTGTGAGTCTTGTAATGAACCACATATTAACGAAGACACGATTGAACATATCGCTAAACTATTTGAACGGGAAGGTTCGACTTCTTGGTATGCCAAAGAGATTTCCGAGCTGATGCCAGAAGGTCAGACTTGTGCGCATTGCGGTGGGTCTGCGTTCCGAAAAGAAACGGATACGATGGATGTCTGGTTTGACTCCGGTAGTAGTCATGCTGCCGTCTTAACCAAACGACCGGAGTTAAAATGGCCGGCGGACATGTACTTAGAAGGGTCCGATCAATATCGGGGCTGGTTTAACTCTTCTTTATCGACAGCGGTGGCAACCAGAGGAAAAGCGCCATATAAACAAGTGTTGAGTCACGGCTTTACGCTAGATGGAGAAGGACGGAAAATGTCCAAATCCCTTGGCAATACGATTGAGCCGAAAAAAGTGATTAATCAGTTTGGTGCTGACATTCTCCGGCTTTGGGTTGCTTCGGTTGACTATCAAGCAGATATGCGGATTTCCGATGGGATTCTCAAGCAGATTGCGGAAGTGTATCGGAAATGGCGGAATACTTTCCGTTTCTTGTTGGGGAACTTGGCAGATTTCAATCCAGCGACGGACCGTGTCGCCTATCAAGAATTGACGGAACTCGATCGTTATACGCTTACCAAATTGCATCGACTGATCAAACGGGTAAGCAAGAGTTATGATGAATATGAGTTTCACCAAGTATATCATTCCATCCATAACTTCTGCACTGTTTTTTTAAGCCAATTCTATCTTGATGTCTTAAAAGATCGTCTCTATGTAGAGGAGAAAACAGCTCCGATTCGCCGCTCTGCTCAAACGGTGCTATATGAACTGCTAGTCACCTTGGTTCAATTGGTTAGCCCGCTGATCCCGCATACGGCTGATGAAGTATGGCAATATATCAGTGGAGTGGAGGAAGCGAGCGTTCATCTGTCGCTGTTCCCAGAAGCAAAAGAAGAATGGTTTGATTCAGCTTTAGAGGAAAAATGGGATGCCTTCTTAGAAGTGCGCGATGTTGTGCTAAAATCTCTTGAGGAAGCGCGGGCAAGCAAGCTCATCGGGAATTCCCTCGGAGCTTCTGTCACCATTACTCCAAATGAGAAAACGGCAAATCTCCTGCAACAAATGGATTATCTGGATCAACTGTTTATCGTTTCTCAGGTCGAAGTGCTATCTCCATCATCGGATGTAACCGAAGAACAGAAAGCGCTGGTGGAAGTGAAGCCAGCGGAAGGTGAGAAGTGTCAACGTTGTTGGATCATTTCTACCACTGTTGGAACCGATGAGCAACATCCAGATCTCTGCGAACGTTGCCGATCCGTGATTGCCAATCAAGTAGCTGAAGTTGCTGCCGAAAGTGAATAGATGAGAAAGAGATCACCCCAAACGCTCTTGTTTGCGTGAAGAGGTGATCTCTTTTTTATAGGTATAGGAACTTTCTTTTCATGTGATCTTGTCATTTGACCTAGAGATGGGCAAGATCTGTTTAATGTGACCGGTTCGGTCTCGAAGGGGGATTGTTCCTAGGAAATGCTGAAGGGAAAGAATTGAGGACCATTTTTTTGCTGACTGGTAGCTCTAGAATTTGTTTAATCACTGCTTCGCCGTTGGCTTTTCCAAAATGAAGGGGATGAATGGTATCTACTGTTATATTGTAAGCTTGTGCTAACTTCTTGATGTCCTTTAGAAGATAACGGATTTGTGGGCTAAGCAGGATAATATTAATATCTTTGATAAAATCATTTAGCTGTGAGACGGGGGCTGCCCAGATTTTTGCATTAAAGCCGATGAGCTTTGCTGTTTCTTGCATTTTCATGACTAACGCATTGGTAGATACGCCTGCGGAGCAAATTAGTAATATTTTCATTGGGGGAATCCTCCTCGATGATATATGAAAAAATGCTTTCATTTGCTTGAGTAAAAGTCTGCCTTATTTTGATTATTAATATAAATATAATAATAGGAAAAATTTATATCAAGTTTTATTTTGAGTGAAGAAAGTTTCTAGAGAAAATCCGTTTAAGGAAAGAAAGGGATGGTTTTTAGCGCTGAAAAATAAAGAGGTGTATTTTAGAAAAAAGTTTCGAAGAAGGAATGAATATTCCAAATAAACATTCTTTTCCTGCTCGTATTGACGAGCTAAATTTTTTCTTCTAATATATCCATATCAACTAAAAACTTCTTATTTGATGAATAAGCAGATATGAGTCAAATAGGAAATGGGTGTTGACATTAAAGTATGTGCAACATATAATCAATCACAAGAACATTAACAACAGATGATTTAATAAATGCGAGGAAAAGGAAAGTAGAAGATCAGCTTGATGCACAGAGAGCTGTCTCTTGGCTGGAAAGACAGACGTCTTGCTTCTTCGAACGTCACCTTGGAGCATTGATCTTGAACGGGAAGGGTCCTTCCTCAGTAGAGAAGCAACGGAGTGGTCCACGTTATCGGGCTAAAGTCCAGAGATGGACTTAGTGAGTCTATTTTTCGTGAGGAAAATAGAGAAGCTGAGTGGTACCGCGAGAAACTCTCGCCTCAGCAATGTAAACTGTGCATTTTGACAAGTTTTCTTGCACGTTTGCTTGTTGAGGCGAGAGTTTTTTTATTGAAGCTTCTAAGCAAGCAAGAGTAGCAATTCTTTATGGTAATTAAATCATTCCTAAAAAAATAATATCGAAGCCTAAAATCTATTTATTCGTAATCCTTCGATTTCAACAAATTGACAGAATAACAACAAAAAAAGCAATGAAGAGAAGGAGTAGAGGAAGATCCTGATGCACAGAGAGCTGTCTCTAGGCTGAGAAGACGGACGTCAGACTTCTTCGAACATCGTCTTGGAGCTGATCTCCTGAACGGATCATGGAAGGGATTCTCATTAGGGAGATAACGGGATGGTCCACGTTATCGGACTAAAGTCCATCATAAGAAAGGACTTAGTGAGTCTGCTCTTCGTAAGGAGAGTGGAGAAGCTGAGTGGTACCGCGAGAACTTTCGCCTCAGCAATGTAAATACCAAGAGGTTTTAGTTAAGGTGTATTTACATGCTAAGCGAGGTTTTTTTATTTTTTTACTAACCAACTAGGTGAGAGGTAGATGGAATCATGAGTGAATATTTGATCTATATGAATGGAGAATTTGTTCCACGCAGTCAAGCAGTCGTTTCTGTATTTGATCATGGATTTCTATATGGAGATGGCGTTTTTGAAGGGATTCGCTCCTATTCGGGCAATGTTTTCCGCTTAAAGGAACATATTAAACGGCTATACGAGTCAGCCAAATCCATTTTATTGACGATCCCGCTCACACCTGAGGAGATGGAAGAAGCAGTAGTCGAAACCTTACGACGCAATCGATTGACAGATGCTTATATTCGCGTAGTTGTTTCCCGAGGACCTGGAGATTTGGGACTAGACCCTCGCAACTGTCCGCGGCCCAATGTGATTGTGATCGCTGAAGCATTGCAACTCTTTCCGGAAGAACTGTATGAGAAAGGACTTCGCATTGTTACCGTATCAACACGTCGAAATAACCCTGATGCCTTAAATCCCAAAATTAAATCTTTAAACTATCTCAATAATATCTTGATAAAATTAGAAGCGATTCAAAGCGGTGTGTTTGAAGCACTCACCCTTAACCAAGATGGCTATGTCTGTGAAGGATCTGGAGATAACATCTTCATTGTCAAAAATGGCAAGCTGATTACACCACCTACTTACCTCGGTGCTTTGGAAGGAATCACGCGCAACTCTGTGATTGAGCTATGTGAAAATTTAGAAATACCCTGTAAAGAAGAACCATTCACTCGTCATGATGTCTATGTAGCTGATGAGATTTTTCTAACGGGAACTGCTGCTGAAATGATTCCCGTCATCGAAGTAGACTCTCGGATCATCGGGGATGGAAAGCCAGGTCCAATGACCAAACGGCTGATTAAAGAGTTTCGCAAAATGACATCGGTAATTGGAACGAAATATCAGGTATAAGTACTGCCTTCGAAAATGAAAGGGAGTGAAGAAAGTGGAAATCATGGAAAAGCAAAAAGTAAAAACAATGACAGGTGCTCAGATGGTGGTTGAGACCCTCGAGAGATTGCAAGTAGAAACGATTTTTGGCTATCCTGGCGGAGCGATTTTGCCTATTTATGATGCCATGTATGATAGTAATTTGAAACACGTATTGACTCGTCATGAACAAGGTGCCATTCATGCTGCAGAAGGATATGCACGTGCAACTGGAAAAGTGGGTACAGTGATGGCTACTTCCGGTCCCGGTGCAACCAACCTTGTGACAGGGATTGCGGATGCGTATATGGATTCGACACCATTGGTTATTATTACGGGTCAGGTTTTCACTTCACTGATCGGAACAGATGGTTTCCAAGAGGTAGATGTGATCGGAATTACGCTTCCGGTAACCAAGTATAGTTATCAAGTTCGCGATGCTGCTGACTTGCCACGTGTTTTGTGTGAAGCCTACTACTTGGCTCGTTCAGGTAGACCGGGTCCTGTTTTAGTCGATATTCCGAAGGATGTTTCATTGCAAACCGCTCCTTTTGTTTTCCCAGAAGATGTGGCAATCGATGGGTATCAAGTAAGAACGGAACCGGATCTCTCCATTATTGAACAAGTCAAAGAGGAAATTGCTAAGGCGAAGCGGCCGCTTTTATATGTGGGCGGTGGAATCATTCATTCGGAGGCAGCCAAAGAGCTATTCGAGTTTGCCAATCGGACGGGAATACCGGTGACCTCTACTTTGATGGGATTGGGTTCATTCCCACAAGATCATCCGCTTTACTTGGGAATGTTAGGAATGCATGGTACTTATGCGGCAAACATGGCTATCTATCATACCGATCTGTTGATCGCCTGTGGTGTTCGTTTTGATGATCGGGTGACCGGTAAGTTAGAGCGTTTCTCGCCAAATTCGAAGAAAGTGCACATCGATATCGATCCAGCTGAGATCAACAAAAACGTAAGAATCGATTATCCGTTGGTTTGTGATGTAAAGAAAGCATTGACTGAATTGCTGAAAAATACACCAAAACCAGACTGTCAAGAATGGGTTAAACAAGTACAGGCATGGTATCGCGAGTATCCTCTAACTTACAAAAAAGAATCTTCTGATGAAATCAAGCCACAGTATGTGGTGGAATGTTTGAGTCGAATAACGGATGGAGATGCTATTATTACTACAGAAGTTGGACAGCACCAAATGTGGGCCGCGCTCTTCTATCGGTTCAACAAGCCACGTACCTTTGTGACTTCGGGTGGATTAGGAACGATGGGTTATGGTTTTCCTGCAGCCATCGGCGCGCAAATCGCTCGACCCGATCAGGATGTGATTTGTATCGCTGGAGATGCTTCGATCCAGATGTGTTTACAAGAGTTACAAACGGTAATGGATCAAAAATTGCCAGTGAAAATCTTTATCTTGAACAACCACTACTTGGGAATGGTTCGTCAGTGGCAAGAAATGTTCCATGATCATCGCTATTCTGAGACACGGATCAGCAGTCCTGATTTTGTGAAAGTAGCAGAAGCTTATGGCATGACAGGACTTAGAGCAACCAAAGCAGATGAAGTAGAAGCGACGATCAAAAAAGCATTGGCAACACCTGGTCCGGTCATCGCCGAGTTCGTTGTTGTCGAAGAAGAAAATGTGTTCCCAATGGTTCCACAAGGCAAAGGATTGGATGAAATGTTGTTAACGGGGTGGGAGGACTAATGCGGTATACATTAGAAGTGTTATTAAAGAATCAAAATACTGCTTTATCAAGAATTATGTTATTATACACACGTCACGGTGTAAAAATTGACCAGCTAACTTATCAAGGCGGTGAAGGGTCTGATTTATCACGTATGTCGATTACGACACAATGTGAGCCGAAGGTAGTTGAAAAAATGGTCAGACTGTTAAATAAACAGATTGATGTACTTCGTGTGCAAAGGGTTTAAGGCTGACTCATCGGAACGTTTTCACTTGGGAATAAAGGGAAGGTTTCATAAGTTCCTTTGGGGATGCTGAGAAAAACCATTTGTTATATGATCTAGCTATGGAGTCTTGAAAAGACTTTTGACATTTGAGCGAAACCTCGGTAAACTAGCTCATATTTGGGAATGGAGCGTGCCTTCGTGGAGAACAGATTTTCCAATTAAGCAAAGTCTGTTCGATGAAACGAATAGCTCGCCAATTTGTTGGCGGCGTGGTTCATGCTACATAATTAGAGCAAAACATAAATGGATAATGCCTGAATATTGGAGGGGATTTCTATGAAGATGTATTATGACAACGATGTAGATATGAGCGTATTAGAGGGGAAAACAGTTGCGGTTGTAGGATATGGTTCTCAAGGACATGCCCAAGCACAAAACCTACGTGACTCAGGTGTTCGTGTAGTGATCGGTTTACGTAAAGGAAAATCTTGGGAACAAGCGGAAGCAGATGGCTTTGAAGTGATGAGTGTCGGTGAGGCAGTAGCGGAAGCAGACGTGATTCAAATTTTGATTCCAGATGAGTATCAAGGAAAAACATATACTGAAGAGATTGCGCCCAATCTTACAGCAGGCAAAATGTTGATGTTCTCTCATGGATTTAATATTCATTTTGGACAAATTGTTCCACCAGCAGATGTTGATGTAACCATGGTAGCTCCAAAAGGTCCTGGTCATCTCGTTCGTCGCGTTTATACCGAAGGATTTGGCGTACCTGCACTGATTGCCATTCATCAAGATGCTACTGGTCAAGCGAAAGAGATCGCTCTGGCTTATGCAAAAGGGGTAGGCGGCACCCGAGCAGGTGTCTTTGAAACGACTTTCCGTGAAGAAACCGAGACCGATCTTTTCGGTGAACAAGCTGTATTGTGTGGGGGCGTTAGCGCTCTTGTAAAAGCTGGTTTTGAAACATTGGTTGAAGCGGGCTATCGTCCAGAAATCGCTTATTTTGAATGTTTGCATGAGCTCAAGTTGATTGTCGATTTGATGTACGAAGGTGGATTATCTAGAATGCGTTACTCCATCTCCGATACCGCTGAATTTGGTGATTATGTATCTGGTCCACGGATCGTTACAGAGCAAACCAAAGAAGAAATGCGGAAAGTATTGAAAGAAATTCAACAAGGTGAGTTTGCGAAAAAATGGATTTTGGAAAACCAAGCAGGTCGTCCAGCCTATCATGCGATAAAGCAAAGAGAAGCAAATCACCAAATCGAGCAGGTGGGCGCTCAACTTCGAGAAATGATGAGTTGGCTCAAAAAGTGACCAACCTTGCAAATAAAGGATTGAAGTAGAATGAATGAGTCGGTGACAGTGCCAAAGGTTACAGTAGAGGATATTGTGCTTGCAAACCATCTATTAAAAGATGTGGTAACAAAAACGCCTTTGCAAAAAAACCTTCGTCTATCTGAACGGTATCGTTGTCAGCTTTTTTTAAAAAGGGAAGACTTACAGGTTGTTCGATCATTTAAGATCCGTGGTGCTTACCATTTCATCAAGAATTTATCAGCAGAAGAAAGAGAGCGGGGAATTGTCTGTGCGAGTGCAGGAAACCATGCACAAGGAGTTTCCTACTCCTGTCAGAAGCTGAAAATCCACGGGAAAATTTTTATGCCGACGACGACACCGAAACAAAAAGTGTCACAGGTGAAGTTGTTTGGCGGGTCTTTTGTAGAAGTTATTCTGGTTGGGGATACCTTTGATGATGCCTTCGCAAAAGCGGTGGCTTGTTGTGAACAGGAGAATATGACTTTTGTCCATCCATTTGATGACCCAAATGTGATTGCTGGACAAGGGACCGTCGGATTTGAAATCATGAATGAAATGAGCGACATCGACTATCTCTTCGTAAGCGTAGGAGGAGGGGGCTTGGCTGCTGGTATAGGAACTTATGTCAAAGGAATCAGTCCGCAGACAAAAGTGATCGGTGTGGAGCCAGCAGGAGCTCCCGCTCTAAAAAGAACACTCGAGGAAAATCATCTGGTCTTTTTACCAGAGATTGACAAGTTTGTCGATGGAGCTGCTGTGAAGCAAGTAGGAGCTCTTACTTCCGAGATCTGTAAAGAAGTGCTGGATGATGTGGTCGTCGTTCCGGAAGGAAAAGTATGTACAACCATTTTGGAACTTTACAACGAACATGCGATTGTGGCAGAACCAGCGGGGGCGCTCTCTTTAGCTGCAATCGATTTTTACCGTGAGGAGATCGTTGGTAAAAATGTCGTTTGTCTCATCAGCGGAGGCAATAACGATATTGATCGTATGCAAGAAATCAAAGAAAGATCGTTATTGTATGAGGGCTTGAAGCACTACTTTATTATTAATTTCCCACAAAGAGCCGGCGCTTTACGTGAGTTTATCAATCTTGTCTTAGGACCAGAAGATGATATTACTCATTTTGAATATACTAAGAAAAACAATCGTGAAAAAGGTCCTGCGCTTGTGGGCATTGAATTGAAGCATCCGGAGGATTATCACAGTCTCATTCAACGGATGGAACAACATCAAATCCAGTATATGGAAGTGAATAAAGACTCCAACTTATTCCATTTGCTTGTCTGAGGTTTTTAGCTAAAATTCCCCTATAATGGGTAGATGAAGAGGCGTTGCTCGGTATCCCCCTAGTGGGGATGCTTAAGCAACCAATCGATTTCATGAAACAATGTGAAGATGGATCGTGAGATCCACGGTAGGGACACGATGAATCAGGGAGAAAACAGAAGCTTTTAACGAGTTTGATAAGTCTTTGGTAACAGGAGAGGCGAAACGATGAAAAAAAAGATGCGAAGTGACATCATCAAACGTGGTTTTGATCGGGCTCCTCATCGCAGCTTGCTTAGAGCGACAGGCATGATTCAAGATGAGTCAGACTGGGATAAACCATTTATCGCGATTGCGAACTCATATATCGATATCATTCCTGGGCATGTTCATCTTCAGGAATTTGGGAAGTTGGTAAAAGAAGCGGTCCGTGAAGCTGGTGGAGTACCTTTTGAATTTAATACCATTGGTGTCGATGATGGAATTGCCATGGGGCATTTGGGAATGCGTTACTCTTTGCCCAGTCGTGAAATCATCGCGGATTCGATTGAGACGGTCGTTTCGGCACATGCCTTCGATGGTCTTATTTGTATTCCGAACTGTGATAAGATCACCCCAGGCATGATTATGGCCGCTTTGCGTGTTAACATCCCGACGATCATCGTCACAGGTGGCCCGATGAAAGCAGGGAAAACAAGTGATGGTCGTTCGATTTCCCTTTCTTCTGTATTTGAAGGCGTGGGTGCTTATCAGGCAGGTCGAATCAATGAGAAAAATTTGGAAGAATTAGAGAAATACGGTTGTCCAACCTGTGGTTCCTGTTCGGGGATGTTTACGGCGAACTCAATGAACTGTTTGGCTGAAGCGATCGGTATGGCTTTGCCGGGTAACGGTTCGATTCTGGCTGTCTCTGAAGAAAGACGGGAACTAGTGAAACGATCGGCGAAGCAGATTATGGAGCTCATCGAAATCGATTTAAAACCGCGAGATATCATTACGGAAAAAGCGATCGATAATGCTTTCGCTTTGGATATGGCGATGGGCGGTTCGTCCAATACCGTATTGCATACGTTGGCGATTGCCAATGAAGCTGGGCTTGATTATTCACTGGATCGGATCAACAAGCTCGCAGAACGTGTGCCGCATTTGGCTAAAATCGCTCCTGCTTCGGATTATCATATGGAGGATGTGCATGAAGCAGGCGGTATTTCTGCGATTTTGCATGAGTTGAGCAAAAAAGAAGGTGCCTTGCATTTGGATACCTTAACAGTAACGGGTCAAACACTCGGTGAAAATATCGCCGGCTGTGAAATCAAAAACAAAGAAGTGATTCGTCCGCTAGACAATCCGTATAGTGAAAAAGGCGGTTTGACCATGCTGTTTGGTAACTTAGCACCGGATGGTGCCGTCATTAAATCCGGCGCGGTGCAAGGTGGAATTACCCGTCATGAAGGTCCCGCGATTGTCTTTAATTCCCAAGATGAAGCCCTAAAAGGCATTGCCGAAGGAAAAGTAAAAGAAGGACATGTCGTTGTGATCCGCTACGAAGGACCCAAAGGTGGACCAGGAATGCCTGAAATGTTGGCACCTACTTCACAAATCGTCGGAATGGGTCTGGGAACCAAAGTGGCCTTGATAACCGATGGGCGTTTCTCCGGAGCAACACGTGGAATGTGCATCGGTCATGTTTCCCCCGAAGCGGCTGAAGGAGGTCCTATCGCTTTGATCGAAGATGGAGATCGGATCGTCGTCGATATTGCCGAAAGAACATTGGAAGTCAAAATCTCACCGGAAGAAATGGAGCGTCGCCGTGCTGCTTGGGCTGGCTTTGAACCAAAAGTAAAAACGGGTTACTTGGCTCGTTACTCCAAGCTGGTAACTTCAGCAAGCACTGGTGGGATTTTTAAAATATAACCAAAACAAAAGCTCGTAGCCGAAAGGCTACGAGCTTTTGTTTTGGTTATAGACAAATCTTTATAAGTAGATAAAAGAAAGTTTGGATTTTTTCAGCTTGATCCATAAACGAAAACAACCCCTCCTTGGGAGGACTAGGAAGGAGGGGTTGTTTTTTCTTCTGTCGAGCTTTCCTCGTTCGTGGATTCGATAACGAGAATGCGTTTGATTTGGAACTGCTTTACTTCTTGGATGATAAAGGTCCATTTGTCGTAGGTTACTTTATCCCCTTTGATGGGGATTTTGTTTAATTGTGAGAACAGCCAGCCACCGATGGTGTCGTTGTCTGGATCATCGATATGGGTGTCAAAATACTCGTTCACATCATCGATGAGAAGATGTGCATCGATCGAAACACCCTTTTCTACCTTTTGGAAGAAAGGTTTTTCATTATCAAATTCATCTTGCATCTCACCGAAAATTTCTTCGATGATATCTTCCACTGTGATCAAACCCGAAGTTCCTCCGAATTCGTCAATCACCACGGCCATTTCCGCATGGTTTTTTTGTAATACTTTTAAGACGTCTTTGAGCTCCATGGTTTCCGGAATGATAATGGCTGGTCGTATTAACTCAGAGAGCTCAATCGGTTCATCGTTGGCAAGCTTTTGAAAAACGTCGCGAATATGGATAATTCCTTTAATATCATCTTTGTCTCGACCGCAATAAGGAAAACGGGTGTAACGAGACTGTTTGATGACGCTAAAGTTCTGGGAAAAAGGAACATTTTCGTATAAGCAGGTCATATTGATCCGGGGAACCATCACTTCTCTAGCGACGCGTTCGGTAAAGTCAAAGATATTGTCAAACAAAGTTAACTCAGTTTGATCGATGATTCCACTTTTATGACTTTGCGCTAATAACATGCGAATCTCTTCTTCGGTGTGGGCTTGTTGTGTATCGCTGTGTTCGATTCCAGCCCATTTTAAAAGAAGGTTGGCTGAACCGTTGAGGAAGTAAATAAAGGGTCTGAAAATTTGGTAAAACCAATTTAAGGGAGGAGCTACCTTTAACGTGGTCGCTTCTGCTTTTCGAATCGCTAATGATTTTGGAGCCATCTCCCCGATTACAATGTGTAAAAAGGTAATAATAAAGAAACCAATCCCAAAAGACAGAGTATGTATAAGCCAATCAGGTGTATTGAAGTACTTCAAAAGCGGCTCGATCATTCGTGAAATCGCTGGCTCACCGATCCATCCAAGAGCGAGGGATGCGAGCGTAATTCCCAGTTGAGTGGCTGAAAGATAAGCATCCAAATTGGAGATTACTTTCTGAGCGATGAGGGCTCGTTTGGTTCGAATCTGAGCAATGCGCGTACTACGAACTTTCACAATCGCAAATTCAGCAGCAACAAAGAAGCCATTTAGAAGAACAAAAAATAGGATTAAGAACATATCGATGAATGAAGTTGTCCAAAATTGACTCATCTTTCAATACCTTCCTAATTAGTTTAGCTATATTTGAGTATTTTAAAAAAAGTACCTCATCATAAGAAATTTTCTATAAATAAATCTAGATAACCCCATATTACTGATTATAAGTTAAAAAGACATCGATCGGTTTTATTATTTTGTTCAGTTATTATTAAAAAAAACATTTTATGAAAAGGCGAGTGTCGAGAATGAGTCAACCGATGACGCGTTTGTTTTTGTCTGCGGAGACCGCTGCATAAACCGCTTGATACGTGAGTAAGCCAATCGCTTGCCCAAGCGGGCTGGAAACTCCGGCATATTGGTGAAGATAGTTTCCAATGGATTGTTGGGTTGCAGCGACGACAATCGCATCGGTATTGGTGCCTGTGGCGAGGTGGCCGATCGAAGTTTTGATTTGGAGATCTTGTAATGCCGCGGTTTTAGCCTCTGTTGCAGTGATCACGGCATTAACCATCGCAGAGGAAGTGATTTTACCATCGATGATCAAGATGATGTTGATCGTTCCAATCTGAGGAGGATCGAGGTAGACCTCTCCTGCTTGTCCTGCTCGCGTCGCATTGCCTACTCCAGCAGTTGCTAAAACACCGAGCCGAAACCATTTTTGCTCTGACACTTGGACGGAAACATCTTCAACAGAAGCGGCAGTAAGCAAGGATACGGTTTCGGTTGGAGAGAAATCGTGGCGTGAAAGCCAGTCTTTCGTTTCGAGCAAAGGATCTGCTGGAAAATAGTTTTTGTCTACATAGCGGTTTACGATCGTTTTGGCAAAAGGGGGAGAGAGAATTGCACTGCTGAGAATGGCTAAAGGCTGTGCTGATTGGATCGAGAGGAAATGCGGCGAGACAGTATAGTGGATGGGCCAGCTAGCTGTCGTAAAAAGTTTAGGCATTCCGGTACCTCCTTCCTCTATAACATATGGCCCCTTTTATTGGTAGGAGTACGAAATTTACGATGAGATGATTCTATCATATTATTGATAAACTTAGCCAACATGATTTCGTCTGAAAGTGGACAGAATAAGAAAAAATGTTTGCGATTAAAGACCGCCGAGAGGATGAGGAAGGAATGAATGAAAAGCAGCGTGAGCAGCTAAAACAGCAGTTATTGGACGAGAAGGAAGAGTTAATGGGTAGAATGAAACGCAATGAACATTATGGCATGGAGTCGGCGATGAACGATGCGGTGGGTGAGTTGTCCGGCTATGATAATCATCCAGCGGATTTGGGTTCCGAGATGTTTGAGCGTAGCAAAGATTTGGCATTGAACCAAGCGGATGAGCGCCATTTGCGTGAAGTAGATGAGGCATTGGAGCGAATCGAGTCCGGAGAGTATGGGCGATGCGAGGTATGTCAGCAAGAGATCCCCTTTGAACGGCTGATGGCGATCCCCACCACACGGTTTTGTAAGGAGCATACCCCCGAACAGATCTCTTCCGAACGAAGACCGATTGAAGAAGAAGCGATGGGATATTACGCTCATTCCTTTCGCGATCGCAGTGATTACAATGGATATGACGGGGAAGACGCTTGGCAAGAAGTAGCACAGTATGGTACTTCCAATCCACCTGACTTTTTTCGAGATGGTGAGGATTACAATGAATTGTATATCGATCACAATGAGCAACGGGGATATGTCGATTTGTTGGAGGGGTTTTCCATTACAAATATGGAAGGAAAAAGTGAGGAGATCACAGCAACGGTTCACAGTCGCCCGTATGTGATCAAAGATCAAGAAGAAAGAATAGAAAATGAAGAATCCCTTTGAATGGATCTCTTGAGGAAATGGCTTAAGATTCGAATTTCTAACGCTTAAGCCATTTTTCAGCTCCCTTCAGCTTGTATCGCTTATTTAATCTATGCTACAATCAGGTGGTAAACCAGACCGTTCCAAGAAGAATGGAGGCTATTCATTTGCGCTATCTGCTTATCGCATTGATTGTCTTGATCGCGGATCAATGGACAAAATGGTTGGTCGTCAATCGAATGGATTTATATGAGTCGATTCCAATAATTGATTCATTTTTGTATATAACCTCTCATCGTAATCGCGGAGCTGCATTTGGAATTTTGCAAAATCAACAATGGCTATTTATTTCTATTACGATAATTGTTGTGGGGTTCATTTTATATTATTTATGGAAAAATAGAAAAGAAAAAACGATTTTGCCCTTTGCTTTGTCCTTGGTATTGGGTGGAGCGATTGGCAATTGGCTGGATCGAGTGCGCTTTCAAGAAGTAGTCGACTTTATTCATGTTCAGTTTGGTTCATATACATATCCCATCTTTAATATTGCCGATTCAGGAATTGTGGTCGGTGTGATTCTGCTTATGATTTATATTCTAAAAACCCCTCACTCAGAAAAAAATAGCATTTCGGAAGCGGGGGATTCTTGATGGAAGAATATGCTTGGCATATCGGAACGGAGTCAGCTGGAGAGCGGTTAGATAAAGTGGTTGCGTCGTACCATGCCAATTGGTCGCGTGTGCAAGTGCAGGATTGGATTAAACGCGGTTTGGTAAAAGTGGATAAAAAGGTAAGAAAAGGGAATTATCGTGTGAAAATCGGGGAAATGATAGAAATTTTCGTTCCTCCGGTAGAAGCGCAGGATATTAAGCCGGAGCCGATGAAGTTGGATATTCTCTATGAAGATCGCGATGTGATTGTGGTCAATAAACCGCGTGGGATGGTGGTTCATCCTGGAGCGGGTAATTTTTCAGGGACATTATTAAATGGATTGATGGCGCATACTCGCAATCTTTCAAAGATCGGGGGACAGACTCGCTTAGGGATTGTTCATCGGATCGATAAAGATACTTCGGGTTTGCTCATGGTGGCGAAAAATGATATTGCCCATCGGGCATTGGTTGAGCAATTGAAAGAACACAGTGTGGAACGAAAGTATGTAGCGATTGTTCATGGTGTCATTCCACATCAGCACGGGACGATTGAAGCCCCGATTGGACGAGATCCCAAACAGCGGCAACGGATGGCTGTGGTCGAACAAAATGGAAAAGATGCGGTTACCCATTTTACCGTATTGGAGCGCTTTCAAAATGCAACATTGGTCGAATGTCGGTTGGAGACAGGACGGACGCATCAAATTCGCGTTCATATGAAATATATTGGTTTTCCATTGATCGGCGATCCCATTTATGGTCCCAAAAAGAAGAAGTATTCGTTTGAAGGACAAGCACTCCATGCGAAAGTTTTGGGTTTTACTCATCCGCGTACCGGAGAGCGGATTCGGAAAGAAGCCGATCCGCCTGAAGAATTCCAACAATTACTGGAAAAATTGCGGGAAGAAAGTAATCCAGAGGTTTGACATCTTCTTTAAGTTCGGTCATAATAACATCTAGTTGCATAGGAACCTTTTAAATCCAGTCCCGTGAGGCTGGCAAGGGCACGTAACTTTTGTGGAACTCGATATTTTTATAGCTGTTTCTTTTTTGCATAGGACAGTTATGCCCAAAAGTGCTTCTTGTCTGATCACGGACAAGAAGTTTTTTTGTATCTCGCGAGAAAGGATTTGGGATTATGTCTAACGGCAAGGTGATCCTAGATGAGGCAGCGATTCGCCGAGCATTGACGCGAATAGCGCATGAAATTATCGAACGCAATCGGGGAGTATCCGATTGTGTCATCGTAGGAATTAAAACTCGAGGAATCTTTTTAGCCCGTCGTCTGGCTGAGCGAATCCGTCGGATTGAGGGAGTCGAACTACCGATTGGTGA
Source organism: Thermoactinomycetaceae bacterium (assembly GCA_025449975.1). GTDB lineage: Bacteria > Bacillota > Bacilli > Thermoactinomycetales > Thermoactinomycetaceae > Thermoflavimicrobium. The sequence continues at coordinate 73,161 of JANWIG010000043.1, forward strand.
GTTAGATATTACATTATATCGCGATGATCGTACAGAAACAGGTGTCCTTCCCGAAGTCAAGGAGACACAGGTTCCCGATATTACAGGAAAAAAGGTGATTTTGGTCGATGATGTCCTTTATACAGGACGAACGGTTCGCTCTGCGATGGATGCATTGATCGATATCGGACGTCCACAGATGATCCAACTGGCTGTGCTAGTGGATCGCGGACATCGGGAGCTGCCCATTCGCCCTGATTATGTTGGCAAAAATGTTCCAACTTCAAGATCGGAAGTTGTCTCTGTTTCGGTGGTTGAAGTGGATCAACAAGATCAGGTAATGATCACCACATAAGAGTCCCTTTTAAGCCGGTCCCGTGAGGCCGGCAAAGGGATGTAGGAGCTACGTACGACTTTTAGCGAGTACATCTCTTTGTCGAGCCTACGACAAAGAGTTTTTTTAGGTCATTTTTTAGAAAACTGTTGCCCTTGGCGAAAACTTGCCATACTAACAACAAGATAGATATTGTATGAGCGGAGGATGGGAATGAGGGATACATGTATGGTCGAACGCAGACATCTTTTGGATACGAGATATTTAACAAAAGAGCAAATAACAGAAATCCTCGAACGTGCTGCATTCTGGGAAAAGAATCACAATCGGGCGTTGGTTCCTTTTGCGGGACGTTTTGTAGCCAATCTCTTTTTTGAACCTAGTACACGAACCCGCTTTTCTTTTGAAGTAGCAGAAAAACAATTAGGCTTACATATTCTCAATTTTAGCGAAGCGGTGTCCAGTGCAGTGAAAGGGGAATCTCTTTACGATACAGTAAAAACGTTGGTCTCGTTAGGCGTTGAAGCAGTAGTGATCCGGCATCGCGATCCTTCGGTTATTTATGAGTTGGTGGAGAAAGATCCCGGGTGTTCCATCGTTAATGCTGGAGCAGGAATTTTATCACATCCTACCCAGGCTTTGCTAGATCTATATACGATCAAACAGCATTTTGGAGAGGTTGCAGGTTTAAGAATTGCTTTGATCGGAGATCTGTCTCATAGTCGCGTGGTTCGCTCCAACCTCTGGTCATTAAATATGTTTGGTGCGCAAGTCATCGTGAGCGGACCAGAAGAGATGCGGGATCCGGAATTGGAACGAATCGCTCCCTACGTTCCCTTGGATGAAGCGATTAAAACGGCTGATGTCGTCATGCTGCTACGGGTTCAGCTCGAGCGTCATGAACAGAAGATGGATCTAACGGCAAGCGAGTATCATCAGATGTACGGATTAACAGTGGAACGAGCAGCAATGATGAAGCCAGAAGCGATTATTATGCATCCCGGTCCATTTAATCGCGGCGTGGAAATCGCTTCGGAGCTGGTCGAATCGCCACAGTCCAAAATTTTTACCCAAAAAGCAAATGGTGTTTTTGTTCGGATGGCTGTGCTAGAGAGTTTACTAGATCAAAAGGGGAGAATGTGATGAAAATCTTGTTAAAAGGTGGACAAGTATTTGACCAGGAAAACTGGGAATTGACAGTAAAAGATATTTTGATCGAAGGGAATCAGATCAGCAAAATTGCCGAAAAAATTGAAGAAGATGGAGCGACAGTGATCGATATAACAGGGAAATTGGTATCCCCAGGATTTGTCGACCTGCATGTTCATTTGCGCGAGCCTGGTTTTGAAAAGAAGGAAACGATCGCTACGGGTACGCAGGCTGCCGCGCGCGGCGGTTTTACAACCGTTGCTTGTATGCCCAATACCCGTCCATCCTTGGATTCGGCTGAACGGATTAAAGAGGTGATTGCGAAAGCAGAGGAGGCTGGATTTGCCCGTGTTCTCCCAATCGGAGCGATTACGGTTCGTCAACTGGGAAAAGAACTAACAGATATGGTCGAGTTAAAAAAAGCGGGAGCGATCGCTGTCTCCGATGATGGAGTGGGCGTGCAAAGCAGTAAGATGATGAAAGAAGCGATGAAAAAAGCGCATGAACTCGGTTTGCCTGTCGTCGCCCATTGTGAGGATGAAAGTTTGCTAGAGCCAGGTTGTTCGGTTCATGATGGTGTCTTTGCCAAAAAGCATGGCTTGGTCGGCATTCCAAGCGAATCGGAATCGATTCATGTGGGACGAGATATCTTATTGGCAGAAGATATTGGGGTGCATTACCATGTTTGTCACATTAGCACCGAGCAATCGGTTCGTTTGGTGAAAGAAGCCAAATCCCGTGGTCAAAAAGTGACGGCGGAGGTCACTCCACATCATCTATTGCTGTGCGACGAAGATATTCCTACACCAGACCCGATGTATAAGATGAATCCTCCTCTGCGCTCGAAGCGAGATCGTGCCGCCCTGATCGAAGGACTGAAAGATGGAACGATTGATTTCATTGCGACCGATCATGCTCCGCATACATTGGAAGAAAAAGCACAAGGGATGGAGCTTGCTCCCTTTGGGATCGTCGGACTTGAGACAGCTTTCCCTCTTCTGTATACTCACTTGGTTTTAACTGGAGAGCTAACCCTCGCCGAACTGATTGAAAAAATGACCCAAAAACCAGCGGAACTCTTCGGTCTGCCCTATGGCGTGTTAGCAGAAGGAAAAACGGCCGATCTGACGGTGATTGATCTGGAAAAAGAACAAGAGATTGATCCCGAAAATTTCCGCTCGAAAGGGAAAAACACTCCTTTTGCCGGCTGGAAGTGTAAAGGGTGGCCGATCTTAACAATCTATCAAGGAAAAGTGGTTTGGACGGAAGCAGAAGAAGCATATGAATAGAATGAAGAAATGTGGAGGGAATGATATTTATGAAGGCTCGTTTAATTCTTGAAGATGGAACGGTGTTCACCGGCGACTCGTTTGGAGCAGAAGGAGAGTCGGTCGGCGAGGTCATGTTTCAAACGGGCATGACGGGATACCAAGAAGTCTTATCGGACCCATCGTACTGTGGTCAGATTATCACCATGACCTATCCCTTGATCGGGAACACGGGAATGAATCGGGACGACTCGGAGTCTTTGCGCTCCTATGCGCATGGTTTGGTCGTTCGCGAATACCAAGAGTATCCGAGCAACTGGCGCTCGGAAATGACGATCAGTGACTGGCTAAAAGATCATGGAATCATCGGAATCTCTGGTGTAGATACGCGGATGCTTACCAGAAAAATTCGCGATCACGGAGTGACTCGTGGACTGCTCACGACGAAAGATACCCCTGAAGAGGAGCTGCTGGAACGTCTTCGCAGAACACCAGAAATGCGTGATCAAGTCGCGCGAGTCAGTACCAAAAGTGTTTACATCTCGCCAAGCTATGGCAAACGGATCGTGCTGATCGATTTTGGATCCAAATACAATATTCAGCGTTCACTCGTACAGCGAAATTTTGAAGTCGTCACGGTTCCATACAATACATCTGCTGAAGAAATTTTGCGGTTTCGACCCGATGGTGTCTTGCTATCCAATGGACCTGGCAATCCCAAAGATGTTCCCGAGTCAATTGAAGTTGTCAAACAACTGATCGGGAAAGTCCCTTTGTTTGGAATTTGTCTCGGTCATCAGATTCTTGCCCTTGCTTGTGGTGCGGACACGGCCAAAATGAAATTTGGTCATCGTGGCGGAAACTATCCGGTTAAAGAGCTAAAAACAGGTCGGACCTTTATCACTTCACAAAACCATGGTTATGTTGTTTTGCCGGAAACGCTAGAAGGAACAGGGCTAGAAATCACGCATATCGCTTTAAACGATGGAACGGTCGAAGGACTCAGACATCAATCACTTCCAATTATGTCCGTGCAGTATCATCCCGAATCATCACCCAGATCACTCGATTCAGGTTATCTGTTTGACCATTTTACCGAATTACTTGATCAGTTTAGCAAGAAAGGGGAAGCCACACATGCCTAAGGATCCTTCACTGAAAAAAATCTTAGTTATTGGTTCGGGACCGATCATCATCGGACAAGCTGCGGAGTTTGACTATGCGGGGACACAAGCTTGTCAGGCATTAAAAGAAGAAGGGATCGAAGTGGTGCTGATCAACAGCAACCCCGCCACGATCATGACCGATACCAATATGGCCGATCGGGTCTATATTGAGCCATTGACCGAAGAATTTGTGACCCAGATTATTCGCAAAGAGCGACCAGACGGTTTGTTACCGACTTTGGGTGGGCAAACCGGACTAAACTTAGCCGTTAGTTTGGCCAAACAAGGCGTTCTCGAACGCGAAGGAGTGCGCCTGCTTGGAACGGATCTACGGGCGATTACTTGTGCGGAAGATCGCGATGAATTCCGCAGTTTGATGCGGGAATTAAATGAGCCGATTCCCTCCAGTGTGATTGTGCATAGCATCGAAGAAGCCGTCCAGTTTGCAAGCGAAAATGGCTATCCGGTGATTGTTCGTCCGGCATACACCTTAGGAGGTACCGGCGGAGGAATCGCCAAAAATGAAGCTGAATTAAAAGAGATCGTCGACAACGGGATTCGCTATAGCCCGATCGGGCAATGTCTGATTGAACAGAGTATCGCAGGGATGAAGGAAATCGAATATGAAGTCATGCGCGATGCCAATGATAATTGTATCGTCATTTGTAATATGGAAAACTTTGATCCGGTCGGCGTGCATACAGGAGATAGCATCGTTTTTGCACCGGTACAAACTTTATCCGATCGCGAAAACATGATGTTGCGCGCATCTGCACTCAATATTATTCGCGCCTTAAATATCCAAGGGGGATGTAATGTCCAGTTTGCTTTGGACCCACATAGCTTTAATTATTATGTGATTGAAGTAAACCCGCGGGTGAGTCGTTCCAGTGCCTTGGCGTCCAAAGCGACCGGTTATCCCATTGCACGGATTGCTGCCAAGATTGCCATCGGCTATACCTTGGACGAGTTAAAAAATCCGGTTACTGGTTCTACCTATGCTTGCTTTGAACCGACGCTCGACTATGTTGTCTCGAAAATTCCGCGCTGGCCCTTTGATAAATTTGTCTCTGCTAACCGAACCTTGGGCACGCAGATGAAGGCAACCGGAGAAGTGATGGCGATCGGTCGTACTTTAGAAGAATCGCTGCTCAAAGCGGTCCGCTCGCTGGAAATTGGGGCTGACCACGTCGAACTGCCGGAAATAAAGGAACTCAGCGATGATGAGATTCGCCAACGGCTGGCTGTTCCAGATGATGAGCGCCTATTCCTGCTAGCCGAATGGTTCCGGCGTGATCTTTCCTTAGAAGAAGCCCATCAAATTACGATGATCGACCGTTTCTTCCTATATAAACTGCAGAAATTGATTATGCTAGAGAGAGAACTACAAAACAAAGGATTGCAAGGGGATCTTCTCTATCGGGCGAAACGCATGGGACTCACTGATCAAACAATCTCTCGGTTAACAGGAGAGTCAGAAAAATGGATTCGGCAAATGCGCAAAGAGCAAGGACTTCGTCCGGTTTATAAAAAGGTAGATACTTGTGCCGCCGAATTTAAAGCTTCGACTCCGTACTATTATTCAACATATGAACAAGAAGACGAAGTGGAGAAGAGCGACAAAAAATGCATTATCGTTCTTGGCTCGGGACCGATCCGGATCGGGCAAGGAGTGGAGTTTGACTATGCGACGGTTCATGCCATTTGGGCGATTCGTCAGGCCGGCTATGAGGCAGTGATTATCAATAACAATCCGGAAACAGTCTCCACTGACTTTAATACATCTGACCGTCTCTACTTTGAACCACTTTATCGTGAAGATGTTTTGCATATTATCGAAAAAGAGAATCCGGTTGGCGTGATTGTGCAATTTGGTGGACAGACAGCGTTAAACTTGGCTTATCAATTGCGGGAAGAGGGAATCCCGATCCTCGGCACCTCGCTCGATGCCATTGACC
>JANWIG010000044.1 GCA_025449975.1 Thermoactinomycetaceae bacterium
GTTCAAACCCTTTGGCTACTTCTAGTGCTGTCCTCTTTAATTGCAAGATGGTTGGCTTTTTATGCTGAAAAGACAACTCTTTGAGCAAATCACTCGCCTTGCGCAGGGTCCCGCCTCGAGCGAGATTGGAAACAATATGCTGTGTATTGGCAATGCGACCTACTGCGGAAGTGATTCTCCATTCTCCACGTTTGCTTTTTTGCACGAGGACACGAAAGTCGACTGGTCTTCTTTGAAAAGTAACAAGGGTTAATCCCTGTTGAATCAGATAGGATTGGTTGCCGATTTTTCGTTTAAGGATTTTAAGGGTTTCTTGAAAAGTGGACAATGTTCGAGTAATCGTACCATTGGGAGTAGAAGACTGGTAGATTAACTTTTTATTGTCGAGAATGAGGCGAATAATGCCTCCGCCAAGACTACCGTTGGTCGGTTTTAAATACAGATTTTTATATCGCAATAACATTTCTTTTAACATGCCTACAGAAAGCAGTACCGTTTCTGGTAACATCACCTTCATCTGCTCATCTTGTTGTAAAATTTGATGTACCTGCCATTTATTCAAAAATTTTTCGTTGAAAATAGGGATCTGGTGCCTTTCGCGCAAATAAGCTAATTTGCTTTCATATTTTTGTTCGATTCTCCGTGATAAAATACGGTTATAAATGACATCAGGAAACGGTATAATCGTTTGCGTCCACTTCCCTTTTCGATGAATCCATCCAACGATTCTTTGTTGATCCAATCGAATCGATTCTGGAAAAAAGATGGCTACACGGATTCCGTGTGTATGACCACAATGAGAGCACTCTTCTAAAAAGCGTGTCATCGTTCCAAAGGGTAATTCAGCTGTCCGATTGGGTGGGGGATTAATTAAAATTCCCAACAAAGGGCCAAGTTTTAGGCGATAGGTTCGTGGATCGAAATGGGCAGTAAGAAATGGTTGTTGATATAGTAATAACTGAGTAGCTAGTTGTGGACTAATGGAAAGCAGTGGTGCTTTATGGCGAAAAAACTTGATGCTGCTCAAGGCATGGGCAGACCCAAATGAAACTTGGATATGCGTCACCATCTTCTTGTTTATGCCCAGTCTACGCGCTAAAATATGGCTCATCAAGATATTAGTTGTATTTTCAGGAAAGTGGCGTTTAGGTATCATTTGAATTTGAACTCGTGATCGCCCCATGTAAATCCCCTTCCGCCAGAATAACTAATGGTATTGTATGTGGGCATGTATCGTAAGGTGATAAAAATGGATTCTTAACGCCAGAAAAGGGGAAATAGGGGATAAGTATCACTAGGAAATGGACTTCTCCATTTTTTGTTACCTTGTAACCGTTTCCAAATAACAGAAAAAAGGATTGGAATCGATCGAAGCGTTATAAAAAATGGGGGTTTGTTTCATGGAAAATCCATACGACTTTGCGCATCAATTAGCTCGTAGCATCCGGAAATCGGAAATTTATCGTGAATTGCAGGAAGCCCAACAAGAGATAGAGAATAATCCAAAATATAAAGAAATGATCTCTACTCTTCGGCAGACGCAATTGGAATTACAGAGTATGTCTCTTCAAGGGAAGGATCTACCAAAAGAGAAAAAAGAACAAGTCGAAAAGCTCATGTTAGCGGTGGAAGGGATTCCCCCGATCATGAAATATCTTCAAGCTGAAGAGAGATTTGGGATTCTTATCAATGATATTCAAAAAATTGTTTTTGAACCTGTGAATGATATTTTTAAAGAAAAGGTCTAGAGGAGGAAAAAGAATGAAACTTACTTTTTTAGGTCATTCCTGTGTACTGATTGAACATGGAGAACATCGTCTGATTATCGATCCCTTTTTGACGGGAAATCCAGTAGCTACCGTATCTGCTGATGAAATTGAGGTAGACTATGTTTTGGTAACCCATGGTCATGGTGACCATCTCGGCGATACCGTGCAAATTGCAAAACGAAATGATGCCACAGTGATCGCCAATTTTGAACTAGCTACATATTTAGGATGGCAAGGAGTAAAAACACACGAGATGCATATCGGCGGTAGTTTCTCTTTCCCCTTTGGTAAAGTGAAACTAACCCCAGCGCTCCATGGAACCGGTCTGGTGATCCCTGAGAAAAAAGAGATCGTTTATTTAGGAATGCCAACAGGTCTGTTGATTACCATCGATGGTAAAACCATTTATCATGCTGGAGATACAGGGCTCTTTTCGGATATGAAGTTGATTGGACAAAGACAACCGATTGATGTTGCCTTTTTACCGATTGGAGATAACTATACCATGGGACCCGAAGATGCCTTGTTGGCAGCAGAATGGATTGGAGCGAAGCAGGTGGTTCCAATGCATTACAGTACATGGCCACCGATTGAGCAAGATGCATATAAATATGTACAAGAACTGGGTCAACGTGGAATTCAAGGAGTCGTATTAAAACCAGGGGATAATATTTCACTCTAATCGATAAAATCCAAAGGACGAACAAGCGATTGGGATTAGATATAAAAATGTAAAGCATTTGTAATTATATTGTAATGTTGTTCCTCTAGAATAGGGGATAGGATGAAAACCCCCTTTGGTAGAGACGGCCCGGAAACCGTCTCTTTTTTTATGTTTTCTTCTGTTATAATACAGCATAATAATTACTAAAAGGGGAAGGTGAACTTGGTTGGCTACGAAGCATGAGCAGATTATTAAATTCATTGAAAGCCTCGATGTAGGACATAAAATTTCTGTTCGTCAGATTGCCAAAGAGTTGAGTGTGAGTGATGGAACCGCTTATCGGGCGATCAAAGAGGCAGAAAATCAAGGATTGGTCAATACAATTGAACGGGTAGGAACGGTTCGCATTGAAAAAAAACATCGTACAGATATTGAAAGATTGACCTTTGCGGAAGTCGTTAATATCGTGGATGGAAACGTATTAGGTGGGAAAGCAGGTCTGCATAAGACATTGAATCGTTTTGTGATCGGAGCGATGAAGTTGGAAGCGATGATGCGTTATGTTGAACCAGGCAATCTCTTGATCGTAGGAAATCGGGACAATGTACATCGGATCTCTCTGGAGAGGGGAGCTGCAGTTTTAATTACAGGAGGCTTTGATGCAACGGAAGTGGTCAAAGAGCTAGCCGACCGCTTGGAACTTCCTGTTATTTCCAGCAGTTACGATACATTTACAGTTGCTTCCATGATTAATCGCGCCATTTATGATCGCTTGATCAAAAAAGATATTCTCCTGGTTGAGGATGTTCTTTCCCCTAAAAATCAGGTTTTTTATTTAAATGAATCAGACTCAGTTGCTACTTTTCATAAGAAAGTAAAAGAGACGGGGCATAGTCGTTTTCCTGTGGTCGATCATAATCATCGTGTGGTTGGCATCGTGACAGCAAAAGATGTGATGAGATTTAAACCGAATGATCCCATTGAAAAAGCGATGACCAGAAATCCGATTATGGTTTCCACAAAAACATCTCTCGCTTCAGCAGCCCATGAAATGGTTTGGGAAGGGATCGAGATTTTGCCAGTCATCAATGAACAGAAGCGACTGGTCGGCATCATCAGCCGTCAAGATGTGATCAAATCATTGCAATACAATCAAAAACAACCTCAAGTAGGTGAGACAATTCAAGAACTTAGTTTTCGTGGATTTTCAGAGGTCAGTGATAAGCAAGGTGGTATTACTTTTCGCGGGCAAGTGACACCACAGATGACCGACTCGTTGGGAACATTAAGCACTGGCGTTTTAACATCTTTGATTACGGAAACGTCTTTAAGGGTCTTACGTCGTCTCCGGCGAGGGGATCTCTCCGTACAAAACTTAAGTCTCTTTTTACTCAAGCCGGTGCAGTTGGAAAGTGCCATTGAGATCATTCCGCGTGTCCTCGATCTGGGACGGAAACAGGCAAAATTGGATATCGAGGTGCTTTGTGAGAATCAGGTGGTAGCGAAAGCTTTGATGATGGCGCATACGATTGAACGTTAAGGAAAATGAAACTAGTTATTCATCTAATGAAAGGTGCGGAGGGTTCAGGCGATCGAATGAATAATATACTATAAAATCAAGAAATGAAAGGTGGTTGGGTGAGTGAAGCATTATCTCTTTTGTTACGGAACGTTGCGGAGACATGAGCCAAACCACTTTTATTTGACTTCAGCGAAATGTATTGCTGAACAGGCTTGGACCCATGGTCGTCTTTATCGCGTTGATTGGTATCCGGCGCTCGTTCCGGGGGGAGAGAAGCTTGTATATGGGGAATTGTATCAAATCGATGACGATATGTTAGAGCGAATCGATGAACTGGAAGGGTATGAAGAGGGAAGGGAGAATAATGAATTTCAACGCATAAAGCAAACGGTCTTTTTTGATCGCGGTTCGGTCGAAGCATATGTGTATGTATATACCAGCCAGCAAGCCAAATCTTGTCCGTTGGTTGTTCGTAACGATTGGAAGTGTGAGAGGTATTTGTCAGCCGATGAGCTCTATTATTTTGCCTATGGTTCATGCATGGATCAACAGCGATTTATCGATTATGGGGTTCATCATCTTTTTCAAGATATTGTTGGCAGGGGGATTGTCCCAGGTTATTCCTTACGTTATACGAGAAAATCAGTGGACGGTGGACGGGCTGATATGATGGAAATAGGAGGGGTAGTAGAAGGAAAAGTATACCGCATTAATCAAGAAGCTTTGCAATATCTATACGAACGCGAAGGGGCGGTGCGTGCAGGTGGGGTTTATCGACCTACTTTTGTCGATGGACAGATCGAGGCTCAACCCCATCAGAATATGTTAACTTTTGTTGTCGCTCGTAAAGAAGAGGAAACGGCACCACCAGACCACTATATAGAGGAAATCGTTCGTGGATCGTATGGATTTGTCAGCAGCGAATATTTTGAGCAACTTGAAAAATATCATCAGGAGCAGTTTGGGATGGATTTAAGAAGATGGTATGAGAAAAAGGAATAAAGAATTGGTTTCGTCCTTTGCTTCGAAACCAATTCCAATAAAAGAGTTTACTGTTCTTTTTTTTGATGAGCTTGTAACTGTCGGTAATTTCGAATGCCGGCATATAGATTGATGCAACCTAGTAAGAAGATAAGTGAGATCAAGACCATCCGCCATAGACGATAGTCGGGAGTCAGAAAGAGAAGAAGGGAAATCGAAATAAACAGACTACCCATCGAGATGTTCAGCCATGCTTGATGGAGATGGTGCCTAAAACCCGTCGTTCTACGTTTCATAATGCTAAAATAGAGAATCCCAAAAGTGGTTAAAATGGTTAGAGAGATCACCAAAATAAATAAGAAATCCATTCATAAGTCCTCCGCTAGATTCAGATATTTTGAAAAAGATATATGTATGAGGCCTACACCGACTGAAAAGGTGTAGGCGACCAATCATCAGTCTTTACAAACGCTGTCTGTTTCTGGAATAAACCAACAACCGATGGAAGTACGTTCGATGCGAACAGGAATGTTTAAAGAAGGGAGCTCTTTCTCAATATAATCGCATAGTTCTTTGGTTTCGGCATAGGCAGAATACCCCTGTTTGAGCAGCTGCAACTTGTCTTTGGCCATTTGTTTACGATTGATAATCATAAGATAAACACCCCTTTCGCTAGTTTCTACGGAAAGGTTTTCTCCGTAGTAAAACGGAATGTGAATAAATTCACTAACTGTTAGATAAAGGAAGAGAAAGGAATAAGATAAACAGAAGGGGATTTTTTCGTTGATCTTGTTCCGTTTTCTTCCAAGTATATTTATAATAAATCAATATACCATAAAATGAGAGTTTTTGCAATGGGATTAGGGTTCAGTTGTCGAAGGATGGTGGATTGTAACCCAGACTTTCATCGTTTCCTGATAGAAGGTTAAATATTTGATCGATATTTCTACTTCTTGATTTTGTTCTTCATTAATCGGGATCGGCTTTTTCATTAAGACGGAAGCGACGAGTTGAGGATTGTTGCTTACCCACTGCATCGACTTATCCAGAAATGGCTCAAGTAGGGCTTCTACTTGGGCTTTAATCATTTCTGTACCAAAACGCTGTTCGCTATCTACTTCCACACTAATTTTTTTAATTTTTTCTTCTTGATCTGTAGCGGAACGGCTTTGCCATTGTGCCTGTTTGTTCAACTCTTGTTCGAGCTTTTGGATCTGCTTGTATTTTTGATTATTTGCAAAATAGATTGCATCTCTTTCTAAATATAGGCTATCCAGCTGTTGGCTAAATAAAAATAGAAAAATGGAGAAACCAGCGAGTAAACCGAGCAAAAAGGCTACCAGTGGGCGACGGTTTTTTTTAACTTGTTGGCTGGTTATTTTTAGCATTTTACACTTCTGCTTGCAGGAGCCAGCGAATAAGTAGCGTTCCCATATGAGCTCCAATAAATGAGCTGACAATGAATAGTAGCTGCTGACCCGCCTGCCCAATTTGTCCACCCAAAACATTGAGCTCAATGGCACGGATGGTATCAAAAGTGCCACCGAGAGCAGCGACCATCGCCCAAATTTTGAGTTGTTCTGCCAAGCGAAGCATTCTTTCTGTCGGATAATCACCTGTAAGGAAGGCAGCCATTCCTCCTAAGGCGACTCCGCCTAGAACCACACCTAGAGCAATAAAGAAATCTAAAATGGATGTTTGCCAGAACGGTTGACCCATAGAAAAAACCTTCCTTTTGTGCTATTTAGATCATAGATATGAAGAAGGAAAGTAGAATATGTAAGGCTTGGCAATCATTAGTTCAACTTATGAACGATCTCATGATAAGATAATGAACAACGAAACGAGCGAGAATGAAGGGCGGTGAGTAGAATGAGTCATTTTGTACATCTACATGTCCATACAGAATATAGTTTGTTAGATGGAGCAGCACGGATTGAGAAACTGGTGAAACAAGCCAAAGGGCAGGGAATGCAAGCGTTAGCGATCACAGACCATGGAGCGATGTATGGGGTTGTACCATTTTATCAGGCATGCAAACGGGAGGGAATCCATCCGATCATTGGCTGTGAAGTCTATCTTACCAGCGGGGATCATCGTGAAAAGCCAAATCGAAAAGAACAGAAAAACTACCATCTCTTGCTATTGGCAGAAACGGATCAAGGGTATCGTCATTTAATGAAGCTGGTTACTGAAGCCCATTTGCATGGCTTTCATTATAAACCAAGGGTGGATAAAGCACTGCTAAGTAAGTATGCCAAAGGATTGATTGCGACCAGTTCCTGTTTGGCAGGAGAAATCCCACAAGCCATTTTACAGGGGGATATCGAGAAAGCACGGCAATTGGTTTGGGAGTATCTCGATCTGTTTGGTTCGGATCATTTTTTCTTTGAACTACAGGATCATCACCTTCCTGAACAACAGCGTGTCAATCGTCAGTTGATCGCCTGGTCGAGGGAAATGGGCATTCCGCTCGTTGCAACCAACGATGTCCATTATGTCCGAAGAGAAGATCACGATATCCATGATTGTTTGTTATGTATCGGGACGGGAAGCAAATTATCGGATGAAAAACGTCTACGGTTTCACTCCGATCAGTTTTATTTTAAAACGGAGCAAGAGATGTCCAAGCTTTTTTCTTACGTTCCCGAAGCATTGAGCAATACATGGGAAATTGCGAAGCGTTGTCAAGTGACCATTCCATTTGGACAGAAACTTCTTCCCAAATATCCTGTCCCCAATGGGATGACAGCCAAAGCTTATCTACGAGAAAAGTGTTTAGAAGGAGTCGCTCGGCGTTATCCGACGATCACTCCGGAAATCAGAAAAAGGCTCGAATATGAGCTCGCCATCATCGATACGATGGGTTTTAATGATTACTTTTTGGTTGTTTGGGACTTTGTGAGATTTGCCCACGAACAAGGCATTGCTGTCGGTCCAGGACGAGGATCTGCAGCAGGCAGCTTGGTAGCGTATGTTTTATTTATCACCGATGTGGACCCCATCCGTTATAATTTGTTGTTTGAGCGGTTTCTCAATCCGGAGCGAATCTCTTTACCGGATATTGATATTGATTTTAATTTTGAACGGCGCGATGAAGTGATCCAGTATGTACAAAAGAAATATGGCGAGGAACACGTGGCACAAATCATTACCTTTGGAACAATGGCTCCACGGGCAGCTGTTCGCGATTTAGGAAGAGTGCTGGAATTACCCTATCATAAAGTGGATCAGCTGGCTAAGTTGATTCCCTCCAGTCCGGGGATGACACTAGAGAAAGCGTATCAGCTTGAACCTGGTTTACAAAAATTAAAACAATATCCTGATTTAGACAGATTGCTCCAATATGCCGAAGAAGTCGAAGGGCTTCCGCGTCATGCCTCAACTCATGCGGCGGGTGTAGTGATTTCGCCAACACCCCTCACTCAGTATGTTCCCTTACAAGAGGGGACGGAAGGAATCCCTCTCACCCAATATCCGATGGAAGTACTGGAAAAAATCGGTTTGCTAAAAGCGGATTTTCTTGGACTGCGCAATCTAACTATTATCGAACGGGCACAAAAGATCATTGAACAGCAAACCGGACAAAAAATCGCTAAGCAGATGAAACAGCATGATGATCCCGCCACGTATGAGCTGTTGGCTAGCGGAGAAACTTTGGGCGTTTTTCAAATGGAATCAGCAGGAATGAGAAGGGTCCTGCAAGAATTAAAGCCGACTTGCTTTGAAGATATCATTGCCGTACTCGCTTTGTATCGTCCAGGACCGATGGAACAAATTCCACGTTTTATTCGGGCGAAACACGGGGAAGAAAAGGTAACATACCCACATCCAGATTTAGAAAAGATTCTAAAAAATACGTATGGTATCATTGTTTACCAAGAACAAATCATGCAAATCGCTGCAAGAATGGCTGGGTTTACCTTGGGACAAGCCGATCTCCTGCGACGAGCGGTTGGCAAGAAAAACAGAGAACTGCTTGATCAGCAAAGAACAGCGTTTATTGAGGGGTGTATACAGAACGGCTATAGTAGACAAATTGGGGAAGAAGTATACGATTTAATTCTTCGTTTTGCGAATTATGGTTTTAATCGGAGCCATTCGGCGGCTTATGCGGTTTTAGCATATCAAACGGCTTATTTAAAAACGCATTATCCGTTGGCTTTTATGACTGCGCTGCTGACCACCGTCATGGGAAACCAAGGGAAAATGATCGAATATGTGAATGAAGCCAAACGGATGGGAATTCCTGTGTTACCCCCTGACATTAGCAAAAGCGAAGAAGCTTTTTCCGTTGAAAAGCAATCGATTCGCTTTGGTCTGGCGGCGATTAAGAATGTAGGGTTATTAGCGATTCAAGAAATAATCAAAGCGAGGAAATCAGGAGCATTTCGTGACTTATTTGACTTCTGTCGTCGTGTAAATACACGCCTTTGCAATCGGCGTGTCATGGAGGCATTGATTCAGTGTGGAGCCATGGACTCCTTGCCCGGACACCGTACACAAAAATTGGCGATGTTGGATGAAGCGATTGAAAACAGTTCAACCTATCTTAGACAACAATCTGCTCGCCAGATGAGTCTATTTACGGAAGAGCTCGAAGAGGATGTAGAAAAACGTCTCCAACATTACCAACAAATTGCGCCTTACACGCAAAGAGAAAAGTTGCAAATGGAAAAAGAATTGCTTGGTCTTTACCTATCAGGGCATCCCCTCGACCAATATCAAGGGGTTTTAGCACAGGCTCGTACCCATCGCATCGCCCAACTGGCCGATGAGCGCGATCAACAAAGAGTCCGGATTTCGGGAATGATCACCGAAATCAAACGGATTAAAACCAAAAAAGGGGAAGCGATGGCTTTTATAAAACTGGAAGACGAAACGGATGCCATTGAAGTGGTTATCTTTCCACGCCTTTTTCATCAAGTTCTCCCTTTGCTACAGGAAGATCAGCTGATCGAAGTAATGGGAAACATCGATCTGCAAGAAAAAGGTGTCAAACTGATTGCACAGGCATGCCGAGAATTGCCTAAGTCTCAACTCTCTGAGCCGTCGAAAGTGTTTATTCGGTTAGGAGAAGAAGATGAAAACCCACCCAAGTTAGAAAAGCTGAAACAAATCTTTATCAACCATCGTGGAACCACTCCGGTCTATCTCTATTACGAGAGAACCCGAAAACTGTTTGAGCTACCGATCACCAAATACGGGATCACCCTAACCGAGGAGTGCAGCAGACAAATCAAACAACTTCTCGGTCCAGAAGCGCTTCGCATCAAGGGACAAAAAGCAAATGAACCAAAAAACGGCTGATCCCTTCCCAACAGATGAATTCGTCATAAACCGGAGCGAAAAAATCGCATATATTAAAAGTTAACACATCGTCGAATGGAAGGTGAGAATCTTTGTTTTATGAACATACGATTGAGTTATTTAAAAAAAGAGGCGTTCAACTCGAAGAAATCGCGGAAATCGTCTACAATTTACAGCAGCCTTATCATCCAGGACTCACCCTCGATGAATGCCTCGAAAGCGTCCAAACCGTTCTCAAAAAAAGGGAAGTACAACACGCTGTTATCACGGGGGTCTCTCTGGATCAATTAGCTGAACAAAAAATCCTTCCTGAACCCTTTCAAACCATCATGGAACTGGATGAACCACTCTATGGCGTGGACGAAGTACTTGCCTTGAGCATTATCAACGTCTATGGGACCATCGGTCTTACCAGCTTTGGCTATCTAGACAAAAACAAACAGGGTGTGCTTACGCGCTTAAACAACCATGATGAGGAAATACACGTCTTTCTCGATGATATTATCGCTGGGATTGCAGCGGCTGCAGCCGCTCGAATCGCCCACAAATATCCCAACATCGAACGATATTTCACGGATCGGAAACGCGATCGCCATGGTTCCAATTAATCTCCCCTGTCACAGGGAAATAAAAAAATTGGAGAAATCGCCAAGTGAAGTTGGCAAGCGGGAATTACCTCTATTGCGGGAGAGATGGAGGTGAATATCGTTCGGGTCCCTTGTGGGACGTCGGGTGATCCAACAAAGTGGCTCTTAATTTTAATAAAGTAGATAACATTGTCGGCATTGCTTAGTATCATACTCTTTGGTACAATCTGAACATAAAGTGTGAAAACACTTAAAATGATCTTTGAGCGAAAGCTCAGCCAACCAACTTGTTAGGGCATGGAACGTGCCTTCGTGGAGAACACAACGAAGTTGGTTCAATGAAGCGAGAAGCTCGCCAGCTTTAGGCGATGTAGTTCGCAGATAGATAGGGTGGTATCATTGGATAAACGGCTTAAATGGTCAAAACCCATACAATTTACGATTGCCTCGATTTTGGTCGTTTTTATGTTTTTATTGCTAGGCTTATGGTTGGAAACGATTGTTGGCGTTTTTGTAGGTATGGTATTTTTGTATAATTCACTCTTTACTTTCAGACGTACCCTACTGATTCAAATTCCTGCAGGATTATTGATTGCTGCAAACATCTACAATACTTGGCAGGGTATTCAACTAGCTATAAAATATCAAAACTTCTTATTCATAAGTAACCTGGGATTTGCATCGTATATCGAACAGTCTTTCTGGGGACTTTTCTCCGGAGAAGGACTTCTTTTCTTACTGTTTTTAATCGGAATCAGCTTTTTACAGACGCGGATGATTGGCTACCATTACAATCGTAAACGGTTGTTTATATCCAGAAGATTACACTAAAGCTTTTCTTTCCAACTAAAGCTAGCAAATGGATGGCGGATCTCCGCCTTTTTTGTTTTTTTATAATTTGTCAATGACATTTTGGATAAAAATTGTTATAATATAACTCATCATTAATCGAATGCCAAACTCTAGTCTAATTAACAAAATATTCATTCCTATATTACTGTTAGATTCTTCACTTCACGTTTGGGCGTTATCGTCTTTTCAATAGACTTTCATAAAGAATTTAAAAAGGATAAAATAAAGTTGTCTTGTTTTTATGAAATTATGTGATAAAACAAGTAATAAGTGATAGCTATTGGGATAAATATTTTAAACAGCAAAAAATCCCATGAAATAACCGTCTATTTCATAATTCACAAAATTCAATTTTCAACAAACAGAGTCAATATATTAAGATGTGTATAAAATAATAAAGAACTTATTTTATTCTAGGGTAGCTTTTGCTATAATGTTGGTCAAGCTGGAAGAGGAAGAAAAAGGAGCGATCAAATTGGCAAACTTGCGTAAACAAGCTTTATATATACATCGGAGGAATAGTGGTAAAATCTCCGTTCATTCCAAAGTTCCTGTTGAAAATCCAGATGATCTCAGTTTAGCTTATTCTCCCGGGGTTGCCGAGCCTTGCCAAGAAATTTATAACAAGTCTGAAATGGTTTATGAATATACAAGTAAAGGAAATCTCGTTGCGGTTGTTTCCGATGGGACGGCCGTACTTGGATTGGGAAATATTGGTCCCGAAGCATCGATGCCTGTGATGGAAGGAAAAGCGGTTTTGTTTAAGTCGTTTGCGGGTGTGGATGCCTTTCCGATATGTCTAGATACGACAGATGTCGATAAAGTGGTTGAAACAGTGAAGATGATCTCCCCCACCTTTGGAGGCATCAACTTAGAAGATATTGCTGCACCGAACTGCTTTATTATTGAAGAGAGACTGAAAAAAGAATTGGATATCCCTGTCTTTCATGATGATCAACATGGTACAGCGATCGTCACCTTGGCCGGACTGATCAATGCTCTCAAATTGGTAAATAAAAGCATGGAACAGATTCGAGTGGTTGCCAATGGAGCAGGAGCTGCTGGAATTGCGATCGTGAAACTGTTACTCAGTTTAGGTGTAAAAGATATTATTATGTGTGATAGCAAAGGGACGATTTACCAAGGGCGTTCCCATGGAATGAATGCGATCAAGGAAGAAATTGCGAAGATTACTAATCATAGACAGGTGAAAGGAAACTTGGCAGAAGCATTGAAAGGGGCAGATGTCTTCATCGGTGTATCAGTAGCTGGTGCGCTTACACCTAAGATGGTTCGTTCGATGAATCGAGACCCGATTATTTTTGCCATGGCGAATCCCACACCTGAAATCATGCCACAAGAGGCGTATTTAGCTGGTGCGCGCGTAGTTGGAACGGGACGTTCAGATTTTCCTAACCAAGTAAACAACGTTTTGGCCTTTCCAGGGATTTTCCGTGGAGCTTTAGATGTACGAGCACGCCAAATCAATGAAGAAATGAAGATTGCTGCGGTTTATGCGATTGCCAATTTGATTAGTGAGCATGAGCTTCGCTTTGATTATGTGATTCCTGGACCGTTCGATAGCCGTGTTGCTCCACATGTAGCGAGAGCAGTAGCGAAAGCTGCCATCGAGACAGGAGAAGCACGTCTTCGTTTGGATCCCGATGAAGTATTTGAAAAAGCAAATCGACTGATTAAGACCGCTTCGGCTAGTATTTAGATAAAAAAAGGAGACACGTTTTTTAGATGTGTCTCCTTTATAAATTTAAAAATGGGGTAGATGAAAGTGAGCGTTGTTCGGTCCTTGCGGAGAGGCTTAGAACAACCTGTTTTTTTATTTCTACAGTATATCCATCTCGAAGATGGTGGTATGGTTCACGAGAGAAAGCGAATGAGGTATAATAGAAAAGCTTAGAATTCGATATTGTAGCGAAACAAACTGATGAATGTCGATACGATGTGTGGTATACTATTCAGTAAAATTTAAGTCTCTAGTAAAATTTATCCCTTCTTGTCATCGGAAGAAGGACTGAGTAAACAAAAAAACAGGAACGATAGAGTAATTGATTAAATAAAATATCTAGCTTGGGAAAAAAAGTTGTTTTCGAAATGGACTGTATGATATTTTCTGTTCCCTTGTTTACCGAAATTAAACACATACACATACTTTAAATGAACTTCTATTTTTCTATTACCAATTTTGTGGAAGTTTCACTCGGATGAGGTGTTATACTTGTTTAAGGATCTATTTCGCAAACAGCGTAGATATGCGACCATCCCGTCAGAAAAAGCTAAAAAAGAAGTACCAGAAGGTGTTATTGAGAAATGTCCAAGCTGTGGCACCATTTTAATAGCGAAAGAGCTGGAAAAAAATCTAAAAGTATGTAAGTCTTGCAGTTATCACTTTCCTATGTCAGCACAAGAGAGAATTCAATCGATTGTTGATGTAGGTCGCTTTTTTGAATATGATCCAGACTTGCTATCAGAGGATCCTTTGTCCTTTCCTAATTATCCTGAAAAGTTAGCGCAAGATAAGGAAAAAACCAACTTAAATGAAGCAGTTGTTACAGGAGAAGGAACAATCGGTGGATATCCAGCTGTAATTGGTGTAATGGATCCGCGTTTCCGGATGGGGAGTATGGGTTCAGTTGTTGGTGAGAAAATTACCCGTGCAGCAGAACGCGCGACAATGAAGAGATATCCCTTTTTATTGTTCTCTGCTTCGGGTGGAGCTCGGATGCAAGAGGGTGTTCTCTCCCTCATGCAAATGGCAAAAACGAGTGCAGCAATTGAAAAGATGAATAGAAATAAAGTATTGTTTGTATCGATATTAACCAACCCAACAACAGGTGGAGTCTCTGCTAGTTTTGCTTCACTAGGAGATATCAATATTGCAGAACCAGGTGCTTTGATTGGTTTTGCTGGGAGACGTGTGATCGAACAAACGGTGAGACAAAGACTGCCGGAGGGCTTTCAAACAGCTGAGTTTTTGTTGAAGCATGGGCAGTTGGATATGGTTTGTTCACGTCTCGAATTGCGTGATACCTTAATAAAAATACTAGAGTTTCACGCATAGGGAGGAAGAAAGAATGATCACCAATGGATACTTATCATTTGAGAAACCACTTGTTGAGCTGCGGGCGAAAATTGCTGAGCTCGAGAAGTTTATGCAAGATAAATCGATCGATTTAAGTGATGAAATCGCTATATTAGAAAAAAAAGCGGAAAAACTCGAAAAAGAGATCTATGGGAATTTAACTACTTGGCAAAAGGTGCAAATTGCCCGGCATACCAGTAGACCCACTACGTTATACTATATTAAATCGATATTTACTGACTTTATGGAGCTTCGGGGGGATCGCCTGTATCGGGATGACCAATCGATTATCGGCGGGATTGCGAAGCTGGATGGACGCCCAGTCACCATTATTGGACAAGAGCGTGGAACAGATACGAAAGATAAAATTGCGCGAAATTTTGGATTACCTCATCCCGAAGGTTATCGGAAAGCGTTGCGTTTAATGCAACAAGCCAATAAATTTGGACGCCCGATTATCACCTTTATCGATACCCAAGGTGCCTTTCCAGGAATTGAAGCGGAAGAAAGAGGGCAAAGTGAGGCGATTGCGCGCAATTTAAGAGAAATGGCTGGCTTTACTGTTCCGATTATCTGTGTGGTAACGGGTGAAGGCGGCAGCGGTGGAGCACTTGCCATCGGTGTAGGAAATCGTTTACTTATGCTTGAACACGCCTATTACTCGGTGATCACTCCAGAGGGGGCAGCAGCGATTTTATGGCGAGATGCTTCGAAAGCACAGGAAGCGGCGGAAGCGTTAAAGATTACCTCTGCTGATCTGAAAGCGCTTGGAGTGATCGATGAAATCGTTCCTGAACCCAAAGGTGGTGCGCATCGAAATCCCGAACAGCAAGCTGCGTTTATTAAGAAAGCGATTGTAAAACATCTTAATTCACTGCTAAAATTAACGCCGGATGAGTTATTGGAAGATCGTTATCAAAAATATGCGCAAATTGGAAATTACTTAGAACCCAGCAAAGGAAGCCGCTAGGCGGTTTTCCTTTTTATTCTTTATGGTCATTTTTTGTCCCTATGGGACAAAAAAGTATAAAGGAGGAAATGATGAAGCGAATTGGCGTGTTAACCAGTGGTGGTGATTCACCTGGGATGAATGCGGCGATTCGAGCCGTTGTCCGTAGTGGAATCTATCAAGGATTGGATGTTTACGGAATTTATCGCGGCTTTAAAGGGCTAATTGAAGGAAGCATTCAGCCTTTGACGTTGCGTTCCGTTGGCAATATTATCCATCGCGGAGGGACGATTCTTTTTAGTGCGCGTTGTGAGGAATTTGAGACAGAGGAAGGGCAACATAAAGCGATTGCTCAGCTAAAAAAGTTAGGGATCCATGGATTAGTAGTGATCGGTGGAGATGGTTCGTTTCGCGGGGCTGAACGGTTATCCCAAAAGGGAGTTGCAACCATCGGGATCCCCGGAACGATTGATAATGATATTGCTGGCACAGAATATACGATTGGTTTCGATACGGCAGTCAATACAGTGATCGAAGCGCTGGATAAAATTCGCGACTCGGCCTCTTCGCATGATCGGATCTTTGTAGTAGAAGTGATGGGAAGAGATACTGGGAAGATTGCACTATGGGCTGGATTAGCTGGTGGAGCAGAATCGATTATTGTTCCTGAAATGCCTATTCAGGTGGAAGAGGTATGGGCTCGTCTCGAGAGAAGCAGGGCCAGTGGCAAGAATCATAGCATTATTTTGGTGACGGAAGGAACCAATAGTGCTGCCGAGGTTGTCGATGAGTTAAAACAGCGGAACTTGGATATAAGAATGACTGTATTGGGACATATTCAGCGAGGAGGAGTACCGACGGCATTGGATCGCGTATTGGCAAGCAAGATGGGAGCCAAAGCAGTGGAATGTTTACGGCAAGGAGCTTCCGGTGAAATGATTGCGATCCAGAAAAATGAATTGATTCATTTGCCTTTTGCTAAAGCAAGAGAACAGGCAAAACCATCCGTGGAGCCGATGCTAGAATTGGCAAAAATGCTATCCATCTAAATTTATCTGCTTCCTCTCTCGTTTCTTGGTGATTCTTCAATATAAAACCAATTATTTTATTAAGATTATTTTGCATCTACTGGTTCGTTTCAGGTAACTACGTAGATAAAGGGGCGAATACATATGGTGAGAAAAACAAAAATCGTTTGTACAATTGGTCCAGCGAGTGAAGATGTGGCGACATTGCGGAAGTTGATCGCCAGTGGAATGAATGTTGCTCGGTTAAATTTTTCACATGGCTCCCATGAGGAACATGGAAGACGAATCCGGAATATTCGTCAAGCCGCTAAAGAAGAAGGCAAAATCGTAGCTATATTGTTGGATACACAAGGTCCTGAGATTCGGACAGGAGACTTGACTGTACCCGAGGTAGAGTTGTTCACAGGGGCGCGTTTTACTTTGACAACAGAGAAAATCAAAGGAAACCATGAGCGAGTTTCCGTTACTTATGAGGGATTGCCTGATGATGTCTCTCCAGGATCTGTGATCTTGATCGACGATGGTTTGATTGGCTTAAAAGTGGAGCGGGTCGAAGGTCGGGAGATCCAGTGTCTGGTGACCAATGGGGGCATTTTAAAAAGTCGAAAGGGAGTTAATCTGCCTGGACAGAAAGTGAATTTGCCAGGGATTACGGAGAAAGATATCAACGATATTTTATTTGGGATTGAACAAAAAGTAGACTTTATCGCAGCTTCTTTTATTCGCAAAGCAGAAGATGTGATTGAGATTCGGCGAATTCTCGAGGAGAACGGTAGCGAGATCCAGATCATTGCTAAAATCGAGAATCAAGAAGGAGTAGAAAATCTCGATGAGATTCTAAAAGTTTCAGATGGTTTAATGATTGCTCGTGGTGATTTGGGCGTAGAGATCTCCGCTGAGGAAGTTCCGCTTGTACAGAAAAAAGCGATTCGCGCGTGTAACCTTTCGGGTAAGCCAGTGATTACGGCAACGCAAATGCTGGACTCCATGCAACGGAATCCGCGGCCTACGAGGGCAGAAGCGAGCGATGTGGCGAACGCTATTTTTGATGGAACCGATGCGATTATGCTATCAGGGGAGACGGCGATTGGTCGCTATCCCGTTAAATCCGTTCAAACGATGGCGCGAATTGCTGAACGAATCGAAGCAGCACTCGATTATCAGGAAATGTTTCACTTGCGCAGTCGGGAAGTGAATCAAAGTATTACGGATTCGATTAGTCAAGCGGTGGTTTCTACGGCAGCTAGGTTAGAATGTGCGGCGATCATCACTTCGACGGAAAGCGGGTATACAGCCAGTATTGTTTCGAAATATCGTCCCAAAGCATTGATTATCGCTGTGACCCCCAATGATGCGGTGATTCGCAGACTTGCGTTGGTGTGGGGAGTACATGCCGTCAGAGGTGCAAAGTGCCGAACGACGGATGATATGTTAAAAATAGCGATCACTGCATCGTTGACAACTACCTATGTCAGTCAAGGGGATTTGGTTGTGATTACGGCAGGTGTTCCAGTGGGGCATCCAGGTACCACCAATCTAATGAAAGTACATGTGATTGGCGGTGTGCTGATGCAAGGGCAAGGAATTGGTAAGAAAGTTGTATGTGGTCCTGTCGTGATTGGATCGACAGCAGAAGAAATACGCCAGAAAATGGTGGATGGCGGAATTATAGTGACCCATTCGACGGATCGGGATATGCTGGACTCCTTTTATCGAGCTGCGGCAATTATCACAGAGGAAGGTGGTCTGACTTCTCACGCAGCCGTTGTGGGTGTAAATATGGGTATTCCTGTGATCGTTGGGGTACAGGGAGCGATGTATGCTCTACAAAATGAAAAAGAGATTACTGTTGATGCGGATCGTGGTCATATCTATTCAGGACGCGCCAATGTTTTATAAATAAAAAGAAGCGCTAATCCAAATCAGCGCTTCTTTTTATTTCCGCTTTAGATTAAGCGGAGTCTTGGATAGATCCACCAACGTAACTTTTTTCTTCTACGAATTCTTTTTCGAAGTTTCATAAGAGTTTGCCTCCTTTCATTTTGTTTTTTCAATGAATTTGGAAAAGTTTATTTAACCCTACTTGATCTTCAGATGACATGTTTTTGATATAAAAAAATCCTTTTACTCTTTATTCTAACCAGATTAAGTTGGTTTGGCTATTCCCATTATGTGAGTGGAAACAAGAAAATATGTGTTCATTTGCTTTTATCTGCGATTCATTTTTTTGATATAATATCTAACTGAAAGATTAACTCTAGGAGGGCGCAAGTTTAGTGACACAAAATAATGAAAAGTTTGTTTCAGAGACCGAATTGCGTGTGCGTTATCAAGAAACAGATCAAATGGGAGTTGTATACCATACCAACTATCTCGTCTGGTTTGAAGTAGGGCGATCTTCTTGGGTACGGGAATTAGGAATATCTTACCGTGAACTGGAAAAAATGGGATTATTGTTGCCCTTGATCGATGCCTATTGCCAATATCGTTCACCTGCGCGCTATGATGATGAAATCATTGTTCGTACACATGTAGGAGAAGTAAGTCGGTCTAAACTGGCTTTTTATTATGAGATTTTGCGTAAAGAAGATGCTAAATTATTAGCGAAGGGAAAAACAACACATCTTTGGGTGAATCGGCAAATGAAAAGAGTCGATGTGCAAAAGGACTATCCAGAGGTGTATCAGCTGATATCGAGAAATAGTGTTGAAGGAAGTTGATGGTATTGTTGTGGATTCTAGTCGTCATCGTGATTCTTGTCCCAATTCTTGAATTATGGGGGCTATTAACAGTTGGTCAACTAATTGGTACTATCCCTACTATTTTATTAGTGATTTTAACAGGTGTGTTGGGCATTTATCTGGCAAGATTACAGGGTTTTAAAACCCTCCGTACCGCGCAAGAACAGATCATGCGGGGAGAGCCACCTGGTGAAGCAATTCTCGATGGAATCTGTATCCTGATCGGTGGCATTCTTCTATTCATTCCCGGTCTATTTACGGATGCACTTGGGTTGGTGCTACTCATCCCGTTTACGAGAAAAGGAGTAAAAATGATGCTGTTTAAAGGATTGGAAAAGATGGTGCAGCGACGGATGTACAGACCTTAAGTAACACCAACTTCCCATCACCATCGACAGATGAGACGATTCAGTTCGTTGTCTGGGACTTGACCTTATTCTGACCGATGATGTAGTTCCAGAGATCTTTAAAGACATTGGCCTGAATTAAAGTTAATAGGATGACGGTCAGAATGGGACCGATAATTAAGCCAAAGACACCAAAGACTTTCAGTCCGATAAATAAGGATATTAAGGTTACCAAGGGGTCCAGACCTACATGATCAGCGACCAATTTGGGTTCAAGAAATTGCCGAACAACGATGATGACTCCATAGACGACCAATAGCCCAAGGGCGAGATTGATCTTATCCACCAAGAACAGATAGATGCTCCAGGGGACGATGACTGCACCTACACCGAAATAAGGCAACAGATCGATCATGGCGATAAAAAAGGCGATACTGATCGCATGTTCAATTTGTAACACATATAGACCAATCAACATAATCAAACCCGTGATGGTAATGAGAGTAAGCTGTGCGATGATAAACCCGTATAGGGCTCGTTTTAGCCCATTGAATACCAACCCACCTGTCTTCTGTAGATGAGTAGGCAAGAAAGTATACATATTTTTTTTGATTTTTGGCCAATCTAAACTGATGAAAAATGTAGCTAATATGATCACGACAAATACGGTGATAAAATAAGGTAGATTACCGATAAAACTGCCGATTCCCGATAGTAAGCTGCTGATGAGCTCACTTGTTTTTTGCGCCATCAGATCAATGTTATTGGAAATGCTAATGGTAATGCTCTCCTGTTGTTGAGGATTGTTATTCAGATAATGTTGAACGGTTTCGACGATGGTATTGAAGTTTTTGTTTTCTTGAAAACTGTCCATAAAGGTTTGGCTTACTCGTTTGAAAAACTCAGGTAACTTTTGTGCTAAATTAGCCAAAGTTACGACGATTTCACTAATGAGGTAGACGGTAAAACTGCTGATTAGACCTAGTAATAACAGTAGGGCAAGCAATACGGCAAGCCATCGGGGGATCGGAGTTTTTTTCTCTAGCCAATCGACCAAGGGTTCTAAAAGCATAGCAATAATCCAAGCGATGAGAAATGGATAGATCAGTGGGTAGAGAAAATAAAACCCTAAAATGATCCCGGTAATACTGAAAAGTACGATAAGAGTGCGAAGTAAAACTTGAAACCAATAGGACTGTGTCATCAGTTACCCTCCAAAAGGAAGTAGAAATGGTGAATAAAAGGTTACGGACAGTTTGCGAAATTCAATGGAAGAGGGTAGAGTGAAACGACTATCACGTAACGCAATATAAAACATTATACCATTTTTTCTTTGGGCTAAAAGCGAGAACGGTTGTCCAAGAAAAGTCTTGCAAAAAATGGACCCGTTCCATTTTATTATATAAAATTTGGTTGATAGTGGATATGCTTGAATTTAAGAAACTTTTAATAGACGAATCATAATAGGAATTAAGTACTTTATTTATATAGAAATATTTACTATACTTTTGAAGAAATATATTTATAAAAACTTATATGGATCAAGTAAAAGGACGCGGAGCTGTTGTGAAAAAATGAGCTTACTGCGCTTAACCGTCGCTATTACTAGGGAATGAATGGAAAGCATATCTAATAGTCTTTATTTCTTATAAATTGTATAGGATGATAATAAATCTATTTTATGATAAACTAAAAATATAGAGATGGGCATCATTCTTGCCAAGAGAATTGTTAGAAATATTGGCTTATTTTGCCCAAAGAATATTCACCCCTAAGGAGAGTGTTGATTGTGAGCATCGCAAAAGGATTGGAAGGCGTAGTAGCGCTAGAATCTAAAATTAGTTCCATTGTCGATGGCGTGCTAACTTACTGTGGCTATGACATTGATGATTTAGCTACCAATGCAGAGTTTGAGGAAGTAGTGTTCCTACTATGGAATGGTCGCTTACCAAATCAAACCGAATTGGATGAGTTAAAAGCAGCTCTGGACGAGCATGCGTCTCTTCCTGACGTGTTGATCGAACAAATTCGGTCTTATCCCAAAGATGCGCATCCAATGGCCATATTGCGTACGGCTGTATCTTCACTAGCTATGTTTGATCCAAATGCGGATAAAAACGATCCAGAAATCGATTATATGAAAGCGATTAAGTTGACAGCAAAGATCCCAACGATTATCACTACTTATGCTCGTCTCCGTAAAGGTTTGGAACCGGTTGCACCTGAAGCAGGTCTCGGATTTGCTGGAAATTTCCTTTATATGCTCAATGGGGAAAAACCGACGGAAGTTGCCAAACGAGCGTTTGATAAGGCACTCATTTTACATGCAGACCATGAATTAAATGCTTCTACATTTACAGCACGTGTGACCGCTGGAACATTGGCTGATATGTACTCTTCTGTTACCGCTGCGATTGGCGCATTGAAAGGACCTCTTCATGGTGGAGCCAATGAGGCAGTCATGAAAATGCTTGAAGAAATTGGAACATATGACCGTATAGCACAATATATTCAAGATAAATTGGAAAATAAAGAAAAGATCATGGGATTCGGACATCGTGTCTATAAAAATGGTGACCCACGGGCCAAACATCTCAAAGAAATGTCTCGTCAATTAGGAGAACAAGTGGGAGATACTACATGGTTCGATATGTCCAATACGATTGAGCATATTGTTACGCAACAAAAAGGATTAAAACCAAATGTAGACTTCTATTCTGCATCTGTTTATACGTATCTAGGCATTGATCGGGATCTCTTTACACCGATTTTTGCGATGAGCCGAATCAGTGGTTGGACTGCTCATATTATGGAACAATATTCCAACAATCGTTTAATTCGTCCGCGGGCGAACTATATTGGACTGACTAATCAGTCATATGTGCCAATTGATCAGCGCTGAAAAAGATAAGGCCGTCTTGCCCAGTTTAAATTTTTATGGTTAGACGGCTTTTCAAGCGTAAACAGCCAGAAAAGGGCCAATATGAGTGATTGGTATCGAGAATTAAAGATGGAAGTCACTTCCTGACTTATGTATAATAATAGACGTGTTCTACATAAATTTTCGTTTAGAAAAAGATAAAAAACCGCTCACAAGTCAAAAAGAAAAAAAGAACTAGAATTAGGGGTGTTTGCTATGGCAAACTTTAAACAGCTTCAACCGCCAACACAAGGTGAAAAAATCGTTGTCGAACACGGAGAACTTCGAGTTCCTAACAATCCAATCATTCCCTTTATCGAAGGCGACGGTACTGGCCCTGATATCTGGGCTGCAGCTCAACGTGTGCTAGATGCTGCTGTGGAAAAAGCTTATAAAGGCGATAAAAAAATTGCTTGGTTTGAAGTTTTTGCTGGTGAGAAAGCGCTTAAAGAAACGGGTGAGTGGCTACCAGAGGATACTTTAGAGGCGATTCGTGAGTATTTAGTTGCAATCAAAGGACCATTGACCACACCGGTGGGTGGTGGAATCCGGTCATTAAATGTTGCCTTACGCCAAGAATTAGATCTGTATGTCTGTTTGCGTCCGGTTCGTTATTTCGATGGTGTACCAAGTCCAGTAAAACGTCCACAAGATGTTGATATGGTTATTTTCCGTGAAAATTCCGAGGATATCTATGCTGGAATTGAATGGGAGTCTGGTACAGAAGATGTCAAAAAGGTGATTCGTTTCCTTCAAGAAGAAATGGGGATCACAAAAATTCGTTTCCCTGAAACTTCTGGAATCGGAATTAAACCTGTTTCGAAAGAGGGAACAGAGCGGCTGGTAAGAGCTGCAATTCAATATGCGCTGGATCACGGTCGGAAAAATGTAGCTATCATTCATAAAGGCAATATTATGAAGTTTACTGAGGGAGCATTTAAAAATTGGGGTTATGAATTAGCTGAGCGTGAATTTGGTGATAAAGTGTTCACTTGGGCACAATATGATCGCATTAAAGAAAAAGAAGGAACTGCCGCCGCTAACCAAGCACAAGCAGAAGCAGAAGCTGCTGGTAAACTGATCGTTAAAGATGCCATTGCTGATGCATTCTTACAACAAATTTTAACCCGTCCAAGAGAATACGACGTCATCGTGACCATGAATCTAAATGGTGACTATATTTCTGATGCTCTCGCTGCACAAGTAGGAGGTATTGGTATTGCTCCTGGAGCAAATATTAACTACGAAACAGGGCATGCCATTTTTGAAGCTACTCATGGTACAGCGCCAAAATACGCAGGCTTAGACAAGGTGAACCCCGGATCTGTTATCTTGTCAGGTGTGCTCATGCTGGAACATTTGGGATGGCAAGAAGCTGCAGATTTAATTTATGCATCCATGGCTAAAACCATTTCACAAAAAACTGTGACTTATGACTTTGCTCGACTCATGGAAGATGCAATTGAAGTAAAATGTTCCGAATTTGCTAACCACCTTATTGGAAATTTGTGATATAGTAAACTTGAGCAATAAATAAGGAGGAAAACATCATGGGCATCCGTCGGCATAAAATTTCTGTGATTGGTGCAGGTTTTACTGGTGCAACTACAGCTTTAATGTTAGCGCAAAAAGAATTAGGAGATGTTGTTTTAGTTGACATCCCTCAAGCAGAAAATCCGACTAAAGGTAAAGCGTTAGACATGCTTGAAGCAAGTCCAGTCCAAGGATTCGATTCGAATATCGTTGGTACGAGTAATTATGAACATACTGCTAACTCTGATGTTGTTATTATCACCGCTGGAATCGCAAGAAAACCTGGAATGAGTCGGGATGATCTGGTTACTACAAATGCGAAAGTAATGCGTGCCGTTACAGAACAAATCGTCAAATATTCTCCTGAATCGATCATTATTGTTTTAACGAACCCAGTTGATGCAATGAGCTATGAAGTATTCCGTACCTCTGGTTTCCCAAAAAATCGAGTAATTGGTCAATCCGGTGTGCTTGATACTGCTCGTTTCCGCACATTTGTCGCCCAAGAACTAAACGTTTCCGTTGAAGACGTAACTGGTTTTGTATTGGGTGGACATGGTGATGATATGGTTCCATTGGTACGCTATTCTTATGCTGGCGGTATTCCACTGGAAAAACTGATTCCTAAAGATCGTTTAGATGCAATTGTAGCTCGTACTCGTACGGGTGGTGGCGAAATCGTTAACTTGCTAGGTAATGGAAGCGCCTATTATGCTCCAGCTGCTTCTCTCGTTCAAATGGCTGAGGCAATTTTGAAAGACAAAAAGCGGATTTTACCAGCGATTGCTTACTTAGAAGGAGAATACGGATACGAAGATATGTATCTTGGCGTACCCGTCATTCTCGGTGGAAATGGTTTGGAAAAAGTTATTGAATTGGAACTAACTGAGGAAGAAAAAGCAGCATTGGATCGTTCGGCCGAATCCGTTCGTAATGTCATGAAAGTAATTAAAGATCACTAAACCTTACCGACCAAGCAGCTTTAGACCCTATTTGTCCAGTACTTTGTGCTGGACTTTTTTTTATGTAGCCTCATTTTACTACATTCATTGAGTAAGTACTCAAAAAAATGGAACTTGTAATAAAAAATTAACATTGTACAAGTGGTTTAACAATAATAAAACAATTTTTATCATTTATTTATCATAGTTATTCCAGCTATAGCGGAGATATGAATGAGATCAGCATCTTAATAAATAAATTGCCGATTTAAATTTTTAATAAAAGCAAGCGAAATATATAGAGAAGTCGATCGTTGAACTTCTAAATAGCACTAAGAAAAACGTTTTTTTGCGTACTCTTTTTTATTTCTTAAAATTTGAGGGATATATACACAAAATGGTTCACTTTCCAAATAATCACCGGTAACAGCATAGGCTCGTGAGCGAGATCCACCACAAATCTCATTGTATTCACAAACGCCACATTTTCCTTTATACTTATTGGGTTGACGAAGATCTTGAAACAATTTGGCTTCACGATAAATTTTAGCAAGAGGGGTTTCGCGAATATTTCCCGCCTTGATCGGCAGTAAGCCGCTAGGCATCACATCACCGATATGGGAAATAAAGAGAAAGCCATTCCCATCGTTTACCCCTTTGGGAGCGCGCTTGATCCCGTCTACCAGTGAAGCAGAGTCTGTTGTAATCGTATCTTCATAGCGGATCTGTCCATTTCGAATCGCCTTTTCCCGCATTTTCTCCTGTAAAACAACTCGCCTGTAATGCTGCGCCGCGGTCGTTTTGATGTCATAAGGGGCTGTTTTGCTTAGTTGGTACAACCAACGGAATACTTTTTCATGTTCAATAGGGGTAATGCAGTCTTGAATCTGTCCTCTACCGGTAGGAACAAGCAAAAAGATATACCACATGACAGCGCCCAGCTTCGCTACCAATTGAGCCATCTCTTCGAGTAGATGGTAATTGTAACGGGTGATCACCGTATTGATCTGCAATGGCATTTCTAACTCATGGAGATATTGGATCTTCTCGATGGTTAGTGAAAATGAGCCAGTCACTCCGCGAAACTGATCATGAACTTCGGCAACGGGTGCATCCAAGCTAAATCCCCAACGAGAGAGTCCCACTTTTTTGGCTAGTAGCATTTTCTCCTTTGTTACATTGGAAGTGGCACTAGGCGAGATCGAAACGCGCATCCCCTTTTGAATTGCGTAATCTGCCAGTTCAAATAAATCTTCTCTCAACATACAATCTCCGCCGGTGAAGACAAGCAATGGATTGTTCATCTCATAAATTTGATCGATTAGCTCCAGTCCTTCTTGATGCGTTAGCTCGCGAGGATCTGGGGTAAGTTGTGCGTCGGCACGGCAGTGGATACATTTTAATTCACAAGCTCGGGTGACTTCCCAAATGACGATAAACGGATTTTGGTGATAGTCTACTTTTTTGCCATGAGGATGTCCCATGGGATGTGGATGTCTGTTTTTGTCCATCGAACCACCAGCCTAGATAAATATACGAGCCATAAACGGTTAATATTATTATAAATCTTTACGATGGTTCAGTAGATACTACTTGTTACAAGTTCACTAAACCAAAAATGGGCGATTAGCCCAATATGACCCAAAAATTGGTTTCGTTCCATCGTGAAGACAGGAAATCATTTGGATGGTTTTGTTCAGGATTACGATCAAAGCATGCTGAAAGGAAGAAAGAAGGTTTTTGGGTTCACATTATTCGAGACAGTGGTATGATTTTAATTGAATCCACTGTTGAAGATGAATTCCTTAACATAGATTGTTATGAAAAGAGGGGTAATACTTTTATGTCAAAAAGAGTGTTGGTTGTTGATGATGAACCAGCCATTGTAAAGTTGGTGCAATTTAATTTAGCAAAGGAAGGTTTTTCTGTAGAAGTAGCAATGGATGGCGAACAAGCTTTAACGATGGTGCAAAATCGAGCACCTGATTTAATCGTCTTGGATTTAATGCTTCCGAAGGTGGATGGATTGGAAGTTTGCAGACAAGTCCGCCGGCAACATAGTCACATCCCGATCTTGATGCTGACTGCAAAGTCGGATGAATTCGATAAAGTATTGGGCTTGGAGTTGGGTGCTGATGACTATTTGACCAAGCCGTTTAGTCCAAGAGAACTGACTGCACGGGTAAAAGCGATTTTACGTCGGATGGAAGCAGTAAAAGAACTAGAGGAAGAACAAGAGCAAAAGAAAGAAATTGTGGTTGGTGACTTAAAAATTGATGTCGAAGGATATGAGATTTTTAAAAATGGAGCAGTGATCGATCTCACCCCAAAAGAGTTTGAGCTTCTGTTGTATATGGTGACGCATCGCGGAAAAGTGTTATCCAGGGATCAGCTGTTAAATGCAGTTTGGAATTATGATTATATTGGGGACTCGCGGATTGTTGATGTACATGTCAGTCATTTGCGGGAGAAAATTGAAGAAGACTCGCGCAATCCAGTTTATATCAAAACGGTTCGAGGGATCGGCTATAAATTTGAAGGCAGAAAAAGAAAATGAAATCTTTACGTTCGAAAATTCTTTATATGTCATGGATCTTGATTGGCTGTTCCGTTTTAGGGATGGGAATTTATGTTAGTATTTTATTGAAAACTTCTTATCTGGACTCGTTGACCAATCGCTTACAAAAGGAAGTTCATTTGCTGGCAGAGACGATCCCTTGGGAAGAATATATGAAGAACAAACAAGCCTTTCAAACGCAAGCGATCCATTATAAAGAATTATTAGGAACGCGCGTCACATTTATCGATCAAAATGGCAGGGTACTCGCTGACTCAGGTGATATTGAAGAACCGCTAAAAGTGAATCAAGATTTGACCAAACTTGGGGAAGTAAGAAAGTTTTTAACGAGTGGGAAACAATCTACCCAGCGGCGAAATGATGATATTTATGTTTCCTATCCCGTTGAAAGGCAAAATAAACCTGTGGGTATGATCCGATTGGCGGTCGATTTGGATGATATTAATCGCTCAATGGAAGAAATCTGGATCTCCCTCATCGCAGGGCTATTGATTTCCTTATTGTTGGCAGGCTTTGCAAGTTCACGAATCGCTAAAGGCGTTTCGGAGCCCTTAGAGGAGATGACGCAAACGGCTGTTGATATTGCCAAAAAAGGATGGCATTATCGCGTCCGCGCAGAAGGGAGCAGCGAAATTGTCCGATTGGGGCAAGCGATCAATCGGATGGCTTACCATCTACAGAGACAAATGGAAAAAGTACGGAAAAATAAAAGGAGACTGCTTAGTGTCATCGAGTCGATGGAAAGTGGTCTTTTGATGATCAATGCCGAAGGAAAAATAAGCCTGGTCAACAAATCTTTTGAGAGAATGTTCGGTGTACCAGCCGCTGATTTGATCGGAACGTCATATGAAGATTTTTCAACGACCTATGACTTGCCTTCCATTATTTCAGAAGTAGCGGAAAAAGGGGTCAAATTTGGGCAGGAAATCCATCTCTATTATCCAGAAGAACGCATTCTGGAAGCTAGTTTTACGCCTATGTATATGGAGAGCAACGGGTGCGGAGTCGTTGCTGTTTTTCATGATTTGACGGAGATTCGACGTTTGGAGCAGTTACGAAAAGACTTTGTGGCCAATGTGTCCCATGAATTAAAAACGCCGATTACCTCGATTCGCGGATTTGCGGAAACATTGTTAGATGGTGCTGATCAAGATCCTGAGATTAATCGGGAATTTTTACAGATCATTTTAGATGAGAGTATTCGCTTGCAACAGTTGGTAAGTGACTTATTGGAGCTATCTCGCATTGAGTCAAAGAAGCAAGTTATCCATGGAAAAAGGGCATCGATTTACTCACTGATCAGTTCAGTGGTAAAAACCTTGGAAGAACAAGCGAAGGAAAAAGAGATTGAAATATGGATCAATATTCCCGAAGACTTTGATGTAAAAGTAGATCACGATCGATTTAAACAGATCTTAATCAACCTGCTCGCTAATGCGATCAACTATACTCCAACTGGTGGAAAAGTAACAATTGAAGCAGAAGATTCTTCGGATTTTTGGAAACTACAGGTGAAAGATACGGGGATTGGTATTCCGCCAGAAGACTTACCGCGGATTTTTGAGCGTTTTTATCGCGTGGACAAAGCGCGTTCCCGTTTTTCGGGAGGAACGGGACTCGGTCTAGCGATTGTCAAACATCTCGTCGAAGTGCACAAAGGGAAGATCGATGTAGAGAGTACGGTTGGCGAAGGGACGAACTTTATTCTTACATTTAATAAAAATATTAAATAAAGAAGGCTTTCTTATGATTGAGGAACTTGGTGAAAAACAACCAAGTTCTTTTTTATCTTTACCTAATCTTAATATTCTATTTTTCAAACTTAACATTGGGTTTATTAAGGAACAATGTTGAAGGCTTATATTAATTCATGTGTTAAGGGATTCATTATTCAACATTCATAGGGGGTTCATCTTCATGTTTAGAAAAGGTTTGGTGCTAGGTGGTGTTGCAGCCCTTTTACTTACTGTACTGACCGGCTGTGGCAAGGCGGATTCAAGTCAAAATGCTGATCAAAAGCTGTCTGGAAATCTTACGGCTGTCGGGTCTAGTGCCATGCAACCCGTCATCGAAGAGAGTGCCAAAGAATTTATGGCTAAAAATCCAGGTGTACAAGTAACTGTTCAAGGAGGCGGTAGCGGACAAGGATTGACGGCAGCGATGAATGATACTGCGGACATTGGAAATTCGGATGTGTTTGCTGAAGAAAAAGATAAAATCGATCCACAAAAAGTGGTTGACCATAAAGTATTTGTTGTTGGGATGGCACCTGTAGCTCATAAGGGTGTCGGCATAGATAATCTAACACAACAACAATTGATCGATATTTTTACTGGAAAAGTGACCAACTGGAAAGAAGTGGGCGGGGCGGATCAGCAAATTGTCCTCGTCAATCGTCCTGAAAGCTCTGGTACACGAGCTACTTTCGTCAAGTGGGCGTTAAACGATAGTAAAGAGTTGCGCAAAGATGGTGGATTGGAAGAGGAATCTTCTGGTAACGTTCGTAAAATTGTCTCCGAAACACCAGGAGCGATTGGCTATCTTGCCTTCTCTTACTTTGATGAATCGATTAAACCACTAAAACTGGATGGAGTCGAGCCAACCAACGAGAATGTGTATACAAACAAATGGAAAGTGTGGGCTTACCAACATATGTATACCAATAAAAATGGCAAAAACAAAGAATTAGAAGATGCTTTTATCAACTATATTTTATCTCCGGAAGTGCAAAAAGGGTTGGTAATCAAACTAGGTTATATTCCAGTAAGCGAGATGAAAGTGGAACGGGATGCGACAGGGAATGTAGCGCAGAAATAAGGAACCAATCATGGAGTAGCGAAGGGGGGCTTGGCTTCCCCCTTCTTCTTTAAGAGGTGGAAAAATGGAAGCAAAAGAGAATAGAGAGAGAACGGATTCCTTATCTGAAAGTCTAAAAAAACCACTTCCCAAAATATTGCGGGCAGAACGAAGAGGAAGAGTTCTCACTTATGTAAGTAGTTGGGTGTTAATTCTTATTTTATTTTCCTTGATTATGTTTATTACTTCGAAAGGGAGCTCCACCTTTCTCGATGGGGAGGTCCAACTAGCGAACTTTTTTTCAACGACTTGGAATCCAGGAGAGTATCAATTTGGCGCATTGTCTTTCATTTTAGGCTCCCTGATCGTCAGTGTGTGTGCTGCTCTTGTCAGTGCCCCCCTCGGGATTGGAGCAGCGATTTTTATGACGGAGATCGCCCCAAACTGGGGAAGGAAGATTCTCCAGCCTGCGACAGAAATCCTCGTAGGAATTCCTTCCGTTGTTTATGGTTTTATCGGGCTATCTGTTATCGTTCCCTTTATTCGTGAAAATGTTGGGGGGTTAGGCTTTGGACTATTAGCAGGAATCATTGTTCTCTCCATCATGATTTTACCGACGATTGTCAGTGTGAGTGTGGATACCTTGCAAGCTGTCCCCAATCATATTCGGCAAGGTTCGATTGCCTTAGGAGCGACTCGTTGGCAAACGATCTCTCGTCTATTGATTCGTACCTCTTTACCGGGCTTGATGACCGGAGTAGTTTTGGGAATGGCACGCGCTTTTGGTGAAGCACTAGCTGTACAAATGGTGATCGGGAATGCGCCTAACCTACCGTTTCAGCTACTCGAACCCATGAGCACTTTAACGAGTGTGATTACGCTGAATATGGGGAACACGGTGCAGGGTAGCGCTTATCAGGATGTATTATGGTCGATGGCACTGGTTCTGTTATTGATGACATTGCTCTTTATTGTGTTAATTCGTTGGATGACAAAAAGGAGCGACTTAAGTTCATGAATGCGAAAACCAAAGATAAAATCGCAACAGTTGTCTTTTATCTGATCACGTTGATCATTGTTGCCACTTTACTTGGATTACTTGGAGTGATTCTAACCAATGGAATCCAGGTGATTGATTGGGAGTTTGTTACCGAAGGTCCAGGTTCGATTCTAACGGGTGGCGGAGGAGTAGGTCCCCAACTATTTAATTCTTTTTACCTTTTGATCCTAACCATGATTATAACGATTCCACTCGGTTTAGGCGGCGGAATCTATATGGCGGAATATGCAAAACCCAGTCGAATGACACAGGTTCTTCGTACCAGCATTGAAGTACTCTCTTCTCTGCCTTCGATCGTTGTCGGTTTGTTTGGTTTGTTGGTGTTTGTTCAATATACGGGATGGGGATATTCACTAGCTGCAGGGGCATTGGCTCTCACCGTTTTTAATCTGCCCCTAATGGTCCGGATCGTTGAACAATCTTTATCAGCCGTTCCAAGAGAGCAAAAAGAGGCTGCGCTCGCTTTAGGAATCACCCATTGGCAAACGATTTTGCGTGTTTTATTGCCTGCAGCTCTCCCTGGGATTGTAACCGGAACGATTTTGGCTGCGGGACGTGTCTTTGGAGAGGCAGCTGCGTTGATGTTTACGGCAGGAATGACGACGCCGATGATTGATTTTACCGATTGGGATCCAACTTCACCTTTTTCACCACTCAATCCGTTTCGTCCTGCTTCTACACTAGCTGTTCATATTTGGAAAACAAACGCAGAGGGACTTGCCGTCGATGCCCAAGATATTATGGCTGGTTCTGCCGCCCTATTGGTGATAGCGGTCTTGATTTTTAATTTAGGTGCTCGTTGGTTAGGACGGTTGATTCAGACACGTTTAACTTCAAGTAGTAAATAAGGGGGCGATTTGATGCCGGTTCAATCGATTGTTTCTCCAGTAAAACCCCGCATAGATGAAAAACGAGTGGAGAAAGAGCTAGTCAAATCCGTTATTCAAATGAAGACGAAAGATTTAAATGTTTATTATGGTGAGAAGCATGCTGTTAAAGATGTAAATATCTGTTTTTATGAGAAAACCGTTACGGCGTTTATCGGTCCTTCCGGATGCGGAAAATCGACGGTTTTACGTTGTCTAAATCGGATGAATGATACCATACCGGGGGCCAAGGTAACCGGAGAGATTTGGATTGAAGATGTCGATGTGAACGACCCGTCGATTCATCCAATTAACTTAAGACGGCATGTGGGAATGGTATTCCAAAAGCCCAATCCATTTGCGAAATCGATCTACGATAACATGACGTTGGCTCCACGATTATATGGAGCATCCAAGCAAGAGCAGGAACAACTGGTAGAAGATAGCCTGAAAAAAGTGGGATTATGGGATGAAGTTAAAGATCGATTAAAAGAGTCAGCACTGGATTTATCAGGAGGACAACAGCAACGTCTTTGTATTGCCCGTGCGATTGCGATGAAGCCGAAGATTTTGCTACTGGATGAGCCTACTTCGGCATTGGATCCGGTCTCCACTGCAAAAATTGAAGAGTTGGTTCGCGAATTAAAGAAAGAATTTACGATTATTATAGTGACGCATAATATGCAGCAAGCTGCGCGGATTTCCGACTATACAGCATACTTTTATATGGGAAACTTAATCGAATGGAATCGGACAGAAAAGCTATTTACGACACCAGAGAAAAAACAGACAGAAGATTATTTAAGTGGGCGCTTCGGCTAACGGATGGGTGAAAGGAGGGAATGGAGTGTCTGAAAAAATTGTTGTACGCGATTTTAATTTATACTATGGCGAGAAACAAGCGTTGATCGATAATAACCTGATCATTGAGAGAAATAAGGTGACTGCGCTGATTGGCCCATCTGGTTGCGGAAAATCGACCTTTCTCCGTAGTATCAATCGCATGAATGATTTGATTCCAGGTGTTCGAACATCGGGGACAATTGAAATCGATGGGCAAAATATCTATGGAGAAGAGCAAGATTTGGTTTTGTTGCGGAAAAATGTAGGGATGGTTTTTCAGCAGCCCAATCCTTTTCCTTTATCCATCTATGACAATATTGCCTATGGTCCACGAATCCATGGGTTCAATGATAAGAAGAAATTGGATGAAATCGTTGAAACGACTTTAAAACAGGCTAACTTATGGGAAGAAGTAAAGGATCGCTTGCATACATCAGCGTTGGGCCTGTCAGGCGGGCAACAACAGCGGTTGGTGATCGCCCGCGTCCTCGCAGTACAGCCTGATGTGATTCTGATGGATGAACCGGCTTCGGCACTCGATCCCATCGCTACGGAAAGACTGGAAGAGCTGATCGATTACTTAAAAAAGAGTTACACCATTGTGATTGTGACCCATAATATGCAGCAAGCTGCCCGCGTATCCGATATGACTGCCTTTTACCTAAATGGAGAAATCATTGAATATACCGAAACCAATCTCCTCTTCACAAATCCTTCCGATCAACGTACCGAAGACTATATTAGTGGACGTTTTGGTTAAAAAGGAGCATGGGTATGTCTCGACAATTTGAAGAATCCTTATCGAAATTGAAACAGAAGATTTTAAAAATGGGTGAAAAAGTAGAGATTGCCATCAGTAAGTCGGCTCGCTCGTTAACCAATCAGGAGTTTTTTTTAGCGCAAGAAGTGATTGCCAAAGATCTGGAAATTGATCAATTGGAAGCGGAAATCGATGACTTTGTCGCTAAACTGATCGCTACGCAACAGCCCGTTGCCAAAAATATGCGTAAACTGGTCGCTGCTTTGAAAATAGTTGCTGACTTGGAACGAATGGGTGATCTAGCTGTCGATATCGCCGAGATTACACTCCGAATGCGTGATCAAAAATTACCAGTCTTTCAGGAATGGTATGAAATTCCAGAGATGCTGAAAATCGTACAAGCGATGGTGCATGATGGGATCAATTCTTATATCACGGGAAATGTGCAATTGGCGAAGAAAATAGCAAAATGGGACGACAAAGTGGATCGGCTGAACTACAAGATGCTCATTGAAACAACCAAATCGATTCATAGCCAAAGACACCCTGAATCCTATTTTCTCCTCTGCTTTGTTGCCCATTATCTCGAACGGATTGGGGATCATGTGACCAATATCGCCGAAAGCGTCATTTATATAGAAACAGGGAAATATATCGATCTAAATTGATAAAGATGTTGCCCCTATTCATCTTCGCAGGGGCAACATCTTTCTTTTTATCTTTGCAGGCGGGAAAAAAACGTTTTAGCATCATTTGCCAACGAGAAATGATAAGATAGTTTGATAGAGAAAAGAAGAGATAGTGAAAAACGCGCCGTAGCAAATCCAGTTGCTACGAAAACATTCGTTCGCAAACTTCACAGGCTTGCTGGAAGAGGATAGGGAACAAATGATACAATATTCCTGCTCTAGGTTCGAACGGATGAATGATGGATACATGGGAAAGGTGCAGGTGATTTCGTGAGTAAATTGGTTTTAATCGATGGAAATAGCATTGCTTATCGTGCATTTTATGCACTTCCACTTTTATCCAATGCAAGTGGCATTTATACCAATGCCGTTTATGGCTTTACGACGATGTTAATGAAGATCTTAGAGACGGAAAAGCCGACCCATCTGTTGGTGGCGTTTGATGCCAGCAAGTTAACCTTTCGGCATAAAACGTTTGCGGATTATAAAGGAAAGCGGGACAAGACACCAGGGGAATTGTCTGAACAGTTGCCTTTCATTCGAGAGGTGCTGGATGCTTTTCAGATCCGTCATTTTGAATTGGACGGGTATGAAGCGGATGACATTATTGGAACATTGGTCAAACAAGCGAATCAGCAGAAGCAATCCACTTTGGTAATCAGTGGAGATAAAGATTTGTTGCAATTGGTCAGCGACTATGTCCATGTTTCGATTCCGAGAAAAGGTCTGTCGGATGCAGTGCGCTATGATCCCGAAGAGATTGAGAAAAAGTATGGTCTCATTCCCGAACAAATTGTCGATTTAAAAGGATTGATGGGAGATCCATCTGATAATATCCCAGGGATTCCTGGTGTCGGTGAGAAAACGGCCCTAAAACTGCTTCGTTTGTATCCGACTGTCGAAGAGATTGTTGAGCATATCGACGAGATTCCCGGGAAAAAACTACAGGAAAAAGTGCGTCTGCATAAAGAGCAAGCGTTGATGAGCAAACAGTTGGCCAAGATTTACTGTGATGTTCCTCTCCCCTTTTCCATTGAGGACTTGTCCTATTCGGGGGAGAATCCGGAGAAGGTTCTGGAGATCTTTAAGCGGTTGGAATTTAAATCCTTGCTGGAACGGATTCAAGTAACTGCTCCTGAACAAGAGGCAACGGTGATCGATGTAAACTATCTGGAGTTTCAAGATGGGAAGGAAGAGGAGATCACTTCCTTACTACAAAAAGATCAGCTTTCTTTTTTTATTGAGACGAATGAAGAAAACCCTCATCGTGCCGCGATCACGGGAATGGTGATTACAGACGGTCAGACCCACTTATTTTTAAAGATGGAACAAGTGAAAGACTGGTTGCCATTTCGAGAATGGCTCCGAGATTCACAGCGACGGAAAGTGGTTTTTGATAGTAAAAAAACCAACATCTTATTGGCCAATCATCATTTAGAGATCGATGGAATCGGTTTGGATGTCGTACT
Source organism: Thermoactinomycetaceae bacterium (assembly GCA_025449975.1). Taxonomy (GTDB): domain Bacteria; phylum Bacillota; class Bacilli; order Thermoactinomycetales; family Thermoactinomycetaceae; genus Thermoflavimicrobium. The sequence continues at coordinate 36,303 of JANWIG010000044.1, forward strand.
GGCCGCGTATCTTTTAAATCCTTCGGAAACGGCTCTGGAGCTAAGTGATCTTGCTAGCAGATACATTGGTTTAATTTTACCGAGTGATGAAGAGGTATATGGCAAAGGAGCCAAACGACGAGAGCTGGTTGGACAAGAGCTCGCCCAACATGTTGTTCGCAAGGGGGTCGTGATGCACCAATTGTACCCCAAGTTGCAAGCGGAGATCGATTCGCTGGGGCTAAACGCGTTGTTGTATGAATTGGAAATGCCCCTGGCTCTGGTGTTAGCGAAAATGGAATGTCAAGGGATTCGCATTGATCGGGAGCGGTTGGATGAGTTGGGTGAAGCGTTAAAGGAAACCTTGGATAAGTTGACGGAGGAGATTTATGCCATCGCCGGAGTCACCTTTAATCTCAATTCGCCAAAGCAGTTGGGAGAAGTGCTGTTTGACAAGCTCGGTTTACCGGTGTTGAAAAAAACAAAGACAGGTTATTCCACAAGTGCCGATGTATTAAAAGCGTTAGCACCTCAGCATGAGATTGTCGAAAAGATTTTACATTATCGAACGGTTGGCAAGCTCTATTCCACTTATTACGAAGGATTGAAAAAAGAGATTCGCTCAGATGGGAAGATTCATACCCAGTTCCAACAGACGATTACTTCGACAGGGCGGCTAAGCAGTACAGAGCCAAACTTACAAAACATCCCGATTCGTTTAGAAGAAGGGCGACGAATTCGCCAAGTATTTGTTCCAGCAGAAAAAGGATGGTATATTCTCGGTGCCGATTATTCACAGATTGAGCTCCGCGTATTGGCACACTTATCGCAAGATGCGGCTCTATTACGAGCATTCCGCGAGAATCAAGATATTCACACCCAGACGGCGATGGATATCTTTGATGTGCCTTTTGAAGAGGTCACTTCATTGATGAGACGACAAGCAAAAGCTGTCAATTTTGGAATCATTTATGGGATTAGTGATTTTGGTTTGTCGCAGAATTTAGGGATCACCCGTAAGGAAGCCAAACGATTTATTGAACGGTATTTTGCTACCTATCCCGATGTAAAGAAATTTATGGAAAACATTGTGGAGCAAGCGCGGCAAGATGGGTATGTGACCACCTTGTTAAATCGCCGACGCTATTTGCCAGATATTCGTTCATCCAATTACAATGTGCGGAGTTTTGCTGAGCGGACAGCGATGAATACTCCCATCCAAGGAACGGCAGCTGATATTATTAAATATGCCATGGTAAACTTGGATCGAGAAATAACCAAACGTAAGTTGCAGAGCCGGCTGTTGCTTCAAGTGCATGACGAATTGGTTTTCGAAGTACCGAAAGAAGAGCTGGAAACGATGAAGGAATTGATTCGACAAGTGATGGAGTCAGCCATCACACTGGATGTTCCACTCAAGGTAGATTTAAGCTATGGAGATAATTGGTATGAGGCAAAATAAGAGATAGGGAGAGAGAAGCATTGCCAGAGTTACCCGAAGTAGAAACGATTAAACGAACGTTGTCAGAGCTGGTAATTGGGAAAAAGATTGCCGATGTTACCGTCAAATATCCAAAAATCGTGAAGATGCCCGAAGATGTTGAGGTATTCCGTCAACAGTTGCGCGGAACAAGGATCAGCAAGATTAGTCGGAGAGGGAAATTTCTAAAAATCCACTGCTCTCCGTGGATCTTGGTATCTCATTTGCGGATGGAAGGGAAATATCGTTTGTTTTCTCAAGCGGATCCGCTGGAGAAGCATACCCATGTGATTTTTCATTTTACGGATGGAACCGAGTTACGATATAAAGATGTGCGAAAGTTTGGGACGATGCATTTATTGGTTGAAGGAGAAGAAGAACAGGTTCAACCCTTGAAGAAACTCGGTCCCGAGCCATTATCGGATCAATTTACGCTATCGTGGTTTCAGGATGAACTAAGCAAACGATCGACGAAGATGAAGGCATTGTTGCTCAATCAAACGTTTCTGGTGGGATTAGGAAATATTTATGTGGATGAGGCGTTGTTTCAGGCGAAAGTACACCCTGAACGACCTGCTTCTTCTTTAAAGCCAGATGAAGTTAAGCGGCTCTATCATGCCATTCGGCAAACATTGTCGCGAGCGATTCAGGCAGGAGGATCCTCGATTCGTTCTTA
>JANWIG010000045.1 GCA_025449975.1 Thermoactinomycetaceae bacterium
AGTCGATCCGAGCTGGTGCTTTTCTATTATTATTTACTGCTCTCTTTATGTTGTTCAAACTCTTTAAGCCGGGCACTAAGTACTTTTAAGCGAGTCTTAAGATCATCTTGCCAATCTATATCATTTAAGATTTTCGCTGTGCTCAATAGATCCAATGAGTGATCGATTTGCTCGCGAATCACATTTTCAGCATCATCGCCTTGAAAACTTACACAGATTTCTTTCCATTCTACTAACATTTCAGGGGTGATCGTCTCACGGAGGGTTATTTCCTTCACTCGGTCTTCCTGTGCATATTCTACAACAAGATCAAATTCTTCCTTTACAGCTGGATGTACTACGATATTATTACATACTGGGCAACACAGTAATGGAACATGATGTACCTTTACTGACTGGTGTTTTAACGTCCCCACCACACCAATCATACTAGCACCACAGCAGAAACTCATAGCCATTCCCCTCCTCTTTCCCCTTTGATGAAGAAAATTATCTGTTTACGGCTGATTTTCACTTATTTAGTACTTCTTATTTACCCTTACACCATTTTATTAAACCTAAAAAAAATAAAATCTCCGTCCCCGATTTATGGAAATAGGGGCGAAGATTGGAAAAATTAGTCTTGCTCTATGGTCTTGGCGTATTCCTCCGAGGAGAGAAGTTGATCCAAATCAGCCTCATTGGACATTTCAATCACGATCATCCAGCCATCGCCGTAAGGAGATTCATTTACTTTCTCAGGTGAATCTTCTAGGGATTCGTTGATTTCTATTACTTTTCCGCTAACGGGAGCATAAAGTTCGGAAACGGTTTTGACCGATTCCACATTGCCAAACACTTCACCTGCGGAAAGCTCTTGTCCAACTTCTGGAAGTTCGACAAAGACAATATCACCTAGTTCGGATTGGGCAAAGTCCGTAATACCAATCCGTGCGAGTTTTCCCTCTTTTTTAACCCATTCATGTTCGGCTGAATATTTAAGTGTTTGTGGTAGATTCATATTTACTCCGTTACGAAAAACTGAGCCGTGTCTGTATTCTTCGTAAACGGATTTCCTCCTTCCGATACACTCTCGTTGATAAGAGATTTCTACAAATTTTTATATCTTTTTTCACTATGAGCCAATCTTTTACTTATTATCCCCGTTACGAAAAACTTATAAAACTCGTTAAGAGCTTCTGTTTTCTTCCTGATTCATCGTCTTGTGACTAAGATGCTCATTTGCAAGTCTTAAACATGATAATCAGTAAAGAGGTTCTTTATTTAACCCTCATCTAAGATTCTTTTCATCGGTCCTTTTAACAAGGATAGAGCTTTGGCCCCTGCTGAGCGATGACGGAGTTTTCCTTCTTCGTCAAATAAGTAGAAGGCAGGCACATACTCATTCTCAAAAGCATCTACGACTGAGTAAGAATTATCAATCCCTTGGGGATGTTTTAATTCATATTGTTTAATCGTTTCTTTCACCGGAGCAATCTCCAAGTCTTTTTCCGAGCGCGGCATATGGATTCCGACTACCACCAATTGAGGATATTCCTCTCTGATTTGGTTGACTTCCGGAAGGCTTTCTTTGCACATATGGCAACTGATCGACCAAAAGTGAACTAAAACAGGTTTGCCTTGCAACTCTTCTTTTGTGATTTCACCATTGACCCACTCGGTTATTCCGCTAATTTCGGGCATCGGTGTGCGCAAGCGTAGAGCCATTGTGAGCGTCTCCCTTCTATTGGCAAAAAAGGACCTAACTGAAACGTCAGGTCCCTGTTATTCGAATTAAATGTGTTTTTGACCTGGTCTCCAGTTAGCCGGACAACGACCACCACTTTGTAGCGCTTGAAGAATGCGAAGGGTTTCATCCACACTTCGTCCGATACTCAGATCCGTCACTACTTGATAACGAATAATTCCCTCTGGGTCGATAATGAAGAGACCGCGTTTCGCGATTCCTTTTTCTTCTACCAACACATCGTATGCACGACTAACTACATGGTTGGTATCTGCACCTAGCGGGTAGTTTATTCTACCTAAGCCGTTTTCAGAACGTGGAGTATTGATCCATGCACGATGAGTAAATTTACTATCTGTACTTACGCCCACGATATCAGCATTTAATGCTTGGAACTCTTCATAGCTGTCGCTAAAAGCAATGATTTCCGTTGGGCAAACAAAGGTAAAGTCCATGGGATAGAAGAACAGGACAAGCCATTTCCCTCTATAATCAGAAAGCTTAATATTTTCATCTAATGCCTCAAGGTTCTTCGTGCTTTCCAATTCAAATTCAGGTGCTTTTTTACCTACTAAATGGGACATGAATCTTTCCTCCTCGATATGTATTTGCCAGGCTTTCTCATAACAAGAATAAAATAACATGTCCCCATATTAAGGTCAATACTATCTTATATTAAATACAATTTGAAAATATTTATCATCTCGAAAAATCACTCGCACGTTGTATTGTACAGAATGTGATCTCTGCTAACAAATGACTTGACGGAATGTCCGAGTAAGCCGCCTATTTCGTCTCCATTTAAACCATAACCAAAAAGGCGGCATTTTCGACTGTATTCTTCTATTTTACCCAAGTATCAGCAAACATCTCTTCTTTAAAGCCTACGGTTACCTTTTCACCATCGGTGACAATCGGCCGCTTGATTAACATACCATCCGAGGAGAGGACGTTTAGTTTTTCCTCATCGGTCATTTCTTTCAGTTTTTTCGATAGCCCAAGCTGACGATATTTCTGACCACTTGTGTTAAAAAACTTTTGGATCGGCAAACCGCTTTTTTTAATCAGCTGTGCTAGCTCTTCTTTGGAAGGCGGTTCGTCTACGATCTGTTTTGCCTCATAATCGATCCCTTTTTCCTGTAAATATTTAAGGGCTTTGCGACAAGTACCGCATTTGGGATATTGATAAACGATCAATGCCATTACATTTTTCCTTTCTATATATAATGATCCTTAGCGTCTGTATTCAACATCTGCTACATTGGCTCGCACATTGGCAAACCGAGCGACCACAAAAAAGAAGTCAGATAGCCGGTTGAGGTAACGGCGCACCTCTTCGTTTGTCTCTTGTTCACGAGAGAGGGTAACAACCAATCGTTCTGCTCGACGCGTAACCACCCGACAAAGATGGAAAGCAGCGGAGAGTGAAGAGCCTCCAGGCAAAATAAACCGCCTAAGAGGTGGACATTCGGCATCATATCGATCGATCCACTCTTCAAGCCGTGTGATCAGATCCGCTGTCACTTTATAATTTCTATTTTTCCCCACTTGGGCTAAATCACTACCTGCATCAAAGAGTTGGTGCTGGATCTCCGTTAGATGCACTAACAACTCGGGATAAAGCGACGGTTCCATGCGGGTAATCGCTTCACCGATCCAAGCATTTAATTCATCGATGGTTCCATAAGCTTCCACGCGGATATCGTCTTTATCTACTCTCCCGCCAATGACTCCTGTCTTTCCTTCATCACCCGTTCGTGTATAGATTTTCATTCTTTAACCTCGCTTATGTAATTTTCTCCTGTTTTCGCAAGTGACGCTTTGCTGATAGTAGCAGCTGGGGGACATGCCATTTGGGATGATCTAGAATAATGGGTTCCACTTCAAATACCCGATCAATCGCCTCAATCTGAAATACTTCTTCTGGACTTCCTTTTGTCCAGATCCGCCCTTCTTTGATCATCATGATCTGATCACAATATTGTGCAGCTAAGTTAAGGTCGTGCAAGACCATGATTACCGTAAGCTGGTTTTCCATCCGATATTGATGCAATAAATCTAAAATAACCAACTGATAATGAATATCCAAATAGGTCGTCGGTTCATCCAAAAGCAAAAGTTCTGGCTCTTGTACCAACGCTTTCGCGATGATGGCTCGCTGCCGTTCACCGCCGCTTAAGATGGATAATGGACTTTTTCGGTATCCCTCAATCCCTGTAAAGCGCATCATTTCCTGTGCTAACTCGCGATCTCGTCTGCTATTCCACCACCATTTGGTCTGATAAGGATACCTTCCCATTAATACCACTTCTTCGACAGTAAAGGGGATTTCTCCTAGTCCATCCTGCGCCAACACAGCGATTTTTTGCGCCCGTTCTTTCGGCTTATAGGAGGTAAGCTTTCGACCATCCAACCAGATCTCTCCCTGATCAGCCTTTTCCTCTCCCGAAAGAAGTTTAACCAACGTACTCTTTCCACTGCCATTGGGACCCACGATCCCTAAACATTCTCCTCGTTTGACATGCACATCAATCCGATCTAAGATCATTCGAGAAGAATAATATTTGACCAAGCCTTCTGCTTTCAACATTCTATCCTCTTCCTTTTCACTTTTTTTGCTGTTTTTTTAACAATAAAGCAAAAAAAGGCGCGCCAACAAAAGCCGTGATCACTCCAACAGGTAGTTCCCGTGGGCTGAGAAGAAGACGAGCAGCAGTATCTCCCCAAACCATAAAAATCGCTCCGGCAAGCGCGGATAAAGGGATGAGAGAACGGTGATCTGCTCCAGTCAACATCCGAATCATATGCGGGATCACCAATCCGACAAAGCCGATCGTCCCAGCAATGGAGACGGCGACAGCTGTAACGAAAGAAGCCAACAATAATAAGCCGAGCCGAATCCTCCCCACATTCATTCCCAAATGGATCGCCGAACGATCGCCCAGTCCGAGTAAATTGAGTTCTCGGCTAAACCTCCACGCAACCAGAAAACTTGCTCCCAAAACGGGCAATAAGATAAATACATGCTCCCAATCTCGTAAGACGAAACTCCCCATCAACCAATAGTGGATTCGTTGAAACTCATCCTTGGAGATCGTTAGAGAAAAGGTGAGAAAGGAACCAAACAACGCTTGAATCACAACGCCAGATAAGATCAGGGTTTCTGCCCGCAGCTTTTTATCTGCCAATCTTAGTACCAGAAGCAAAGCGAGAGACGCTCCACAAAAAGCATAAAGGGGAACCGTCCATTTTCCTAGTACGAGCGCTCCCCAGCCTGTTAAAATCGCGATGACTGCCCCTGTCGCTGCACCAGAGGAAATGCCTAAAATATACGGATCAGCCAGTGGGTTTTTCAAGATTCCTTGAAAAATCACTCCGGCGATGGCGAGGGATGCACCAACAGCGGCGGCCAAAATCACTCGAGGCAAACGCAACTGCCAGACAATCGCATCTTCTGCTACATCGATATCAGTGGGAAGCGTGTCGTAAAAGAGATGAGCTATGATGATCTTCCATACTGTTACCATGCTAATCTCAGCACTACCGAGTGTAACTGCTAAACCAATAGAAAAAAGGAAGCAGAGGAAGAATCCTCCGCTCCACCAAAACAAACGATGCCAACTCATGCTACTCTACCTACTTCACTCGATCTGGATATAATGCTTTGGCAACCTCTTCGTATCCATCAAAAATACGTGGACCTGGACGAACTACCAAGTTTATATCCACTTTGACCACTCGTTTATTTTTTATCGCAGGGATCTGCTCCCAACCTTTTCTCTTTAAAATACTTTCTTCATCAGCATAGAGAGAAATAATCACATCGGGTTGCCATTGAATCACTTGCTCTGCTGTCACCTGAGGCCATCCTTCAAGACCGCCGGCGATATTTTTCCCACTTGCCAGTTGGATCAGATCATCGATAAACGTTCCTTTTCCCGCTGTATGAAGTTCAGGAGAAATCTCAACCCAAACTTTTACCTTTTCGTTCTCATTTACTTTGCCGATCTTACGGAAGACATCTAATCGCTTTTGCATCATCTTTTTAACCAATTCATCCGCTTCATGAGGATGGTTGGTGACTGCGCCCACGATGGCAATCGACTCAAAGATTTTATCCATACTATCGGCATTTAAAACAAGCACTGTTAAACCGAGCTTTCTTAATTTATCAATCGTTTCTTGACCATTTAACTTTTCAGCGATCACCAAGTCTGGCTTTAGCTCTAAGACTTTTTCAACGTTAACCGTCAAATCTCCCACTTTGGGAAGATTTTTCACTTCTGCTGGATAATCATCATTGCTAGTAACGCCCACTAACGTTTCTTGTGCTCCGATGGCATAGATGATTTCAGTCGCACTGGGGACAAGGGAAACGATCCGTTCAGAGGCCTTTTGAAAGGTAAGCGCGTAGCCTGTTTGATCTTTAAGCTGGAGGGGATACTTCACCTTTCCTGGTTTAACCGGGGATGGCTGAGTAAATCCTGTGTTCTCTGTTGCACATCCTACTAAAAAGCTAAGTAAAAAAAGAAGGCTAATTACTGCGATGAACCAATTACGTTTAAACATCTTTTCACCTCGAAGGAGTACGGATTCCGAAAACGTTAACAATCATTAAGAGATATCAATAAAAAGTGAACATAACAATGGGAATAGTATCAGATTATGACCTTTTTCACAATCATTTGTTCAAACATATTATAAGAGATTTCTAGATAATTTGCGAATCTGCTATGCTATAGAAGCAGACCTTAATGAAGCAATGCGAACGATTATAAGCCGAATTTTTTAAGAACAATCGTTGAAAGGATGAGCGTTTTTACTATGCTTAAACAAAATTTTCTTATTGAAGTAGGGAAAGAAGATCGTGTCATTCGTGGAGAAGTTCGCGCCCCAAAAGAGGCATCTAACTCTCCTGTCGTCATCATTTGTCACGGTTTTAAAGCCTTTAAGGATTGGGGATTCTTTCCTACACTCGCAACCAAGTTAGCGGAAGCCGGCTTTGTCGCAATCACGTTTAACTTTTCGATGAATGGTGTCGGCGAAGATCCCGAAACATACTCAGAGTTAGAAAAGTTTGCTCACCTCACCTATAGCCGTGAACAAGAAGATTTGTCTTTGATTTTTCAGCATGTCCAAAATGGGACTCTTCCGCTTTCCGACCACATGGATCCCAGCCGGATCGGTTTGCTCGGCCACAGCCGTGGAGGTGGCAATAGTCTGATCTTTGCTCTTGAACATGACGAGATTAAAAGCGTTGTGATCTGGAACAGCATCCACCGACCTCATGTTTTTGGTCCAGAAGTGATTCGTGAGCTTCAGGAAAAAGGACGATCTTCCGTTTACAACTCTCGCACCAAACAACATATGCCGATTGACCGTGAAGTATTGGATGATATCGAACAAAACAAAGAACGTTATTATTTTCTCGAGAGATTAAGCCAACTGAAGCAGCCATTATTGATCGTTCAGGCAGATCAAGATCATCCTGGTTTCTTTGAAGGAGCGCAAGAGATGGCCAAACGGGCTCCTCAAGCAGAAATGAAAGTGATTCAAGATGCTAATCACACTTTTCGCGCCGTTCATCCGTTTGCAGGCATCACTCCTCAGTTGGCTGAAGCGATCGCTGAATCGACCCGATTCTTTCAACGAACTCTGTAAGCAACGCATCAGTCGCTTTGATGACAACAGGGATGCAGGGGGAAGCGATATTTACACCCCTGCATCCCTTATCCTTCTTTGATGATCCCCTTTTTCTTTATTGATCAACAAAGCGTAAGCCGATCGCTGTGCTTTCCCGCGAAGAATCACCAACGCCATGAAATTCATTGGTATCTAAGTTGATCCACATCGTATTGGCATTGCCGATCTCCCGTGGAACTGCTTCAAACTGATGTCCACGTCGTTTAAGTTCTTCACGAGCCTCCGACGGTACGCCTTTTTCCCACCGAATAAACGGATACTGGATCGAATAGATCCGCGGTTCCTCTACTGCTGCTTTTAGTTCCATCCCCATCACGAGACGATAATAAATCACTTGAAAGATCGAAGAGATGATCGTCGTACCCCCGGGCGAACCGACGGTCATGATCGGTTTTCCTTTATAGAAAATAATCGTTGGCCCCATGCTGCTCCGTGGTCTTTTTCCTGGTTCTACTTCATTGGGACCACCAGGAATCGCATCAAAGTCGGTTAGCTCGTTATTGAGAAAAAATCCGTATCCTGGCACCATAATCCCCGTACCAAATTCTTGTTCAATCGTCGTTGTATAAGATACAATATTCCCCCATTGATCAGCAATCGTATAATGCGTCGTCTGACCAGGCGGATATTCTTTTTGCATTTTTCCTTGCTTTACTGGTTTTCTCCCTTCATATTTCCATGGATTCCCCGGTGGTACAGCCGGATTGGCTCGCTCACTTTGGACGAGTTTGGCACGTTCCTGAATATAGTCGGGATGAAGTAATCCTTTCAGCGGTATGGGTCCAAACTCAGGATCGCCCAGAAAAGCCGCACGATCAGCATAAGCGAGATGACTTACTTCCACAAAAAGATGGTAGAGATCCGCCGTACGTACAGATTGATTTTGGACTTGAACCGCATCCAGTAGTTTTAAGATTTGGGCTACGATCACACCAGCTGAGCTAGGCGGAGGGGTGGTGACAATTTGATAGCCACGATAATCGATTTCAAGGGGTTGGTCCAGCGTAACCTGATAACGCTTTAAATCTTCTAATGTCATCTTGCCCCCTTTTTGATTGACGACATCGACAAGGGCTTTGGCAACGACCCCATCATAAAAACCATCGATTCCCTTCTCTTGAATGATACGAAATGTTTTGGCTAAATCTTTTTGAACAAGCCGATCTCCCTCTTTTAATGGCTTCCCATGGGGTAAGAACAACTCTTTGGCTGCCGAACGGGACAATTTATCTCGATTGTTATCGATCGCTCTTGCTAAGATGCGATTGACAGGAATTCCTTTTTCAGCTAAGTCAACCGCTGGTTGAATCAACTGGGACATCGACCGCGTCCCAAAAAGTTGATGCGCTTTGTATAGTCCATGGACAGTTCCAGGCACACCAACCGCTTTCCCATTGGTCGAGCGGATTTCAAAAGGAATTTCTTTACCATTTTCATCTAGAAACAGGTTGGGATGAGCGGAGAGTGGAGCTCGTTCCCGACTATTGATGATGGTCACTTTTTTGGTTTTCGCATGATAGATGACCATAAACCCGCCCCCACCGATTCCTGACATCATCGGTTCCGTCACATTGAGGGCAAAGTGTGTGGCGATGGCTGCATCAATCGCATTTCCACCTTGTTTTAAGATATCGGCACCCACTTTGGAGGCGAGCGGATGAGCGGTTACGACCATGCCAGCATCTCCTTTTGCTTCGAGACTTGCAGCAGTCAGTTCTAGTTTTGGCTTTTTGAGCTGTACAGGTGTCGATTCTCCAATAGCGAAGAAAAAGATTGTACTGACCAATATCAAACAAATGACGGCAATTCCGATTTTCTTCCCATTGCTTATCAAGGTATAAGTCCTCCCATTTTGCCAATCATCTTCATCGATGTACTTCTCTTTTAAGTAACCATATATTCAAATTGTGTCGAATGATTCTAAGTGAATATTTTTTAACAAAATACCATGATTTTTGGATGATAACTCGTTGCAAAATGACCATAAACCAATGAAAAAAATTAAATTATTTTCCTTATTTTATGAAAATTAATCGGTAACTTTGCTGGCATCTTCCCAACAAAGACCGTTCTGTTTTTCTTTTGGGAACATGTTATACTGGAATCTAGCAAAAAAATGGAGAGGTGGATTCGTGTGGAGCAGATTGGATATCTTACCCCGCTGACTCATCAGCCTTCTAGTCCGGTTACGTATTATCTTTCTCTTGGCGAAGAGTCGATTACATTAAATGATATGCTCGGGGAAACGATTCAACTTACTTTTTTAGGGGAGAAAAGTTGTTGTTTTTGCGGTAGAAAGATTAAAAAAACATATAATAATGGTTACTGTTATCCTTGTTTTACCAGTTTGGCTCAAAATGATCTATGCATCGTAAAACCAGAGTTATGCCATTATCATTCCGGGACTTGCCGAGATCAAGCATTTGGGGAGAAACATTGTCATCAAGCCCACTATGTTTATCTTGCTTTAAGCAGTGATGTAAAAGTCGGAATTACACGCAAAGAAAATGCAATCCGCCGTTGGATCAACCAAGGGGCGATTGCTGCTGTACCGATTATGGAGGTCCCCTATCGCAAAATGGCTGGCGATGTGGAGATTCTCTTAGCTAAGCATTTAAAAGACAAAACGAATTGGCGAAAGATGTTGAAAAACGAATATACGGAAACCGATTTGCTACAGGTAAAGCAACGGGTGATCCCGTTGATTCCAGAGGAGTATCGGTCTTATCTTTTGCCTGATCAGTCTATTCAGCAATTTACCTACCCTTCTCTACAGGTTCCTAGCAAAATCATCCCACTCAATCTAGATAAAAAACCGTCGATCAAAGGCGAGCTCATCGGGATCAAAGCACAGTACCTCCTTTTTAAGAATGGAGAAGTAGTCAATATCCGCAAACACACGGGTTATAAAGTTTCCTTTCACTACTGAGCCCTGAGGTATGCCCTGATTTTAATAGTGACTTTTGCTGCTCTACTTTTCGGTACGATTTTGAAATGGCTAGGAAAGTGGGATCTCCCCAAACCATTTCGGAACTTGCTTCGGCCTTTTTTCTTTCATTTTGGAAGAGGTCGTAGAAACAAAAAGCAGATCAGAAAAAGACCGCTATAGCCAAATAATGGATAGAGATAGCGAACCAAGTTCGCAAAGCCAATAAAAGAGAGCAACGATCCGCTGAAGAGCAAAATAGCGATGACCCATTCACGGCGAATGGCAAGCGATTGATCTAGCCGATTGGTCAGTCCAAAGACATCGCCAATCAAGGTCGTAATGATTTCGCCCCAGATCACGAGCAAAAATAAAAGACGAATCGCTTCACCCAGTTCCGTCATCATCCATCCCATCGGGATATCTGTATGGATCACTTGCTCCAGTTTTAACAGCATCGCTCCATTACTAATCAGCAAAGTCGTTCCTAATCCTAACGCTCCCAGCCATCCGCCCCAGCGAATGGTCGATTCATCGCTGATCGATGCTCCCAATGGAACTAGTACAGCTTGAGACAAAACCAAGTTAAAGGCAACATAGGAAATAGCGGATAACAACCAATGCGGCATGGATCTTTTCGGAGCTTGTTCGAGAAGAAGACCGATTTCTCCACTGAACCAAACGCTCCAGCCAATCGTAACGACCAACAAAAACATCAGAGGAACGACCAGCGTATTGATCGATAAAATTCCGCTCATTCCTTTGGATACGACCCAAAAGGTGATCATCGCTGTCAAAAACAGTCCGAGATAGAAAGAAAGCTGGAGTTGTTCTTCAAATAAAGCACCTGCTCCGGCAAGCATCGCCATAGTGACACCGCATAACATGATACTGACCAAATGACTCATCCAGCTACCTAGGCGCTTTCCAAATAAAAAGTGGTTCAGCTCTTGATAAGACTTTGCCTCCAGCCTTGCTCCGATCAACATCATCCGTACTCCCAACCAACCAAATAACAGCGTGCAGATGATGATTCCGATGAGGCTATACTTCCCATATACCGTAAAAAACTGTAAAATTTCTTGCCCTGTGGCAAATCCGGCTCCGATCACGGTTCCAATATACGTACAAGCCACGCGGATCACTAAATTCCATTGGCGTTGCAATCCGATCCTCCCCCTTATCCCTGTTATCATTTTTATGGGACAAATAGGGAGGTTAGACCAAGTCAGGAAACAGCTAGTCTGCAAACGCCTTTAAAATTTGATTCTTTCTTTCGCGACTATTTAGAGCCAATGATTCTCTGATCGCTTGATCTCTTTCTTCCGGAGTAATCAGGGGATCAAAAGAGTCATTGTTATTGGCCATGACGGCTAACACTTTATTGACGCGCTGGCGAAGATTCTCTCGTGTTTCCGCACTGCGATAAGGATCAAACACACCCGGACCATTGATAATCGATACCAAAATCGCAACCTCTTGGGGAGTTAACGTCTCTTTATCCAACTCTTTTCCAAAATAAGCTTTCGCTGCCAAATAAACGCCTTGAATCTGATTTCCAAACTCAATTCCATTTAAATAGGTCTCCAGTATTTTATCTTTACTAAATTTTCTATCTAAATTCCATGCGACGGCGATCTCATTTAACTTCCGTGACATTTTTTGGGCATGGCTTTCGATCACGACATTCCGAGCCACTTGCATCGTAATCGTACCGCCACCTTGTTTTTCACCCAACAGCGTCTTGAGTGTAGCTCGGACCAAGGCAGAGTAGTCGACACCATCATGCCGATAAAAGCGAACATCTTCTACCTTAACAAAGGCATTGACCAGCATATCATTTTTGATACGAATTTTTTCAATCGGGATAAATTGGAAATAAATATCTTGATTATTTTTCTGAATAATTCGAGGACCTTGTGCCAGCTGATTCACTCTATCTAACTTTTGAAATTGGGCAGCAAGCAACAGAGAACTGACAAAACCGGCCACCAGTAGGCTAGAAGTCGTAATAACGAGGAGAAACCATTTCCAATTAAATAGCTTGAGCCAGATTGGACGTCTTCGTCTTCTTCGTTTTGATGTTTTGGATGATGTTTCGATCACATTTATTCTCGCACTGCGAACCTTCGGAAGATATTCGATCTTTCCTCTGGTTTGATCATAATCATCACGCATATATTTTCTTCCTTTCTAGTCATTTCCTTCCATCATAAAATATCTATTTTTATTTTGAAACCTTTCTGTTTAAAATGTCCTTTTTAAAGATACTACCCGCTCTCTTACAAATTCAACCTCTCCACATAAAAAAGTCCAGCACAAGGGCTGGACTTTGCTATCGCGATATTTAATTGGAAATGGTCACTTGGATGGTAGCTGTTTTTTGGTTATTTGGATGGTTTGCATCGATGACTGTAACCCGATAGTAATAACTCTTCTCTCTACCAAAGAACGATAACGCCCGATCCCAAAAACCTAGCTCGCCAACCTGATCGACATAACTGGTCGTAATCAGTTCGCGGGCAATCACTTCAAAATTCTGATTGTCTTCGGAACGCTCCACCATGTATTTGACTCCCTCTCCGGCATTTGTCCAGTTTAAGCTTACTTTTCCATCGCTATATTCACCTTTGACATCGATTTGTGGCAATGGAATGGCTGGATCACTGACCCCTTCCGGTCGAACAAATGCTTTCGGTGGTGTACCTTGAAGCGCAGTCGACATAATCTGCGAAAAAATACGGGCTGGAGCACCTGCACCGGTGATCTGATATTTTTCAGGTTGAGCACTACCTCCCTGCTTTTGATACTCTTCGAGATCCCCCGGCATCCCATTAAAGACGGTTACCGCCGTTACATACTCCGGCGTAAAACCGACAAACCAACCTTTATCTTTATTCTGCGTCGTTCCACTTTTACCAGCTACTTGCCGTCCGTCCACTAAACGGGCCGACTTCGTCCCATCTGCGTCCATAATGTTGTTACGAAGCATTCTCGTCATATACCAAGCTGTCTGTTTATCGAAAACTTCCTTCGCTGTATATTCGGCTTTTACTGTCGTTTCTTCCTTCTCATCGGGGAGCTTTCCTTTTACTTCACGAATCACATGGGCTTCAAAATATTGACCTTCGTTGAGGAACGTAGCATAAGCTTGTGCCATATCTTTGGTAGAAACCCCTTTGGTCAGACCTCCCAATCCGAGTGGTGAGTACTGTTTATCTTCGGCTACCAAAGGCAGACCCAACTTTTTGCCATACTCAAAAGCTTTGTCTAGACCCACATGGTCTTTCAAAAGCCAAATCGTTGAGGCATTCAATGAGTACTTTAAAGCATTGCCCATGCTAATATCTCCATAATACTTCAAATCAAAGTTTTGAATGGTTTTGCCACTGACGGTAATCGCCTCGTCTTTGAGCATCGTATTTTCATTAAATCCTCTTTCCTGTACAGCTGGAGCAAAAACAGTGAGCGGTTTGATCGTCGAACCAGGTTGATGCTGGTCAAAGGCTCGATTCCGCGTCAGCTTGGCTTGAAAATAACGACCTCCCCCAATGGCAACAATCGATCCATCTTTGGGATTGATCACCGTTACTCCCGCTTCTACTGCTCCGACAGGCATCTTTTTCCCATCAAAACTAATAAAATTGTTCTCATTTTTTAAGGCCGCTTCCACCGCAGCTTGTACCTTAGGATCAATATTTGTATAGATTTTTAACCCACTTGTATTTAACTTATCATACTCAAACTGTGGGTATTTTTCTTTCAATTCTTTTTCTATCAAATCGTCAAATGGGGTCGCCATGTATTTTTTCACATGGGCATTGAAATTAGATTCTGGTTGGATGTTGAGAGGAGCCTCTTGCCATTTTTTCTTCTCTTCCTCTGTGATCAATGGTTCCATCTCATTCTCTTCGGCCATCTCCGCTAAGACAACTTTTTGGCGTTGCTTTAATCGTTCTTTTCCCGTCTGCCCTGTACTATCCAATTTTGTACGATAAGGATTGTATCCGCTCGGGTTCTTGGGCAAACCCACTAAAATCGCCACTTCACCAGGAGTTAACGACTCTTTGGTTAAGTCTTTATTAAAATACGCTTTTGCCGCCAATTGAACGCCATAAATGTTGTTTCCAAAGGTAATATGGTTGATATACGCTTCTAGAATTTGCTCTTTCGTGTATTTTCTTTCCAGATTTAGAGCTACAGCCATTTCGCTTAATTTTCGGCTCATCGTCTGTACATAGCTTTCCAAGACCACATTGCGTGCCACTTGCATGGTAATCGTACCACCGCCTTGGGTTCGATCTGTAAAAATCGCCATGACGACAGCACGCATCAGTGCATAATAATCAATCCCATTGTGCTGGTCAAATCGCACATCCTCAACTTTCTTAAAGGTCTCCACCAATAAATTGTTATGCTTTCTTAACTCACTAATCGGCACAAACTCATACTTCTTTTTCTTCAACCTCGCAAACTCTTTATTGCTTTTATCGTAAATAATCGCTGAGGTATCTTGCTGATTCATTTTTTCGATGGGTAAGAAACTACTACTGAGAACGATCGTTACCATTAATCCAACTACCAATAAGGTAGCCGTGGCAAAGACAAGGGCAAACCATTTCCAGTTAAAAAGCTTCAACCATTTATATTTAGGAAGTAATTTGCCATTTTCCGCACGGGGAGAAGCCACTTGGGCAGGTTCCGAAACGGTCTTGCGCTCTGCCTTGCGCGGTTGTAATTTGGTAATCTGTTCTCGAATCTTCTGCCATAGTGGCTGTTCTTGATTGGCGTTTTGCACTGGTTGTGATTTTGCGTTCTGTTTTGCCTTTTGTTTTGCCGTTCTTTCTTTGGCTTCCATTCTCCCGCTGCGAATTTTTGGTGTAAAATCGTCCTCTTTTTTCTTTCTGCTCAACATTTTTCACCCCATTCCATCTAGATCCTTCCCATCCCCTTTTCCAGCATAATCATCTATCTTGTAAATTCTTTCTGTTTCAAATATATAGTTATCATTGTTACTACCCTTTGATCACTCAATTGGAACCTACCTAGCAAAAAAAAGGAAAGTCCAGCAACTCTGCTGGACTATCATCTTATCGAGGGTTAAAAAATTGGTCAAACCATCCGCCCCTCCCGGGTCGTTCTCTATCGTGACCGCCACCACCGTTGCCATCCCCGTTATTTGGATTGTTATTCTCATTCTCTCCATGCGGATTGTTTCCGTCACCGTTTGCGGGTGGTGATTCTTCCTCTTGTTTTTTATCATCGGTTAAGGAGACCTTCACGGTACCCGTTTTATGATTATTGGGGTTTTCAGGATCAGTTGCTGTAACTTGATAATAAATCACTTTCTCTTTCCCAAAGATCGATAATGCTTGATCAAGGAAACCTACTTCTACTTTATCAACAAAACTCGTATCTTTCAAATCGGTAGCAATCTCTTGATAATTATTACCATCTTCGGAACGAGCTACTTTATAAACCACATTTTTGCCCGCTTCGTTCCAATTCAATTTTACTTCGCCATTTTTATAGGAAGCTTTGACACGAAGCTCTTTAAGTGGGGCTGTAGGATCACTCACGCCTTCTGGCTTCACAAATTTCTTCTTCGGCTTACCCTCGTGGGCTTTATTCATGACGGTACGGAATACATTGGCTGGTGCACCTGCTCCCGTAATATCATAATGTCGGTCTTTTTTATCACCATTTAGATTCGGTTCATTATACACATTGACCGCTGTTAGCAAATCCGGTGTAAAGCCAACGAACCATCCTTTGTCTTTTCCTTGCGTCGTTCCACTCTTACCAGCGACTTCCCGATCACCCGATAGTCGCGCACTCGCTGTTCCATTGCGATCCATGATGTTATTGCGCAGCATCCGTGTCATATACCAAGCCGTTTGTTTAGAAAAGACTTGGACAGGCTCATATTTGGCCTCAATCTTCCGGTCTTCATCTTCGCCTGTCACCCGTCCCTCAACTGCTGTCACCAAATGGACAGGGAAATATTTCCCTTCATTGAGGAAAACGGAGTACGCCTGAGCCATATCCAAAGTGGATACCCCTTTGGTTAACCCTCCTAATCCAAGTGGCGAAGGGTTTTCATCCTCCGGTTGAAGAGGCAAGCCTAGCTTTTTCCCAAATTCAAACGCTTTCTTGTCCGTTACGTAATTTTCTAGCAACCAAATGGTGGAGGCATTGAGGGATTTTTTCAAAGCTTCTCCCATCGTAATATCTCCATAATATTTTAAATCAAAGTTGTTAATGACCTTACCCCTCACTTCGATTTTCTCATCTTTCAACATCGTATATTCATTAAAACCTTGATTCAGCTCAACAGCAGGAGCATATACGGTAAGAGGTTTAATCGTTGATCCCGGCTGATGCTGGTCAAAAGCTCGGTTTCGCGTTACTTTCGGCTGGTAATAGCGCCCACCCCCGATGGCAACAATCGTACCATCTTTGGGATTGATCACAACCGCACCGGCTTCTACCTCGGATCGAGGCATTTTCTTATTGGTTCCCCATTCACGGAACAAATCATTGTTTTGCAAGGCATCGGTCAAAGCTTTTTGCACTTTGGGATCAATATTGGTATAAATTTTTAACCCACTACTACTTAATTGTTTAAATTGAAACTCAGGAAATTTCTCTTTAATCTCTTCAGCAATCAAACCATCAAATGGCGTAGCACGCGTTTTTTGTGTATATTTTTCTACGTTTGCTTTCGGCTGAAGCGGAAGTTTCTT
Source organism: Thermoactinomycetaceae bacterium (assembly GCA_025449975.1). Taxonomy (GTDB): domain Bacteria; phylum Bacillota; class Bacilli; order Thermoactinomycetales; family Thermoactinomycetaceae; genus Thermoflavimicrobium. The sequence continues at coordinate 17,102 of JANWIG010000045.1, forward strand.
TTCACTCCATTCCGCTTCTTCTGCTTCTGTAATCAGCGGATCCATATCGTCTTCACGTGCCATAATCATCAAAACCGTCCGTTGCCGCTTTTTTAAACGTTCTTTGTGTTCTTCCCCACGATATGGATTGTACCCCTCGGGTGCTTTCGGCAACCCTGCCAAGATCGCCACTTCACCAGGCGTTAACTTATCTTTGGTCAGATCTTTATTAAAATAAGCTTTTGCTCCCGCTTGGACTCCCCGCAAACCGTTTCCCATCGGGATATTATTTAGATAAGCTTCCAAAATCCGGTCTTTTCCATATTGGCGCTCTAAGTTCCAAGCCACGGCAATCTCTTTTAACTTCCGCGTGATGGTCTGCTCAATATCATCCAATACAACGTTCCGAGCGACCTGCATCGTAATCGTTCCGCCACCTTCACGTTTCCCCATAAAGATGTTTTTTACAAAAGCACGTGCCAGCGCTTGAAAATCGACCCCTCCATGGTCATCAAAACGAGCATCTTCTACTTTTTTAACGGTCTCTACTAATAATTCATTATGCTTCCTCATCTGTTCAAGGGTGAGAGGCTCGACCAATTCTTTATTTAATCTTGCATACTCTTTTCCATCTTTGTCATAAATAATCGCCGGCGTATACTTCTTATCCATTTGCTCCAGTGGCAAAAACTCTGCACTCAACATAAGCGCGGTAGCAAAACCACCCATCAGTAATACAGCTGTAGTAATAACGAGTAAGAACCACTTTAAGCTAAATAATTGCAACCATTTATTTTTGGGTGGTCCGGGTGTTCGCCTACCACCTCCACCTGAGCCGGAAGGAGGTTGCTTTTTATTGGGAATGGGCAATTTATCACGAATTTTATCAAAAAAACCTACGTTTCGTGTACGCGTTGGACTCATCCCAATCTTTCTTCTCCGTAAGCGTGGTGAAAAAGAAACATCTCTTCTCGTGTTATCCTCCATCTCTGTTCCCCCTTGGTACAGCATAAACGATGAGAAAAGGCACTGCTCACTTGTGTTGTCTTAATCTTTATCTATAGTAGAAAAAGCAACCATTTTACCGCTAAAATGATCAAAAAGAGTTTCCCTGAAATAACACTACTCATTATAGCTTAAAATGGTCTTTAAATGGTGTCATCTTTACAAAAACTAGTTAGATTCATTCATCGTTCACTCATTTTTATCATTTGTACAAAAAAAGAACGACGAATATTACAGAATATTCCGTCTCGAACAGAATGCCCGTTTTTATCGGTTTTTCTGTCGTCAACCACAAATTCTGTAAATGATTCGTCGTTCGATTCACCTAGGATAAAACGAAAAAAGCCTTTAGCGCACCGACGCTTCTGTCCATTCATTTTGCAACATAATTTCCCGAAACAATTGCGCTGGAACCCCATCGACTGACAAGTGGTAAAGTTCCTCATCTTCCTTTTGTCCATACTGATGAACAATCACAGTTGTAAGTAAATCCGGCGTATAACCTACAATCCAAGCTTGCTTTTGATCCTTTGTGATCGCACTTCTGCCGACGACATTGGGTAGTCTCGCCTGGGTGGGGAGCGACTGTGTAAATAGAGCATTGATCTGCGCAGCGATTTTGGGTTGGAACACCTGTTTTTGTGGATTATATAATTGGATCCTCTCTTCCCGACCATCCGGATAGGGAAACTTAATCTCGCGAATAATAAAAGCGGGTCGGTATGTCCCTTGATTGGCAAATACCGTATATGCTTGAGCAACTTCTTTGCTAGAAACCCCTTTATTCATCTCTCCTAATCCCAAAGCAAAGTAATTTTCATCTTCTGTTTCAATCGGAAGACCTACGCGCTTGCCATAGGCAACCGCTGTATTTAACCCAATCTGATTAAGCAATTGCACAGTGGGAGCATTGAGAGATTCTTCCACCATTTTCTGAAAAGTGACTACACCCCGTACAGGCTGATTTCCATTATCGATCTTTCTTTCTTTGACGGTAAAAGGTTCATCCTTGACTAAGGAAGAAGCTCTTAGTCCTTCTTCTTCCATCGCTGGTCCATAGACCGTCAAAGGAGCCAAAATCGAACCAGGCGGATGTTTTTCCAAGGCACGATGCCGATAACCTGGACGATATTGTCGCCCGCTACCAACCGCGACAATACTGCCATCTTGAGGGTTGAGCACCGTAATTCCGGCATCCACCTTTTCCTTTGGCATCTTTCTCCCCTGCTGATCGACAAACAGCTCATCTTTTTCTAACAGCTCATTGACCTTCTGCTGCATTTTGGGATCGATCGTGGTATAAATTTTAAGATCATTATTAAACAGCTCATCCCCTTGCAGATGGGGATACTTCCGATTGATCTCTTCTCTAATTAACTCAAGAAATGGAAGATTGGCTATCTTCCTTTTATACATAGCTAGATTGGACGAATCCTTGATCGGTAATGCTTCCTTGCTCCAATATTCCTTCTCCTTTTGCGTAATGAGGGGAGGCATCTCATCTTGACGAGCCATTACTGCTAAAACCGTTGTCTGCCTTTTTTTTAATCGCTTTTTGTTGGCTTCTCCGCGATAAGGATTGTAGAGCGTCGTTCCTTGAGGCAAACCAGCGATGACGGCTATTTCACCTGGATTTAGCTGATCTTTTTGCAGGTCTTTTCCAAAATATACTTTCGCAGCCGTCTGCACACCATAAATATTGTTACCAAACTCAATTCGATTGAGATAGGCTTCTAGAATCTTCTCTTTCCCTTTGTCACGTTCCAAATTGAAAGCGGCTGCCATCTCTTTTAGTTTGCGACTAAGGGTTCTCTCCTGTGTACCAAGCACCACTTTCCGCGCCACTTGCATGGTGATGGTGCTGCCCCCTTGTTCTCCTTGACCTGTCAGTGTCGAGACAAGTGAGCGAAATAAGGCGTAAAAATCAACCCCGTTATGCTTATAAAAGCGAGCATCTTCTACCTTAATGATCGTCTCTACGAGGCGGCTATTTTTCTTCATTAAATCCTCTAACGAGATAAATTCATGGTAAATTTCCCTTTTTCCGACCGGATCTCGTTCCTTTGCCAATTGGATCAGCGGTTGGTTGCGATGATCATACAGCATCACACCCCCTTCATCGATCCTCTCTAAGGGCAAAAACTCTCCAGTCAACCAGATGGAGCCTGCCAGACCTACCATTAAAAGCAATGAAGAGCAAAAAACCAATAAAAGCCATTTTGCAACAAATCGAAGCCGCCATCTCCCTTCTGGCGGCTTAACAGGTGGTGATGAGGATGGGATCGTTCTTTTTTTCGTTTGAAGCCGTACACTACGCACTTTCGGCATAAATCCCTCATCCGCCATCTTTCTCCCTCCATCTCGCAATAAAATATTTATTTGTTAAGCTGATTGACTTTCCCGTAGATACAAAATTTTCGTTCCTCTTTTATAACATACCATGTCATCTGTCAAAGTTGTAGCCTCTCCTTTTGTCGCAATGAAAAACCCCAATGCGTTGGCATTGGGGTTTTTTTTATTACCACCAGAATCGCGGTAGGATGACATTCGGAGGAGGTGTGATCACAGGTGGCTCTTCAGGCTCCGGTTCTTGCGGAGGCTCCTCATCTCCTGGATCTTGTGGATCTTCTTTGTATTGTCCTGGGATGTGGGCACAAGCAGCCGTGCTACCATTTTCATTTAAACATTCTATATAGTCTCTGCGACACTGCCGTTCATTCGATGTACCTTGACAAGCCTGACGCGCCAGCCCTTCACATTTTTCTCGATCTCTACTACAATCAATCCGATTGGGATCTTCTTCATCATCCTCTTTCGGACAACCTGGAGTATCTGGTTTCTCCTCACATTGCTGTTTACATTTCTCTTCATCGTAATCGGGACTATCTTTATCGCAGTAGTTTTTCTCTTCTTTGGACGCGCCAATCGTAATTGTCAGAACCGCTGATTGCAACGTTTCTCCTGTTTCTTTGTTTTCTGCTTTTACTTGGTAAGCATACGTTTTACCTACTTCTACATTGGTATCCGAGTAGCTGTTTCCGGTGACTCCAGGTACGGCGTTGGTTGGTTCCCCTTCTCCGCGATAAAGCTGATAGGTAAATCCTTCACCGAGGTCTGTCCAACTTAATTGAATCGCTTTGCTTTCTTCATTGTATTGTCCTGTCAACTGAAGTGCGTCATCTGCTTCCTCTTTTGGCGGTGCTGGTTCTTCCACTCCGGATGGACGTTTGAAGTCTTCGATCGGGTCTCCCTTGGTCACTTCAGACATAAATTCACTAAAAATTTTGGCTGGAACCCTACTGGCGACCGGTGTGATCGGCTGACTTACATTAAACACATTAACTGCCGCAATATACTCGGTTGTATAGCCGACAAACCAAACATCTTTTTCGTTCTGACTGGTTCCCGTTTTACCAGCAGTTGGACGCCCATCTTTGATTTGAGCAGCTGTTCCACTTCCATTTTGAACAACCATCTTCAGCATCCGCGTCATATAATAAGCGGTTTTTTCCGAAAAGACATCTTTGGTCTCTGGCTTATGCTTGTACGTTTTTTCATCAATCGGGTCATAGATTTCACGAATCGTAAAGGCCTTTTTAAATTTCCCATCACTTTGTGGAAAAACCGTATAAGCTTGTGCCATATCTAAGGTAGATACCCCTTTGGTTAAACCTCCCAAAGCCAAAGGTGAAATGTTCTTGTCCTCTGGCAACAAGGGGAGTTCCAACAGATCCTTCGCATAGTGATAAGAAGTATCCAACCCTACTTTTTCTCGTAACATGTCCACCGTAGAAGCATTTAACGAGTTCATGACATTGGTCTTAAACTCGATCTCTCCATAATACCTTCCGGTAAAGTTCCGAATCTGTTTCCCGTCCACCGTTGTTGGCTTATCGACGATCTTTGTATGCTCATTGTACCCATGCTTTTCGATCACCGGCGAATAGACCGTCAATGGCTTGATCGACGAACCTGGTTGAACGGGCTCTAACGCTCGATTTAAAGAACCTTTTTGATACTGACGTCCTCCTCCTACGGCGACGATGGAACCATCCTTACGCAGAACAGTAATTCCTGCATCTATTTTATTGGGATTGATTAGCTTATTGGACGTATCTACATACAAATCATGATTTTTGAGTACTTTATCCACAGCCTGTTGTACTTTTGGGTCAAGATTGGTTCGAATCGTCAAACCATGCGAAATCGAATTGTCGTTTAGCTCTCCTTTACTTTCCAACAGCTCTAACTCATTTCTCACTAATTGCAAATAAGCAGAGCCTTTTTCCCGTAAATGTTCTTTATGATATTGCGCCTGTTCTTCAATCCGTTTTTCACGGAACTTACCCGCCTCATCAACGGTAATCAGCGCTCCCATTTCATCTTCTTCCCGTGCCATGATCCCCAAGACCGTATTCCGACGCTCTTCCGAACGCTTTCGGGTTTTTATATTTTGCGATACTGGATTATACATCGACGGAGATTTGGGTAGTCCGGCCAAAATGGCAACTTCTCCCGGAGTCAATGTATCTTTGTTAAGGTCTTTATTAAAGTAAACTTTCGCAGCCAAGCCTACTCCCCGAATTTGCGGATGGAAATTGATGTAGTTGAGATAAGCTTCAAGAATTTGGTCTTTGCTATAATTTTTACCTAAGTTCTGAGCGATCGCAAATTCCCTGATTTTACGGGTATACGACTTCTCTTTGCTATTTAGAATAATATTACGAGCGACTTGCATGGTAATGGTTCCGCCACCCTCTGCTTTCCCCATTGCCACGATATTTTTTAACACTGCCCGTCCCAGTGCATAGTAGTCAACTCCATCGTGTTGATCAAAGCGGACATCCTCCACTTTTTTAATGGTATCGATCAACATTGGATTGGTTTTTTTCAATGTTTCCAACGTGACCAGCTCACGGTCATCGCCGCCTTCCACTGTTAATCGTCCGATTTCTTTATTATTTACATCAAGGACCACCGAAGAATACTGAATCTTTTTTAATGCATCCAAGGAATATTCTTCCGTTGTCATATAAATATAGGCTGCCCAACAACCGAGGACCACTCCAACCACGAAGGAGCCGATGAAAAACCATTTGAAAAACAATTTGAACCCACCAAAAAAATCACGAATCCAATTTCCACCATTATTCCCATTTGTTTTACGAGAAAGGCGTTTCCTTCGTGATAAAGTAGGTTGGTTCTGATGAAAGTCATTCATGGACGGATAAACCTCCCCATTTCTCTAATAATCGATCCCTTATTTCTATATAATAGAATATTTTCCATTTTATAGGAGATATGAGATTTCTTTTCCATCCCTTCAAACAAAAACGATGGTGAAGCATTAGGGGTTTCGCTACAAGCGATCAACATCAAAGAGGAGCAACTCATTGAAATGCACATTTTTCTATTTTTAAAATGATCTATGGTATATTTGAAGAGAGGTGAAAAAATATGAATATCCAAGCTGCAGTTTTTGCTTGTCGATTTACGGGTGTGATTGGATTTCTAGCATCCATTTATCTGTTCCAACTATACGAGTGGCCTGGTCTGATTGCGGGGCTGATCGGCTCAAGTCTCTGGTTTCTTCTAGCCATCTACCTGAAACGTTCGTCTAAATCCTGATCTCCTTCCACTATCGGAATTGGTTTCTTAAGTTAATAAAACTTATTTTTATTCAACTTAAATATAAACCAATTCCTCCTTACAAGAATAAACTACTTCTTATTAATTAATAACCTACTAAAAAATGGTCATCTCTGCCCATAAGTTTGTTACAAGTGTATTACATCTTTACTACAAGATTGTTTCAAGAGCCGTTTGGCATCTCTGAAACTAATATATTTTATTCTTATGATAATTTCAAAATTATTTTTTATTGTTAAAACTACTTTTAGCCGGATCACTGCCAATAAAATGGCTGCGCAGATCGAAACCGCCCGTTACAGGAATAATGGCTCCCGTAATAAAATCAGAATCGGGATGAACTAAAAAACGGACCACCCTCGCAATATCTTCTCCTGTCCCTGGACGCCCGACAAGGGAACGGGGATCTTTTTTTCCTTTGGCTTCTTGCTTAGAGGCTTCTTTATATGGATGGCGAATATCACCTGGACAGATCATATTTACCGTAATCCCATCCGCCGCTACTTCGTTCGCCAACGATTTGGTTAGCGAGACAAGACCGGTTTTGGCTGCAGCATATGCCGCAAATCCTTCCCAAGCAACAGCCTGTTCTGCTCCAGTAAAACCAAAAGTGACTATTCTCCCTCCCCCCAACTTTCGCATGATGGGGATTACTTCTCTTGCGCAGTAGAATACACTGGATAAATTCCCATCTACCATCTGATGCCACTCCGAATCTTTTAGCTTAGCCAGAGGAGCTTGTCGCGCAATCGGACCGGCTGTACAGATCAAGGCGTCGATTCTTCCCCAACGAGCCAACACTTTGGAGACCATTCGGGATACGTCGGCTGAATGGCTTACATCCCCCTGTATCATCAGAACTTCTTTCTCCTCTTCCTTTAGCTGCTGCTCTAACTGCTCGGCAGCCTGTTGACTCTGGCGATAATTGATCGCCAAATGGTATCCATCTTCTGCTAATCCTTTGGCAATCATTACACCTAATCCTGTGACTCCTCCCACGACCCAAGCTACCTTTTTCATCTTTCGACATCCTTCCTAATCCCTTTTATCTTTCGCTTGCCTTGAAGGCAAACGATTATTTCTGCTCATGATTCTGAAGAAAGGCTCATTAGCAATCCTTGTATATCCGATGGCAATGGCGATTCCCAAGAAACCCATGTTTCCGTGCGTGGATGGAATAGTTCCAAGTGGGTTGCATGTAAAGCTTGGCGCTGCAACAAATGGGGATCCGTTCCTGTTCCATAAAGGGGATCACCGATGATCGGATGTCCTAGCCAAGCAAGGTGAACGCGAATCTGATGGGTTTTCCCTGTCTCTAAGCGCAATTTCACCAATGTGGCTTTTTCCCACCGCCTAACCACTTGATAATGGGTGATCGCTCGTTCGCCTAGCTCAAAGTTAACTTGGCGACGGGTTCCTTGATCCGGAAGGCGATAGATCGGAGCATCAATCGTTCCATCATCATCAGCCATCGGGTGATGAACGACTGCTAAGTACGTACGATGATAACGTTTTTTGGCCATCTGTTTGGCAAAATATCCATGGGCATACGCATGTTTCGCCACGACGAGGAGACCGGAGGTATCTTTGTCTAAGCGAGTAACAGGTCTCATTTTATGGCTTTCCCCGCGCTGTTTCCAATGATAGAAAAGGCCATTGGCGAGGGTATGATCGGGATGGCGGCGAGTAGGGTGAACAACGATCCCCGCCGGCTTGTCAACGACGACGAGATCATCATCTTCGTAGACGATGTGAAACGGGACTTCTTGTGGTTCGATATAATCGGGTGTTTCTTCCCTCATCATCCGGATCGTAATTTGGTCTCCGGCTTGTACTCGTTCCGTAAAATATCTCAGTTGATCATTGACAGTAACAAGCTGATTTTGTTTCAAGCGTTGCATCATTTTTTTAGAAAAGTGAAAACGGCTGGTTAGTACTTGTTTTAACATTTTACCATGTTCCGTCTCATCCACTTGATGGTAAAAAGTTGCTTGTGAATTTGTCATTTTGTAGGGCACCTCAAAATTTATCATCAAAGTTTAGCTGAGTTGGATCACACACGTTTCGAATGGTGGTTGGGAAGCGATCGCTTCAAGATACGATGGACTCAAGATAATAGGAATGAATGAAATAAATGATCGATCGGGCGATAAACCAAACGAGAAGACATTGCCCAATGCCGCTTAACCCTCCTGTGATGAGTCGCAAGGTATTATTACTTTCTCTTATTTTGAAACGTTGTGTCAAGCCATCGATCAACATAGGAAATTGTAGTAGAACACCTAGGATCAGGTTCCAAAGGTGGTAAGGGATAAAATAGAAGAATGGTAAAAGGAGATAGGCTCCATAGATCGCTGTACACCGCGCACACAGCGGCATTTGCTTCCCATTGATAAAGATACTTCGATCTGGACGACGGTGACAGGGAATGATTGCTAACCATTTCACTTGCTTTCACTCCTTTACCTATAAATAGAAAGACCCGCCTTGGGAACAAGACGGGCATATGATCGATTCACAACCAAAACAGGATTAGTCACAACCGCAATCACAGCAATCGCCACAGTCATCCAGTTTCTTTAGCTTCTTTGTGATCTTTTTGGAATACGATTTCTTTCTCTTTATCTTATACTTATAAAACCAGAATGTGCCTGCACTAATGAGAGAACTAGCTCCCAATAGAGATCCTGCAGCCATGAAATATCCGCCGGCTAAAAAGTGGATCCCAGCGATCAAGGTGCTAAAAAAAGACATGGTTAAGATAAAAAACATCTTCTTCTCACTCTCTTTCATCAGTAGGTTGTGCTACTTTCGTTTTTCTAACTAGGGTAGGATTACAAGAACATCTCTTTTGAGAAGAAGCATATGCAAACAGGACTACTTCGCTGTTTCTTTTCCCAGATGATCAATGAATTATTTATTTAGCGTTTTTCTACATAAATATTATACTATGATAAAAAAATGTGATACAAACATATTTTCAAAAGGTGGAGCTCCATGACCTATTTTGATGCACATATTCATTTAGAAAAATATTCAGATCCAGCACTCGCAGAGATCTTACAAGATCCCTGTTTGGAAGGCGTATTAGCCGTTTCAATGGATTTAAATTCTTCTCAGCGAACTTTGACCCTTAAACAGCGTAATCCCCAAAAAGTCTCCATCGCCTGTGGCTTTCATCCAGAACAAGCGCTTCAAGATTGCACATCGCTGATCCAATGGATTCGACAACATGCTGATGAGATCGACGCCATTGGCGAGATCGGTTTGCCCTACTATTTGCAACAAGCGGCGCAAAAAGCCGGAAAGCCCTTTCCAACGGAAGCGTATCGGGAGTTGCTAGCTACTTTCTTGCAATTGGCCAAAGAGTTGGATAAACCCGTCGTCTTGCATGCTGTTTACGAGGATGCAAGAATAGCCTGCGACCTACTAGAAAAATACAAGATTGAAAAAGCACATTTTCATTGGGTGAAAACAGATCCAAAAACCCTGCGGCGCATGGCAGAGCGACAATATTATGTTTCTTTTACGCCGGATCTTCTATATAAGAAAAAAACAATGGATATCGCTGCTGTCTATCCATTGTCACTTATTCTCGTAGAAACAGATGGTCCATGGCCATTCGAAGGTCCCTTCGCCAATTGCTCCACAACCCCTCGGTTACTACCTAAAGTTATTGAAAAGCTCGCTTCTCTACGCCGTCTCCCGGTCCGCGAAGTAGAAGTGATTTTGCAACAAAATATTCAACGATTTTTATCTCGTCAGTAGACAACCCCTTTCCGCGTATGCGTTTTATTAAAAAGTTCAGGAGATGGGTCAAAATACTTTTCCTCATACTTCTTAATAAAGCGCCCATCTTCAAGGACTCCCGCTCCCCATGTGGGATCCATCGAAATCCATCTCCCGTCTACCCATGCTTCCACCCAAGCATGTTGCTGTCCACCTGCTTCTCCTTCGATAAATCGGGCAGGTAGGTCAATGGAACGCAATAAAGCCAAGGTGAGAAAGGAAAAGTCTTGACAAACTCCTTTTCTTGTCGTCAGCGTTTTTAAAGCACCATCCGTCCATTCATAATCGTTGTTTTTCAATTTTTCTAGATCATATTCAATATGTTTGGCCACAAACTCATAAATCGCCTTTACTTTTTCATAATCATTCTTTTTCCCTCTCGTAATCTGCTTGGCAAATTGACGAATCTCTGGGTCAGCGGATTGAATTCCCCTCGATGGCATCAAATCGCGAAGATCACGATCGGCATCGCTCCACACTTTCCAGCGGGCAACCGGATAAAAGCGGAAGGTTGTGGTCTTCGTTTGATTCACTTCGGGCACCAGCAAGGTGACTTGATACATCCCTGCACCAAATCTCAATCCTACTCGCCAATTAAAAAAACCTTCTTCAACAGGGACAAAGTAGGTAGCTTTATCTTTGCCTTTCATAATCTGGATTACAACATATTCGGTTTGCTTAGCCATAGGGGCTTTTGGATCGATTTCTCCTCGAATCGAATGTACGAACTTCGCCTGTAAGTATTCTTCCTCTGGCAAGAAGAGCTTTAAGCCACGTTGTTCATACAAATCGGTATATTGGATCTTTGAAGCGCTTTTCGCCAGCTGATTGTTTACGTAAAGGGTCGCTCCGATGACCTTTTGTTCTGGATTTTCTTTGGAAGGAATCCATATCTGTACTTCATATAATCCTACTCCATAAGGTAAAGGAAACTCCTCTTGTAGCTGCCCCTGGGGTGTCTGGATTTCCCTCTCCCAAGTTTGCTCCCCTTTGCGGATCCGAATATGTACTTTTTCCGTCGTTCCACTCCCATTGAGCTCAAAAAAACCATTCGCCGTTATGTATCCCCCATGGGGATTCGTCAGCTTCCAGTCTCGTTGAATCGCTTCTTGACTGTATTGGATATCGAGCGCTAGTTCTGGATTTAGATTCATGACCTGAAAGGTAGTGACAGGAAGATACTCAGCCGAATGTTGCTCGGGAGCCATGATCTTCACTTGGTACAATCCATCACGAGCAAACAAGGTAATCTCTTGGGTAAAACGCCCCCCTTGGATCGGCACAAAATAGGTGAAGGCATTTGGCAGCTTATTCGTTTTCGGCTCCAGTGCAACCACTTCTAATTTAATGAATTTTGTTTGAAGAGACTGCCATTTTTCAATTTTCCCACTCACTTGGAAAGACAAATTGGCGGCAAAACGTTCAAACTTTGGAGAAATCACTTCTATTCCAAGTCTCTTCCCATAATCAGTCAAGGTAAGCTCTTTGGAGGAGATCCGTTTGTTCCAAGTTTGCACTTGCAGATCCCAAAAGGAAGCTGCAACGGGTTGCTGAAAAGTAAACTGTGACCATTGAAAGCTACAAGCTGAGAGAGTCAGGATACTAGCTAAAAATAGTAGCAAAAAATATCTTAAAAGCTTTTCTTTCATCACAAAAGCTCCCTCACACTTCTTATCTTCTTCGATCGACTGCACCCTCTATCCTCGATTTTATTATTTCATCTGATCTTGCAATCTGCAACCGAAGAATCGTTTAAAAGTCGCTCTTTTACCTATATTCATGAAACAGAATCGTTTTTCCTGTTTTTCATTTCTATCTATCCCATTTTTTGCTATTTATTAATTAAACAAAAAAAGCGCATTCCGCTCCGGACTCACCGAAGCTTCCTGCGCAAACCACCAAAATAGATTAGAAACCAAAGACCAAAACGAGACCAAACAACATAATGACCATAACAAATGAAAAAAGCACTATTATCATACACCAAATTTAGCGGAATGTCCGTAAAAAAGGAGATATTTTTATTTTTTTTTCACTTATTATTTCGGAAGTTTCATTAAAAAGGATGCTTCATCCAAGATAGGAATTCCTAGGGATTTCGCTTTCTGTAATTTCGAACCAGCTTTCTCACCCGCTACTAATAGATCTGTTTTTTTACTTACGCTATTTGTTACATTTGCCCCCAAAGATTCTAACAATTGGGTCGCCTCTTTCCGCGACATTTGGCTAAGTGTACCCGTTACGACCACTGTTTTTCCAGAAAAATAGTTGTCTCCCGTCTTAGGAGCATCAACAGGTCCAGTGTAGACCATTTTCACCCCCGCAGCTTTTAAGCGGGCTATCATCTGCTTGACTTCTGGCTGCTGAATGTAAGCGAGAATACTGGATGCCATTTTCGGACCAATTTCATCCAGTGATAACAATTCCTCTTCTGTCGCTTGTAAAAAGGCCTCTATTGTCACAAAATGCTTAGCTAAAATCTTCGCCCCTTTGGCTCCAACAAAGCGAATCCCCAAGCCAAAAATCAATTTTTCCAATGAATTTTGCTTGCTCGCTTCAATCGCTGTCAATAAATTTTGGACCGACTTTTCACCCATTCGTTCCAAAGCCAGCAAATCCTCTTTGCTCAAATAGTAAAGATCTGCGACATCGCGCACAAGACCATGGGTAAAAAGCTGGGTAACCACTTTCTCTCCGAGACCGTCAATATTCATCGCACCCCGAGAGACAAAATGGATAATCCCCTCACGCGTTTGGGCTGGACAAGCTGGATGAATACAACGCAACGTCACTTCCTCATCCAAGTGAACCAGCTTGCTTTTACACTCAGGACAATGGGTTGGCATCTGGTAAGGACGTTCTTTCCCCGTCCGCTTCTCAACAATGACACCCACGACCTCGGGAATAATATCGCCTGCTTTCTTGACAATCACATGATCGCCCAGCATAATCCCCTTTTCACGAATCATATCTTCATTATGAAGAGAAGCCCGCTTCACGGTCGTACCAGCTAAGCTGACCGGATCGAGGATCGCTGTCGGCGTGACCGCACCGGTCCGTCCCACTTTCACCTCAATCTCCCGCAAAATCGTCACCGCTTCTTCGGCCCGAAACTTATAGGCGATCGCCCAACGCGGATTTTTCGCCGTGCTTCCCATCTTTTCACGCAAGGTGAGATCATCCACTTTGATGACAATCCCATCAATTTCATAGGGCAAGCTCGTTCGTTTTTTATCCCATTCTTCAATATATTGGTATACTTCTTCGATCTTACTTACTCTTCTGCGATGTGGGTTGACTTTAAATCCAAGCTCTGCCAAATAGTCCAGCATCTCCAGATGGGTCGTCAGCTCCTCGTCCAACTGACGACTACCGATGCCATAGAGGAATAGATCGAGTGACCGCTCCGCTGCCAATTTGGGATCTAGCTGCCGCAAAGAGCCCGCTCCCGCATTCCGTGGATTAGCAAAGAGTGGTTCCCCTTTTTTCGCCCGCTCGGCATTGAGCCGTTCAAATTCTTTTTTTGGCATAAAAGCTTCCCCACGTACTTCCAACGTGACCGGCTTGTTTAAGCGGAGCGGCAAGGAACGAATCGTCTTTAAATTTTGCGTAATATCTTCCCCGATTTGTCCATCGCCACGGGTCGCGCCCAATTGAAATCGTCCTTCATGATAACGCAGAGAAACGGCCAAACCATCAATTTTTAATTCACAGACATAATGGACAGGCATTCCTTGAGCTGCTTTTTGAACACGCTGATCAAAATCCCGCAAATCCTGTTCATCAAAAGCATTGGCTAGACTAAGCATCGGAGAAGAATGTTCCACTTTTGTAAAAAATGGAAGCGGTTCCCCGCCAACCCGCTGCGTTGGCGAATCAGGGGTGACAAACTGAGGGAACTGTTCCTCTAACTTGAGTAATTCACGCATCCACTGATCATACTGTTCATCCGAAACAATGGGATCATCCAATACATAATAACGATAATCATGTTCGCGAATGATTTGCCGCAACTCCTCGATCCGTTTCTGAGCTTGTTCGATTTGCAAGGTTACCTCCCTTTCCTTTGCTACTTTTTCGTAATGGGGGCAAAGGCTGCCAACAATTTCTTCACACCGATCGGTGCAGGGAAAGCAATGTCTATCTCCTGATCTCGTCCTTCTCCTTGCACCTTCACAATGGTACCGATCCCCCATTTTCTATGGGTTACTTGATCACCCACTTGCCAGGTGACCTCTGCTGCCTGAGACGCACGTCTACCAAATGACCGGCGATGACCTAAGCTAATCGCTTGGATCGTTTTCGGCTTTCCGATCTGTTCCGATACGTCTTCCGGAATCTCTTTCAGAAAGCGAGACGGTGGATTGCTACTCGTATGACCAAAAATGTTACGCATCCGCGCCCAAGTCAGATACAGCTGGCGTTCTGCTCGCGTAATCCCGACATAAGCCAAACGGCGCTCTTCCTCCATCTCCTCTTCATCATCTAAAGAGCGATTGTGCGGAAAGATCCCTTCTTCCATTCCCACCAAAAAAACATAGGGAAATTCCAGTCCCTTTGCACTATGCAAGGTCATCAGAGAAACGGCAACAGTCGGTTGGTTGTCTACGCCTTTCTCCTCATCTAACTGATCTACATCGGCGATCAAGGCAAGATCGGTCAACAGTGCGACCAATGTTTTGTCCTCACTGCGTCTTTCAAATTCTTGAACCACAGAGACAAATTCGTCAAGGTTTTCCAAACGTCCTTGTGCCTCTAACGTCTTTTCACGGACAAGTTCTTCCTTGTATCCGGTCATCTGAAACACTTCTTCCAGCATCTCTTCAGCAGAAAGATAATCGGCCATCGCATGCAACTGTTTGATCATCTCAACAAACGCTTGCAATGGTTTAATCGCTCTTTTGGTTAGACCGATTTCCTCTAACTCCAAGAGCGCATCAAACAATGAAATTCCCTGTGTCCGCGCATAGTTGGTGATCTTCTCCATTGTCGCCGCCCCAATCCCCCGCCGCGGCACATTGATGATCCGTGTCAGACTTAAATCATCTTGTGGATTGACGACCAAACGGAGATAAGCCAAGATATCTTTAATTTCTTTGCGCTCATAGAATTTGATCCCGCCAACTACTTGATAAGGAACATTCGCTTTTAAAAAGACTTCCTCTAGGACCCGTGATTGGGCATTGGTTCGATACAAAATCGCACAGTCCCGATATGAAGCCCCTTCTTGGACCAACTTCATGATGTTTTCAGCGACAAAATAGGCTTCGCCGTGCTCATTGTCCGCTTCAAATAAATAAATCGGTTTCCCCTCTTCATTCTCCGTCCACAGTTCTTTGGGTTTTCGATTCATATTATGGGCAATCAGATGGTTGGCCGCTTGCAAAATGTTTTTCGTCGATCGATAATTTTGTTCCAGCTTAATTAGCTTCGCTTGTGGCCAGTCTTGTTCGAAGCGAAGAATATTGGAGATATCTGCCCCGCGAAACCGATAAATCGACTGATCGGCATCTCCCACCACACAGATATTCTGATGATGGGCAGCCAACGTCCGTACCAAAACATATTGGACATGGTTGGTATCTTGATACTCATCGACATGGATGTATTGAAATTTCCGTTGGTAATATTCTTTTACTTCCGGTACTTGTTCAAACAGATCCACCGTCTTAAGTAAGAGATCATCAAAGTCAAGTGACTCGTTGCCCCTCAGTTTTTGTTCGTACTTTTCATAGACTTCAGCGGCGACCTCTCCAAAGAAGTCATTGTCCGCTTTCGCACGGGCTAACATCGCTTCGGGTCCCATCATTTTGTTTTTCGCACTGCTGATCCGATAAAGCAACGAACGAGGCTCAAATTTTTTGGGATCCAGATTTTCTTCTTTTAAGATTTGTTTGATCACACTTAATTGATCACTGGGATCCAAAATAGTAAAATTGCGCGAATAGCCCATCCGATCAATATCACGGCGCAAGATTCGCACACACATCGCATGAAAAGTAGAGATCCAAATGTCTTCCGCTATATCTCCGACTAATGACTGAATCCGTTCTTTCATCTCCCGAGCCGCTTTATTTGTAAACGTGATCGCGAGGATATTCCACGGGTGAGCCTTCTTTTCTGCCAATAAAAAAGCCACCCGATAGGTGAGAACCCGTGTTTTCCCACTGCCGGCACCAGCTAAAATCTGAATCGGTCCTTCCGTTGTTTCAACAGCTTGTCTTTGCACCGCATTTAAATGATTGATCAGGGAAACTGTGGATTGATTCATCTTTCCCTTCCTTTCCTACTCTTACTCTTCTCTATTTTCTTTGCGCTGTCTCCTTCACCCAAGCGACAGACGCAAGCGCTTGCTTAAGATCTTCATAAACCAAATTTCCAATCACGATCGTATCTGCCCAAGTCGCCATCTCCTCTGCCTGCGTTTGCGTGCGAATCCCTCCACCATAAAAGAGACGAGCTTTCCGCAAACCTCTGCGGGCTGCTCGAACCATCTCAATTTGACCATACGTCCCACTATACTCAATGTAAAAGATGGGCAAATGAAACAACTGATCGCTAAGACGCGCATAGGCAATCAGATCTTCCGTGGAGAGGTTGGTATTGCAATGAGTCAGCCTACTCACTTTCGCCTCGGGATTTAAGATGACATATCCTTGCCCAGCTACCTTTTCCCAAGGAATCAGATCACCATAAGTACGAATCGCCTCATAATGCGCTCCCTTCAACCAGTAGGCATCCTCGGTATTTAAAACCGACGGAATCAAATAACCCTCGCATCCGAGAAGAATCGCCGAAAACGTTGAGATCTCTTGAACACAAGGGATTTCATAGGATTTTACGCGCTGCCAAAGCAGATGGGTATTTTCATAAGTAATTCCATCGGTTCCTCCGATGATGATCGCATCTGTCTTTGAGGTACATATGCACTCTAACGCAGCATCTGAGAGGGGACGGTTGGGATCCAGCTTAAAGACATGTCGCCAAGTTCCAATTTGTCTGAGCAGACTCAACTCATCACCCTCCAAGCCAAAATGATCTCTTCCTATTATACATGACGAGTGCAAGTCCCTAAAAAAACCTCGCTCACTTGCGAGGTTTTGGACGGATCGCCTATTTCCTTATGAAATTTCCTTTTTATCCAGACGTTCCAGAACCAGATTATAACCATCTGTCCCATAATGGAGACATCTTTTTACACGGGAGATCGTCGCCGTACTGGCTCCTGTCTCAGCCTCAATCTGATTATACGTATAGCCCGTTCTTAACATCCGAGCCACTTCCAACCGCTGCGCCAAAGATTTCATTTCACCAACCGTACATAAGTCCTCAAAAAACCGATAACACTCATCCATATTCTTTAATTGCAAAATAGCTGTAAATAGTTGCTCTATCTCCTCTTTTTTTAGCTTATTTAATTGCATCGCTTATCACCCTACTACGCTAACTCCTTCTACCGTAGTAGGTTTTCACCTCACTTCAAATAAATTGGTTTGCACGGAATCCACTACCAGCCAGATAAAACTAGATTCCTATTATTTAAAAATGATCTATTCATCCATCTCTTCATAACGATTACTTAAGCAGAAAAAACCAACGGTCAAACCTAACTGTCTATATTTTATAGATTTCGCCAAGTCACGTCTATTGATTTTCGCCATTTATTTACCTCTTCATCGTATTAAAGCATACTTCAACATAAAACAGGAAAAAACCTTCTATATCTAGCTTATTTAATTTTTTCTACTATATAAACAGCGATTCGCCTCAACCTTGAGACCGGTTCTTTTCCTTCGCAGCTTTTTGCCAAGCCAATCGTTTTCGTCTGATCCTCTCTTTTCTTCTCTCCCTCCTCTTTTCCAGCAAAAAGAGGAGATTTAACCCTGCTGTCAAAACAATACTAGTGATTATCTGAATCCCCAAATGAATTTGGACATCCGGTTTCCAGAAAAGCGCCATCATCCAATAAACCAAAATAAAAAAAGGGACATTCATAATCGAAAGAAAAAGAGCCCACTTTCGCGATGTCTCTTTTCTCTCAATCAGCAACATCCATGGAGAAAACAAAAGAATTATCCAGCTAATCAACATATACCAACGAACGGTTGTCACATCATCGGGGTTGATGGATAAGTCCAAATACCTTTCCAAAAGAAAGAGGAGTACCCGTAATACAATCATGATAACAAAAGGCAAAATCACTCCAGCAAAAAGTCCGAGAAAAAAAGCTTGAACTACTTTTCGCTTCTTTTTTATAGCAGAGTAAACTTCACGGGAGATTAGCACAACAACGCCGATGGCTAGTAAAAACAATTGCTCCCATGGAATCTTGTTCGCATATAGATCCTGAAAGAAATAGATGAGCTCCTCAAACACAAGTTCCATAATTATCCCGTTACGAAAAACTCATCAAACGCCATAAGAGTTTCTGTTTTCTTCCTGATTCATCGTGTCCTGCCGCACCATTTATTGTACTGTCGGTTGATCGAACACTCCACAGGTATCCATTCCCGTGTAGCTCACGGTGCCCATTCATGATATCCGATCCTAGACGGATCATGAATGAAAATTTGATTAGTTTCATCCTTTTTCTATCTAGAAGCACCTCACGGTAGCGATTCGATGATGATACACTTACCCCCTGCATCAAAATTACTTCTAGATAGAGACATTTTCGTTTTTCGTTAACGGATTCCCTCCTTCCTATCTACACTTCATTTATAAGGAGATTTTGATCATTTTTCTAACTGTGATCTAGCTTCTCCACTCGATTTTAAGTGACTGTTTTTTTCAAACAGCGGGGATCTTGTCATGATCTTTACATTCCCTTTTCTTTTGCAGATTTTCCGTTCCAACTATAACTTTTTTCTTTCTTTTCCTTTCCTTAGGAGAAAACCATAGATACAAACCAAGTGTTAACGAGACGCTCATGACAAGCTGGATTTCGATTCCCACTTGTACTTCAGGTTTCCACAAGGAAGCGACTGCCCAATAGACGACCAAAAAAAACGGAACATGGATCAATGAAAGAAAAAGTCTCTTCCAACGGTTCTTTATCTTCGCTAGGAATACCAATGGAGAAACTGTAACCATCACCGCATTTACTAATGCATACCAGCGCTTGGTTTCTTGATCGTTCGGCTGAATCGATAACCCGAAAATCTCACTCATTATAAAATAGACGATTCGGAAAACAGACATTACAGCAAAAATGACCAACATCCCAATGAATAATCCTAAAAAGAAATTAGGCATTACCTTTTCCTTCTCTTTGATCGCCTGTCTGATCCCAATACTGCTTATTATTAGCATATTAAAAAGAGCTAAAATCAAAAGTTCCATTGAAACTCTTCCAAAAATTACATCAACAAAGAACCAGAATCCTGTCTCCAAACCAATCTCTACAATCAATTCAAATAAATGTTTCACCCTTCCCCCCCTTTCTTCATCCTTCCTTATTTTAATTTAGTTAATAAATTCTTTCTACATTATTTGAGTGAAAAATCTGTATACTATGAAAAATAGGAGTGCAAAATAGAGTATATTCTCTATAAATACGAAGAGAACCCGCCCTTCCTTCCGATCTTTTTGGACAGCTTTCACAAAAGACAACATTATGTGGTAAGATAATAAAGATTATTCCATCCTAAGTTAAAGGAGCTTACTTCGATGAAAAAAGGATACATACTACTCGAAAACAATAACAAAATTGAGTTTGAACTGTATGATAAAGAAGCCCCGATCACGGTGAGAAATTTCGAAAAATTAGCCAATGAAGGCTTCTATAATGGCCTTACCTTTCATCGTGTCATTCCAGGTTTCGTCAGCCAAGGTGGTTGTCCCCATGGTACGGGAACCGGCTCCGCTGGTTACACCATTCCTTGTGAAACCGATGGCAATCCCCATAAACATGGAGTAGGTGCCATTTCCATGGCTCATGCCGGTCGGGATACCGGTAGCTGCCAGTTCTTTATCGTGCATACACCACAACCTCATTTAAATGGTGTACATACTGTCTTTGGACAAGTGACCTCCGGTATGGAAGCAGTGCTCAATATGCACCCAGGCACCGTTATGAAAGAAGTAAAAGTATGGGATGAATAAAGCAACAAAAAGGGGCTGAGTACCCCTTTTTGTCGTCTATAAACCCAAAAAACCCAACGGCTCTCTTTAGAGTGCTGGGTTTGATCTATCTATATAAAGGAATATGAAATAGTTAAATAATAAAAGATATAATTTCCTAAGATTACAACTTTGGACGACAACGATAAATGTTAGCAATCCCTTGAGCAATGCATTTGGCATATTCATCACGAAAGGATGCATCTCTAAGAAGAACATTATCTTTCGCATGAGTGATAAACAACGAACCGAGCGTAATCGCAGGCATTTCGACTTGACGCAATTCTGTCAACTTCCCATCATCTGTTTCGGTATCATTCTTTTTGCCCAGATCCATGATCCCGAACGTCCGTAGGAAGCTAGCAATCCGATTGTGCAACCAACATTGAATCCGCCGTGCATGGGAGCCGGCAATCACACTAACATAGGACGAAAAACCAGTTTCACTTGGGTCAGAAGAAGCATTTGTATGAATACTTAAAAATAAATCCGCTTGTTGACTATTCGCCCAACGACTTCTCTCATAAGGAGATTTATCTACATCCAGTGAGCGTGTCATCGTTACACGAATCCCATCATAATAATGAAGTTGCCGTTCGATTCGGTAAGCTAGATCGAGACACACCTCCTTTTCCTTGAGAGAAAAACCGACAGCCCCCGAATCTCCTCCACCATGACCGGGGTCTAAACAAACCAAAATACTCATTTTCCTTACCTCACCTACCTACAACCAACCGTTCTAAAGTTTTCTTATGTTCTCTAGTTCACTTATTTCTACAAAAGTACATGTTACTTTCGTTTGGGAATGGGAAAAAAACCAAGTTCAGTTTACGTCACTGTTAATACTCCGATCAGTATGAAAATGGCTACATGGAACTGGAAAATTTAGTTGTTATACCATATATATCAATTTACTCTTTTGTTATATTACTCAACTTTCCCATTCTGCGCTAGAACCAAACCATAACTGACAAAAATCCATCAAATGCACACAATCGTTCAAAAAATCATCACGAAAGGATCGATATGCCTATTATTTACATTATTAAAGTTGACAATGATTTTCAACTTATTTATCCGTTAACTTTGAAAAGATATTGAACGATTCCTGCCATATCAAAGAGTCGAACAAGTCCCTTCCTTGCTCCAGTGTTGGAAAATCCACCTTTCATTCGCTCTTTCGGCAGCGATTGCTCATCGATCCCCCTAACAAGAGAAGGATCTAAAACAGAACAAACAAACTTCCAAGCAATTTCGCAAGCATGATAGTGAATTAAGAGAGCAGGATGACTACGCTCCCTGCTCCTATCACTCTCTTACCACTCCTTCATAAAAAATAGTTTTCCTTTTATGCTAATGGGATATCCATCATACAGCATCTAATAGAAGTGATCCCTATCCTTATTTATTACAGTAGAGTGGCGCTTATGCTTGGGATTGAGCTATTTATTTATACGATTCGATGACATACATTTTCCCAAGTTTCCCTATTTCAGACAAATCCTTCGAATTCAATAAGCACATTAGTAGAATTTACGACAAAAAATCCCTCTTCCATGGCATTTATGAATATATTGTTAATGATTTATATTACCCGTTCCCTTCTTAAAACTTTATCAATATATTTTATATTAGTAGTGTCAATGAAATTCAGTTCAAAAGGAAAGGTTGTGGTTGAGTCTATCATGTAGTTTTTACTAAATGATACATAACCCTTGTTTCCTTTGTATAAATTTCCCACATTCTTGCAAGTTGACACTACTTCGTTGCAACGTTCACCATAGTCAGTAATTATCTACCTACAAAAGTAATAAATGGGAGAGGAAGAAAGTGAAGAAGAAGGTATTTACTTTTTTCGTAGTCGGCGCTCTAGCTTTGGCTGGATGTTCGACTGAACCTGAACCACAGCCAGGTCCAGATTCGGGCTCAGTAAAACCTCCTCAATTGGACAAACAAGCCGCAACACAGGAGGAAGTCAATGATGCGGTTGAAAATGTTACTTATTATGATGAAGAGGAAACAACCCCGATCAAACCGGCAAGTGCACCAGAAGCAGAAGAAGTAATTAAGAAGAAGTTAGCAAAATCAAAAGAAAAAGTGAAAGAAGATCCAGAAGATCAAAAGTATCGTGATTTTGTAAGTGGTTTGTTGGCCAGCGGAGAAAATTTATCCGATAAAGAGCGGAAAGCATTATTGGAATATTGGAAGTACCTCGGTTCAATCGAAAGTAAACAAGCTAATGAAAAGATTAAACAAATTCTAAAGAAATTAAAAGAGGGCAAAGGTACGAAAGCGGATGTAGAAGAATTGAAAGGGCTACAACCGATCAAACCCGGTGTTGAGCTAAAAGATGATAAAAAACCAAACAAACACCAAGATGAAGATGATGAGCTAGTACCAGAGCCAAAGTTTAGCGGAGATCCCGCACACAGAGGCGATCAAATTGGACCAGAGCCAAAGTTTAGCGGAGATCCCGCACACAGAGGCGATCAAATTGGACCAGAGCCAAAGTTTAGTGGAGATCCCGCACATAGAGGCGATCAACTAGTACCAGAACCTAAGTATAGCGGAAACCAACCAAATGATGACGATCAACCAGGTAATAACAATGAGCAAGATCAACCTGGCAACAACGAACAAGGCAATGACAATGAGCAAGATCAACCTGGTAACAACGAACAAGGCAATGACAATGAGCAAGGTCAACCTGGCAACAACGAACAAGGCAATGACAATGAGCAAGGTCAACCTGGCAACAACGAACAAGGTAATGACAATGAACAAGGTCAACCTGGCAATAATGAAGGCAGAGATCGCGACAAAGATAAGGACGAAGATAAAGACAAAGACAAAAATAAAGAGAAAAACGGCTACGATCGAAAAGCAGCTAAAGAATACGCCTATCAATGGTGGAACAAACGAAACAATGAAGAGTTTGGCTACTACAGCAGAGTGTGGGGCGGATGCTACGATTGTTGGTATGACTGCACAAACTTCATTTCTCAAGTAGTTTATAAGGGTGGAATCAAACAAAGAACAAGCGGATCAAACCTTTGGTTCTACTCGGACAATGGTCCACATAACGCTTGGGGAGTAGCAAACTCGTTCTATAACCACTTTAAAAACCGCGCTAAATTGGTTCAAAACAAAAGTGATCTAAAAATTGGTGACGTAATCGCTTTTGACTTTGATTCCAACAATCGGGTCGACCATACTGCAGTGGTTACCAAGCTCACTGAACATGGTGTTTTTGTAACTCAACACACCTATGACAAAAAAGATTCCAATATCATTTCTTGGTTCTATACACCAGGTGCAAAACTCTATGCCTTTGATATGGGATCAGCTGACAACTAAAAATCGCTCAGGGGATGGCTTTCGGGTCATCCCTTTTTTCATATCTTATCGGTCTAGCTATAAATATAACTAACAACACAACTAGATCTATATTGAAACAGTTCTGCAAGAAGCTATTTACCTTAATAGAAATATCTATACTGTATCCCTCTTGCAGCTTAAAATACTACAGTTTAGCAATCCACCCCTCTACCATTTATTAGTATATTAATTCTACATAATGATGATATATCTCCTCCTACTGATATAAGAATTATTCAATAAATTCAAAAGGAATAAAATGCTGATCAGGGTGATGCACGCAAACGCAAATTTCGATGAATACGAGAAGCTGGGTGGGGCTTGGAAGGGAAATATTGATTGTCATAAAGAAAAAAGGATTGATTTTCAGGAAAAACCGGATGGAATCTATATAAAAAAATCAGATAAAGATGATGCCATTCGATATTGCAGTTAGCTCTTTATGTACTCGATTGGAACAAACATAACAATTTATCCTTTTCCCGAGATAGGTCAGGAAACAGGTCAGGGAAAAGTTAGCGTCCAAACACCCAGTGGTGATTCATCTACTGGTCAAACCCCTGTTTTATTCGCTGATAAAAATTCTATTCTCATTCAAATAGGGTGTACTCTTGAAAATAAGGGGATCAAGAGACTTTCATCTTTGCAGACAGAAAATTTATAGAAACTAAGCAAGTTGGAGAAAGACTGGACTTCACTCTTGGGTTAGAAGGAAAGCTTTTAGAACCTGGAATACATACGATTACTGCTGTTCAGTATGAAAATAATGATCCCAATGGGAAAGTAATCGAATTTCATGAGACAAAGTATGAAGTGAAAGAGAAGCAGTAAAGCTTAAAAAGCCTTACAACTAGAAAAAACATTCCAGTTGTAAGGCTTGTTTTATATATGATTAACTTCAACTAAGCCAAATCTCTCCGGATCTGATTCAACTATCCTAAATACAAAGCCTTTATTTATCAATAAGAGAAATTTACATTGTTATCTGCCTTAGCGGATGAACCTTGTCCAATCGTGATCAACGCTTCGACAAGGTTATTCTACTGCTTGATCCTTTTCCTTGTCTCTACAGGCAACTGTCGAAACGAGGAGGTTCCTTTTTTATTCGTTGCTACGTAAGCGAAGAATGATGGTACTCATATAGCAATTTTAAGTTTCTTTCATCAGCAGTATTGCAGTTCATTCTAACAATATCATCGATAAAAAAAGTAGATTCTCCATCGTCCAAGCCATCCACGGAAATTCGGGACAAGGTTACGGTTTGCGAGCGGACTTTTTTGACAAATCCAACGAGATTCATTTGTTCTTCTGTCTCATCCATGCAGATGGCAACGACGAAATTTCCCTCTTGAGCAATGATTAGCCCTTCTCTGAATAAATCCGATTGTAGAGTGACGGATTGAGGGAACAAATCTTCGTGTTGTTGATTTTGCAGTTGATAAAGTTGCGCCAATCTGCGCTCGTATTCTCCATTCACATCGACCCGAAAAACATCTTCTATTCGGCGAATCACATAGCCATCCGAGATCCCCTCTGGGGTCACATGTTTCATCGCAATCTGCTTTGCGGATAGTGAATCGATATAACCCACTATCGCACACTCTGGATGGGAAGGATCTGTATATACGGCGACCATATCATTCCGCTTATATGCTTCTCTGAGGATCGATAAAAAGTCATTGATTCCCATTTGCTCCACCTCGCCCGATTCGTTATTTGGAATTTAGTGTGAACGAACTATTTTTTACTATTTAGTAAATTGAAACCACATCCGCAAGATTCGGTCCAACGGATCTACTTCTAAGAGAAAATGTTGATTCACTCGATAACGTTCTTTCATTTGGGAAGAATCATCTATATCTCGCGGCATTTCAATGCAAAGGAGCGAACGATCTTGGTTTGTATAAAGCTTACATTCTGACCAGTCTTTCTTCTTTGGAAAATCTAACAAGGTGACTTTCCCTGTTTGGTACTCTGTTGGCCACTCAAGATTTTCCTTCTGTTCCCACTCAGAGGGTTCCATAGCCAGATCGATAAAATTGATCTCACCTTCATCATCAACTCTTATATGAATCGAAAGAATACTAATGATGGCTTTATGCTCCCTTTCTGGTTCAAACCGAATACAATACCCAGCTGAGCCTAGGGTAACCCATTTGGGGAGGTCTTCCTCTTTAACTAGAACAACACGATCATATTTTGATGAAATCCCCTTATGAAAAGCAACTTTCGCATTCCTCGGCAACCTTTTACGATTAAAAGCTTCTTCCAGTGTGGCCAATATGGACATGATCATGGCAGAACCAATCGGAAAAGTCCATTTGTTAGAGGTACTTTGACAAGAAATCTCCAGCCACTGTGCCACTGGCGAAATATAACAGAGCAAGTAGAACAATCCGACTAGAGAGAAATACCCAGCAACTGTCATCATTAGACTCATAAGGATCTTCGTTACTCCATTTTCCCTCATCCTTATATAGTACAGCACCAAAAAGATAACATAGATCACTGCTGCAAAAAGGATATAATATCCAACATCGATCTCCTGACCAAAAAACTCGGATTGAAGGGTTATTCTCATTATGATAAGTAATACCATAACTGAAAATGTTTGGTACAAAAATCCCTTCATTTCCCATCTCCCTCCTTTGGCTGACTACTAAAAGAATCTCACTGCTAGGATTCAGAGAGTAATAGCAGAAGTTGCCAAAAAAAGGATAAATCGTCATTTTAAACGGTTATTTCGACCGTTTTCATCATAGCATAATGAATATTTTTATCTGGTGTAGAAGTGAGTAAAAAGTGTGACATCTTTATGCGTTTTAGCAAACCTCAACAAAAAGGTTGACTCCCATTTGAGCCAACCTTTTGTTTTTTATATTCCTCCTAGTGAGTCATAATCAAGAGCAAAACGTCTATTTTACACATTTTCCTGACGGATGATTTGAGCGACCATTTGACCGGCGATACAAGCTCCGATCACGCCATGTATATTGGGTAGCCAGTGACTCGCTAAGTATAAACCATTGATCGGTGTGACAGGTCCCATCGCATCGATCCAAGGCTGATCATACGACTTCATCCAGCCATAAATCGCGCCTTTTTGATTTTTCGTATAGCGTTCGAT
This sequence comes from Thermoactinomycetaceae bacterium, assembly GCA_025449975.1. Taxonomy (GTDB): domain Bacteria; phylum Bacillota; class Bacilli; order Thermoactinomycetales; family Thermoactinomycetaceae; genus Thermoflavimicrobium. Next base: position 44,151 of record JANWIG010000045.1, read on the forward strand.
TGTACTAGGGGTTGCTAGTTCATAGTGGACAAGCTGCTTTTTAAAGTTGGGTATTTTTGTGTCGATCAACTGGAGGATCTTTTCTGCAATCGCTTCTTTCCCATGTGCTTTTCTATCCTCTTCGATCGTTTGGTAGTCAGCGATCACCATACATGAGAGAACCGAGTGACCTTCTGGAGCCAAGGATGAATCCACCGCAGAGGGACAACAGATTAACATAAATGGATCTGAGTCCACATCCGAAGGATCGTAGAGATATTTCTTGTCGTCATCGAGTGGATGATTTGGAAAGAGAAATAGCTCATGCGGCAATTCCGTGTTCTTGATCGCTGCATAGAGGATGACGGCTGAATGGGAAGGTTTTAGTCTCCTCAGTCCTTGTCTATATTCATCTGGAAGAACTTTTTCATCGAGCAGCTTTGTCATGGTAGTCATGAGATCCGCGTTGGCGATAATCGTCTGTCCCTCATATCGATTCCCATGCTGATCGATCACCCCTTTGACCCGATTGCCATCGTAGATGATCCGCTCCACCTTTTTCCTCAATCGAACATTGCCAGCATTCTGACATATGTATTGACTAAGCAATTGGGACATTTTTTGTGAGCCACCACGTGGATAGTAGGCACCATGATGATAAGAGGCCATCATGCTAAACATAAATAAAGTAGATAACTGCTTGATCGGAACGCCGGCATAAGGATGTAAAGAGCTTAGTACCAACGAAGTGTGAGGATTTTGGAAACGTCCCGCTAAATATTCACCAAAAGATTGCATACTTAGCTGTTGCACTCTTGGACCGACTTGCTCCAAATCTCCTACTAAGAGAGCTTGACCAATGGTCTTAATTTCCTGGATTACCTCATAAACGGCTTCTCGATCTTCTGGAAACCATTCCCCCATGCGCTGCGCAAACAAATCCAAGTTGGCAGGAATCTCGTATTGGGACTCACCGATCCGGAGGTGATACATGGGATCGATTTCGATAAACTCCATTTGCTCCCCTAGTCCAAGTTGTTGGTATAAAGAGGAGATCGGTCCTCCTGGTCCACATCCTCCGATTAGATGAACAGCTGCATCAAAGTTGAATTTTCCTCTTTTGAACATAGAAACACAACCGCCCACGACAGAATGTTGCTCAAGGACCAGCACTCTCTGCCCTGCTTGTGCCAATAATGCTCCTGCTGTTAGTCCAGCAAATCCAGCTCCAATGATGATCGTATCATAGGTGTTTTTCATGCATCTCCCTCACTTCATTTGTAGCGAATGACTCACTTTTGTCCACTCTTCTTTGATCATTCCATAAACGATGAGATCCACATAGTGGTCATACAACCAAGCGGCTTGCCTTAGACAACCTTCATTGAGAAAGCCAAGTCTCTCTGGAATCGCTCTACTCTTTTTATTCCCAACAGCGACACGAATTTCAACCCGATTTAGTTTCCATTCATCAAAAGCATACTCGATCATGGCTTTCACTACTTTTGTCATGATTCCCTTTCCCTGAAATGCTTCACCCAACCAATATCCGATTTCTGTGCTACAATTAGACCAATCCATTCTGCGATAACCAGAAACCCCGACCATCTCGTCATTCCAAAGGATCCCTAAATGAATCTCTTCTTTCTCTTTAAATCCTCTTAAACAAGAATGGATAAATGCCTCACTATCTTCTTGCTCCTTTATTCCATCCACCCAAGGCAACCATTCACGTAAATATTCTCTATTGCGATCTGTTAATTGGAATAACGATGGGGCATCACCCAGATCAAGTAGTTTCAATGTTAGTTCGTTATCGATCGGATATTCAAACATCCCCTCACTTCCTTTACCAGTTATTTGTTCCTCGTATTATACAATATTTGCAAAGAGAAAAAGCAGTGGAAAAGGATCCACTGCTCTTTTTTGCTTAACTACAACGATTGATCTCTCGGGCAAATTTTTTAATATTATCCATTCGAATTAACGAGATTTTTCTTTTATTATGGCTAGAAAAGTTCGGATCTTTTTTGGCGAGTGCTTTCGCCACAGCCCGAATCGTCCATCTTTCGGCTAAGCTCATTTTTTCCATATGAAATTCTCCGCCAAAATCTTCTCTAACCATCGCATTTTCCAAGAGCGTCTTAGGAAAGTTTTGTCGAATCTGTTTTTCGCTCTCTTGCGGATTCATACAGCAGATAAACAAGCCAATCTTTTTATTTTGTAATCCCTTGATATTTTGATAACAAAACTTCTTAATTCCTTTATCAATTTCACCGAGATAAACCGGACTACCAATTATCACAGTTTCGTATTTCCCGATATCTATGTCATCCTTCTCTCGAATATTAACTATGTGAACATCTCCCTCTAGCTCTTTCTTTAACATTTCTGCACACTTCTTTGTCGTCCCATATTTGCTCCCGTAAACGATTAAAGTATTCATTCGCCAAGTTCCCCCTAGGCCTGTATATACTTATAAAAGCAGCTCAACAAAGAGATCATCTCTGTCCACAAGTAAGTTATTGACAATTCAGGAAATTAAACTGCTTAAATGTTTATTATTTCACATATTGATACATAGATGGGAAATTGAATTAATATTCAGTTGTATGAATGAAGGCATTGCGACATTTGTAAGATCTTTCTATTTGTCGTCTTGATCCTTTGTTGATCTATTATTATGATCGTGAACACTGTCTATTATATCTAAATTTTTTCCGATCGTCTAAGTGAAACAGTAAACAAAAAAAGGCAAAACCCGCCTTTGCGAAGCAAATAACTACCTCTCTAAAAATCAAGCACATTCTTTTGATAAAAAACAAAGAAGACCTAGAAAGAAATAGGTCCTCCAAATAAATGTGATCTGGATAAATTCGCTTAAGCAGCTCCTGATTTTTAGTAAAGTCTATAGAAAGGTGACGAGTTCTGGAAGGGAACCATGAGATTTCTGGGGATCTGATTAAACAGATCATACGGTTCCCGTGAGATTGGTTGACATAGCCATCTCTGTGAAGCAAACGGCTGCAAAGTGGAGAAAGTGGTCATGCTACTCGCAGGGGCAGGGATCTGTGGAATCGCTCCTGTCGCCGAGGCGGTTGTTTGAAGCGCATCCGCAGCCAGATTCACATCACGGATTTGGTTCTGCGGAGCAAACCCGCTAGGCGCTGATCCCGATGCGACTGGTTGCATGTTCGGATTCCCGATGGGCATCATCGGTTGTGGCATTCCTCCCAACCCAGAAGTCATTATTGATGACATGTTGGGATAATTCACTGGTGTCAATTGTGGCATGACCTCGCTAGGAGGAGTTATCGTTGGTTGGATCCCTTGCGGAGGATTCATTGGTACGACCCGCTGTCCCGTCGCAGCGGAAGAGGCTTCTTGCAACGCAGCCGAAGCATATCCGACATCATGGATCGGCTTCATCTGTGGCGCACTCACGGTGTTCACTGAAATCATCGATTGTAATGCTGCGATGACTGGACCCAAAGTTGGTAGACCAGCACCTGTACGACCGAAGCCAAAAGAGTAAGGAACACATAAAGAACGAATTAAATGAAAAAGCGCCGCTACCCGTTGCGGTCCGCGCGTCTGATATTGGGTCTTAAATAACGGATGATGCGCCAGTAGCAGTGCGGCAATTCCCGTAATATGCGGGGCTGCCATCGAAGTTCCCGATTGTGAGGCAAAGGTTCCGCCAGGAATGGTGGAAATGATTTCTACCCCAGGGGCACAGACGGAGATTTCCGATCCAAAGCACGTAAAACTAGGCGAGAAAATCCCATCCGGAGCAACGAGCCCCGCTTGCACGGTCGTCGCTTCCCACGTATTGGGTTGAAGAAAATTCACATTTCCCACCGCTGAAACAGCAAAAGCCAGCCGTGAGCTAGCTGGATACTTCACCGTATCGCCCGAGTTGCCTGCTGCGACAATACAAGCAACACCGTTGAGAGCAGCATATTCCAGTGTCTCCTCAACGATGGGGTTGATCTCCGCATCTCCACCCAAACTCATATTGACCACATCAATCTGATGATCGATGCAGTAGTCGATCGCTTCAATGAGGCTACTATACATGCCTCCTGGAAAAACACGAAGAATATGGATCTCTGCCTCTGGGGCAAAGCCACGCATCATGCTGCCATTGCTACTTCGAGCAGCGATAATCCCAGCACAATGTGTCCCATGACCGATCGTATCCTGATTCCAATTGCTTTGCTCTCTTTGATCAGTAAAGTCTTGACCGAGCTGAATATGGCGAAGCAAGGGATGGCTGTTATCACAACCGCTATCGATGATCGCAATCTTCACTCCAGCTCCATTTACTTCCTTTGGCAACCGATCCAATCCCATGATCCGCTGATTCCAGCCAAATTGAAACGACTGCGGAAATCCAGGAATCGTCTCAGAAAATGAGCGCAACCGAACCACATTGACTGAATCTGTGTTGATCTGCGGATTGGGCAGATGCAGATTCCAATAACTATCTTGGGCCGTAACCGTCAAAAGGCGTGGTGGGCGGTCATCGATTGTGATTAATTCCAGCACCACTTCCCCTTTCTCATCGGTGATCCCTTGGGTTGGAAAAGCATCCCCGACAAGTTGAACCGTTACCTTGGAGAGTGGTTTGTCCTCTTGACCGAGCACACGAAATGGAATCTTAACAGCCGTTACTTTGGCTGTGGGAGAAAGGGTTTCAATTTGCGGTAATGCACGCTGGGCACGGATCGTATCCCCATATTTCAACGGCTTATCTCGAGCCATCACGAGGTTGGGAGGTAAGGTTTGTTGTAAAAGATTAGCCCGTTCGCGATCTATTTTAGCAACAATGATGTCTGTCGCCTCACCTACACCGGCACTCAGAGTCTGAACGGTTCCGTGCCCTCGACGAATCCGACGGACTACATCAATCCCCAATGCGGATATCAATTGGTTCATTGTTGACGCTGCCAACGGCTGTAATCCAGCCTTTCGCGCCTCCGGACTTCGGCGCGGGGCGATCATGTAGGTGGGGCGTTCTGATTTGAGTGCCACTACATTGGTACTTGGGTTTCGTTCGTTATCACGAGTGGTCATCTTCATCGCCTCCTATGTAATGTTTTTATAAAAACGCTAGCTATTTGAAGCGGTCCCAGCAAACCCGAACCTCTCTTGCTTACTTGGACAAATGTATGAATTGCCACTAGGGCATCGTTCCCCCAGTGGCTTTTTTCGGCTGATCTATTCGATTTTCGATATCATCTGCTTCGTTAATTAAAATGACATGCACGCAGTTGGAGTCGCTACTGGTAAGAAATGATTCGCTCCCAACCACTCACTCATCAAACATTGCGGAGCCATTTGTGGAATCTGTTGGAATGGCAAGAAGTTTCCTGAGATTCTACCTAACGATCCACTCAGTTCTGCTTGTCCAAACACACTCCCGATTGCTCCTTGGGGAAGCATTTGTGCTACCGGTGGAGCCACGTTGGTCAATCCAATCGGGCTGCCTACCCATGGAGTTGTTGCCAGTGGAACTTGCGGTACAGTTTGGATTGGTAAGAAGCTACCAGCAATTCCGCTAACCATACTTCCTAGTACACTACCCCCAATTGCCTGTGGAACCATTGGTGTACCTGCTTGAAACGGTAAAATTTGATACCCAGGGGTTACAGGAGAAAGGTTTGTCATGATTGACATGTTGTTCAGTCACCTCATTTTTCATAATTAAATGGTGTTCACACCACTGCAAATAATATCTACTTAGTGTTCTGTTTTTATGTATTTTTCTTTCTCCAGCCTTCCGTGTTGAAGAGATTCCTCTTCCCTTCTTAACCCAAAATAGGAATCCCCGTTATCCCTGTCGAACGTACATTTTCTACTTTTTGATCAATTAGTTTTTCTATCTCACAAATCATATTTTTGCGAATAATGGCGATCGTTTGCAGGCGAAGTTGCTGGCATTTGGTTTCATTAATCCGATGATGAATCGCCTGCTCAAACTGCTTCTGCAACTTCCAACCCACACTCGTTTGGAATAACTGAGCTGCTTGGGCATGAAACAGCTGGTTAAACAAGTTAGGCAAGAGACGTTTAACCTTCTGTACATCTACTTTTAACTTAATCACTGTCTCCTCCGCAGACAGGAGATGGGTCTTTTGCTCCGTAACGACATCCGAATACTCTTTTAATAAGGTTGTAAGCAAAACGATCTCTTCTGGTGAACCTCGTAAAATAACCTCGATCATTTTCTATTCTCCTTTTCTTACACACTTTTCATCCTAGCAAGCTACTTACCAGTAAATCTCTTGCACCACCCCTCGGATCAATGTCACTCCATTATCCGACTTTTCGACTTGCGCCTGATCCAGATGAAACAGCAATTCCTTCCGGTTGGCTGTCGTTAATTGTAGAATCATCGTATTTTTCTCCTTATTTGCTAGATCAAACATAGCAAAAGCGATTGCCTGTTGAGTCATTTGGTGATCATATAGCTGTGATTCCGTCACCACGTGGTATTCAGGAAGTAATTTAAATCCCTTCATAAATGTATTCACTTCTTTTGGATCGCCAAGCACTTGCATTCTCAACACCTTTATCCACCTTCCTTGTTTTCACGCAAATAAATCAAACACTTTACCAAAAATCAATGTTTGTCCATCCATTTCGATGACTCGTCCATCTAACAACTTCAGCTCAATCTCTTTTCCTTCATCTGTCATCATGGTCACCAACAACGATTCACGAGGCTTTTTCTCGACCTGTACGGTTGCCCCCACCCGTACTTGCCCTTTATGAAAATGATCCTTCTCGCGATAATGAGCGATCACTTCATACTGCCTGTGGGCACTTAGCTCCTGAAAAAACGTTTGGACCTCATCTGGATTTCCTCTGACAAATAGTTTCATCTTCATTCCGTTACGAAAAACTTATGAAAATCTTTCCTGATTCATCGGATCCCCTTTTTACCTTACTCCCTATTCTGTTTGCTGTAGATCTCCATCGAAGCTATTTTCTCTTTGATCCTCTTCAAGTTTTTCGATCACGGCTACCCTCCTTGCCTATTAAATTTGTGCGAACTTTCCACCTGACTAACTCTATACCTAGTTAGTAGAAGGTTAAGGAATAAAAGTTCCCTATAATACTTTTTACTAGAAATGATATGCGCTATGATTTGCCTAATAGTTCGGCTAGTTGTTAAAATTTCCATAACGCAATTATTCCATAAAATGGGTGATCTGGCAAATTTTAAAAACTATATCTAAATCTCCTGTTTTTTCCTTTAAATCTGGAAAATCTACCCTGTTTTCGTAGAAAAATGACCATATTATTGTCAAGAAATTGCCTAATTTAAAAAAAACGACAAAAACCAATCAACTACTTAAGTCCAAGTAGCACAACCAAAGTGAATCAGATCACCCATTCTTCATTTACACAAATAAAAAGAGACAGAACCTTATGATATTTCCCATAAGATTCTGTCTCTTAATGAAAATATTCCGTATTAGCCCTAGAAAGAAAAAAATGGCAACTCCGATCCAAAAAGAAGTCACCATTTATGAAAAAAATATGCACCAAGCAAAACAAAAAAGGAGATTACCAAAAATATAACATATCATTCTCTTTCATTTCAATCCATGACTCATCCGCTCATGTGAGACTAACTCTCTTTTTTGCGTGAGAGTTTTATTTCTTTGAGCCTTTGTCTTTGTTCGGTTGGCCACCACGCTCCACAATCATCACTTACAATACACATGGCGCATTTCTCTAAATCGTATACTTTCATATTGGAAATCGGTGGAGAATAGATGTGTAAGGTGACCAGCTCGCCGTCCGTCTGATTTTCCATATCATGCACCATCGCTCGAGCTGCGAAGAAAGAGGTATTTTCCGGTTCTACTCTGGTCACTTTTGGCACAGGGATCTTATCTTGAACCTCATAGATTGTATGCGTCGATTCTCCCTTCACCACAGAAACCCATCCATATGAGTTACCATGATCATGCGGAGCGCAACGAAAATAGTTGGCCCAATTCATTACTAAAATTTCGAGATGCTCATTTTTAAATAGCAATTTCCTTCCATAAGGAAATTCTCCTGCCTCTACTAAATAATCTTTTAGTTCTTCTAGTCGAATCTCCAGCGAATCAAGAGCATTTTTAAGTTCCTTCGGAGTGGGATTTTCTAAGTGACCAAATACAGAATGCAATTTTTCTTGTAAAGTCAAGGAGACCAGCCTTTCTAAAATATTATTTTTGCTCTTATTATTATACATAAAAAACGGAATATACCCAACCCCGTATGGTATATAAGCGCCTATTTTTTTGTTAATAGCGTTGTGTTAGGATGATTATAAACTTCGTTCATTGGGGGATCTTGCCTTGAAACATTCTATTCAATCTTTATTTTCTCCTTTTACTTTTAAGAATCTCACTCTCGCCAATCGAATGGTAATGGCTCCGATGACGAGAGGATTTGCCCTGGGTGGAGTACCTGGCCCAGAGATCGCCAAATATTATCGACGTCGAGCCGAAAATGGTGTGGGCTTAATCATAACGGAAGGAACTTTAATCGATCACCCTGCGGCTGCAAGCAGTCCTAACTGGCCAAATTTTCATGGTGAAGAAGCACTCGCAGGATGGGCTCAGGTGGTAAAGGCGGTTCATGAAGCAGGGGGACGGATTGTTCCCCAGTTGTGGCATGTGGGGATGCAACGAAGAGTTGGTAGTCTACCAAATCCCGATGCTTTGCCAATCGGACCTTCAGGTATAAATATCGATGGTGAAAAAATCACAGAGCCGATGTCCGAAGCCGAAATCCTAACTGTGGTAGAAGCTTTTGGGAAAGCAGCTGGTCAGGCGAAACGCCTTGGATTTGATGGAATCGAAATTCACGGAGCTCATGGTTATCTCATCGATCAATTCTTTTGGGAAAAAACCAATCAGCGCACCGATCGCTATGGCGGTAGCTTAGTGAAACGGACGCGCTTCGCTGTGGAAGTAGTGGAAGCTTGTCGAAAGGCAGTAGGTCCTGATTTTCCAATCATTCTCCGCCTGTCGCAATGGAAAGCGGGAGATTATTCAGCTAGATTGGTAGAAAACCCTAATCAACTCGAGAAATTTTTAGCTCCTTTGGTCGATGCCGGTGTCGATATCTTCCATTGCTCTACACGTCGCTTCTGGGAGCCTGAGTTTGCCGGTTCTGATCTCAACTGGGCCGGTTGGATTAAAAAACTGACTGGTAAGCCGACGATTACTGTCGGATCCGTGGGACTAAAAAAAGAGTTTGTCGGTTCTTTAGGTGGTAAAGCCAATCTAGAGACCGGAATCGATCACTTGATCGAGCGCTTAGAAAAAGGCGAGTTTGATTTGGTCGCTGTCGGTCGTGCCCTGCTATCAGATCCAGAATGGGTCGCTAAGATCCGGGACCGTCGGGTGGATGAGATTGTTTACTTTAAGAAAGAAGATTTAAAAAGCACGGTATTGATCTGATGGAAGACAGTATGCATCTAGAAAATCTACAACGTTCATGGTTCTAATGTAAAAGAAAGCCTACGGATTCGCTCCGAAGGCTTTCTTTCATCTATTCAATGCTGAAGAGATAACCATCACCAGCTCACGAACCCGTCTCGACTCATTCTATATATTTGAACTAATGAGCAATGCTCATTAGTTTCGTAGCAGATTTCAGGTTTCGATTATTATGCTAGAATAAAATAAATATCATTATCTTTCATGATAGGTGGTTGAGATGTCAAAGGAATTAAAAGAGTCTGGTGAACTCTTATCATATATAAAAGAGCAAATCGATAAACTCCCGATCTCAGATAGTAAAAAGGCGCAAATGCTCGAAAAACTGCTCTCCTTAAAACAAATGACGGTGGAAGCTCGGGCACCGCGAATTGCCTTAATCGGTCGACGTGGTTGTGGGAAGTCTTCCCTCATCAATGCGATGTTTGGTCGAGAAAAACAGTTGGTTAGTTCCGTGAAATCAGGGACAGGCAAAGGAAAATGGCTTTGGTATCCGAGCGATGTAGAGAAAAAGATTCGTTTGCTCGATTCACGCGGTTTGGGAGAGAGCGAAAAGCCTACAGAAGAATTTGTGGCTGAAACGCCATTGGAAGAGCTCATCCGAGCGGTAAATGAAGAACAACCTGATGTCTTTCTCTTTTTGATTAAGGCAAAAGAGGCAGACGCACGAATCAGCGAAGATCTGACCGAGTTAAACCAGCTGCGAACGATTGTAAAAGAGAAATACAATTACGATGTTCCGGTTATCTGTGCGATTACACAAGTAGACGAGCTGGACCCTCCCTATTATAAACAGTTGCCACTGGATGGACATGCGAAAAAAGCAGAAAATATTGACGCTGTTACCCGTCTGGTGACCAAGCGCTTTGCTGAAGCAGAGATTCCTCTGTTAACGGTCATTCCTGTCTGTTCATATATCGATTTTGATGAAAATGGAAACATTCTCTATGACATGCGTTGGAACATCGATCAACTCGCTTCCTATTTGGTCGATTCGTTACCCAATGAAGCCAAGTTAAAAGTAGCAAAAGCGATTCAGATCGTTTCGGTAAAAAAAAAGATGGCCTACTCGATCGTTGGTTTCGTCGCGGGAATCGCCGGTCTGATCGGAGCTGAGCCGATTCCGCTGGCTGATCTTCCCTTTTTGACGGCTTTGCAAGGATTGATGATCATCATGATCGGGTTTATTGCTGATAAGGAACTAAATAGCAAAACAGCAGCTGAATTTATCGCCGCTTTAGGCATAAATATTGGCATTGCGTTTGTGGCTCGAGAAGGAGTACGATCGATTGTTAAATTTATTCCCGGGCTTGGTAATGTCATTTCTGGAGTCGTCGCCGCTGGAGCCACCTACGGAATCGGTGCGGCAGCCATCGCTTATTTTATTGAGGAAAAAAACATCGAACAAGCCAAAAAATCCTATCAAGTGGGGATGAAGAAGTATAAACAAGAAAAGTAGGTAGAACACTAAAGAACAGTAGGAAGTCTATTTCACTTCCTACTGTTCTTTTTTATCTAAAATTAAAAATAAACGGATCATTTGACTAAGTAAATGATTTACTTCATTTATCTTTTTCCTATTTTTTATTGTTGTTTAATGACATGATACAGCAGATCTCCTTTATTAGCCGAAAAAACCACGAAAATTCCTTTGCACAATAATAAATTTTACAGTTATTTCATTTTTGTACAGTTTAAACTAGCTTATAACACACCATTCTTCCGAAAGTCATTTCGCTTGACAAAGGAAAATATGTTTATACTCATTAAATATTAAATAATATTTTCATACTTTCTTTATAATATTGTTGCTTATCGGTTACACCTATGATATTCTTTTAGATAAGGAAGGAGTATATACATGAGTCAGTATCATCTGGGAAACTATATAGCTAAACAACGAACTCATAAAAATTTATCAATCCGTAAATTAGCTCAGTTGGCAAATGTCAGTCATACTGAAATCGCTCGAATTGAGAGTGGCGAAAGAAAACATCCTTCTCCATTGGTTTTAAAAAATATAGCTCATGTATTGGGGTGTAATTTCTTAGAAATGATGAGAATCGCCGGTTATCTTGAAGATGATCATCATACCGAAAGCATATCCTCAATATTTGCTGATCTTAGCACATTGACTAAAGAAGAAATTGAAGAAGTAAAGAAGTTTATTAAGCGCTTACGCCATAAGCACGATCAAAACTAATCCCCCTTTTTCTCTCCTTCCAATTTGACTGAGTGGGTTATCAAGCTCATTGAACAAAGGATCGGTCTTTTTTCACTCTCATGTTACAAATCTACTACAAAGGAAGTGAGTTATTTTTGAATGCTATTACCGAAAAGTTAAAAGAAGTTCTACTTGCTGTTCTACCAATTACGCTGATTGTATTGGTATTAAATTTTACAATCACTCCAATTGAAAACGACTTAATATTCAGATTTATCCTCGGGGCAATCTTGATCATATTGGGTTTATCCATCTTTTTATTCGGTGTAGACATTGGAATTACTCCGATCGGTACGTTAATGGGAGGCTCACTCACCAAAAGTAATCGCATTTGGATCCTTGTCGTTGCTGGTTTAGCTCTTGGCTTCTTTATCTCGATTGCTGAACCGGACTTGCATATTCTGGCTGGACAAGTCGACTTCGTTACATCGGGTTCCATTTCAAAAGTAAGTATTGTTGTCATTGTCTCGATTGGGATTGCGATCATGCTTGTACTTGGATTACTACGAATCGTCTATAACTACCCGTTAAATAAGCTCCTTACTATCGCCTATCTGATTATTTTCGGCTTAGCCTTCTTCACCTCTTCTGAATTTCTAGCAATCTCTTTTGACGCTTCAGGAGCGACCACGGGTGCCTTAACCGTCCCCTTTATTTTGGCACTTGCTGTAGGGGTTGCTTCATTGAAAAAGAACGGTAAAGCCTCTGAAGAAGATAGTTTCGGATTGGTTGCAGTCACCTCAACCGGTCCCATATTAACCGTCATTATTATGAGTATTTTATCCAAAACGGATGAAATATCTGGGAGTCTTGAATTTAATATTGCTAAATTTCCTTCGGTTATCGACCCGTTCATCCAGGTGCTTCCCACTATTTCCGGTGAGGTTATCTTGGCTCTTCTCCCCTTACTCCTTACTTTTCTCATCTTTAACTTTATCTCTTTTAAACTCACAAGAAAGGCTTTTGTGAGGATCCTAAAAGGACTTTTATATACATTTATCGGGTTGGTTTTGTTCTTAGTCGGTGTCAATGCCGGTTTTATGGATGTAGGTGGAATGGTCGGACATGATCTCGCCGCATTAGATAATAGCTGGATCGTGGTACTTATTGGATTTATTCTTGGGCTTGTTGTAATATTAGCTGAACCAGCCGTATATGTATTAACCCATCAGATTGAGGATGTTACCAGCGGGTATATACGTAGAGGTGTCGTTTTAATTGCTCTGTCCATCGCTGTGGGGATGGCAGTAACGCTGTCGATGATCAGGATCATTGTCCCAGAAATACAGCTTTGGCATTTTCTACTTCCAGGCTATCTGATTGCGATCTTATTGACCTATTTTGTTCCCAATTTATTTGTGGGAATTGCTTTTGATGCGGGCGGAGTCGCTTCGGGACCGATGACAGCCACTTTTATTCTCGCCTTTGCCCAAGGTGTAGCAGAGTCAGTAGAAGGAGCAAATGTATTAGTAGACGGTTTTGGAGTGATCGCCATGGTCGCTCTCATGCCCCTCATCACTCTGCAGATCTTAGGACTCATCTTTAAGGTGAAATCTGTTAAAGGAGGTCTTTAATCAATGGACAATGATTCCGACAGAAAGCAATATGAATTGCTTTCTGTAATTGTCAATTTCGGATTGGGTAGCAAGGTCATCAAACTTGCTAAGAAAGAAGGAGTATCTGGGGGTACGATTTTCTTAGGGAAAGGAACAAGTAATAATTATATATTAAAGCTGCTTGATCTCGTCGATATTCGCAAAGAAATAGTGTTTATGATCTCGGAGAAACAAATCATCAAACAGGCACTAGAGAAAATCAATAAAAAGCTTTCTTTGAACAAACCAAATCATGGGATCGCTTTTACAATCTCTGTCACCAATATCTTGGGGGCCAGAAATTGCATCGCTCATAAAAACAATGAAAGTAGGGGTGACAAAAACGGCATGTATCAGGCTATTTTTGTGATCGTAGATCGAGGGAAAGGGGAATTGGTGCTCGACGCAGCCAATGCCGCTGGCTCCAAAGGGGCTACCATCATTAATGCGAGAGGTTCAGGAATCCATGAGACCAGTACGTTATTTGCTATGCCCATCGAAGCAGAAAAAGAAATGGTCTTGATCCTATCCGAGAGAAAATTAACCGATGCAATCACTTCTTCTGTCAGAGAAAAGCTCCAAATCGATGAGCCTGGCAATGGGATCATATTTATTTTAGATGTAAACGATACAATTGGCATCCAATAATAATCTACGACATCACAGGATGAAAGTAATAATAGTAGGAAGTGATAGCTTCCTACTATTTTTTGTATAGAAAAATATTTATCATTCACAAATATCGTCAATGACATGATCCACTCTGGAACCTTTACTCCATGTCTATCCCACACTCTCACTATATCTCGTTTACTCTTTTCATAGACTTTGAGATGGCAAGTTCTCTTTGTTTTTTTCCAACAAGAACTGATAAAAAGACGTCTCTAAAGCACTCCTCTTTTATCAATGTCCTGGATAACGACTTCTCCAGCTTAGATCCGGCTTATATCCTGTTAATAAATCCTCTGCAATCTGTGTGATCTCCTCTTTTAGCTCTACCTTTTCTAACCACTCATTCGGGATTGCGTCTATTCCGAGATAAGCCCCAAGGATGTTTCCTGTGATCGCTCCGGTGCTATCGCTATCGCCATCGTGATTCACGGCAGCGATGATGGCCTCTTTAAAATCATGTTTAAACTTCAGAGCACAATAAATAGCAATCGCGAGGGCTTCTTCCGCGATCCAACCCTCCCCTAACTTTTGTATCGCTTCGACAGGTTCTAAGTCAGAGGAAGATAATCGAACTGCTTCTTCCAAAGCCTGATAAACTTCCTCATGGTGATTATACTTGGTCAATTCCGCTAACACCTTTTGTACGGCGCTCTCCAGCTCATCTCCACGGATGATGCAGGAGATGAGAAAGGAAAGAGCTCCAGCTGCCAAGTAGCCTGAGGGGTGCCCATGAGTGATGGCGGCAAAATCGACTCCCATATGAAATGCCTTTTCCGTAGGATAGGACAATCCAACCGGAGCCACTCTCATCACACCACCGCAGCCTTTGCTATGATTGATCGGTTGTTCGACTGTTCCTTGCTTCCCACTTCCAAGCGCAGTTAAGCAAGTATTACCAGGTCCCCTTCGCTCATGAAGCTGCTTGATACCTAAAAGCCATCCATCATAGATAAAAGCCCATTCGTTCTGTCTGGAAGACCCCTGTGTGCTTAGCCATCTTTGGTAAGCATAATATACTACCGTCGGTACATGACAAATGCCTCTTTCACGCCATCTCGTTTCAGCGCGGAGAATTCCTTCAGCTGTAAACAGCGTCATTTGTGTATCATCCGTGATCTCCGCTTTTCCGGACGAAGCACAAACGAGATCCCTGATCCCACCATCTCCATATCTTTTAGTGATCTCTCTATATTTTAGAAACTCCACAGGCCACCCCAAGGCATCGCCAATCGCTCCTCCCAATAAACATCCACGAAAAAATTCCAACTTTCTTTTCATCCCATCACTCCTCACTTTACCTAAGAGTATTCTCTCACACAGTGCTGAAAGAGTCGAAAAAGAAAAGCATCCCCTCAACAGAGGACGCTTTTTTACTTGTCTATTTTATGTTCTTTATCAAACCAAACAATATGATAAACACGACCATTCCGAAAGCCCCATATACGAAATTTCTGACTAACGCGCAAGCTAATCATGGTCAAATCTTCTGATAAATGATCGGGCAATTTCGCTCTTATTGAACTTGGATCCCTATTTTCAAAATTGAATCCGTCTATTTTCATTAATTCTCCCCAAGTTACTTTCTCCACTTTTTTTAAAAAATTTAGAGGAGTCCACAAAAATGTACTAGGCATAGACTTCACCCATTTTCAAAAGCCCCTTTATGCATGACAGAAACTACTGTGATGGGAGCAAGCTTTTTAAATTTAATCTCACCTGTACCTGTTCCCATTAATC
>JANWIG010000046.1 GCA_025449975.1 Thermoactinomycetaceae bacterium
ATACGCAAAAAAGCCATCCTTGATGGCTTTTTTGCACTTCTAAGATTGAGCGAGTTCATAGATCGCTTGTGCATAGATGGCAGTAGCTTTTAACAAATCATCAATTTCTATATACTCATCCCTCTGATGTGCTGTCTCTACTTTTCCAGGAAAAACAGGACCAAAAGCAACTCCCGTCTTTAACACACGGGCGTATGTGCCTCCACCAGTGGTTAAGAGTTTCGCGGGCTCTCCAGTCTGCTGTTCGTAAACGGTCGATAAGATCGAAATTAATGGATGATCTTCATGAATATAATGAGCCGGCAAATGATCGATGTCTGTGATATATACTTGGTATTCAGCGACCATTTCCTCAATCTGCTGGATGAGTTGATCCACATCTGTTGATAGTGGATGACGTATATTGACGTGGATCTCCTGACTTTCTCCTGATCGATAGCGGAACACACCCGCATTTAGTGTTAATACTCCCAAACGATCATCTTTCTGTTGAATGCCCAATTTTTCTCCAAAGAAACTATCGACAAATCGATCTGCAATCAGCTGTATAAATCGGTGTCCCTCCGCATCGAGCCGCATATTTGATAAAAATCGAGCCATCGCCAGAGCGGCATTCAATCCTCGATCCGGTTCAAATGCATGATGCGCAATTCCTTGTAGTCGTAGCGTAACATGGTCATCAGCCTCTTCAGCATATCCATTCAGCCGATGCTCGTATAAATAGGCCTGAAATTCTTCTTTTAACTGAAAGACATCGCCCTCGCCTTTTAGTTTTACGATCGCTAGATCGGGAACGAGGTTGATACGTTCTCCCGACCAAAACTCATCCAAAATCCATTCATCATTTGCGACGTTTGGAGTCGTCAAAGAACCAACCAGCTTAAACGAAAGCAACCCCTTTTCGCCAATAATCATGGGAAATTCTGCATCAGGGGTAAAGCCCATCACCGGCATCTTTTCAAACTTAAAATAATGGTTCATGCAACGCCACTTCGTTTCTTCATCAGTTCCAATAATTAAACGAACGCGTTTGGATAATGGCAATGCTAACTCTTTAACAATCTTCATCGCAATATAGGCAGCCATTGTAGGCCCCTTATCATCCATCGCACCGCGAGCATACAATTTTCCATCGCGAATTTCTGGGGAAAACGGCGGAGATGTCCACCCCCCACCCGCTGGAACCACATCGATATGAGCCAATATTCCAATATATTCTTCCCCTTTTCCCATTTCAATATGTCCTGCATAACCATCAAAGTTTTTGGTGATAAATCCATCCTTCCGACCTAAATCTAACAAATAATTGAGTGCCTTTGCGATATTTCTTCCAAACGGAGCCCCCGGTCCCGCAGTTGATTCGTCTAAAATACTTGGAATCGACAACAATTCAAAGGATTGTTTCAATAATTGATCCTTCCGTTTTAATACTTCATCCATCCATTGAATCTGTCCCATATTGAAATCCTTCTTTCCTTGCGTATTCGATCAGTCACTCTTGATTTATTAATATGGAGTATAGCATGTATGTCCGATGAGAAAAAATCTAGCGATGATATCTATCTTATTTTTGATCTCCATTTTTGCTCCTCATGCTTTGGAATACATGGAACGAAGAATAAGGATATGGTTATTATTCAAAAACATGTAAAATATAATACAAGGTAAAGCCCATTAACGCGGTACCAGGCAATGTAAAAATCCACGCATAAATAATCTTATTGGCAACGCTCCAACGAACACTGCGAATCCGTTCCGCAACCCCAACGCCAATGATCGAGCCTGTAATGGTATGTGTGGTACTAACTGGTATTCCAATCTTAGCAACCGTTGATAATAAGATCGCAGCAGAAGTCTCAGCAGCAAATCCTTGCGGAGTCTCCAGTCGACTCAAACGGGATCCGATCGTATGTATCACCTTTCTTCCTCCCATTGCTGTCCCCAAAGCCATTGCAACACCAGCAGAAACTACCACCCAAGTTTGAACATGATTTCCTTCCTGATATCCACCAGCAACTAAGGCCATCGTAATAATGCCCATCGCTTTTTGAGCATCAGACGCCCCATGGCTGAACGCCATAAATGCGGAAGACAAAATCTGAAGTGGTTGAAATCCCTTTTTTACCTTCGACGGCACTGAGTTTGCAAAGAAACGATTCACCAATTTCATCAATGTATAACTGACCAATCCCCCTAAGAGAGGAGAACAGACTAAAGCAACTAAAATCATGATAATTCCATTTAATTGGAGCACACCGATCCCTTTATAAGCCAAAGCAGCTCCTACCAAACTCCCCAATAACGCGTGTGATGAACTGGTTGGCAATCCCATTAATACAGTCACAACATTCCAAATAATCACTGATAGTAATGCAGCCACCAATACAATCAGTGTCACTCCTGCTGGGTCAACAATTTCACTTCCAATGGTTTTGGCAACTTCTGTGGAAAAAAAAGCGCCAGCCAAGTTTAGAAGTGAAGCCATTGCAATCGCTTTTGCAGGTGAGAGAGTTCGAGTTCCGACCACTGTAGCAATGGCATTCGCCGTATCATGCCATCCATTTGTAAAATCAAAAATGAGCGCGAGCGAAATAACAAAAATTAGCAACCATAATGACTCAGGCATACTTCATTACCACGCCTTCCATTACATTCATTAAGTATTCAAAGGTGTCAATCACTTCCTCCAACCGCTGATAAATTTCCTTCATTTTAATCAAATAGATGGGATCCTCTGGATTTTCAAAGAGTTCACTGATGCATTCAAAATAAATGCGATCTCCTTCATCCTCCAACGCATAAATCTCGATCGAAACCTTCCGAATTGTGCTAAAGTCTCGCTTCTCTAATGCAACAAAAGCTTCTTGAAGATAGCGTGCCGCTTTTTCCAGAATCTCTGTAAACTTCATTAAATAAGAAGTTGGGGTATCAACATGTAACGAAACAAATCGCTGAGCACACGCCTCAATGCCATCAATGATATCATCCAGTTTCACGGCTAAGTCCAAAATATCTTCACGATCAAGCGGTGTGACAAAGGTTTGATTCAATTCCTTGATCAATAAATGTGTATAATCATCCCCCTTTGATTCCAATTCTTTCAGCTCTTCAGCGTATCTTTCTTTTTCTTTCAATGTCTCTACATTTTGTTTGAATAGCTCCACTGCATCGATAATATTGATGGTCGCATCAATCAAAGTTTGATAAAAGATTTGATCCTTGGAACGATTGAAAAACATATTCATCTCCCCTGGTTCATAAAATCTAAAACAACATTTATAATACCATTAATAATTTATTCGTAAATAATACAGTATCATTTACAATAAAAATCCAAATCATCCTTCTGACATCAATTCGGTTATACGAAAAACCACCTCTGAAAAGTAACATCAGAGGTGGTTTCAATCAAATGTCGCTCTTCTAATCAGGTTGAACGGTCTCATTGCTTGAGTCTTGCGATTCATTAAGAACTTTTAACCGTTCTTTTTTCCGATCCTCTAATTCTTTGATGTTTTTTCCTTCTCTCGACCAGCTCTTCATAATCTTTTGTGTCTGATTGTTAAATTCCTGATCTAACTTCTGATTGATCTGCTTTAACCGATCATCTGCATACTTTTCCACCTTATCTCTTCGCTCGCCAATCAAATCATTCAGTTTGAACCAATCCTCATCCTTGATTTTTTGTTTCTCTTTGATATACCGATTCGCCTCATTTAATCGTTCATATTCTTGTTGAACTTTATCGGTTATCTTTTCGACATGATGGCGTAATCGTGTCTTATCGGATACATAATTTCTTGTGATCTTATCGGTCGCCTTCATCTGCCAAGGATCATTGACGCGCAAGATCTCCTCCGTGTGTAGATGTACGACTTGCTTTAATTCCTGTTGATTTCTCACCACTTCAAAATTGCCATTTGAGATTTCTGAGATCTTTTTAAAATCCTTTTCCGCCTCTAAACTTACATCCAATCCAATAAAATGAATTTGCGCTTTCACACCCGACGAATTTAATTTTTTCGACGTGACGACAGGATCTCTTCCACAAGAGTCCGTATTATCGCTAATGACAAAAATGACATTTTGGGATGCTGGATTTTGACGGACATTCTTTTTTAGATCACTATACGCATTTTCAAGGGCTTTCGACAATGGCGACCAGCCAACGGGTTGAACCGTTTGGATCACTTTGGAAATTTGTTCGTAGTTCCCTTGTAACTGGGTGGAAATCTTCTTTTCCGAATCGACGCAAGAAGTATTCTTATCATGAGACGGACGCCCAAATACACGGAAAGTATATAACGTGCCAGGTGGTAATTTCTCAGATATCTTTACAACCGCCTCTTTGGCCCAATTAATTTTTTTCTTCCCATCCATCTTATGATTCATCGAGTTACTTGCATCCAATAAAAAAACAACATTCATTGAATTCTTTTGTGACGACGGAGGCTTTTGATTCGCTTGATGGTTTTTGGGCTGATAATAAATCGATTGTTGATAATAGTTGGAGTGAGCGATTTCATCCAGAACGTCCGTTTCCTTATAATAATTTTCTCCAACCAGCCCCAAAAGATATGCATATACTTTTTCTTCGGTTAAGCCCTTTGGAAGAAGATCCAGTGCTTCATTGATCTTTTGCTTATTAAATTGCTCGCCAGCATATTTTCCTCGCCCTTCATCTCGTAATATCTTATCCAGTTTCATATGAGCCTTTGGACTTTGCAATGTCTCAGGCTGTCTCTTACCTTCTGGATCATCCTGATTCCAATCATCGTCATCGGTTGTCACCGTAACATCATCAATCAATTCAATCCGATTTCCTGTCCATTTTTGAACCTCTTGCACCAAAGATGAACAGCCACTGAGGAAAACGATGATGGAACAGAAGATGAGAAAATAAGGAAAATATCTAGTAAGGCGTATCACTCGTAAACTTAGCCTCCTTTAGGTTTCTTCTATATTCTTAACGTATTCACATTTTACTATGCAAGTAAAAAATTTTCTAGCAAAACTGGCTTTTAACCAATCATTAACTTCTCTTCTGGATATTTAATGGATTCACGTCCCATCTTTTGAACCATAGCAAAACCTAATGTCAAAGGACCGAGCCGTCCGACAAACATACAAATAATAATCAATATTTTACCATAGGGTGACAACTCTGGCGTGATCCCCATACTTGAGCCGACAGTCCCAAAGGCGGAAACAACCTCGAACATCACTGTTAAGAAGTCCGCCCGTTCCGTCATCGTTAAGAAGATCACATTAATGATCACAAACAGCATCGAAAGAACCGTAATGGTCAACGCTTTATATACATTGTCATTTGGAATGGTACGACGAAATGCAACCACATTTGTCCGCCCACGAATCATTGTCCAAACCGACAGCAAAATTACGATTGCTGTAGTGACCTTGATTCCACCTCCTGTCGAACCTGGAGAAGCGCCAATAAACATAAGAATTATAATAAAAAACAGCGTAGTCGGATACATTTCTGATACATCGAGTGTGCTAAATCCACCCGTACGGGCAGTGGAATGGAAAAATGAAGCCATCCCTTTATCCAGCCAATGTAAAGAATCTAAAGTGGCTGGATTACTCCACTCCATCATACAAATAATGATGGTCCCCAAAAGAAGCAGTATGCTTGTCATGGTTAGTACTAATTTTGTATGCAGGCTAAGTTTTCGCGTCTTCGAATAATTAAACACTTCAATAATCACGACAAATCCCAAAGCGCCTAAAATCATTAACCACCCAACGGTCATATTGACGATCACATCATCGCGATAAATCGAGAGACTGCTAAAAGGATCGATCATACCAAATAATTCAAATCCAGCACTATTAAATGCCGAAACCGAGTGAAACAAAGCATAGTACATCCCTTTTAACCAGCCCCAGTCGGGAACGAAACGAAACGATAACAGGATAAATCCCAGAGCTTCAATGATCAATGTCGTATAAATCACCATCATTAACAAACGGATCAGACCTTGAAGCGAAGATTGATTCAGTTGTTCTCCCAGAATCAACCGTTCCTTGATCCCAATTCGTTTGCCGATCAAGATGGAGAAAAAAACAGCTGAGGTTACAAAGCCAATACCTCCCACTTGAATCAATCCTAGAATCACCAGTTCACCAAACAAATTATAGGTGGTCGCAGTGTCAACTACCACTAAACCAGTGACACTAAAAGCTGAGGTTGCAGTGAACAATGCATCGAGAAAAGTGACTTGCTGATTTGATTCATGTGCCAGAGGAATCCAGAGTAAGATCGCTCCGATTAGCGTAAATAGAGCAAAACCCATTACCAATATTCTGTTAGGTGTCCATAGTGTTTTCATATGAATCCTTCCAATATCCAAATATTTTTATTCTGGTGGATATCCGTCGATGAAAAATGGAGAAGATCCTACCCATCCCATCTTTCCCGTTCCACTCTCTCGATTTGTCGGATAACAATGTGTTGATTATAATAGAGGGGACGCGAAAAAAACAAGTAGATACTGATACGAATTAGGATGATCAAGATGAAAGAGAAACCGCGTGTTGTTGTTGGCATGTCTGGTGGCGTAGATTCTTCCGTAACGGCATGGTTACTCAAAGAACAAGGCTATGATGTGATTGGTCTTTTTATGAAAAACTGGGACGACACCGATGAATTTGGTCATTGCACAGCCACCGAAGACTTTGAAGATGTTCGACAAGTTTGTTCTCAAATTGATATCCCTTATTACTCGGTCAACTTTGAAAAAGAATATTATGAGAAAGTGTTTGCCTATTTTTTGGACGAATATCGTAAAGGACGCACACCCAATCCAGATGTTATGTGTAACCGTGAAATTAAATTTGGGGAATTTTTGCAAAAAGCGAAACAGTTGGGAGCTGACTTTATCGCAACGGGACACTATGCGCAACTAAAGAGAAAGGACCAAAACGTCAAGTTACTTCGAGGAGCAGACTCCAATAAAGATCAAACCTATTTTTTGTATGCAGTCCACAGAAAGCAGCTGAGCCAAGCGATGTTTCCCATTGGACATCTGCAAAAATCGGAAGTGAGAAAAATCGCCCAAAATCTTGGTCTGGCAACAGCTAAGAAAAAAGATAGTACAGGGATCTGTTTCATTGGCGAAAAGAACTTTCGACAATTTTTGAGCACATATCTCCCTGCTCAACCGGGAGAGATTCGAACCCTTGACGATGAGTATATTGGGGATCACCATGGATTGATGTATTATACTTTAGGACAACGCAAAGGGTTAGGAATCGGTGGTTTCGGATCGGGAGAACCTTGGTTTGTGGTAAAAAAAGATATAAAGCAGAACATCTTATATGTTGCTCAAGGTCATAATCATCCTGCTCTGTATTCCAAGGGATTAATCGCCACAGAGATTAATTGGTTAGGGGAAGATGCATATCCACCTACTCAACCTTTTATTTGTACGATAAAAACACGTTACCGACAAGCCGATCAAAAAGCAGAAGTAACATGGCAACCGAGTAGTGGTCAATTTCAAATCGAGTTCGCAAAACCACTACGTGCCGTTACACCTGGACAAGCTGTTGTTTTATACCAAGGGGAAGTTTGTCTAGGGGGAGGAGTGATTGATCAAACATTCTAACTGTCGATCCCATCAAAAAACACGTTTCACATCGGCTTGTTCGAAAGTCTCAAATAGCAAGGAGAAACTTGATGATGATCCCACATCTCAAAAAGGGGTTGTTGGAAGGAATTCGATTGTTTTTTTGGACATTTTCCTTCTTTTATCGTCACCTCTCATTTATTATCCTTTCACTTCTCCCTTCGTTATTCCGAGTGGTGCAATCGTGGAATCAATTTCAGACACCGATATGGATGGAAGTGTTCGTGGAATTCAGCAGAGTGGTTCTTTTCTTTTTCATCATTGCTTTCATGATGAACGGAAGCATCCAACATTTGTCTCAAAAAGAATTTTGGAAATCCGTTCAAAAACATTTCGAGTGGAACATCCGTCAAAATTGGCCTCATGTAATCATTGGTCAGATATTGATCTTCATCATCTGCCTGTATGGTCTCATGAACCTCCTTTTTGAACTTCTCTTAAATGAAACCACTGTTCAAATGATTATGATCCTTCTCCAAATTGAAGAATATGATCAACATCTTGCTCGGGAATCGCTTCTATTTTTTGTGAAAAATATGTCGATTATCCCCATGAGCATGGTCTATATCCTACGCATGTTAGGGATCGGAACGATGAAGCCTTGAATCAAAATCCCACTCCCATAACGAAAAGTCCTAGATCTATCACTGATCTAGGACTTTTTTGGCACGCCCTGGAAGATTCGAACTCCCGACCTTCTGATCCGTAGTCAGACGCTCTATCCAGCTGAGCTAAGGGCGCATATTCCATATATATGTGGGAAAAATGAGTCCTATATAGAAAAGGAGTGTTTGCAAATGATCCCAGTTTCGTCTTCCTTAGAAGGTTTAGAAGCGAATTACAAATACTTAAGAGATCAATTTGAAAAAGAAGATTTTCATCTAGGTGGCGGTTATACTTACGAACATGGTTACTTTGACAAAGCGCTTGATTGGGAAGAAACGAAAGGAAATCGCTACTATCTACGAATTCCAGTCTATGCAATCGATGGTCCATTGGATGAACCAGAAACAACTCTACAGATCGGCAAGCCTTTTGTCATCAAACATGAATTTCGAACAACAAACGACCCCACTGGTAATAGTGGTCTCGTCACAGCTCTGGTCAATCAATTTAGCAAACCCATTCCCACCGATCATATGGAGATTGATGAGAAATGGATCGCAAGAGCTCAATCCTCTCTTCAAACAATGGAACAAAAATTGCTGCAATGATATGTGGTTGGCAGGGGCGGTAGGAATCGAACCCACACTAGAGGTTTTGGAGACCTCTGTTCTGCCATTAAACTACGCCCCTAAACACCAATGGTGCTGGTGAGAGGACTTGAACCCCCAACCTACTGATTACAAGTCAGTTGCTCTACCAATTGAGCTACACCAGCATGCATAGATGGTGGTCTGGGACGGAATCGAACCGCCGACACGAGGATTTTCAGTCCTCTGCTCTACCGACTGAGCTACCAGACCGGATCATACCACAAAAGTTTTGAATTG
>JANWIG010000047.1 GCA_025449975.1 Thermoactinomycetaceae bacterium
GGTTTAACTCTTTACTTTTGCTCGTCAAAATCCGCCTTTCACCTAAGCGAATCGGATTTTGCTCTAAGTATCGTTGAAAATGAACAGGTGAAGCAAATTGATAAAACTGAGGTGCAGCTTCATCTTCAGCCAAGTCGATCACGTTTTCTTCCGATTGATAAGCTAGCCATTTCTGCCCGCGTCTAATCGCCATCGGCTGCCGATCTTCTGGCCAATCGTCTCTGACCAGCTTTTTATAGATTTCGCACCAAGGCCGATAGATCCCCGACAAGCTGCTGATATAAGGGATCCGGAAAATAACGGGGA
This sequence comes from Thermoactinomycetaceae bacterium, assembly GCA_025449975.1. Lineage (GTDB taxonomy): Bacteria > Bacillota > Bacilli > Thermoactinomycetales > Thermoactinomycetaceae > Thermoflavimicrobium. The sequence continues at coordinate 307 of JANWIG010000047.1, forward strand.
TTCCTTGCAACTGGCATTGGGCAAACAAGAACAGACGGCTCGCATCGAGCTGAATCATTTGATACACATAGATCGCTTGCGGCTTTTTCCCAAAGGCTTCCACCCAAGGACTTTGCATCGCCTGCCTTTGTCTGGAAAAGATGAATTTTCGCGCCTCCACATCCAAAAGAAGTTGTCTCCAGACGCGGACAAACAACTCCACTTCGGAAGTCCTTTCCTCTTTCGCTTGGGGCAACGCTAATTGGGTGATCCCTAGCTCGGCCAATAATCGAATCGCTTCGACCCATCGGTCCAATGAATAACCAAGACTTGTAGGAGAAGGATCGGAACTTTCCAATTCTTGCTGAATGATCTTTCGTAACTTCGCTTTTAGAAAAGGATACGCCAGGGGTGAGTCCCATTGTGGGAACAATTTTCTTTTGAATTCTTCCATGGTGAGAACCCATTTTGGATTGGGTGCAGACCCGTTCAAGTAAACACGCAATGAAGAATCCCCAGTAATATGCAAAGCATCTTCTTCTAACTGAAGAGTGGAAAAATATGTGTGAGGATCTTGATAGGTTTCAACTTTAAACAAGCTCTACTCTCTCCTTCCAACTCAACAGATCCGCCCAGCTATTGATCCTTTTTGCTTGATCCGTCGTCGGTTTCTGGATAAATAAACTGTGCTTGGCTCGGGTCATCGCCACATAGAGCAGCCGTGTTTCTTCGGCGATGAGCTCTTCCCGTTCACTCTTTTTGAGCTGTGTAAAAATATCATTATGAAAATAGTGATTATCCATGATCAGTTGATAGGCGACTTTGGGATTCTTTCCTTTGAAATCGATAAAAATATGCGGACGCTCGGGAATGATAAATGGCGCATCGGTCCATGGCAGGATCACATGATCAAACTCTTGTCCTTTGGCTTGATGCACGGTCATACACTGAAAAATATGCGGATGATCGGTTGCAGGAGCAGGCACCTTTGGATCTTGTTCTTCGACATCTGTCTGGATCCGAATGCGCAGAAAACGTTCTAGTCCATACAAAGTAGCCACGGAGTCCGAAAAATGCTTTTTCAATAGATAGAGCAAATAAGTTAAACGCGTCTCATATTGATCCCGATGATACAAACATTGCTGTCGCACCCGCTCTTGATCGGCATCCGGTCGTTCCATTAAGATCTTTGTCCACAACCGCTTCGCTGATTGCTGATGGGGCTTGCGCTTTTCGATGATTTCCTCTAATAAAACCAGTGGCGGAGTCACCTTCGCTTTTTCGCGGATCCCTTGCCAAAATGCAGCATCGGGTTGTTTCTCTAATAACGACAATGCATACGGACGATCGGCGGTAAAATGCTGAATCAACTCCTGATGAGAAAGGGTATTCTCTCCATAAGAGGAACGATGCAGCGCGTAAAGGGTTGAAGTCGAGTGCGGCAACACCAAAGACCGGACCACCCCATATAGCTCTCTCACTGGAAGAGAGCGATAAAAGCGACTACTGACCTTTCCTTCACAGAAAAAACCGATCTGTTGACACAGTTCAACCGTTTTTTGGACATCATCATTGGAACGGACAAGAATCGCCGTCTCTTTCCCTTCCAATTTACTTAATACATCTTTCCAGACCGCTCTGAGAGAAAAATCTTTTTCAATTATTCCGCCAGCGCTCATTTGATTCATCGCCTGCAAGCGATCCTCTGGTGTATAAGGAAAGCCGGTGACTTTCTTGCCCCAGTGCCTAAACAGGGAATCAAACTGTTCGAGCAACTTTTTGTTACTCCGATAGTTTTTATTGAGATAGATTTGGGTAATCGGCTGATCCTGCAAACCGTGACGCAATTGGCTAAACGCGGTATAATCGGCTCCCCGAAAGCGATAGATACTCTGCTTTATATCCCCTACCACGAACAGACGACAGCGATGCAGGACGTTTTGTAACCATATTAAAAATTGAACTTGAACCGCATCGGTGTCCTGGAATTCATCGACCATGATATATTGAAAGTTTGTCTTGGGTCGAAACGCTTCCATCTGCTGCAATTCATATAATCTTCGGATTAAATCATTCACTTCCCACTGATTGTTTTCTTCTTTCAAAGCTTTTAGTTCATTCATTCCATTGGTGATGACAAACTTTAATAATTGCGTAAAATTTTGCTGATCCTGCCCAAAGTCAATCGACTGAAGCGTGGATTCATGTAAAGATTGATTGTCTAACTGTTCGATGACTGCTCGAATCGAGCGAACCAAATGATAGTGCCTGATTCTTTCAAATGGCTGATACACTTCGGGTTCCGTATGGGCAAAACGATCGATCATCTTCTCGATCAACCCTTTTCGCTCTTCATCGTAGCTACGAATCCGGACGGACGAAGAAAGTAGCTTTTTAGCAAATGAATGGATCGTACTCACTTCCAAGTCTCGCAGTTCATCCAGCCAATCGAGATATTTGCGCTTCATCGTCAGTTCATAATAATCGCGAATCCGTCTCTGTAGCTTCCGGCGAATCACCACTGCCGCTTCATTGGTAAAAGTGATCATCGCTACGCGGGAAAACGAAAAAGCTGGATCGATATGTTTTAAAAACAGGAGGCGGTTAATCATGACCGTCGTTTTTCCCGTGCCCGCACCAGCCATTACAAAGAGGTGATGGTCGGGCGCAGCATGTTCGACTTGAAATTGTTCCGCATTGAAAGAATGGAATCCGAGTTCGCTGCTATCTTGGCATAGATCGTTAAATAGCTTGCGATCGGTAATCTTGCCATCGACAAAATAGACTGTTTGGTTGTCGTACTCTGCACGATAGCGGACTTCAAACCAATAAAAAAACTGTTGCTTTCGCCCCTTTTGCCAGATCCGCTTTTTTTCGTACTCTTCCAAAATATCCGTTGTGAATAAAAATACTTTGATTCCTGATCTCACCCAATTTTCGACCTGCTCCAACATGGTCTCCGTGATCTCAGACGTATAGATCATCACTGAATAAATCGGCTTGATCATCAGATCGTCACCTTTCCTTTTCATGCAATATATTATTTTGTGATTATTCTGACTATATTCCATTTGTCATTCCTAATCACACCATTATTTGAATGAATTGGTAGTATACTCGCTACCGATCCAATCATCCATTCTATTCTTACTTCTCTACATAGATGGGTCTATTCTCCATACTCTATAAACATAATATAACAGCAATTTTTAGTATATGCAATCAAAATTTTTGGTATGCTCATACTAAATTTTGAAAAAGGCAACGATCATTTCCAATTTAATCGACTTCTCTACCTTAAATGGAGAAAAGTTGATTTCCACAAACAAAAAGCCGATGATCCATCCTCCCGATCATCGGCTTTTCTTTCCCTTTTAGAAAAAAAGCATTGCCCTTTATTCATCCACCGGTATTTTGACCAGTTCCTTTGCCTGTTCAGCCATTTGACGTACTTCCTCCAGCGGACTGTTACATCCTGCTTGAACGACAGCCATATAGGCTCCCTCTACCAAGGGAGCATCGGCGATTTGTACCTTTTTATCCGCCCCTAACTCTTCGATCGCTAGCTCGGTGAAAAATAAAGCGCTTCCTAAGTCAAATAAAACAACTACTCCATCTTCGGAATAGACCGACTCGATCGCTTCCTTGATTCGGTGAAGACTGGTTCCAATCTCTCCCTCTTCATCACCTGCTCCCACCGCAATTGGAACATTCGGCTGAATTTGCTCTAACATCTTTTTTAAGCCCGAAGCTAACTCGTAACTATGTGAAACAAGCACAATTCCAACCATTATTCCATCTCCTTTGCTTTCATCACTTGGGCAAGTGCACGAAAAATCAGATAAGAGGAGACTGCTCCTGGATCCAAATGACCAATCGAGCGAGAGCCTAGAAAAGCAGCCCTTCCCCGTCGCGCTTCCAATGTTTTGGTATATTCCATCTTGGCGAAAGCCAACTTCTCCAATTCCTCCCAAGAAGCATTCTCTCCTTGCTGCAACAGGAAATCCGCCAATGGAAGCCAAACATCGAGCAATGTCTTATCTCCCAGTTTGCAACGCCCTCTTGTTTTCATCCCTTGTGCGGCTGCATCGATCCCTTGAGCCAATTCCACCCATGAAATGGCGTTTTTTCCTTTCCACACCTGAGCCATTTTAAGAAATGCTGTTCCATAGAGTGGACCCGCAGCTCCACTCACTCGAGTTACCAATGTCATGCCAATCTCTTGACAAATCGCTCCCAGATCTTGATCTTGTTTGGGCATAAGCTTCTCCAATACTGCTTCAAATCCACGGACCAGATTGATCCCGTGATCGCCATCACCGATCGCTTGGTCCAGCTTGGTTAAGTCTGATTTGTGTTGTTTAATTTGTTTATTTACTTCTTCTATCCAATGAATTAGGTCAGCACCTTCCATTTTCATTGCTTATGCTCTTCCTTTCCTCTACCAAGAAATGGTTTGCGCTGGGACATCCCATCCATGCCACGCAGTCTCTCGATCCGATGTACATCACTCTCGTTGAAGCGATTTCAACTACTTGTGCTAGACGCGTTCGCTTCCTTCCTGGCTCACCATGAATGTCCAACCCATCCCATTTCATCATCGACAATTATAAATCCGAGGGCACAGGCAGCTGGAATCGAACGGAACTAAACGCCATTCCCACACTTCGCAGCTATGAGATTCCGAATGGGGCGATCGGTTGCACTTTATGCCAAAGTAGCCCCGCTTCAAAGCTAGCCCTAGCGAACTTATGTACAAATCCACCGGTCATTCCGCGCTCCCTATTTATCTATGTACTTCCATAAATCCGGTATAAACCGCACCATGCCCGGACACGAACAGCCCAAGAATCCTACGGCTTCAGTCGTGTGGCGTGTAAAATTTCTAAAACTTAGTATATCATAATCCTTTTTTATTTTTCACCTGTGACTCGGCAAGATTTCCTCCATTCAACCAGAAAAAAACTCTAGTTTCCCTAGAGTAGCAAACATTATTTTTTTATTTTCTTAGCAAATAACTTCTCCCATTTCTTTTTGACCGCCAAACGCTCATGATCAAACAGCCCGTTTTTCATCTCTTCCATGAGCTGTTTCTTGGAAATTTCCCCCATTCGGTACAATCGGTTTAACTCATGTCTTACTTTCTGAGGAATGACTCCCATTCCAACTTGCTCCTTTCTTTGTATCCATATAAATTAAAGGATACAAAATCTTAGAAAACAAAATCGTGCGTTCAATCTCTATTTCTTCATATGCAGCAACTGGCTTGCCTGTCAGGGACAATACTCCTATACAGGTCGATTTATCAAATCCTGCACTTAGCGGAACACATAGCAAACTTTTATATTTTTTCTTACTGAAAGGTTTGCGCTCATACTCGACTTCGGGATCATCCACATTGGGAATGTAATAGACTTCATTATTGCGAAACGCTCTTCCTGCTGCACTTCCATATATCTTCGGTTCGTATTGCTTCACTTGATGACCAAAACCACTGGAGTGAGCATAATGAACCAGCCGATCCTCTTGCTGCGAATGAGGAACATGAATCACAATACATGGATGTTTTTCCCGAAAACCTTTTAACACATTGATAATATAGTCCAATAAATGATCGAAAATATCATCTTTATGCAAATAAAAATCCTCTCTCAGGGCTAGGGCTGTAGCAACTTCCTCCGCCGCGTACATGATTTGTGACATCGTATAGGTTTCATCCGCAAAACATTGATCTAATTCTATATATAGTTTTTTAATCTCCGCGATTTCCTCTTTTTTTTCCTGAACCGCTTGATTTAGTTGTTTGCATTCTTGCTGCAATTGTTCAATGAGCTGTTCCAATTCAGCCCGCTCTTCGGGAGTGGAATTGGGCTGACTTGGACACTCTTTTTTTCGCCCAAACCAATTTACTTCTCCTTTCCAAAGTCGAACGATAAAAATGAGAAAAAGCAAGACGAGACCAATCGCCACGAAATAACTTAAAAAATCATAAAACCAACCTACATTTTGCTCCAGATGTTCAAACAGCTCAAGGATCTCAGGAAGGTCCATCGAAACGCCCCTCCTCCAAAATGTAAACCGAAATATTTTGAATTAAATTAATTATATATTATTTTATAAATTATAACAATTCATACTTCGGGTTATTGGTCCTTTCACGCATAGATGCAAACCCTTTGAACAAACTATGATTGAAGGAGGGATTAAGCGATGACCGTAGGTACAAAAATCAAACAGACGATTGCCAGTGCAGAAGGGGTAGCAGCCAACCTGAAAACTTTTGCACTTGATACAGAAAATCAGCAAGCGAAACAACTTTACAACCAATTAGCCCAACAAATGGACCAAGTGATTCAACAGTTAAAAGTTCGTGAAGAACAAATTTACTCCGAAGAACCCCAATACAGACAATAACACATATGGGAAAAAACCACTCCATCTCGATGATGGAGTGTTGTTTTTTCAATAGCCCTTTTCTCATCCACAATAAAAAGATTATGATAAATGAAGTTGGAGTTATTCACTCACTATATATATTGACAGGAGGATAAAAAGGTGAAAGCAATCGTTTTGCGAGAAAAAGGGGGACCTAACTCGGTAAGCTTTGAAGAAGTGGCTGTCCCTACTCCTCAAGCAGGAGAAGTTTTAATCCGTCTAAAGTATGCAGCCTTAAATCGGCGCGATCTGTGGATTTCTTACGGTCTTTATCCGCGACTCCAACTCCCGACGATCTTAGGATCCGACGGAGCAGGGCAAGTAGACGCCATTGGCGAGGGTGTCACAGGGGTTCAGGTAGGCGATCATGTTTTGATCGATCCTGGACTCAATTGGGGAGACGAAGAACGCTTTAATGGACCCGATTACACCATCTTGGGCATGCCACAGGACGGAACATTTGCCCAATACGTCGTCGTTCCCGCTAGTCAAGTACATCCGATCCCATCCCATTTAACGATGGAAGAAGCCGCCGCTCTTCCGCTCGGAGGCGTCACTGCCTATCGTGCAGTCGTGACCCGTGGAGAAGTCGCTGAGAATGAAACCGTCTTTATCCCGGGCATTGGCAGCGGTGTTGCCCTCTTTGCCCTCCAAATTGCCACCGCTTTGGGAGCCAAGGTTTTCGTCAGTTCCAGTAGCGATGAAAAGCTAGCCAAAGCAAAACAGTTGGGAGCCGTCGGCGGTGTCAATTATCGTGAGGAAAATTGGGCAAAAGAGTTGGTCAAACAAATGGGACATGCCGATTTAATCATCGATTGTGTCGGTGGAAAAACCTTTAATAAATTACTGGATATCGCAAAACCAGGTGGACGGATTGTCAACTTTGGAGCGACCTTAGGACCTGTCCCCAATTTATTATTGCCCAAACTTTTCTTTAAACACTTAGATCTTCGCGGAACAACGATGGGTAGCCCCAAAGACTTTGCCGCCATGATCCAACTGGTTACTTCCAAACAAATTCGTCCTGTACTGGATCGCTCTTATCCGCTGAGCGAGATCAAAGAGGCGCTCGTACATATGGAAAAAGGAGAAAACTTCGGAAAAATCACTTTGCAAATCCCTTGATTATCGTGTTGACCTCGATATCAAGGTGAATCCTTTTTGCAGATATCGATTCATCTCATCCGTCGGTACCAAGCTACCACCTGTTGCCCAAACAAGGTGAGTAGCTTGGTTTATCTTTTGTGTAAGCTTTTGTTCGGCGATATATTGCTGACCCGCTAAGCTTTGATATAAGCGGATGATCCCTGATAGTCCCGCAGCAGCCGACGGCTCGAGCGCAATGCCCTCCTCATCATACAATTGCCACAATCGCACAAATAGTTCCTCATCTTTTACGGTATAAATCCCACTTAACAGCCCTTCCATCCACTTCCCAACAAAGCGTGACGCTCGTCCGACAGCCAATCCATCCGCTTCCGTTTGCAAATCGATCCCCACGTCTTGCACAGCGATCTGATCATGCAGTCCGGTGACCATCCCGAGCAACATCGCCGGAGCATGGGTGGGCTCGACGAAGAAACAATGAACATGCTTTCCAAATAGCTGCTTTAGACCAAACGCAATTCCCCCGGGAGCTCCCCCGACCCCACAAGGTAAATATACAAACAAGGGATGCTCTTCATCCACTTTCACTTGCCACTTTGCCAATTGTTCCTGTAAATGAAAGGCAGCAGCGGCATAGCCGAGAAAGAGTGCAGTTGAATTTTCATCGTCCACAAAATAACAGGTTGGGTCGCTCTCCGCCTGTTTCCGACCTTCCGCAACCGCTTGACTATAATCGGACGGATGCTCGATAACGATCGCTCCCTGCTTACGTAAAAGTTCCTTCTTCCACGGCTTGGCGTCTTTGGACATATGCACGATCACACGAAAACCCAACCGTGAACCGATGATCCCAATGCTTAATCCCAAATTGCCTGTCGACCCGACGACGATCGTATAGGAGCGCAATCGCTTCCGGATCGTCTCTTGATCAAAAAGCTGATAATCGTCAGTTATGGTGAGCCAGCCGTTATCCAAAGCCAACTTTTCAGCCAACTGCAACACTTCATAGATTCCCCCGCGCGCTTTGACGGATCCCGCGATCGGCAAATGACTATCGCATTTTAAGAACAGCTGCCCGGGTAAAGGATGACCTACGCTTTTATGAAGCCGTTCATGCATTTTTTTCACCGGACGAAGAGGCGATTCGATTCGACCTTGGTCTTTCTGTGTCTCAGGAAAAGCTTTCATCAAATAAGAGGCAAACCGCTGCCAACGCTGACCAGCCGCTTCAAGCTCTTGTTTTCCTAGCGGCAACGATAACAGCGCCTCTTCTTTTGGCTTCTGTGTCCACATCACTTCTTGGCACTGAATGATGGAGGCAAGGAGGGGAATTTGCTTTACCCACTCATCGATGGTTTTTCCAGCAATCATTGGCTCACTCCCTTTGATCGATATAAAAATAGCAGAGAAAGAATCCGTCTCCTCTGCTATCAACCCTTCGATTTAAAAATCAGCGATGCGATAAAACTAAAAATGATTGCAGATGAAATACCGGCACTCGTCACCTCAAAGATACCAGTAACCACCCCAATCAGTCCATACTTTTCCGCTTCTGCCATCGCTCCGTGGACCAATGCATTGCCAAAGCTCGTAATTGGGACAGTCGCCCCTGCTCCAGCAAATTCAATCAATGGCTCATATAAGCCAAGCCCATCTAAAATCGCACCAACGACGACAAGACTACTTGTCGTATGGGCGGGAGTTAGTTTAAAGACATCCATTAAAATTTGCCCAATCACGCAGATCAGACCGCCAACTACAAAAGCCCATAAAAAAATCATTGCTTCTCATCTCCTCCTGCTTCCAGTGCCACAGCGTGAGCGATACAAGGAATGCTCTCCTTCTGCTGATAGCTGATCGGTGAGAGTAAGGCACCCGTCGCTACCACTAGCACTTTTTTCAGCTCTCCCCTTCTCATCCGATTCATGATATGCCCAAAAACGACTGTAGCTGAACATCCTGCTCCACTTCCTCCCGAAAAAACAGGTTGGTCGGGATGGTAGATCATCAAGCCACAATCGGCATAACATCCTTTGGGAAAGCGAAAGTTCTGCTCTTCTAATAAATCATGAGCCAACGTATATCCTACCTGCCCAAGGTCGCCTGTCAGCACCAAATCATATGCTGAGGAGGATAATTGCAAATCATGAAAATGCGTCTGAATCGTATCGACGGCCGCTGGAGCCATCGCCGCTCCCATATTAAAAGGATCAGAAACCCCCAGATCGACGATTCGCCCAATGGTCGCTGCTGTTACGCGGGGACCTTCTCCCGTCGGCGCGACGACCGCTGCTCCGGCTCCTGTCACTGTCCACTGCGCTGTCGGTGGCTTTTGCGAACCATATTCCGTCGGATAACGATATTGCTTTTCTGCTGCTGCATTGTGACTCGAAGTAGCGGAAAGGACATACTTCGCAAAACCCGCATCCACCAAGACCGAAGCGAGCGCCAGCCCTTGCATCGAAGTCGAACAAGCCCCGAAAATCCCGAGGTAGGGAATCCCCAAGGTTCGCGCCGTAAAACTACTCGTGATCACTTGGTTCATTAAGTCCCCTGATAAAAAAAACTGAATATCTTCCTTTCGCAAGTTGGCTTTATGAATCGCCCGTTCTGTCGCTTCTTCCAATAATTTTTTTTCTGCTTTTTCAAAGCTATCTTGTCCAAACCATAAGTCTCCATGCAACAAATCAAAGTCATCGGCAAGGGGGCCTTTGGCTTCCATCGGGCCCCCGACCGCCGCTGAAGCGATAATGGTCGGTTTTCGCTTAAACAACCACGTTCGTCCTTGAATCACCTAAAATCCTCCTAAATACTTGGTAAAAATCACTTTGATCAGCGCGATGACAAAAGCAGAAAAGACACCAAAAACAATGACAGAGCCGGCCAGCTTAAACATATTTCCTCCAACACCGAGTACATAGCCTTCGGAACGGTGTTCGATAGCCGCCGAGGACATCGCGTTGGCAAAGCCCGTAACAGGGATGAGCGTTCCAGCTCCCGCTTTTTGGGCAATATGATCATAAAAGCCAAGACCCGTCATAATCACCGACAGAAAAATCAAAGTCGCCGATGTCGGGTTTCCTGCCGTTTTCTCATTAAAATCAAAAAAATGGATATAAAACTGCGTGATTCCTTGACCAACTAGACAAATGCCCCCACCGACAAAAAAGGCATAAAGACAGTTTTTTAAAAGTTGACGTTTGGGCTCCCGTTTTAAGGCAAAATCTTGATATTGCTGTTGGATCGGTGTTAACTTTTTTTTCTTTTTGTCAGACATCTTTTTTCACCTGATTTATTTTAATAAATGGCGAACATCATAAATGATCGAACTTAATTCCTCTGCACAACGTTGATACATCTGTTTGCTTTTTGGATCATCGGTATCGATTGCATACGTCTCCAAATCGGCTTTTGCTTGCTCCAATGAGTTAAGTAAAAGCTGACGCGTAGTGGGTTTGGGAATTTGTAGCGCATCATCAAACAAATCAATATATAACTCACCCATGCTATCCACTTGGGCGATAAACACATTTTCAGGGGATACCCCGATTTTTTCCAACTCTCCCCGTAGCCAACCACGGTTTAGTCCCATCGTGGTCAACGGTTCATCCATAATGGTTCCATCCAAGATCACGGTCTGTACGCCCGTCACCGGAGCCGTCTCTACCCCTAAATGCTGAGGAGTGATCGGCTGACGATTGGACTTGATCAGGGCATTGATCTCTCCATTGGACTCCATCACGGCAAATTCGACATCCGCTAGCGAAAAGATCTGTTTATTTCGAAGCTGCTGCAATAGATCTTCGGGTGTATAGCGAACCCTTCTCAGCTGTTCTTCCAATACTTTTCCATTCTTAATCACGACCGCTTCTCTACCGTGGATCGCATCACGAACCATTTTGCTTTTTAAGGACAAAAAGCTTAAGGCGATTCCAATGAGTCCCCAGGTGAGAAAAGCAAATATTCCATTCACCAGATCAACCAGTTGAATGGAGATCGCTCCGGTAATCATCCCCAACACAATCACATAAGCAATTTCAAAAAAGGTCATTCGCGCTGCCATCTTCCGTCCTAAAGCACGAGTTAAAATGAGCAATAAAACGAGAAAACTAAACGAACGTATTGTGGTTTCAAGCCATTCAGGCATGTTATTTCCTCCTAATATCCCTTATACTGGGGCTCCTCCAATTCCATGTGTTTTATTCGTTTCTGCAGGCGATCAATAATGGGCTGCAACTGATCTGCATTTCGTTGAAAAGACTTGCGAGCCGTTTGATCTTGGCTTAGTATACTGTAACGTTCCAAAGTAGCTTTCGCTGATTTTAAACTGACTAAGGTTTGCTTTACACGTGAATAGGTTGTCATTTCAATCCCTCCAGTTGTAAAATTTGAAACTAGGCGGTTTTTTATTCATCTTCAACATAAAAAAACCACCTATTACAGGTGGGGAAGCGAACCAATCTGCCATAAATGAAGTCGCTGATTTATTTAACGTATTCGACTGACGAATTTATCAAATTTTTCCTTGAGTGCGAGCCGCTCATGATCAAATAATCCATTTTTCATCTTATCCATAAGCTGTTTTCGGGAAATGGTTCCCTCACGATATAGTTTGTTTAGATGCTGTCTCTCTTTTTGTGAAACCCTTTCAGGCTCACCCATGCAGACTTACCTCCTTCTGTTTTACATCCAAATAAACGAGTGGGTATATTAAACTGGCAAACAAAACAATCCGATCAATCTCGATGCTTTCATAGGCATTGGCGGGTTCCCCAGTAACAGATAAAACACCGATTCGTAAGGATTTATCGTCACCAGCTTTTAGAGGAACACAAAGGATGCTTCGATAATATTTTTTATTATTCACTTTACGATCATATTCACAATGCTCCGCCTCTATGTCAGGAATGTAATAAATCTGATTGGTTCGCCAAGCCCGTCCAGCGGCACTTTCATCGATCAAAGGCTCATATTCCCTGACGCGATGGGAATGACCACTGGAATGCGCATAGTGGATCAACCGGTCCGGTTTCTCCGGATGTCTTACATGGATCACCACACGTGGACGCTTTTCTCGAAACCCTTTGATGGTATTGACAAGATAGTCAAATAAATTTTTGTAAATATCATCCCGATTTAGATAAAAATTTTCGCGATTCGCCATCGCTAAATTGACTTCTTCCTTGGTATACATAATTTGTGACATGAAATAGGTTTCATCCGCATATTTTTCATCCAGCTCCTCATACAACTGCGTACTCTCGTTCAACATTTGATTGAGACGATTGGTTTCTTCATTGAGCGATTCTGCTTTTTTCTCTAACTCTAGTTTTTCTGTTTGCAGTTGCTTAATTTGCTCTTCTAGATTTTTCACAGATGGCTTTGCTTGTTCTCCCTCTTCTTTGCTTCTACCTAATAAATCACTCTTCCCAGTAGAAAAACGATATAAATAGATGATCGCAATGAGAACCAGAGTAATAGCGAAAATGATTTTGAAAAAATCAGAAAACCATCCGCCGTCGACGAGTAGCTTTTCCACTAACTTTATCAGATCCTCAACCATCCAATCATCCTCCTTTACCATTATGGTAGTTTATGGAAATATCGGCTGATTGTTTACTCTTTCTCCTTATTACAAGTTATACTTTATCTTTTATTTATATGATTCTTTTTTTTTACTTGAAAAACAAAAAACACCTGATGACTTTGGATTTCGTCAACAGGTGTTCTATTGAATGGTCTTCCTTTCTATTATTTCAAACCCGAGCACCCACCGTCTCTACACCATTGGCAAAATATCGAATGACTAGACGTTCGAGCGGCTCCAACCTACGTCCCAGCTCTTTTGAGAGGGCAGAAATCATCGCTTCAAACTCTCCATGCATCTTTAACGTAATCTGACAGAATAGCTTTAATAAATCGGTATAAATACGAAATTGGGTCTTAGACAACGGGATATCGTGAGACAATACATACAAATCGGCATCGTAATTTTCCAGACGTTTTAAAAGAGCTTGTGTCCCTTCAACGGTATACCGCCATTGTTCTCCTTTGTAATCTGGATATAAACAGTCTCCCAAAAATAGCACCTTATCTTCTTTGACATAGACTACCGAGGAATCGTCAGCATGATCTCCACCGACATGTTCGATCAGACAATGAATGCCACCTAAATCCAGCTCCATTCGCTCCGAAAAAGTCATACTCGGTAAGATAATGGGAATTTTGCGATTGTCTCCCCATTCCTTTTTAATCATTTCCGCAGAAAAAGAGCTCTCGATCCCTGCTTTCACTCGTTGGTTCAACGCCTCATCGGTCCAAGAAAGATGTTGCATTTTTTCAATCTCTTGCTTGGTCCCTTCCGAAGCGATACAAGGAAGATTTAAATAATATGCACCAAAGACATGCTCCCAATGGCCATGTGTGAGGACAACTTGACTTGGCTTTGCGATCGGATATTTATCTAACTCTCTAAGAAAAAGCTCGGCATGAGCTGATGAATTTCCAGCATCCACTAGTAGAGTATGTTTCTCTCCGCTGATGGCAGCGAGAAGAGGGCGGTCAGTATCCGCGTCCGGCGGTAAGTATAGGATATGCTCAGTCAAACGATGAAGCTGCTGATCAAACATCCGTCTTTCTCCCTTCGCGGTGTTCTTCTACTCAAAAGCACTCAGTTGACTATCGTCAGGCAATGTGTATTCTTTAATGAATTTGCAATAGCTGCTAAAATGGCACTTTTTTAGATCAATACCATCATATATCAATTTTTCATCGGATGCTTTAGATAGAAATGAACATCCTGTCAACAACTTGTGACCAAATTCACAAAAATTGCTTGTTCCGTTTGCCTGCTTCCTTCAGAAATTGGAGCAGCAAATCCCTTGTTTGCATGGATGATTGGATATTTTGTTTTCTTTAATCGCTTGATTCGATTTTGGATATTTCGTGAAAAGCATAGACAATGGAACCATACCGAGAAGAAAGAAATTCGAAAGAGGACCGCTTTCGTGACCAAACATGATCAGCGGTCTCTCATGGATCAGGAGGAGTGATCGGCACGCTTCTTGAGAATCTTTTGATACTTTCTACTGACCGAGGATTGACTAATCCCCAACATTTTGGCGGCCAAAGTGGTCGTCTTATATCGTTCCATCGCTAATAAGATCAACTGCTCTTCCACTTCTTCTAGCGCTTGCTGCAATGGCATCATTTCTGTGATGATCGGCTTTCCCTTCATCGTGGTTTTCTTCCACTGCAAAAGATCATAGATTCGCCCTGCTGTAATCGTCTCTTCTTCCGTCGTGACCGCTACTCGTTCGATCACATTTTGTAACTCCCGAACATTACCGGGCCAAGAATAAGCTTCCAGTAAATTTAAGGCATCCGGAGTGAGCAACATCTGCCTTTGATAGCGTTGGTTCCATTTTTGTAAAAAATGGTAGGCTAGTAAAGGAATATCTTCTGGCCGTTCCCGCAGCGGAGGGATATGAATGGGAATCACATTTAAGCGGTAAAACAGATCTTCCCGAAACGTTCCTTCTTCCACCATCTGTTCAAGGCTTTTATTGGTCGCCGTGATAATCTGCACATCGACGGAAATCGGTTTTACCCCGCCGATGGGGATCACTTCCCTTTCCTGGAGCACGCGCAACAATTTGACTTGCAAAGCCAGGGGCATCTCGCCAATCTCATCTAAAAACAACACTCCTTGATCCGCTTGTCGAAAGTAACCGATTTTACCCTTTGGGTCCGCTCCTGTAAAAGCCCCCTTTACGTAACCAAACAATTCACTTTCCAACAAGCTTTCCGGAATCGCTCCACAATTGATCTGTAAAAATGGTTTCTTCGCTCTAGGTCCCAATTGATGAATCGCTTTGGCAAAAACTTCTTTACCGACCCCTGATTCACCAGTAAGCAACACGGTGGAAGAATATTGCGCAATTCTTTTAAGCGATTTCATAATGCGCTCGATTTTTGGACTGCAATAAATCACATTTCGCTGAATGCTTTCCTTGATTTTTAAGTCATGTAATTCTTTTTTATATTTCTCAGATAATCGTTTCATCTGTTTGAGTTGTGTGCGCAGTTTGCTCGTCTCTGTAATATCGCGGGAAGCGATCACGATTCTCTCTAGTTTCCCTTCCTCATCGTATACAGGATTTCCCACAGCCAGTACCTTTTTTCCTTTATATCCCTCTTGGATGATCGATACCTTCCCTTGTTTTTCTAAAACGAGACGGGTCACACTGGGATGAAATAGCCCTTGTTTCTCTAACTCAATCAGGTTTTTCCCGATTAAATCTTTTAAATTCCCTTTCCAAAAACCTGATATATTGCTCTCACTGGTTCTTAGCAATTCCCCCTGATCACTGACCACCAAGATTTCATCATAAATGGTTGCTAAAATTGCTTGCAAATCTTTATTTAAATCTTTTACATAATCCAGTTCCATCGCCATCTCTTCTAGCATCGGCAAATCTTGGATGATAACGATCATCCCTGTCACTTCTCGATCATTATTAAAAATCGGATTAAACCCTACCATCACCCGCCACTGTAATGTGTGATGCAATTGGTTTAAAATGGTCTCTCCTTTCTCAAAAACGCGTTCGATATAATCGCTGTCAAATAGTTGATCGATGTTACTATTTTTTAACTCCTCTCCTTCTCTCTTTAAGATCTGTAGGGCTTTATCATTATATTGGACAATCCGTTTCTCTTGATTGACGATTAAAATCCCCATCGGAATCGAAGAAAGAATCGTCTGAAACAAATGACTAAATTCCTCTTGCTGAAACAAGCGGGGCAAAAGATCATCGCGACGTAGATAACCACAGATTTCATCGGTTTCCTGTTTTTTGACAATCACAATCTCTTTACTAATCAGTTGAAAAAGATCCAAAACCGCTTTGCCGCAAACGATCTGGTAGATCGATGAAAGGGGGACGAGTTCGGAGGTGAGGTTGTCAATGCGCTCATTCTTATTTATCTTGATATATCCTAAAATTTGCTTATTTTTCTCGATAAAGAGGAACGGCTCTTTATGCTTCTCTGCATAGAGCGCCATCTCGCTGAATGGAGTATTCCAATGAACTACCTGAATCGGTCGGACATCTTCCGCTGTAAAAACGAGCATCCTTACCACTCCTTTGAATTAACAGCCAAGAACGCGATGGATTCCGAGTTATTTTACCTTATTACCCTTTTATAGACAAATCACTTCGCGACAAAATCATCCCTTGGCAGAAGACATAAAAAACCGATGGTCTACTTAAACCATCGGTAGAGATTTTAGGATGAAGTGATTTTGGCTAGCGGTTCCAGAATCTATTCATTTTCGCATAGATTTATTCAATCTTGCATAATCTATTCTTTCTGACCTAATACCTCTTGGATCGCTTCTTCGATTACATCCAACGCTTCATCTAACTGCTCATCTGTGATTACAAAAGGAGAGAGGACGCGGATCACGTTGCTATACAAACCAGCCGACATGACCACAACACCTTTTTGATAAATCTTCTCTAAAATTTGTCCCACTAAATCTTTACCCGTCAGAGAAGTATTCGGAGCAGAGTGAATCTCCATCGCCACCATCGCTCCCAATCCACGGACATCCCCATCAATCTGATAGCGCTCTTTGATCTGCTTAAAGCGGGTAAGGATGGTTTCTCCAATGGTATTGGCTCTCTCTAATAAGCCTTCCTCTTCAAACATCTCAATCACTTTTAAGGCAGCAACGCAGCCGAGAGGACTTCCCGCAAACGTACCACCGATTTGTCCTACTTCAGGCGCATCCATGATTTCCGCTCGTCCGGTGACAGCACTGATGGGCAGACCCGCCGCAATCGATTTGGACATGGTCATCAAATCAGGGACTACCTCAAAATGCTCCATTGCAAACATTTTTCCTGTACGACCAAATCCAGTTTGAATTTCATCAGCGATAAACAAGATACCATACTTATCACAAATGTGGCGCACACCTTGAACAAACTTTTTCGAAGGAACGACAAATCCGCCTTCCCCTTGTACCGGTTCCATGATGATCGCGGCTACTTCTTCTGCCGGCACTTCCTTGATAAAGAACTCTTCAATTTCTTGGAGCAACATTTGATCTAACTCATCTCTGCTGATTCCTGCTGGCGCATGCGCATAATAAGGGAACGGAATTTTATAGGTATCAGGTGCAAACGGTCCAAATCCTTGCTTATACGGCTTTACTTTACTCGTTAATGACATAGACAACAACGTACGCCCATGAAACCCTCTTTCAAAGGAAAGAATCGCCTTTCTGCCGGTATATTTCCGCGCAATTTTAACGGCATTCTCCACCGCTTCAGCCCCACTATTGAGGAAGAGCGTTTTCTTTTCAAAATCGCCAGGGGTGATTTGATTTAATTTTTCCGCTAGACGAATATACGGCTCATACATCATCACATGGAAACAAGGATGCAAATATTTGCCGATTTGTTCTTGAAGCGCTTCCACTACTTTGGGTGGACAATGACCTGCGTTTAAGGTTCCAATCGCTCCGGCGAGGTCGATCAACGTGTTGCCATCCACATCCGTCACCAATGCGCCCTCTCCTTTTTCAATAAACAGATGGGTCGCATTAAACGGTCCGCGTGGAACATTTTTCTCTCTCTCTTTATAGAGGGCTTGGCTCTTTGGACCTGGGATCGCAGTTTTGAGTTGAATCGCTTTTTGCATCACTTTTTTTGTCATCTATGAATCTTCCTTTCCTTTTTTTTAAAATCTACTAATCATTTAAAGCAAGAATGATGCCAAAGTAGGAGCGCTTTCCCCAGCTTGGATTATGTATATCGATGCTTTATAGGATGTATCAATGACAAAATTCTATTCTATTTTGCTTGACATATTACTTTGACAGACATAGTAATATGCTGTACTATATATTGTAGGAGGTGAGGTAATGATGAGTCCCACTATCTCAACGGACTTGATTCGTGGCCATACAACGACGATTATTCTAAATATCCTCCGTCAAGGTGACAGCTATGGTTATGAGATATATAAGAAAATTCTCGCATTAAGTGGTAACCAATATGAATTAAAGGAAGCGACCTTATACACCGCTTTTCGGCGCTTAGAAAAAGAGGCATGCATCGAATCCTATTGGGGCGATGAAACACAAGGAGGGCGGCGAAAATATTATCGGATTACTGCCAAAGGAAAGGAACGTTATCAACATAGCAAACGAGAATGGAACTTCGCCAAGGAGATTTTAGATCGATTGATTCAAGGAGGGTTAGAAGATGAAGAAGGCTCAAAGTCAACTGGATCATAAAATCAAAAAATATCTCGATCAGCTCTTTGCTGGAGTGGGAGAGAGTCAAGAGTTACATGAGCAGAAGGAGGAACTTTTCACCAATCTAAAAGAAAAAATCGCTGATTATCAAGCCCAAGGGATGGACGAATCCTCTTCTTTTAAAGAGGCCATCATTTCGATGGGAGATTTGAGTAGTTTAGTCGAAGATCTCCGCAAAGTTGGTGAGAAAACAAAACAATTTCCGACCCTTTCCCCGACGGCTACACGCATTGCAAACGCTGGAATCATCATAGGGGTGTTAATGACTTTATTTGGAGGATTCACGATTGCCTTGCTCTCTTTTAAGGACTTGAAATGGGGCGAGTCCTTTGCTCCAGGAATCTTCAGTGTTTTCGGAGTAAGCATCTTCACTTACGGCTTTTTGCTCAAAGGAACCAGTAAACGACCTGGAATGAAACAGATGCGCGCGATCCTCTATGCCACTTCAGCGGGATTGATCCTCTTTTCCTTATATACCGCGATCCTCATCAATCTAAAAACCGGTGAAATGGCTCCCTCAATCGCTTCGATGATGGTCTTCTTCCTCGCGGGGATTGGATTATGGCTCACTTTGTTCCTCACAGAACCAAACCAACGAAAAAATAGCTATTAAAAAAACTCCCAAGTATCGGGAGTTTTTTTATTTCAAACCTCTTTCTATCTTCAGCTGTTCCTTGAATTGATCCGTTTCTTTTACAATCACAGAGGATAGAAGCAATAGACCAACCAAGTTGGGCAAGGCCATCAACCCATTCATCATATCCGCTGCATCCCAGACCAAGCTAATTTTTTGCATCGCTCCAAAAAAGACCGCAAAGACAAAGAGCAAACGATACAAGAAAGTCATTCTATCGCCAAAAAGGTAAGTAAAACATTTTTCACCATAATACGACCAACCAAGTACCGTTGAATAAGCAAAAAATATCAGACCGGCAGTAACGATCCATCCACCAATCGAAGGCATCGCACTTTCAAAAGCGGCAACGGTCACTTGCGCACCTTCTAACTGACCAGGAACATATTTAAGATAAGCACCTGTCACGACAACCGAAAGACCTGTGATCGTACAAACGATAATTGTATCCAAAAAAGTCCCTGTCATCGAGACCAATGCTTGCCGACCAGGTTGATCCGTTTTGGCTGCTGCAGCAGCGATGGGAGCCGAACCAAGACCCGCTTCGTTTGAGAATAGTCCACGAGCCACCCCCATTTTAATCACCGTACCGATTGCTCCCCCAGCCATCGCTTGACCTGTAAATGCATCCGTAAAAATGAGGGCAAAAGCGGCTGGGACTCGATCAAGATACATAAAAACAACAATCAGGCCACCGATAATATAAAACACAGCCATAAAAGGAACCAACACACTGGAAACGCGTCCGATTGACTTGACACCACCTAAAATAACTAGACCGGTAAAGATCGCTAAGACCAAACCTGTAATCCATTCGGGCGTATTGACGGTCTCCTTGAGAGCGGAAGCAACTGAATGTGACTGTACCATGTTTCCAATTCCAAAGGCAGCGATCGAACCAAACAAGGCAAATAAGATCGCCAACCATTTATATTTGGGACCGAGACCGCGTTCGATGTAGTACATCGGACCTCCCGACTGCTCCCCGTTCTCGTTGGTTACACGGTATTTCACTGCCAAAATCGCTTCGGCATATTTGGTCGCCATCCCAAAAATCGCTGTGATCCACATCCAAAAAACGGCTCCGGGACCACCAATGGTAACAGCAGTTGTCACTCCGGCAATATTCCCCGTTCCAATCGTCGCCGCCAAAGCAGTCATCAAAGCCTGAAAATGGGAGATATCTCCTTTTGATTTTTGATCTTGCGAGCGACTAAAAGCGAGCTTCAATGCATAAGAGAGCTGACTAAACTGTAAAAATTTTAAACGAAATGATAAGAAAATTCCTGTGCCTACCAATAAAACCAGTGTTGGCCAGCCCCAAACATACTCATTGATTTTTTGAATGATTGAATGAATCGTCTCCAAGTTTACCATCACCCCATCATAAATATTTTCGGCTACATCCATTACCTTATTTTATAATTCTAATCCTATGACTAATAAAAAAAACTTGCTGTATTATTAGTATAACTCTCAAAATAATTAGAAGTAAAGAAAGAGTATCAGAGATTAGAAACATTAATAAATCTGGAAAAAAAATAAAAAAGCTATTCCAGAGGAAGATCTCTGGAATAGCTTTCCAACGAGCCAAATTAGCTGCTATGATGAATGGCACAACGGTTTGGTCCGATTTCTAATTGTGTAGCTTGGTCCTCCGTTACATCGATATTTCCACGGTTGATCTCAATAATTTGTTCATAGTTTGGTGGTGTGGCTCCCGATGCTCCAGCAACCACTTGTTCTGTAAATTGTGCACGATCTTCTGTCCGCATAATTTCATTGCTACGTCTAATTTCTCCTAGTGTTGCACCAACATATCCGCTTGGGTTGATTTCGCTAATGTCGGCAAAGTGCGTTGGCAAGACAATAATATCGTCAGACAAGGAAGCAATTTTGGTAAATACCGTATCATAAAGCGACTGAGCCCACTCTTTCGCTTTACCGCCGAGGTCAGGTCTACCCAATCCGCCAACGAAAATGGTGTCTCCGGAAAGGAGATATTTGTCGTTCACTAAGAAGGAAACACTACCTGGGGTGTGTCCAGGTGTCGGAATCGCCAACACTTTGAGCGAAACGTCACCAAAATTGATTTGATCATGTTCTTCCAACGGTTCAAAAGGAATGTCCGAACCTTGCATTTCACTTTTTGAAATATAGTAAGTCGCTCCCACTTTTTCTGCTAATTGCGCCCCACCGGATATATGGTCTGCGTGACAATGTGTATCCAATACATGGACAATTTCCACGTTCTCTTCTTCAGCCAGCTTAATATATTCATCAATATGGCGATTCGGATCAACCACTGCAGCTTTCCCTTCAGAGATCACGAGGTAAGATAAGCAACCTTTCGCTAAGCGGTTTACTTGGATGATTTTCATCTCATCACTGGTTACGACGGTGACAGAGTGATAAAATTGGCTCCACTCCGTCATTCCACCTTCCAGTGTAGAGACTTGATAGCCTTTCTCCTGCAACTGCTCAGCAACCATTAACGCGGATCTACCTTTATTACAAATGACTACGACCTCTGTGTCTTTCGGAAGATCTTGATACACTTCTTTCTCATCATCTAAGAAATCGAAGTAAGGAATGTTTAATGATTGAACGGTTTTCCCTTCAATTTTCCATTCGCTATATTGCTCTGGATTACGAACATCCAATAAGAAGACAGGACCTTGCTCCATCCGCTGATGCAATTCTTTTGCACTGATCGTTTTCACTGCCATGTTTGATCACACCCTATCTTATTTTTCTTGAAAACACCGCAACTTCTGCGTTGATCGCAGCTGCTGTCGCGATCAGACTTTGTAGATCGATCCAAATTCCGTTTGAGGCAATAATGGCTACAGATCGGTTTTTGGTATGCTGGATCTTCTCCTAGCGCAGATCAGTACACTACTTAATTTGGATCAAGTGAGAAAAGGATATTCTTTATATACCATAGGGGGTATGTATACCCCTTGGGGTATATTATAGACCCCACTAGATATGAATGTCAACCCTTTTCTTATTCGGCAAATAAAAGAAAAGGAAAAAAGAGGAGTCAAACTGGACTTCAAAATAGAACACTTGATCTGTTGTATTTATATACAAAAAATTGTATGATAAGATCCGTATTTCAATTTTTACCCTTTTATGGAAAAATATACAAGGAGGAATTGAATGAACATTTCCAAGAAGATTCCCATCCTTCTCTCTCTGCTCCTCATCTTTGGAGCCAGCTCAATTCATTCGGCTGCTTCCCCCTCTTCCAAACCACAAAAAACAACCCAATCGCCGATGAAAGACAACTACGCCATACATCAAATCGAGGGGAGCAAATTGTTTAGCAACATTGAAAGACGACTCCAGTCGGCAAAAAAGACCGATTCCTTCCCAGTGATCATCACATTTCAATCTACAAACCAATCCAGTAACCTTCAAAAAGTAAAAAACGTTATTCCCTCATTTACTCCGAAACACGTTTATCAAAACCTTCCTTCTGTTTCTGCGACCCTTACCAAAGAACAAATCAACAAATTAGCTACGCTTCCCCAAGTGATCCAGATTGAATATGACGAACCGATGAAAATCGCCTCCAACTCAGCCAATGCATGGTACGGAACTTCCAAAGCTCGTGCTGATTTTGGTGTAACTGGCGATCGCGATGGTAACCCCAATACATATTCCAAAATCGATGCGACCATTGCTGTCATTGACACAGGAGTTGATCGGAATCATGTGGACCTCAAAGGGAAAGTGATCGGCTGGAAAGATTATGTCAACAACAGGTCCCTTCCCTATGACGATCACGGTCATGGCACCCATGTGGCTGGCATCGCTGGTGGGGCTGGTAAAGGCAACGCCGCCTACGTAGGAGTGGCACCCGGGGCATCCATTGTCGGAATTAAGGTTCTCGATCAAAATGGCAGTGGCAGCATGAGCAATGTAACCGCCGCAATCGACTGGGCGATTAGCAATAAAAATACGTATGGCATCGATATAATCAATTTAAGTTTAGGAACATCAGGTAGTTCCGATGGAAAAGACTCCGCTTCTCAAGCAGTCAATCGCGCCACTAAAGAGGGAATTTTAGTCGTTGTCGCAGCAGGTAATTCCGGTCCTGGTCAAAAGACCATTGGCTCTCCAGGAGCTGCTTTACAAGCTTTCACGGTGGGAGCAATGGCTGATCCAAGCGACCGTGGCTTTTACCTCACGGACTTCTCCAGCCGAGGAACGACAGCAGATGGACGCATCAAGCCAGATATTGTCGCGCCAGGATATAACGTCGTCGCTCCCAAAGCAAACAGCAGCAATGGCTACGTATCCTACAGTGGAACCAGTATGGCGACCCCATTTGTCGCGGGGACAGCCGCTTTGATCCATGATGCCAACCCTTCTTTAACTCCCACACAAATCAAATCGATCCTTGTTTCAACCGCTACGGACTTCGGTCCCTCTGGAAAAGACATCGATTATGGTTATGGTAACCTACGTGGTTACGACGCGATCAAAAAAGCGGGTAGCTACACCGGTACGGGTCCGACACTGCCCAATCGTCTTTATGGTCAAAATTCGATCAATACCACCTCTTATCGAGATGAATGGACTTTTGAGGTTACTTCCACTGCCAATCCGATTGCTATTACGATGATTATGCCGAACCACGTATGGTGGCAAGACTTTGACATCTTCCTTTATGATCCCAATGGAGCTCAAGTGGGTGCATCCAGGGGAGTCACCCGCCAAGAGGGAATCACCTTTCAACCGACAAAAACAGGCAAATACCGACTCCTTGTTCGTTCTTACTTTGGCACCGGCTCCTATTTCTTCGATATTAGTGCAAGAGCGAAAAATTTATCTTTGGTTAGAAATGATCAACCTTAGAGATCGAAAAAACCTCCGATGAATCCCATCGGAGGTTCCCTATCAAATCACGATCTTATCCTTCTGATTCACTTTTATTAAATAATTTTCGCGAACGAATTGTAAAATACAATCCTAAGATCCCCAATAAGTAGACAATGATTTCCGTAGCCATCAAAGGCAAGACTTCAATCTGATACAATCCAGCCATGACATCCACCGCAGCATGCACAAGAATGGCTAAAAACAAAATAGCAATCTTACGTTGTCGAATCCCATACAGCACCAAGATCGATAAAGCGATTTGAATACTCAATGCCGCCACCCGTTCCAGTCCGGCCAAAATAAAGTGATAACTGGGAGTATTTATAATCGCTTCTTTTTGTTGTTCCAGTGCTGGTTGAGCGGCAATCAATGCATCGAGCGACCCTTGGTTAATCATAATGGCGATTTGCAATGTTGCAAATGCCCCCAATGCTCCAACCAAGATCGCCTCGATCCCACCATGACCAATCCCGAAAGCGATTCCATCTTTTCTTTCCCGATGATCTTTTAATAAAAATCGATAGCTCACGTATCTTCCCACTTCTTCAAAAATACCGGCCGCAAAGGCAGCAAACAACACAAACAAAATAGGGGTTCCAAAGAGCAAATCGCTGGTTGTTTCGTTCACTTCTAGGAAGTAGTATTGTAGAAGATTTTTTAATATCATGGCAAATACAAGAAAGGTTAAGGAGCCAATCATAACCGCTTTCCACGGAATTTTCCATTTCCTTTTAAAAAAAATCAGCAAAACAACAGGCAAAATAATGGATAAAGTAAATTGAATCGCAATTGCAACCATTGTTTCATTGCTAACCATCGTCTGTTCATTCCCTTCCTACTCAACCATTCCACTCCAAATCGACGACATTATCCTTGCTTTTCCTTCAAAAAAAAAAACGGAATCAGTTTTCATTATAACATCCTTTCGCTACTTTTAGTAAAGTGGCAAGAAACCGATTCCCATTAAAATAAAAAAATATTCTCTATCTTTGTGGAGTCAACCTTCTTTAAGGTATTGCCTCAGACGTGTTAGATCCGAAGGCAATGAAAACTCTTGTAAAACCCGAGACATATTCACATTAAAAATCCAGGCTACTTTGCTATCAGCGATATGTTTTAAAATGGTTCGCTGTTGTTCCGTAAGCTCAGAAGCTTTCCGTGACGCGATGTCTTTTGTTTCCCCAAAAGCGATCGTGAGAATCGAACGGGTTAGCTCTACCGCTGCCAAAGCATTTTCCGTATGCAGAAAAGCATCAATTAAAAAAGAAAGAGAACGCACAGACTCTTCTTTCGGCAATTGACTTAATAGTCTGCCAATATCGGTTATCACGTCCATTTTGGCAAAAAGCAAGTTATCATAAGCCAATACACGATCAGGATTTCTAATGGTCTGAATTAAAACCTGAGAAGTCTGACTAGAAATATGTCCTGACTGGATTTGTGTCAAAGCAATCGCTGCCGCCAATTGAAGCAGTGGCTGCTCAGTATGGGCTAAATATCGCTCTAAAATATGAATCGTTTGTGCATGTTGATCATGTTGCGCACCTAAAGCTAAAATCAGATTGGTTAAAATCATCGGATCCTTTTCTTGT
The DNA here is from genome assembly GCA_025449975.1 of Thermoactinomycetaceae bacterium. Lineage (GTDB taxonomy): Bacteria > Bacillota > Bacilli > Thermoactinomycetales > Thermoactinomycetaceae > Thermoflavimicrobium. Next base: position 26,279 of record JANWIG010000047.1, read on the forward strand.
CGCAGTTGACGACGTAATCGTTTTAAAATATCCTCTTCCAACCACTTAACAGAAGACAGGGTATAGATCGCCGCTTCTTTAATTACATAGTTATCATGTTGACTTAAGCGATAAAAAATGGGAACTCCTTGATAAACAGCTAATCTTGCCTTTTTGACCCATTCCAACTCCTGTTGAAATTCCATTTGAACCTTTCGTGTAAACGGCTTTTTTTGTACAAAGAATAACTGGTCATCACTCACTTTATTTGAAGTACCATTGGAGATCCCTGCTAATAAATGTAATAGATGTTCCCGATAAAGAATATTTTCATCTTCTAACAGTTTAATTAAAAAGGGTACGGTATAGGAGGTTGCTTCAAAAACATATTTATCACGATATAAAATCCGACTAGATAACTTATTAAAATAGGTCCACCAAACAGTTTCATCTTTTGATCTCAGTTTATAGATTTGTTGTGGAATATCCTTGGCTGGACCATAGGCATGATGTAAACTTCCCCAATCTACTTGATGGACTTTATTTAACATTTTGAACCTCCTAAAATAATTTGTTTCATTTTATAATATACTCATTTCAAAGCATAAGTCCAAACTATTTTAATTTTTCTCCTTCAGTATGTTATAATAACGAAAGAGTCTGTGAAGGAGGAAACGTACATGGCGCGAGTCCCATCCAATATGTTCCCTTTAGGTGAAAAAGCTCCGTCTTTTCAACTACGAGATGTGATTCAAGACAAAATGATTTCCCTAGAGGAAAGCAAGTCCGACATCGCCACAGTGATTATGTTTATTTGTAATCATTGTCCTTTTGTGATCCATGTGCAAGATCAATTGATTCAATTAGCAAACGATTACCAACCAAAAGGGATTTCATTTATTGCTATTAATTCCAATGATCCAGAAAATTATCCAGACGACTCTCCTGAAAAAATGAAAGAAGTCGCTTTAAAATTAGGTTACCCCTTCCCTTACCTATTTGATGAAACACAAGAAGTAGCGAAAGCCTATCAAGCTGCTTGCACACCAGACTTTTATATCTTCGATAAAGATCTCGCTTGTGTTTATCGTGGACAGCTCGATTCTTCGCGTCCAGGGAATGGCATTCCTGTAACCGGTGAATCGATTCGTTCCGCATTGGATCAAATCCTTCGTGGCGAACCAGTTACTGTAAAACAACTTCCTAGCTTAGGATGTAATATTAAATGGAAAGAGTAACCCTCCTTTTGGAAAGATCGAAGACCGTGGTAGAGGCACGGTCTTTTTAAAATTCTCGGGAGTGCAGAAATACAAACATATGTCTTATCTCTTCTACAGAATCGACTTTCTTTCCTTCTTTGTTTCACTGATTTGAACGAACGCTCGGCGAAAACGATCGCCGCTTCTTCACATAGAAGGTTCAAACCGCATTTGGTTTGGCAAATAAAAATCGCTAAGTTAGATAACTGATTTCTGCTTCTGGGAAATACTGATTGATTTTGGAATAGAAAAACTGCTTCAATTGCTCCATTTGTTCATTTGGATACACATACTTGACTCTTCCGTATCTGCCCCATTTTTTCTTCCGTTTTTCTTCATCCATCTCTAACTTGCTTTTCGGATAACGTTTTTCAATCACTTTTTTAGCTGTTTGGGTAAAGCGATGGGTAATCAATTCAAACGTTAAATCAGGAATCATTCCCAGTTGATCCCTCAGTTTTTCGAGCAATTGGGTATATTCTTGTTCCCATCCATCAAAAAACATAATAGGAGCGATAATAAAGCCAAGGGGATAGTTCGCACGGGCGATTTTTTTCGCTGCTTCTATCCGTTCATGAACTGGAGAAGTGCCTGGTTCAAAGTGCTGAACCACATAAGGCGCATTGATACTAAAACGAATGCGCGTATGTCCCTGATGTACGGCATCCAGCAGCGAGTCAACATGGGCATATTTCGTGACAAAGCGCAATCGCCCATACTTTTGTTGCCCCATCCACTCAATCGTCCGTTTTAAAGAGCCGGTAATATGCTCTACGCCGACAGGGTCTGATGTACATGCCGCTTCAAATCGCGTTATTTCTGGCGCTCTTTCTGCAATGTACCGCGCAGCTCGCTCAAAAATCTCATCGACATTGACATAGACACGGATATAGGGCCGATTGCCTAGCGTCGTTTGCAGATAGCAATAGTGACAATGGGCCATACACCCCGTCGCTAAGGGAATCGCATATTCTGCCGATGGTTTGGATGGCTCAAAATCCAACGTTTTCTTGATTCCGACAACCAATGTTCTTTTCGCCACCCGATATTTTTCTAGCTCCGTTTCACCAGGAAGTCCGGTCACTCGATTATGGGAAGTCGTCATTTTAACCGGAATCCTGCTTTTGCTGTATTTCTGATACAACTTTCGTCCCAAGGGGTAGTCCAATGCTCTCGGTTCGAAAAAAACTAAATCGGGTTGAAACAACTTCATCCATCTCCCTCCTCTTTCTTTATCCTGTCCAGGAGGGATCAGGGACATATGAGCTCCCTACTGTCTTATTTTTCCTCAATCACGCCACACGCAATCCGCTTGCCTGAATTGCCAGCAGGATCGGTGCGATAATCATCCGCTGATTCATGGATCACCAAGGCGGTTCCTGTCTCCTTCAAAAGCGAGTGCACTTCGTCTTTTTCCAAAGTTACCTGTTTTATCACCTGTGTATTTTTTACCTCTCCACTCGAATCGACGACGATATTCTGCAAGTCCCCTGCATGTTCTCCCTCGGGATGGTTTCTCCCATGCTTCTTCCCATGAGGATTAAAGTGTCCTCCAGCTGATTGGAAATCAGGCTCTTGGCATTTCCCTACCTCATGAATATGGAAACCATGGATCCCACTCGGGAGTCCGTGAGCTTCGACGGTAATTTCCACCCCTTGATCCATTTGCTTGAGCGTCGCTGTTCCGATTTGTTCACCATTGGAATTGACTATTTTCGCAACAGCCATCGGTGCTTCGTTGCATCCGACAAGAAAACACAGAAATAGACCGTTCATCACAGAAAAAAAGACTTTCTTCATTTGATATCCCCCTTGAACCAAAGTATTTTGGGAAAAATCGCTGCTTAGCAAAAGAGGAAAACAGACCTACTATAACAAATATTATACATAATATGAAAAATCAAGTAGAAATAGCTTATTTTGGTAGGAAAAACCTCTTTAAACCGACGCAGACTTCTTTTTTTCTGGACAAACTAACTGTATATTGCTTGATAAGGAAGGATCTGTATGTCGAAGAAATGTTCTATCTCTTATTTAGCTTTAGGTGATTCTCTTACCGAAGGAATTGGTGCAGCCAGTTTAGATCGACATTGGGTATCTCAATATTTTCGGCATCTTGCTCACTCCGAACATTGTTCTTTGCGCAACTTAGGCGTTTCCGGAATGACTTCTCGTGAATTATACAGTCTAATCAATATTCCGAGCTTTACCCGCCTCATTCCACGCAGTACCCATATTACGATCACGACTGGCGGTTGTGACTTTATTGAATTATATGAAAATAACTCACTCTCTTTTGGCAAATTGTTAAAAGTGACGCGAAACGTTTTAACCCAGGTCGAACAGATTTTAGCGCAGATTCGTACACTCGCCCCACAAGCCCAAATCCAAATTCTTGGTTTTTATCTACCCATCCCAGCATATAAACTCGGCGAAAAACGTGCCGTCAGTTTTGCGCAAATGATGAATAAATGTTACGGAAACATCGGTCAAAAGTTTCAAGCACAATTAATCAATCCCTTTGACACCTTTTTTAAACGCTTCGACTACTTTGTTGACGAAGTCCATCCCAATCAAGCGGGATACGATGCCATCTCCCAATTATTTATTCAATCCACTCCCCACTCTGCTCTAACTTCTACGCACCAACCGTGAAGGAATAGGTTTCAGAGGACCTATTCCCCCTTTTGATGCATTTTCCTAGCGCGAGCATAGCACCTGCTGTGTGTAAGCGCCCTCATGGAAGGGGTGATCTTTAGGTGGAACAGCTATTGCGTAACTCGCTTCTTTTTTTATCAAAAAGTAAAATGGCTGAACAGTTTGCAAAAAAGTGGGGACATTCCCTCGGTGCCAACCGCTTTGTAGCCGGTGAGACGATCGAAAGCGCGATTCAAGCAGTGCGAGAACTAAATGATAAAGGCATTGATGCTACTTTAGATCACTTGGGTGAATTCGTTTCCCAGTCTGAAGAAGCAATTGCCGCAACCGAACATTGTCTAAAGACGTTGGATGCGATTCACACCAGTCAAGTCCGCTCCCATTTGTCTGTTAAACTGACCCAGCTAGGGCTTGATATCGCCAAAGAGCTCTGTCTTAACAATATGTACCAAATTGTAGAAAGGGCAAAGGAATATAACAACTTCGTGCGCATCGATATGGAAGATTACGCTCATAACGAGGTAACCATCGACATTTTTAAAACCTTAAGGGAGCGCTATGGTGAAAACATCGGTCTCGTATTGCAAGCATACTTATACAAAGTGGAAAAAGACCTCGATGATCTCCACGTATATCGACCCAATCTTCGTTTGGTCAAGGGCGCTTACAAAGAATCTCCCTCCGTCGCCTTTCCGCAAAAAAAAGATGTGGATCGCAACTTTATCAAAATCATCGAAAAACACCTGCTGTATGGTAACTATGCAGCCGTAGCCACTCATGACGAAGCGATCATCGATCATGTGAAACGATTTGTCAGCGAACAGAACATTCCTACCTCGCAATTTGAATTTCAAATGCTCTATGGCATCCGTCCCGCTCTGCAACAGCAGTTGGTCACCGAAGGATTTACGGTTCGCGTATACGTACCTTATGGCGAAGACTGGTATGGATATTTTATGCGTCGTTTGGCAGAGCGTCCCGCCAATGTTGGCTTTGTTTTAAAGTCTCTCTTTAAAAAATGATCGCAACGCTTCCTTCATAAACCAAACACTTCTGGCTCTGACTAGAAGTGTTTGGTTTTTTATTCAACTTGAAAAAACTAAGATTTTATAGTAATTACAATAGAAGTATCTTCTTTAGAAGAGACACACTGAAAAAGTCTGCTTCCTTTGGTACATAAAAAAATATTCACGAAAAAACGATTCACATACCGCTGAATCGTCTTTTCTTTTTTACAATTGCTTTAAGGAAAGGGAGTGATCGATATGAAGCAAAAAATAACCGAAGCGCACCTAGACGAAGAAGGCTTCGTGCAAGGAGTCAAAGATTGTCTCCCTACCGTTTTAGGCTATTTAAGTATCGGCTTTGCTGCGGGAGTCATCGAAAAAACAGCCGGCTTAAGTATTGCTGAAATTGCACTGGTTTCCTTGCTCCTCTACGCGGGTTCGGCACAATTTATTTTAGCTGGAATGCTCCTTACCCACAGTTCGATCTCAGCTATCATCTTTACTATCTTTTTTGTCAACCTACGCCATCTGTTAATGAGTGCTGCTCTAGCTCCTTATTTTCGTCACCTCCCTCCTTGGAAAAATATGCTAATCGGTTCGCAGCTAACAGATGAAACATTTGGCGTAGCCATCCATCACACCGCCAACAAAACGATGCTAAATGAGCGATGGATGTTGGGCTTAAATATCACAGCCTATCTCAATTGGGCAATCGCCAATGTGGCTGGCGGCTTTTTTGGTCAGTGGATTACCAATCCCGAATCTTTCGGACTCGATTTCGCTTTACCCGCGATGTTTATCGGGCTACTGGTCCTTCAAATCATCCATCGAAAAAATTGGATGGTCGACCTGATTGTCGCCCTAAGCGCAATCGGTCTCGTCGTTGGAAGTTCTTATCTATTTTCTGGAAGCGGTGCTATTCTCATCGCAACCATACTTAGTGCTACGATCGGAGTGATCATCGAAAAATGGAAATAAGATACGAGATCTTTCTACTGATATTGGGTGCCGGCATCGTGACGCTGATCCCACGAATCCTGCCGCTCGTCGTCCTTAGCCGTTTTCAATTACCTGATTGGGCTCGTCGCTTTTTAAACCATATTCCCGTCGCCATCATGATGGCTCTATTAGCACAGGAAATATTTGTGCCTACTTTTCATAGCAGCAAATTTTTCGCCGCTTTACCCGCTTTTGCCGTAGCGATCTTGACGCGTAGTTTGCTGGGAACCGTTGTCGTCGGGATTCTAGCGATGATGGTCATTCGCCATCTTCTCTAAACAGTCTTTCAGTATCCGTTAAAATTTTTTCTTTCCATATTTACCTATTATCTGTAATAAACGAATAGAAAATATACTTCCAGTTATTTACCATATAAATAAATTACAAAACAATGTAAAATAGATATAAATCCCACATCATCTAGGAGGTGAATCCGGTTGCTAGAAGCATAGACCCAAGCGAATCAATTATACTTACTGGATTTCCAATATTCAAACATAGTATCACCTGAAAGAGGTCTACTCCGTGGTCTATCTTTTTAGTAACGGAAAATCCATTGAAAAAGATTTTATCCATTGCCATTGCTTTACCTTTTGTTCTGGTCGGTTTAACGGGTTGTACATCGGAACTTTCCACGGATGAATCCCAGAAAACACCAACTTCTACAACTGAAATCTCTACGGAAGGCAGTGATTTCAGCTACAACGATCCTGAAGAAAACTCCTCTGAAGAAGAGAAAATAGAGGAGGAAGAGAAGGAAGAAAAAGAAGAAAAGAAAAAATCGAAAGAGGAAGAGGAGAAGCCAAAACAAGATAAGGTAGATTCCAAAGAAGAGAAGAAACAAGAAGAGGTAGATAAACAAGAGTCTTCTTCGAAAAAAAGTGAAAAGAGCAAAGAAGAGACCGATTCATCCACCCAAAATAAAACAACGACACAGATCGAAACGGGATCCAAAGAGCAGACAACGACAACTGCTCCAAGACAATCGACAACCAGCCCATCATCCAGTTCACCATCATCTTCTAACTCATCGAGCCTATCCGCGATTGAAATGGAAGTAGTCAACTTAGTCAACAAAGAACGGAAAGCGAGAGGTTTACAATCGCTTCAAGTCGATCCAGGGGCAGCCAATGTCGCCGGCAAAAAATCATTGGATATGAAAAATAACAATTATTTTAGCCATCAATCTCCTACATATGGCTCGCCATTTCAAATGCTCAAACAATTTGGCGTTTCCTATCGCTCAGCTGGTGAAAACATCGCTGCTGGGCAAAAAACGGCTCAGGAAGTGATGAATTCGTGGATGAATAGCTCCGGACATCGAGCCAACATCTTAAATCCTTCTTTCACTCATATTGGGGTCGGATATGTTCAAGGTGGATCGTACGGAACGTATTGGACACAAATTTTTATTCAAAAATAAAAAATAAATGTATAAGAAAATCTGATGAATGCACGGATTTTCTTATACATTTCCCTTTTTAGTATCCAAGCATCTGTCTTTCTTTCTCGCGCCTCTTTTGAATTTTGGCATATTTGATTAGAACGGGAATCGCGGTTTCTACTAGTCTCGTAAAAGTTTTATAGGATTTGCTTCTTCTTGGCGAACGAAATGGACAGTAGAAACCGCCTTTTTTCGTCCGCTCGACCGTTGCGATCTGTGATCCGTCTTTAAACAAGGTAGCAAATAAAACTTCACGGGCGATCTTCAAAACGCCCGCTTCTTCCTTACTTCCTTTTGTAATTCGTTGCCAAATTTTTTCTACATAGTGGATCGTCATCACGACCGACTCGTCTTCTTCCTCTTCCCATTTCGGCTCTGGCACATGCTCGATCACATCAGCTTGGGCTTTTCCTAGCGTAAAGGTCTGTAACTCCACAGCAATTCCCCCGATCTCCTCCGCTTGATCCATTTCTTCAATTACCGGAGGGACAGGGAGAGACTCGGTAAGAGGAGGCTCTTTCTTTTCCTCTTGCTGCACGCTTGTCGGAAGAGGAACCTGTTTCACCTCTTCCTCTTGATGGACTATAGGGGAAGGATCGGAACTTTGCAATTTAGCAATCATCTCTTTTAAGCGTTCATTTTCTATTTTTAAAGCTTCTCGCTCGCTTTTCACTTCTTCATACGCTTCTCGCAAAGTTTTAATCGTTTTGGTCAGCTCTGTTGTAATATCAACCGGCTTTCGCTCATTAATAAATTGTTTTAGATGATTAAGATCGACTCGCCACCCTTCTTTGCGATTGGTAGAGCGAACTCCCTTCAGTTTTCCCTCACGAAGCCACCGTCGAACCACTTGATCACTTTCCGTAATCCCTTCATTTTTCAATAGCTCCAGCGCTTCTTGGACGGTCAACCACGTCATATTGTTCAACCCTCTTTTTTAATAAAAATAGTTTTATTATTATTATTAAATATTGGTAATATAAAAGTCAATACATTGGTGCAAGTCTTGAATTTTGGTTTGTAAAACAAACTAGTTTGAGTAAAATTTTCCCCTCCATTCTGTTTCTTTTGTCCTTCTATCGAAAATGGAATAAATAGTGTATGATGGAAGATAGGTAAGATTTACCGATTTGCCTGCACCTCATTCCCATTGAGTTCCCTTTTATCTCGCTTGTGTTCACCTCGGGAGTGGTCGTAAAGAGACGCAATTCAAATAAGTGGAACGGAGGGACTGCTCAATGCTTGAATCAGCCAACTTTTCACGCCGTCTATCTGAAAATATTCGTCGGATTATCAGTAAATTTCCTGAAGAAGTACAAGAATTTTTTTGGGAAATGATCAGTGCAGATCGCTCAGAGCAAACGATTGCCAATTATGCCTATGATTTTGCTTTATTTTTTGATTATTTAAAGATTCGTAACAAAAATATCTATCAAGTAGATCCATTTACGATCAAACGATTTTTTCGCTTCATTGAAAACGGATACGAACGTACGGTTCAAATAAAAATTTCCAAGCAAGATCCGACGACTGGAGAGTACGTCGAAGAATGGATTGAGCGCAAACACTTTCGTGAAAACTCACGAAGTGGAAAACAACGAAAAAGAGCTTCTCTTCGCTCTCTTTTTCGTTTTTTGGTTAAAACGCATGTTTTGGAAAGAGATCCGATGGAAGAGTATGAAGACTCCACTCTCCGTTCGCGGAGCCGCCAACGCGTTCCTGTTTTCCTTACCAGAGAGGAAGCATTGCGCTTAATCGAAGCGATTCCTGCCTATCATGCCAAGAAAAAACACAAAAGTTGGCTAGAAGAGCGGGATTTAGCAATGATCTTAATGTTACTCAATACAGGTATGCGGGTATCTGAGTTAATCAATCTTAATTTAAACAGTATTCAATCAGACGGAGAAACTCTTCGCGTGATCATTATCGGGAAGGGTGGAAAAGAACGCATGTTAAAGCTAAACAACAAAGCGGTGCAAGCCTTGCAAGCTTATTTAGCTGTACGTCCTACGCCCGCCGATCCGAAACATCAAGACGCTCTTTTTTTAAATAAAAACTTCGGGCGGATCAGCCGGAAAGCAGTCTCCGAAATGGTAAAAAAGTATGTACGCGTTGCCAAGTTACCACCTAAATCCGCTTCGATCTCTCCACATAAACTCCGCCATACGCTGGCTACTCTGCTCTTAGCCAATGGCGAAAATTTACGTGTGGTACAGGAAATTTTAGGGCATTCCAGTATTCAAACCACACAAATCTATACACATGTGATCAATTCCGAGAAAGATCAAGCATTGGACCGATTAGAGCAAATGATCTAACAAATAAGAACTTATGTTTGTTCTCTGCTTGGCATTCATGTATACTATAGATTAAGAACGGGTAATTGTGGAAATCACCTGAACGAATCGATACACAAAGGAGATGTGAAATTCATGCACAAACTTTCACCACGGCAAAAGGCCATTCTCTCATATATAGAACAGTCTGTCCGCAAAAGAGGTTACCCTCCTTCCGTCCGAGAAATAGGGGAGGCTGTCGGACTCGCCTCCAGCTCAACCGTGCATGGGCATCTAGCCCGCCTTGAAAAAAAAGGATATATTCGCCGCGATCCTACCAAGCCTCGGGCGATTGAAATACTGAAAAAAATCAACGGGAGTACGGAGCAAGTTCATAAAGATACGGTGATGTGCCCCCTTGTCGGAAAAGTGACGGCTGGAGAACCTATCACCGCTATCGAAAACATCGAAGAATATTACCCGCTTCCCAGACGTTTGGTCGGAGATCAACAAACGGTTTTCCTTCTCTCTGTACAAGGAAACAGTATGATCAATGCCGGCATTTTGGATGGCGATTATGTCGTCGTTCGCCAACAACAAACAGCTGACAATGGCGATATCGTTGTCGCTATGACGCCAGAAGGAGAAGCCACCGTAAAACGATTCTACAAGGAAAAAGACCATATTCGCTTACAACCGGAAAATGATCAGTTGTCGCCGATCCTTTTGCCTCATGTGACCATTTTGGGCAAAGTAATCAGCCTAATCCGCGAAGTCGTATAAAAAAGAAAAACATAAAAAATCGCTCACCTCAATGATTTCAGAGCGATTTTTTTTATTTGTCTTATTTTGTGTGTATGCCTTGACGCTTCCATCCCTGTGATACATATAGTGTTTGTAGATCGTCTTCATACAAGTTAGGAGGTGCAGAAAAATGGACTACGATCTCTACTATGAACTGGATGAGTCCCATGAAGGTCTCTTTGATGATGAAGAGGACTTCGATGAATATGAACTCATGCAACGCGACCACTGGCGACGCCGCCACCACTACCATCCTCCCCACCACCGCAGACGCAGACGTCGCCGTCGTCACCGCCGACATCACCACCATCACCACCATCCTCATCATCACAGACATCATTGGCATTGGTATCACTACAGTTTACTTAATCCCGATGATGATCTCTACTAAGCCATGCTTGAACGTTCATACCTCCCGAGCAATACCATAAAAATGAAAAAAGCATGCCAACTTCAAAAAGAGGCATGCTTTTTTCATTTATTCACCTTTAACAAACCGTTCAATTCGATCCAATGCTTTTTCCAGTTGCTCCATCGATGTCGCATAAGAGATCCGCATATGATCATTGGAACCAAATCCTGATCCAGGAACCACAGCGACTAACTCTTTTTCTAACAAAGCACTTGCCCATTCATCGGGAGTTTGATATTTTCCAGACTGCTCCAAAGCTTCACGAATATTAACAAAGGCATAGAAAGCTCCTGGTGGTTTTAAACAAGTAAACCCAGGGATTTGATTGAGACGGTCCACAACATAGTCACGCCGCTCAACAAAAGCTTTTTTCATTACCTCGACTGGTTCATGCGTTCCATTTAAGGCAGCGATTGCAGCATATTGAGCAATCGATGTAGGGTTCGAAGTACTATGGCTAGCGAGGTCTGTCATCGCCTTGATAATATCGGCTGGACCTGCTGCAAAACCGATCCGCCAACCAGTCATCGAATAGGTTTTGGAAACACCGTTAATGATGATGGTCCGATCATATAATTCTTTACTTAAGCTGGCAATACTTACATGTTTAACGCCTTCATCATAAATGAGATGTTCATATATTTCATCAGAGACAACGAGAAGATCATGCTCGACGCAAACTTCTCCCAGCGCTCTTAATTCATCTTCGAAGTAAACCATTCCTGTTGGATTCGATGGGCTATTGATCAATACTGCTTTGGTACGCTCTGTAATCGCTTCCTTTAATTGTTCAGGGGTAATCTTAAACGAGTTGGATTCTTTTCCTTCGATGACAACTGCTTCTCCACCTGCTAACTTCACCTGCTCTATGTAACTAACCCAATAGGGTGCGGGGATGATTACTTCGTCACCCGGATCAATAATCGCTTGGAACAAATTATATAAAGCATGTTTTGCCCCTGTGGCTACCGTAATCTGATTTGGCTCATAGGTTAATCCATTGTCACGCTGTAACTTATCAACAATCGCTTTCTTTAGTTCAGGAATCCCACCCGATGCGGTATATTTGGTATGTCCCGCATCCATTGCTTCTTTTGCTGCTTGCATAATATGCTCAGGTGTATTGAAGTCTGGTTCGCCGGCTCCTAAACCAATTACATCATAACCTTGTTGCTTCAAAGACTTGGCCGTCGCTGTAATCGCTAACGTAGGTGATGGTGAAAGTTGCTGAACGCGTTTTGATAATTTCATCGATGGACCCCTTCCCAAACACTATTTTCTAACAAGTTTATCATATCACAATCATAGGGATTAGACCAGCTTTTTCACTTAATAAGCAATCATTAATTCTTTCATAATAGAAATAGTGATTTCATTTATTTTACAAGTAAATAACCAGTCCTTTTCTCCCTTTTTTCCAGTCCCTCATCTTATGTGTATTTATGAACAAAAGCCTTGATTTTTGGGGCAAGTTATGTATAGGGAACTGACCAAACGTCAGCTCCCTAAATAACCGATAACCTCAACGGATTCCCTCGCGGGCAATAGCTGGCGAAACTCATCTCCGGTTAATACCTCTTCACGGAGAAGGGTTCTGAGCGCTTTCTGAAAAGTGGCCTGATGTTCGAGCAAACAAGACGCCGTTTTTTGATATAGCTGCTCTAAAATAGCTTTGGTCTCTTGATAAATTTTCTCTTTATTTTCTAGCTCGGGATCGATAATTCCCAATTCCGATAATCCTGCTTCAATCAGCGTCTTCACATACTGATGAGCTTGCTCGTAATCATTCATCGCTCCTGTGCTTCGGTTGCCGAGTAGCAACTCTTCTGCTGCGGCGCCGGCTAAACAGATCATGATTTGTTCTTCCAACTGTTTTCGCACATAGATATAACGATCGTTCTCAGGATAATGACGAACGTATCCCAGCGCTTGACCTCGAGCCGATAACGCCACTTGGGAGACACTACCCGGTCGAACCACCTCAGCAACAATGGCGTGACCCAGCTCATGGATCGCTGTACGTTCTTTTTCTTCATAGGTCGTTTCCCGATCCGTTTTTTCTCCCATCATGACTTTATCGATTGCCGCGGCAAAATGGCATTGCTCAATTCGTTCTTTATTCTCACGCATGGCATAAATCGCCGCTTCGTTCGTTAGACTTTCCAATTGCGCACCAGAAAATCCAAACGTCTCTTTGGCAATCTGCTCTAGGTCGACATCTCGCGCAAGCGGCTTATTTTTCGTGTGTAATTGTAAAATGTGCTCTCGCGCATTTTTACTCGGTAAGTCGACAATAATATGACGGTCAAAACGCCCCGGTCTTAGTAGCGCCGAGTCCAACATATCTTTGCGGTTGGTAGCAGCGATCACCAAAATCATAATATCTTGATCCGTGTGCAGCCCGTCCATCTCCGTCAAGAGCTGATTTAATGTCTGATCATATTCTTTGTGTTGCGATCCTTCTCTTTTCCCACCGATGACATCAATTTCATCGATAAAGACGATCGCACTACCCGCTTTCTTCTGTTTCGCAAGTTTTCGCGCGTTTTGAAATAGATCGCGAATCCGTTGCGCTCCAATTCCGACATATTTTTCCACAAACTCACTGCCCGAAGCACTGACAAAGACCGATTGCGTATAATGGGCAGCTGCTTTCGCCATCAGGGTTTTCCCTGTTCCTGGCGGTCCGGAAAGCAAGATTCCTTTGATCGGACGAACCCCATATTTGGCAATCTGTTCACGACGAATCAGAAAATCGATGGCTTCCTTTAACTCTTCTTTGGCTTTGGTCTGTCCGCCGATTTCATCAAAACGAACATTGGGGATCGAATCCAATACCTTCGGTTGACTCCATTTAAAGTCATGGTTGCGATGGAGAAAAAGGAAAAATAACACCCCTACGCTGAGAAGGACGATCCATGGTAATGGATCTGCGCTGATGATCAAACCAAAAATCCCTACCGCACCGAGCGCACCGATTACGATTTCCTTACTCATTATCCTTCACCTCGCCTCCCGTTTTATTCAGAGAAGCTACTTTCACTTGGAGAGGGATGACCCGTACCAAGAAGTTTTCTCCATCCTGAAGCCCGACATATAAGTAGTGCTCATCGAGGTGAACCTGATAGCTGATCTTTCTTTTTTTCGCCATCTCTTTAACCGTATCCAATACCTTTGTATATCTCCGTTGTTCGATTCCCTCGCGAACAGTAAAATTCAGTTCGTTCCAGAGATTGGTGAGAACCTCATTGGGCTGATCAACCAGTTGAATGCTCAATTCTCTCTTCCCAATATGAGACTGAATCGCTTGTCGCAAAGGATAGTAGTCTGAATTGATCGAAAAATCCTTTCCTATCTTTAGATCGAGACGAACTTCTTGTCGATCAATTTCTAATTTTCCAATAGTAAGTTGCGGTTTAGCCACGATCTCATCTTCAATGGCCCCTTTTATATAAATGGATTGATATACATAAAAGCCAGTGAAAAGTAATAGCAGCGTGACAAGTAGAGAAACGATGATTGTTTGAAAACGCATGCCACGCCTCCTTTCCTCCATATAACTTTCAATGCATAACCAGTATATCACATTTGATATACTTTCTACGGTGGTGATATATGGTAAGAGCATGATGACCCCAAGCACAACAAAAAGCCATTGAAAAGGAGATCCACTCCCTTTCAATGGCTGATTATCTTCTATGAAAACAAATAGATCACTTCTTGAACAGACCCTTGAACGGTTTGTAAACGAATCGACATTTGTTTCAAATCGAACGTATCAGGTATATAGATAAACTGATAAACGACTTTTACTTTGTCAGATAATTGGATAGCTGGTTTATCCGATAAAAAACGCTTTTTCAGCCGTTCAGATAGTTTTTCGCGGTTGATGGGAACATTGATCTTTTCCGCCTGTTTCTTTTCCCAGGAAATATTTTCTGGTTGATGAATCATCTTGCCCGCTTCTTTTACTAAGCGGAAATGATCTTTTGGCGAGATCAGTCCGAGCTGATCAACCAGCAGCTCTTCACTTTCTTCTCCTTTTTTCAACTGGATTTTATTTTCTTCCTTTTTCAAAGAGAAATGATTTTCTTTCTTAATTTCCCAATTCTCCCCGTTTAATTTTCCGTGAAATTGATCTTGTGTCGTTTTTATAATAAATGAGTATGCTTCTTGCTTCATTTTTTTATCCAATATTTGAAGAAGGTGATTCTGTTGGTTTTCCATTTTCGGGTGATCCACCCCCGCTGGTGATTGGCAGGCGACAAGCCAAAGAAAACTACAAATACATAGCAAACGGAGCCACATTTTGACCTCCCCCTTTGTCAAAATCATACGACAAAGGGAGGTCTTTTATTACATGAAGTGAATGTAGCGACAATGATCAGTCGATAATGTTTATTTTAAAAAAAAAAGAGATTCCCTAAATGCATTTTGCCACTTTTAGGGAATCAAACTGAAAAATGTACTAAACATAACCCATTCAATTCAGGTGATACTAAGATTACGTCACAAGGGAGGTGAGTTCTTTTGTCTTCTCCCCAATGGATTCAAGAGTTACTGCGTACGCATTGTTCAGATGAGGAGTTTAAACAAGTCGAATCGTATTTGCATACAGAATCGTGGGTGAGTCCATCCTCACGCTGGCGGGAGTGGATGCCAAACGACGAAGACCCTCCCCTGCGCTTTCATGTAAGCATTGATATGAAATTTTGACACACCCCACTACCTAATCGTGGGTTTTCATCCAGCAAAGTTTATAAGCTTTTGTATTATTTTAACTACAAATTCCCTGCCTATACCTTCCGTCCAAAAAATTTATCGTCTCCCGTCCGTATGGCGGGATCTTTTTTATGGAGCGATGGCTTGAAAAGCGCGCATCGCTTCAAAACGAATCTTCTCTTCGTCCAAGGTTAAACTGGCTCGATTGCGAATCAACGCTTTTCCGTCCACATACACATCCAAGACATCTCCGCGCGATGCGGAATAGACCAGATGGGAAATCAGATCATGCGGTGGCCACATATGGGCTCCTTTTAGATCGATCGTAATAAAATCTGCTTTTTTTCCTATCTCCAGCGTTCCAATCTCTTTTTCTAAAAAGAGGGCTTCCGCTCCATAACTCGTGCCCATGCGCAAGGCTTCCCTCGCTGGGATCACCGTCGGATCTTGATGGAACCCTTTGTGAATCAACGCAGCCAGTTGAATCTCTTCCCACAGATCCAGATTATTATTGCTCGCTGCGCCATCGGTCGCCAGCGCGGGGCGAATTCCTTTTTTTAGCATCTGTGGAATCGGAGCGATGCCACTTCCTAACTTGAGATTGCTTCCTGGATTATGGGCCACTTTCACATCATACTGGGCGAGTACCGCGATCTCTTCCTCTGTGACATGGACGGCGTGCGCTACCAAGGATGGTAAATCAAAAAAGCCAAGTCGGCGGAGATGTTCGACCGGTCTGAGCCCATATTCATCGATATTTTGTTGCACTTCACGAGCCGTCTCCGACATATGGGTATGAAGGGGCACTTGAAGCTCTGCTGCTTTTTCAATAAATTGGGAGATAAAACGAGGCGAGCATGTGTACGGTGAGTGGGGGGCAAGCATGGTCGTAATTCGTCCATCCGCAGCTCCCTCCCAATCCTTAGAAAATTGGACTGCTTCTGCTAATTTGCTTTGCTGTAGCTCCTCACTTCCAAAACCAATCGCTCCCCGGCACAACTTCGCACGGATCCCCGCATCGGCAACGACTTGTCCCACTTGATCCATGTGATCATACATATCGAGAAAACAAGTGGTTCCCGACTGAAGCATTTCCAAGACTGATAAAGCGGTGCCAGCCCGTACTTGTTCCGCTGTAAATTTTCCTTCCAAGGGCCAGATTTTCTCTTCTAACCATTCCTGAAGGGGCAGATCATCCGCAAAACCGCGAAGCAAAGACATCGCAGCATGCCCATGAGCATTGATTAAACCCGGCATCATTGCGCGATCGCTGACATCGATCACCTGATCATATGTATCCAATTCTTCTCGAGTCGGAACAGGACCTACATAGATAATCCGACTATCTTCGATTCCCAAAGCGCCTTGAAAGGGTTCTTCCTCTCCAACCATTGTAATCACGGTGGCATTGATAAAGATTTGTTTCATCCTCAATGACTCCTTCTTTTCTCTTATGTACTTCGACTAACATAACCTAAACACTTTAAACTGACAAGTGCCTATCCAAAAAGGAGAGAATTTCATCCAAACGATAACGGGGACCTTCCAGAAGCGGACGAAACAAATCCCCGATTTGCTCCAAACGCTCAAAAATCATTTGTTGATGAAATTGTTTGGGAGATTCAACCGTCGGCAATTCCTCCCACGACAACGGGGTTGAGATGGTTGCTTCTTTTACCGCGCGCGGCGAATAAGGAGCAATCAAGGTTTTTCCCTTTCCATGTTGCAGATAATCAAAATAGACTTTTTTACCCCGCTTTTTTACTTGGCGTTCGATCGTAATCCATGAAGGATTTTGTTCCACCAGATAGCGGGCAATGAATGAACTGATTTTCCGGGTCTGTTCATATGTATACTTCGGCTCAATCGGCACATAGATCTGCAAGCCCGTCGCTCCAGAGGTTTTCACCAGCCCATCGAGACCCAGCTGTTGCAAAACCTCCCTTGTCTGCAAAGCCACTTCAATCACAGGCGCAAACTCGGGAAGACTCGGATCGAGGTCAAAGACCAATTCCGTCGGATAATCGGGCTTCAAATAGCGGTGAAAAGGAAGATGGAACTCCAAACAGGCCAAATTCCCCAACCAAACGAGCGTAGGAAGATTATTTAATAAAATGATTTCTTCCTCACCTTGCCCAACCGTTTCCACCCATTTGGGGGTGTAGGGAGGAGCATGTTTTTGGTAAAAAGAGTCTCCATAGACGCCATCCGGATAGCGAATCAACGTCATCGCGCGATCCCGGCAATAAGGGAGAAGATAGGGAGCTAAGCGAAGCAAATTTAAAATATAGTCCCATTTGCTTAAGGGAAGATCGGGAAATAAATATTTTTCCGGATTGCTGATTTTCATTTCCTGCCCTTCAATTCGAACGATCCTTTCCATCCAATCCTCCCGCTTTCGCCTAAGAAAATGGTGCCGTCATCCCCTCATGGTGAGCGAGATGTGGGCTCATTGCCTAAACGTACACGTAGTCGGTTCCTTCTCAACAAATGCTTGGATGCTCGGTTGACGCAGCTTGTTGGTGGGAAGCCACTCGGCATATTTTACTCTTACTACCCAAATAGGTTGGAGCCATACCGCCCCTTTCATTCTTTCAACGACTTCAACAAATGGGCAAACGTCCACCTGGTAAGGCTGGATCAGCTCCGCAAATGCGGACCATTCGCGCTGGGTTAGCTTTCCAGTCCCAGCGTGCCCAATATAATGTAACTCTCCTTGTTGATCATACAATCCCAGCAATAAAGATTTTACTCTCCCTTGCTCCAGCATCACCCCACCAACCACCGCATATAAATCATAATCGACTTTGCGTTTGATCCAACGATCATCTTTCCCACCAATTAGATAACTGCTAGACAAGTCTTTATAGACAATCCCTTCCATCTGTTGCTGTTCAACCACTTCAAAGAGGGCATCGCCATCGGGAAAATTTTGCACGATTTGAACCTGATCAGTGGGAAAGATCACTTTTTCCAAGATCTTTTGCCTCTCGATCAACGGTTTTTTAGTCAGCCATTCTCCCTCCAGATAGAGAACATCAAATACCATATAAACAATGGCAATCTGTTGGCGCGCAAGTGCGATTTTTTTCTCCGCTTTTAACGCATCTCTTTTCATCAACTGGGAAAAGGAAGGCTTCCCATCGACGAGGGAGATCACCTCTCCGTCCAAGATCACCGAGGATGCTCGGCAGTAAGAGGACAAATCGCATAGTTCCGGATATTGCTTTGTTCGCTCGTGCTGTTTCCGATTGAATAATTTCACTTGTCCACCCCACGCATAGGTAAGGAGGCGGACACCGTCCCACTTTACTTGGCAAATCCAGTCATCTGTATTGGGAAACGTAGTCAGCGCGACCGGCTCAAAAGGGATAATCGGTTGTAAGCTGTCTTTTTTCATCTCCATTTCTGCTCCATCACTATCTACATACTGATCTTTCTTAGTTTATCCCGAAATAAAAAAGGCATCCCATTGAATTGGATGCAAAAAAAGACTCGCCGATCTGCGAGAGACTCTCTCAAATATAAACAGCTATCCAAACATCATATAGAGCAACCGACCACGAGCTCTGACCCACATCCGTGAGAAAAAGTTCATCTCTTCGGGATGAAATCCTTTGGACGTCACAAACCCCTTGTGCTTCCAAATGCCTTTTTTTCGCGCCTTCGCTTCTTGCTGTGCGGTTCGTACCAGTTCAACCATCTCTTTTTTCCGTCGACTTGTATAACAAACGCGCGCATACCCCCGCCTGACCAAACCTTCTTGGAGCAATTTTCGGTCACAATAAACATAGGCAAGGAGGCGTCCGTAGAAGTCTCGCTCATCTTGATCAAAACCCAATTCAACGGTCTTACTCGAATAAATTTTAAACTTTGCATAGACTTTTGCTTGTCTAGCATAGGGTTGTCTACCTTTTTGTGGATGATGAAGCTCAGGTGTATCGATCAACAAAAGCCTTACTTTTTCGATTTGTCCATTTTTTAGTTGGACACGAATCGTATCTCCATCATACACATCGATTACTTTCACTTTGACTAAACCACGTTTCCCTCTCAGTTGCTTTCTGAAAGGGAGGCTATTATAAATTCTTAATAATCCCCAAATCATTCCTATTCATCCTCTCTCAAATAATTATATATCACAAAAAATATCTATCTAAACAACTTTTAGGATTCATTTTGATAAAACAAATAGACCATATTACCTGTTTAATCCCAATTTTGTAATAATTTCTCGCCATAAAAAAAGACCTCCGCTGCGAGGTCTACTATTTTTCTCTTCTTTTCCTTCGTGTAGACGATCAAGTCTAGACGGAAAGATTATGTATCTACTTAAAGAGGGCGTGGACTGTTGCGAGAAAGAAAGGAGTCAGGAAAAGACCGAGTCCAGCGGTAATGATCATCGCCAAGCTGGAGACCGTTCCCTCCACTTCTCCCAGTTCAAAAGCCTTCCCTGTGCCAATGCCATGAGCGGATACGCCAAGCATTAAGCCTTTGGCTAGCGGCGTTTTTATTCGGACCATGCGAATGACCGGTTGTGCAAAGAGCGCTCCAACCAATCCGGTAATAATTACCAAAGCAGCTGCAAGGCTCTCGATTCCCCCAATTTGCTTGGCGATGTACATAGCAAACGGGGTCGTCACATAGTGGGGCAAGATGCTCTTAGCGATTGGCTCGCTCAGGTGCATCGCCACCGCAAAAAGTTGTGATGTGATCAAAGAGAAAAGAGAACCGAGAAGGATCCCGCTCATCATCACCATCCCATATTTTTTCAGCAATCCCCAGTACTTGTACATGGGAATAGCAAAGGCAACGGTGGCTGGCTGAAGTAAATAGGAAAGAAATTCGGTTCCTTTTTGATAGGTCGAATAGGGAATCTGAAAAACAAGAAGACAGCCAATAATGAGTAACGGACAGATCAGCACAGGTGAAAAGTAGAAAGCCCGCTTCTTTTGATAGAGCCACTTGGCTCCCACATAGAGCCCCAAAGTAAGAAGCAAGCTAAGTCCGACCATCCTGATTACTCCCTCTGTTTCTCCTGGCTTCCAGACGATCGGACCACCAACCGAGAGCAACCATCAGGGTCACTGTACTGATGACGATAAAAGCCAACAGATAAAGTCCGTTTTGCAAGATCAGCTCCTGATACTGAACCACTCCCACCGCCGCTGGGATAAAAAACAGCATCAACTCAGCAATCAAAAAAGCGGCTCCCACTTCGACCCATTCCAAACGAATCCATTCCCATTTAAGACAGAGAAAAAGCGCAACCAGTCCAATCACACTTCCTGGAATCAGCCACTCGAAAAACCGCTGAACCATCTCCCCCAATTGGTGAAAGCCAATTAAAATAGCAACTTGGAGGAGCAACCGAAACCACTTCAACCGATTCACCTCATCTACTTAACCATCCTTTTTTTCGAGATCGTCTGCCAACGTTCGTCCAGGATAAAAGATGGCTTGCGGATCTCCTGGATCTTCTTTGGCTGTCAATCGGGTAGGAGTCAATTTGAAGACAGCAGTATATGCTCCTGCTTTGGAACGATATTTCTCGACATGCGATTGGCTAAGATCGGTCGGAAAATAGCCAGGGACATATTTATCTAGCATCGCTTGAAGTGCAACCGTCGCTTCTTCCAATGAGACCTTTTCAACTGGTCCAAATGCCATTACGCTTAAATAAGCTGTTCCTGTATCAGCCGGAATCGGACTGGTCACTGTGCCCAATTCTTCTGTTACGGTAAAACAATAGATGCCTTTTCGGGCTAATGCATCTACCTTTCTACCTTCATGGCTTCCATGGAAATAGATGCTTCCTTGATGCCAAACAAAGTTTAGGGGAACAACGTATGTGCCTTCCTGATCCACCAATCCTAAATAGCCAACACGGGCTCGTCCAAGAAATGAATCGATTCGTCTTTGATCTGTAACCGCTTTAGTCATCCGGCGCATTGGTCGCACTTCAGCCATTCTGATCTCCCCTTTTTTAATAAATTTCTTGAAATAATAAATGTATAACCGGTTCGTGTCAATAGCTTTTTATTGGAAAAAAAAAGATCCACCCAATGGGATCTTGTTTGATTAGGTACAGCGAAAGCGATCAATCTGATCGATCGACATCGTAAAATAATTCCATCTCTGTCTTCGCTGATTCCAACGATATCCTTCTACCGTATTTCTTCTAATCGCTACAGGCCAAATCCAAAACGGACGTCCCCTTTTCGGCCAAATATATACGACCCGATATAAACATCTTGATAATTGTCGCGGCGATGTCAACCGTTGGCCTGGTTGTCGATCGGGAGGGAAAAATGGGGGTGGAGGAGGAGTGGGTAAACCCGGGCGTCTCTGTTCAATTTGCGCAGAACTTTCTTCATTTTGCGAGCGAAAATACAGGGAACGCCGACGGCGGAAAGGAAATGGTCGAAACAGCGGCAGGAAAAAAGGCCGAAATGGGAAAGGAGGAAAAAAGAAAAAAGGGGATGTCCACGGATAGTAAGGAAACTGCTCAACCTCTACTTCATTTGTATAAGTAGCAGAGCTTTCGGACATGATTTCACCACCTTCTTTTCGAATTTCGTTCTTCTTTTACAACCTATGAAAAGAAAAGGGATTGGAGCCTGTCATTGTCACAAATGGGCACATAAAATTAAAGCAAAAGGCATGGTGAGGATCCTCACCATGCCTTTTCTCTTCCGCTTTCATCTACAAGTCACTAAAGTCGAGAGTGCCCGCTTTGGTATAATTGGTTACTTTTTGCTCAAAAAAGTCGGTTTTGGTCGCATTTAAATCCGCAAAACGATCAACCCACTTCATCGGATGGACAGTCTGTTCGGGATAGAGAATCTCAAATCCCAACCGATTCAGCCGTTCATTGGCCAAATATTTAATATAGCGTTCGATTACCTCATTGGTAAGACCCGGGATTTCATTGTTAACAATATATTGTCCCCACTTAATTTCATGATCGACAGCCGTTCGCGTCATTTCCCTTAACTCTTCGATGAGATCAGGTGTAAAAAGGTCCGGCTCTTCACGTTTTAATTCCTTGATTATATTTTGGAAAAGCACCACATGGGTCAACTCGTCACGCTGAATATATTTGATAATCGTCGCTGTTGACGTCATCTTACCGGCTCTTGCCAAAGTGTAAAAGAAGGAAAAACCACTATAGAAGTATAAAGATTCCAGCAAAAAGTTAGCCATACAAGTGCGCACAAATTGGCGATCATCTTTATGTTCGACAAACTGCTGATACAAGTCGGCAATAAATTTATTGCGGTTTAATAAATGCTCATCATTGCGCCACTCATCATAGATTTTTGAGCGTGTCTCCGGCGAACAGACGCTATCCAAGATGTAGCTATAGGACTGGGCATGAATCTCTTCTTGGAACGCCTGAATATTTAAAAGGGAGCAAACTTCTGGCGCGGTAACATATTCATTGATATTGGGGAGGTTCTCCCCTTGAATCGAATCCAAGAAGTTTAAAAAAGCGATCGTTTTATCAAAACCGCGACGTTCGGCAGCCGATAAGGTAGAAAATTCTTTGGCATCCCCCGAAAGCGAAATCTCTTCGGGGATCCAGAAATTGTTGAGCATCGTCCGGTATAGTTTAAACGCCCAATCATATTTGATCCGATTCCATTCGCGGAGATTGGTCGTATTGCCATTGATCATCCGTTGCGTCCCACGCTCACCTAGCTCGTTAAAAATCCTCTTTCGTTGTAACTTCATTGCCCGATTCCCTTTCTTTATGGTTTAGGAAGAACAACTGACACATTCTTCTACTTCAAGCGATTGATTCCTTACGTAGTAGATTGTTTTTATCCCTGATTCCCAAGATTTTATATATAAATGCAAAAATTCAGGGGCGCTCGTCTCTGGTGTGATATAGAGATTCATCGATTGCGACTGATCGATATGCCGTTGCCGCTTGGCTGCCGCTTCAATGCTCCATTTTTGATCGATACGATGCGCTTCTTTGTAATACCAGGTTGTCTTCGCTGTCAGGTTGGGGGCTGTCTGGGGAATAATCGCCCCTCTTTTCTCTTCGACAAAAAATTTCGCATAAACAGGGTCGATCCCCGCGGTTGAACCGGCGATCAATGAAGTCGAGCCCGTAGGAGCGACAGCCAATACCCAAGCATTGCGCATTCCGTATTTTTTAACTTCTTCACGCAGCTTTTGCCAACGCTCGCTTGTATAGCCACGCCGCTCAAAATATTCACCTGTTTCCCACTCGCTTCCGGAGAATAAGGGATAAGCCCCTTTCTCTTTGGCAATCTGCATCGAAGAACGAATCGCATGATAAGCCAACTCTTCAAAGAGCCGATCTGCTTCTTCCACATGCTCGGGCGATTCCCAGGCGATCTGATGCTCAGCGAGGTATTGATGATAGCCGCTGGTGCCCAGTCCCACTGCGCGATAGCGTTTATTGGTATATTCCGCCTGTTTGACTGGATAGATATTGAGATCGATCACATTGTCCAACATCCGCATCTGAATCGGAATAATCCGCGCGAGATCATCATAACTCCGAACTCGTCCCAAATTGATCGATGACAAATTACAGACGACAAAATCACCTGGCTTCGTTTTGGTGATGATGACACCATCTTCCAGCTCTTCGCTAATCAGTTCGGTCGCCGACATATTTTGGCAAATTTCTGTACAAAGGTTGGACGAATAGATCATCCCTAGATGTTTATTGGGATTCGCCCGATTGACTGTATCGCGGAAGAAGATAAACGGCGTTCCTGTCTCAAAAGCGCTAATCATGATTCGCTTCATGATCTCAATGGCGGGAATCTCCACTTTTGTCAGCTCCGGATGGGCTACACACGCTTGGTAACGTTTCTCAAACTCTTCCCCATAGGAATCTTCGATGGAGAAGCCCATCACTTCCCGCACTTCATGTGGATCAAACAAATACCAAGTCTCGCGCGCTTTCACTTTTTCCATAAAAAGATCCGGGATACAGACCCCAGGAAAGATATCATGCGCTTTTAAGCGATCATCTCCATTGTTGGTTCGCAGATTGAGAAAATCCAAAATATCGGCATGCCACACATCGAGATAGATGGCAAAAGCTCCTTGTCTAACCCCCAACTGATCGACAGCGACTGCGGTGTTGTTGTAGTTGCGAATCCACGGAATCACCCCGCCCGAAGCTCCTTTATGCCCACGGATTTTCGAGCCTTTGGAACGCACTTTTCCTAAATAAATCCCAACACCCCCGCCAAACTTGGAGACTTGGGCGGTCGCTGCATTGGTCTGATAAATTGACCAGAGCGAATCATCGACGGTATCGATAAAACAAGACGAAAGCTGAGGAAGCGGTTTCCCAGCATTGGCTAAGGTGGGAGTAGCCACGGTCATTTCCAATTTGGAGAGGACATCATAAAACTTTTTCGCCCAGCCAACGCGATCTTGCTCATTGAGCGCCAAATGCATCGCAATAATCATAAAACGCTCTTGAGGCAGCTCCATGACTTGTTGATCAAAATCTCGAACGAGATAGCGATCGGATAAAACTTTTAGCCCAATATAGTTAAACAGCTTGTCCCGGTCGGGTTGAATCACTTTGGATAATTCAATTATTTCATCCAGCTGATAAGATTCCAAAAGATAGGCTCCGTACAATCCCTGTTTGGTTAACGTATGTATTAACTGAGCAAAATCACCATATTTTTGCGCCGCATCATAGCCGCGATTTTTCGCCGCTTCTTGGTATAACACATCGGCATGCAAACGAGCAGCGACAAACTGCCACTCGGGCTCTTCGATACTTGTTTTTTCCACTGTCACTTGAATAATGGTCTGGAGAATCTCTTGTGGAGTGAGGTTATCCCGTAGCTGATAAGCAATCTCTTCTATCCATTGTTCTTGATCCAACTTAGGATAATCTCTGCAGATCTCATCCATCAGTCGCTGGTAGGGACCGAGTAATGAGATTTGATCTGATACATCCAACATCCTATCACGTCCGTTCTTCTATATATAGTTGCCATTTGAGTATAACTAATACAATATATAGTATGCAAAGCCATAAATTAGTGAAATAAAGAACTTGAGCAAAATAAAAATCGAATTAATTTCGTTTTTTGTTTTCCTTTCTTTTGATAGCTTCCTTTTTCATATTTGACGGATACAAAGACATATTTATAGAAGAGAAGAGAGGAGAAACTATTAGATTCCTCCACTCTTCTCTTCTATAAATATACCTTTTTATTATCCAAGAAAAAGATCTGGTCTTTTCCTAGGTATTATAAATATCTTTCCGATGAAAGGTATACAAGGCAATCGCCAAGGTGATTCCCATCCATAGCGTTAACGTGAGCACCCCATCGGTGAGCGAAAGATTGCTTTGAAGCTCCCTTGCCAAGTTCCCCTTCCAATTGTCCACAAGATGAAAGTGAACAGAAAAGAGCCAACTAAAAAACTTTCCACCATTTACAATTTCCAGCACCGCGGAACCGACCACCACAATGACCAGCGAGCAAAGAGTACTGATCATCGATGAATGAAAGAGAACAGAAAACATAAAAGCAATCGTTGCCACCGTCAACATCGGATAAATCAGTAGCAGGCTTCCCCACACCGCTAGCTCCCACGCTTCAATCAGGCGAGCAGCGGAATAATGTGCAATGGGAACGATTTCACTTCCATTGTTTCCCTCCGATGTGTATTCTTCAAATGTATAGGAAACTCCCACATAGACCGGATCATTGGTCCCTCCTATCCCATAAATCAAGAGATTGACCAACCAAAGAAGAGCAGAAGTACTAATGACAAGCACAACGGTCGCTGTTAAACTGACCAACCATTTCCCCAATAATATCTTGATCCGTGAAGCCGGACGGACAAGCAACAGCTTAATGGTTCCGCTAGTCATTTCACCTGAAACCTGATCAGCGGCAATCACAATCACCAGCATCGGTAAAAAAATTTTCGACAAAAGTCCCAAAGTGGTCTCAATTTGCCGATAAGCAGATGTTTCCCAATCAGCTAATGGTCTTTCCGCCTGTGCGAGCTGATACTCTAACTTCTTGATTTCAGCTTTTGCTTCTTCCTTGAAGCCAGAAAAGGATTCAGGTGCTTCTAACTCTTTCTTCCGTTCCGTTATTCTTTCTTGAAGCACTTTTTTCCAATCGCGGATAAACGCTTCATTTACTTTTACTTCTTCTTGTAATGCCTGGATACTGTTTTGCACGGCTAGAATCTCTGCTTGAATCTCTTCCTTGTTACGCGTTCCAGCTTGCAAGTCTTTTTGTAACTCTTGGAGATGTTTCTGTTCCATTTGAATAGACTGTTTTCTTCCTTCGATCGAATAAGTCTCCATTGCATTGATATGTCCATAGTATTGTATGGCAGAAAAAGCGATGACCAACAGCGCCCCGACGCCTAAAGCAATCCAGAACCGAAAACGATGGGTCAGTTTCATCCACTCATTGGCAAAGATCAGCCCCAATTCACGCACCCATTTGCCCCCCTCTTAGCCGATCTGCTTTATCGATCAGTTCGAGGAATTGATCTTCTAATGAGGTCTTGAGCGGTTCAACCGCATAGATATCAATGTGATGGGCGACCAAAAAACGGACCAACTGCGGAATATACTTCTCTTTTTCCAATTGAATCACTAAACTCTCTTCAGTGATCCGTTTGATCCGTATGCGTTCACGGCGCAATATCCTCGCCACACGTCTGGGATCTGTCACACGTAACAAGATGCTTTGCTGCTCGGTTGCTTTTAACAGAGCATCCATGGGCTGTTCTGTAACCATTCTCCCCTGTTGAATAATTCCAATGCGATCACAGAGCTGCTCGACCTCAATTAACATATGGCTGGAGATAAACACCGCCATCCCCGACTGGGCGAGCTCCCGCATTAAGTCACGAAATTCGCGAATCCCTGCGGGATCTAAGCCATTGGTCGGTTCATCTAAAACAAGTAGTTTTGGTTTATTTAAGAGGGCTTGTGCTAAACCCAATCGTTGCCTCATTCCCAATGAATACGTTTTGACTTTGTCTTCCACCCGTCTCCCCAACTTGACAATTTCTGTTACTTCTTTGATGCGTTGATCAATCTGTTTGATCCCCGCGAGCCGAGCGTAATGCAGGAGATTTTACTTTCCCGTTAAATACGAGTAAGTTTCTGGATTTTCAACAATGCATCCTACCTGAGCCAATGCCTCCGAACGATGCGCAATAATATCATGGCCACAGATTCGTATCGTCCCAGAAGTAGGACGAATCAAGCCCACAATCATCCGGATGGTCGTCGTTTTTCCAGCACCGTTGGGTCCGAGAAAACCATAGACTTCTCCTTTGTTTACACTCATCTGCATTTGACTGATGACCGTTTTTTTACCAATTTTCTTCGAGACATTTTCTAAATAAAGAACAGACACTACTTTACCCCCTTTGTTAAAATTATTACATTCTGAGTCGGCACTTTTAAGATAGATTATTACATTTCAAATAAATTTCATTTTCGATACTTATTAAATCTCTTTTTTCTCTATATAGCGTTACCAGCCTCTTTCTGCAGAAAACGAAACGAGACTAACTTATCCATTGTTAGTCTCGCTTTATTTCACTACGATTTATTTACTTAAAACCCCACTCATGCGTAGCACTTCCTTCAAGGTAACGCTCGCAGTCCAAAGCCGCCATACAACCGCTACCAGCAGCTGTAATCGCTTGACGATATGTTTTATCCTGAACATCTCCGCAAGCAAAAACACCTGGAACACTCGTCCGTGTAGAGCCAGGAACTACCCGAATATAACCGAGTTCATCTGTTTCTACTTGTCCTTCGAGGAAATCCGTATTTGGTTTATGACCGATCGCTACAAAGACGCCATCGGCTTCGATCACTTCTTCTTCACCGGTTTGGTTGTTGCGAACCTTTAATCCTTTCACACCTTGACCCTCACGAATCACTTCAAGCGGTGTATAGTCAAGCGCCCAAGTGATTTTTTCATTTGCCCGCGCTCTCTCTTGCATAATTTTAGAGGCTCGCAGTTGATCACGACGATGAACCACTTTTACTTCGGAAGCAAAGCGTGTCAAGAAGTTTGCTTCTTCCATCGCAGAATCTCCGCCCCCAACGACCAATAGCTTTTTCCCACGGAAGAAGAAGCCATCGCATGTCGCGCAGGTACTTACGCCCAGACCGATGCTCTCCTTCTCTCCAGGAATCCCCAACAATTTGGCAGAGGCTCCCGTGGAGATAATCAAGGTTTCGGTTTCGACTACCTCATTGTCACCGATAAACAGTTTAAAGGGCCGACTAGATAAATCGACTTTGCTTACCCAACCGCGTTGAAATTTGGCTCCAAAACGTTCCGCCTGCTGTCTCATTTTATCCATCAATTCAGGGCCCATCACACCCTCGGGAAAACCAGGAAAATTTTCAACTTCTGTAGTTGTGGTTAACTGTCCACCTGGCTGAGCCCCTTCGATGACCAATGGTTCCATGTTGGCTCGTGCTAAGTAGATGGCGGCGGTCAATCCGGAAGGTCCAGTCCCCAAAACAACTACTTTATTCATCACATAACCCCCTGTCTCTATTTGACACTCCTCACGGCTTTCGCTGTGGGATTCTCTGGTCGTTAGCGTCCGCAGTCCGTTTCCGTTTTGGCGGGCGCCCAAGTTCAGGGCTGCGTCGTCAGCCCATCCCATGCAGTTAAAATGTACCCACATGGGCGGAAAACCTGCTACCAGCGTTCTCGCTGCTTTTACTTACTCTTATCGTTTTCTAAGATATACTTAGGAACACATCTGCGAAAAGCAGGATGAGCACCGCTCATACGTTCGATTGTCCAGAAAATGATTGCTCTAAGCAATCCCCAAAAGGGATTACCGAGCAACGCCGCCTTTCATCCCACGATTCAAACCGTAGGCTTTCAGACTACATTTTCTGTAATATTTAGTCTAGTGAGAACACCATACATGTTAAAGATCATGGCTTTAACAGATACTTCTTCTTTTATTATATATATTTTTTTCATTTCGCCAACTTTTTATAACTTATTGGTTCAAAACAGGTCGATCCTGCGATCGCTTGGACAGAGTCGTTCAAAACAATCCCCAGAAAAGAAAGAGGATGACCGAACAATACTCCCTTTCATGTAGGTCAGGGGGATTTGCGAAGCCATCTCTTTGCTTAGTCTTTATTCATCTGGTTTCATTTTTAGGATCTTTTCACTTTCACTTTGACGCCGGCTAAGAAAACGCAATTTTTTGCGAGTTGGCGCTGTCTCATATAGATGTTTCTCTTCATCTGTCTCAGGAACAATTTTCGGAACACGGACAGCTTTACCATTTTCATCAATCGCCACAAACGTTAAAAAAGAAGTAGTCGTCAATGTCTTTTCATGTGATGAAAGATTTTCTGAAGTGACTCGGACAAATACTTCCATCGATGTATTTCCTGTCCATGTGACAAACGCCTCTAAGGTTAAAATATCTCCGAGGCGTGCCGGATTGTAAAAATGGACGGAATCGATCGATGCCGTCACCACCAATTGCTGTGAATGCCTCATTGCAGAAATGGCCCCTACCTCATCAATTAGCGCGAGCACGCGACCACCAAAAATGGTGCCATGCATGTTGGTATCAGGCGGTTGTACCAATATACTCTTTATGGTGCGCGATTCGGAAACTGTCTTCACACTTGCCACCGTCACGAAAAACAGATCAAACTAGCTAAGAGCCTCCGTTTTATGGCTCCTCCTTAGCTTCACGTTTTTCGATAACGGCTTCCCTCCTTATTCATGTGATACTTACGAGAAACATTTCTTTGCAACTTCTACCTAAGAAATCAACGATCAAACCAGCTTAAAACGATCGGTCTACTCTTTCTTCGTCTTTGCTTCCATCCATCGGTCATGGTTGGGATCTCCAAGCAAGATTAGTACCGCCCATAAGTTCAATTATATAGAAAATTGTTGCTCGAAGCATCCTTTCTTGTGAATCCTGAATCGCGCGATCTTTCCTTTTTCTTATAAACCAATCCTTTTTTGTTGTTGCGCTAAATACAAAGCTCCTTTCGTAACAGAACCTTTCGGTATCACTATTTTTACCTGTGGAATGGTAGACTTGACTCGATGGATAAATGCCGTTCGTACCTGTTCCACCTGTGCCAACACACTTCCGCTCATCGCCAATGTAATCGATTTCGGAAAACCGAGCTTTCGCCAGCAACGAAGCGTCGTTTTCCCCAATTCTTCACCCGCTCGGTGCAAGAGTTGAATCGCATGTTGTTCGCCCTCATTCGCCATCTCCACAATCACCGGAACCAAGGAGGCGATTTCCCCTTTATTGGAAGAATAGACTGGGGATATCAAATGGCGCCGCTTGGAAACACCCAGAAAGTCGATCAACTTTTGACTAAATAAACTAACCGGTTGTCCTGTTTCCTCTTCACCGATCGCTTTTCGGATCGCTTGGATGGCAATCCAATAGCCGCTTCCCTCATCTCCCAACAGGTGTCCCCAACCTCCTGTAAAGATGCGCTTTCCTTGAAGCGTTCCTAAACAGACTGAGCCGGTACCCGAAATAGTTAATATTCCGTCTTTTCCTTTTAAAGCTGCCGTATGAGCCAACTGGACATCACTGATGATATGAAAAGGCGCTGGCAAAATCGGGCGCAAGGAGATTTCCATCGCTTGACGGCTGGTCATGCTTTCCAATCCGGCAATTCCGAGATATATCGCTAGGCATTTTTTGCGCTCTACTCTTTCCAAACATAGTTGAACAGCCGCCCAAAGATGCCGGATGCTTTTCGCTATATCGACAGCCAAATTCGCAAAGCCGCTACTTCCTCGTGCAAGCTCATTTCCTTCCAGATCATAAGCGATTGCCTCCGTTTTTGTTCCTCCACCATCTACACCGATCACAAAAGTCATTTTGTCCCTCCATCATGCAAATGTTTCATGAAACGAATCAACCGCTTAACCAGTTTCTTTTCGGTTATCGCCGCCATCAGATGATCTTACGCATGAATCCATACATTGAAATACAGATTATTCCATCCGTGCATACTCTTATCTTAAACGATCGCTCAATATTTGTCTATATATTCCTATTAAAAATAATTTTCCCATTTCCATTATGCCGCTTCCAGATAGAGCAAAAGAATCATTGAATATTCGGAAATAGAGAAGGAGAATCAACGGACCCAAGAAATAATCCTTCTTCCCTGTTAGAAGGTAGAAAGGGATCGAAGCACACCAAATATCTTAGCACACGGTATGCTTCGATCTTTATAGATCTATATCATTGAAAGTTATTTTACAGAGATGGAACCTTTTTCTTTTGAACGGATGGAAGCCATTTTCCAATGATCCATACAGACACGAATTCCTGACATTCCTTCTTTGCGCGCTTGTCTAAAGTGTTCTTTTGCTTCATCAGGAATGATCGGTTGTTTCTTCGCCTTTTCTCCTAAATCAAATATGAAATCGATCAGTTTATGAGCATGTTGACGCATCAAATTCCCCTCCTTATTCATTTTCTCTCTCACTTTGCCCAAAAACGATTTGTCAGCGTGGGTCGACAATACGCGCTTCTATAATAGGTCTACCCATTCAAATCCGAGGTGAAAACACTTTTTGCCAATCTCCACCTATTTAAAAATAAAAAAGAAGCCTAGTCTACTACTAGAACTTCTTTTATTGAATCATAGTTTCGGCGGAATGCGGTTTCTCGTTAATTGCTCATATGTATACGCATAGCGAATCAATTTTTGTTCTGTATAAGCTGAACTAGTAAACGTAATATTTAAAGGCTCACCATTTGATTTATAACCCGCTGGGACAGTAATGGATGGAAAGCCGGCAATAGCAGAAATATAACTATACTTATTATTAATAAATAAGATGGCATCCAAATCATATGTTTCCAAAAGAGCTTCGATCGTATTGTCCTTACAGATCTTCTTAATCTCTTCTAATTTCTCTTGATACTCTTCTTCTGTCATCTTTAGATAATTGGCTCGCAATAATAAATCTTGTCCATATCTCCGGCGCCGATTGGGCTCTTGTTCATTAAACATAATAATCTCTTTCAAGCTCATATGTACTTGGTTTTTTTGTAAGTAATTTGTAAAGTCCCGCTTAAACTCATAACATAACACATCGATAAACATATAATAGACTTCTTCGTCGACACTCTCTCCTAACGGAATATCTGTTGTTACTTGCGCTCCTGCCTTCTTTAGATCTTCGATCGCCCGCTGAAAAAGATAAGCTTCATCGTTGGTCAATTCATGCATCATCTGCGGTACGCCAATGCGCGCTCCTTCTAAACTAGAAGAATCCAAGTTTTGTGTATAGTCGGTCCCTCCATACTGTTGCGACTCTTGAGTCGCTGGATCTTCGGGATCCATTCCAGCTGTAATCGTCAATACATAAGCAGCATCTTTGACACTTTTCGCCATCGGTCCTGGGGTATCAAAGGAAGAAGCTAACGGAATAATGCCAGAACGACTTAACAACCCTGTCGTCGGTTTGATTCCGACAATCGAATTTTGACTAGAAGGGCTTAAAATAGAGCCTGCTGTCTCTGTTCCGATGGCTACCGTTACCAGATCGGCAGCCACAGCCACTCCTGACCCTGCACTTGAACCACCCGTATCTAGCCGACCCGGTCCGTAAGGATTTAACGTTTGCCCTTTTTTACTGCTATACCCGTTGGGCATCTGGGATGAGACAAAGTTAGCAAATTCAGTTAAATTGGACTTTCCCAATATAATCGCACCTGCTTCTCTCAATTTTCGAACAATAAAAGCATCTCGTTTGGTTCGAAAATGCGTTAGCGCAAACACTCCCGCCGAAGTCGCCATCGGCTCTTTGGTTTCAATATTTTCCTTGATTAAAACGGGTATGCCATGCAATGGACTTCTCACTCTTCCCTTTCGTCTCTCTCGATCCAATCGCCAAGCATCACTAATCACATCTTGATTGATCTCGGAAACGGAGTTTAACATCACCCCACTCTGATCGACTCGTTTAATCCGAGATAAATAGATCACAACCAAATCACGCGCGGACAGTCGACCTTCTTGCATATATGTCTGTAACTGATCAATCGTCGCCCCCAAAACCAGTTTCTCCTTTTTGGTAATACGCGAAGGATCAGAATCATACAAAATTTGATTGATATAAGCTACGATGCGTTGAGAATCATAGGAATTTTTCATCTCCTCATCCCCTTTTTCATATAAAATACTTTATCTTAACCCTTTATCTATTATTAATCTATTATTTCTTTGATAAATGAATTTAAATTCCTTCCATTTCATCGAGAGTTCTCTAAGGAAATCATTCATGAATGTTTAGCATCACTTGTCTCACAACTAAGATCGATTAAGAAAATATTAAATGCTCATTTCCTATTAGACAACATCCTCAGTTATTTTTTTTAATTATTTTCAATGATCGTCATTCCATAAAAAACAGGCTTTTTGCCTCCGATAATAGAGGCAAAAGCCTGTTTTGCTCCTTGATCTCTTCCCTGATTCGCTTTATTTATGATGAATATAGCGCTCAAAGACAAAGCCATAATCTTTAGGCCGATATTGCTCTCTAGCTTGCATCAACCATGAGAAAGCATATTGATGCAACTTTTTATATTGATCGACAAAATCTTTTTCAATCTCTCCTGTCCGACTAAATGTTTTTGTCGCTATATCGAGACTTTCTTTCGCAAAACCAAAATAAACCTCATTGTCGTGAGTGATTTCTTCTAATTTGATCAGTGCTTTATATAATCCCTTGATTTCGTCAAGATACCGTTTGTGTACATCTATCGAGTAACTTTCTTTTCCAATGCGAAATTTTAACTCAATATCTAAATCAACCGTTCCAGCTGTCTCGATCATTACTTTGGAAATTTTATTGTTTTGATAACTAAACCGACGAAGCGTCCGCTTTTTACTGGTTGCACTGGTGCCATCCAAATGGATCAGCGCATAATTCGTAAAACAATATTCATCGCTTTTGGATTTGATCAAAAAATAAATTTTTTCGTCATCCTCGCTGATTATATAATCATCTGCATCCACTTTGTCATAGTCTTGCGGTTTGATCACTGAACCGATGTCGCTAAGTCCAAGGATATCTGACGCTACCTTTTTAAACATTGGATCAAATCCCTCACTTTTAATCTAGAAATATTTTTTCAAAATTAATTATATCATATAATATCGTAGAAATATGGCGTCGAAAGAGAATCAAGCACTTAACTTTATCTTAACTTCGCTTCGAAAAAGGGATCTGAACACACAGGATCTATGCCACGGGAACTGATTTTAAGACAAAAAAAGCAGCGATCCGGATCTTCGATCGCTGCCTCTTTATGCATGATTTTTTGGTGCCGAGGGCCGGACTCGAACCGGCACGATAGTTACCTATCGCAGGATTTTAAGTCCTGTGCGTCTGCCTATTCCGCCACCCCGGCATAATCTAGATTATATGGTCGGAACATTTCCCATTATAGCACCCTTTCTATTCCTCTGCAACAATTTTCATCTTTACGTAAAGATAAGAAAAGCACCTCAATAAAAAGAGGTACTTTGAAAAAAAACGAAAGTTAAAAATCAAAATTATCTGGATCCGGTCCAAAACGATGGTTCCGATTGAGCTGGTCGATGCGATTCATATCTTCTTCCGATAATTCAAAGTCAAAAATCTCGGAGTTCTCGATGATTCGTTTTTCATTCACCGATTTAGGAATCGTAACAACCTGATGTTGCAAATCCCAACGCAGTACGATTTGCGCTGGTGTTTTTTGATATTTCTCGGCAATTTGACGGATGGTTTCATCTTTCACGACATGACCCATCATCAGCGGGCTCCATGCTTCCACTTGAATCTGCTGCTCTTTACAAAAGGCACGCAATTCTTCTTGGGTTAAATAGGGGTGAAACTCCACTTGATTGACAGCGGGCTTGATCTCACAGTCCATCATCAGATCTTCAAGATGATGAATTTGAAAATTGCTTACGCCAATCGATCGCACCCGTCCATCGCGATATAAAGTTTCCAGCGCTTTCCATGTCTCTTTATATTTTCCTTTGACCGGCCAATGGATTAAATACAAATCAAGGTAATCGACTTGTAAGCGACGACAGCTTTTCTCAAAAGCTTCTAAAGTAGAATCATATCCTTGCGCTTTATTCCAAACTTTACTGGTTAGAAAAAGCTCTTCCCGATCAATGCCAACACGCCGAATCGCTCTGCCCACTCCGGTTTCATTGCGATAGATCTGTGCCGTATCGATACTTCGATAGCCTGTATGGATCGCCACTTCGACCGCATGTTCCACTTCTTCCCCATCTTGTGCTTTCCATACTCCCAAACCGAGCCAAGGCATTTTCACTCCATTATTTAACGTGACTGTATCATGAATTCGATGCACCATAGTTGGACAACCACCTATCTCAAGATTGTTTTTATCATTTATTCTAACACTTTTAGGCAATTTACAATCATTTGCTTGAGAATCGCCCCTTGTGTGCGCTAAAGGCCATCTCAAAAGCTAATAGGTTTACTTTTAAGACAGCCCTCTCTATTCAGATCGCTTTGGTCAAATGACTATGTAGTTGTTTTCTTTCAATAGAAATTGAATCAACTGTAACAAGTGACCTTTCAACGCTTCCATGTTTTTAATTTTATGTTGTTTTGGATTGTTATTTACCCAGACTTCTTTTACTCTCGCTCCTTTTCTGGTCTGTTCAAACTCAATTTCATAGATACAATAGCCTGTCCAACTGCGATAGAAGTAGAGTTTATTCTCTTCAAAGAAGATAAACCATTGATCGTCCATCTCTCTTGGGATAAATCCATATTTTATCTGTCCAAACTCTTTTTTATTTAGATCTAACTCAAAAGGCAATTTTAACCATTCTTCTGGTAATGGCTGCGTTTTCCAGCTGCTTCGGGTTGCGCGTACTTTGTTTCGGGAACCCGAATTGACTTGCATGGGTTCTTGGATCCGCATTAAGCTTTGATTAAAAGCATTTAAGGTTTTGTCATCAAATAAAACAAAACGCACTTCTTGCAAGATATTCTCTTCCTGATTTAAAAACTCCATGACGGATTGGATTCCGATCATCGCTGCCAGTTTGATGGGAAAACGGTTGGCTCCCGTACTGATTGCCGGAAAAGCAATCGTACTTACCCCTAGCTTATTGGCTAACCGTAGGCTATTGATATAAGCATTTTTGAGAAGGATGATTTCTTGTTTTTCTCCTCTATTCCAGCGCGGACCCACTGTATGAATCAGATAAAGCGCTTTTAAATTTCCAGCACTGGTAAGCACCGCTTCACCAATCGGACAACCCCCAAATCGCTCTTGCAATTTACGGCAGTCCCTACTAATGGCTGGACCACCTTTTTCACGAATCACTTCATCTACACCTGCTCCTCCGGCTAAGAGAGAGTTCGTTGCATTGACAATTATATCTACATCTTCTTCTGTAATATCGCCTTTTTTTAGAACGATCTCTGCTTTCTTTACTTTTATTCTTTTCATATCGATCTGGTACTCGCTATGTAATAGTACCATTTCCCCCTTTCCCTACAATCCGCCTTCGCTTGAGCGATTGAACCGATTAGCTTATCTAAAAAAAATAAACTGTCTTACCAGACCAGCTGTCTCCTTTAGCTACAGGTACAAAAGACTCAAACGAAGCCTCTCTTTACAATCTGCAGCTGATGTTTTGTTAATGTATTCCTAAAAAAACAACAAAAACAAATAACAATTTTTCCAATAAAAATGTTTTTCTATATTTAATCCTCGAATCCTCCTATTCACATCTATAATGTTTAATATAACGATTCTTTTATTATTTTAACAGTCATTTTTCCGCAATTTGTCTATAAATTTACGCAAAAAATAAGAACATTTTTATCATCTATAAAAAACCTATCCCATATAAGGATAGGCTTAGTCAGATTCCTTTAGCAATTGTTGCAATCCTTCGGCATAAGGAGCGCGGACCACTCCTTTTTCAGTAATAATCGCTGTCACATATTCTGCTGGTGTAATATCAAACGCGGGATTGTATACTTTGATGTGATCAGGTGCGGTTTGCTTACCAAAGCCGGCTGTCACTTCCGCAGCGTCCCTTTCTTCAATGGGAATCTCTTTTCCAGTCGGTGTCCTTAGATCAATCGAGGAAGTGGGGGCAGCAACATAGAACGGAATGCCATGCGCCTTGGCTAATACAGCAACACTGTACGTACCAATTTTATTGGCCACATCGCCGTTGGCAGCAACCCGATCGGTACCGACGATCACTGCTTGAACCAAACCTTGTTGCATGACAAAGCCGGCCATGTTGTCACAAATGAGGGTCACATCGATGCCAGCCTGTTGCAGTTCATACGCTGTCAGCCGAGCTCCTTGCAAGACCGGACGCGTTTCATCGGCATATACTTTTAGGTTCCATCCCTTTTCTTTCGCCAGATAGAGAGGAGCGAGTGCTGTTCCATAAGCAGCCGTAGCTAGCCCTCCCGCATTGCAATGCGTCAAGATCCCCATGCCCTCTTGGAGGAAAGGCAGAAGATGTTCACCGATCCGCCGGCAAACTTCGGCATCCTCACGATGAATCGCCTTGGCTTCTTCTAAGACCGTCTCTTTTAATTGCTCCAGCGAACTGCCTTTTTGCTGTGAAACCCTGGCTTGAATGCGTTGCAAAGCCCAAGATAGATTGACAGCAGTTGGACGGGCTGAGTTGAGATAGTCCGCGATGCGGCTCAGTTGTTGCCAAAAAGCGGACTCGGTTTGCGTTTGATAAATTCCCAAATAGAGTCCATATCCTGCGGCAATCCCAATCGCTGGAGCTCCACGCACGGCGAGCGTATAAATCGCTTCCCATACTTCTTCAGGGGTAAATAATTCTAAGTAAACCGTTTCCGTTGGTAATCTTCGTTGGTCAAGTAGTCGGAGATGATCACCCTCCCAAAAGACGGAAAGGGGATGAGGGATTTGTTGCGACATGTCCTCACCTTTTCTTTTAAATCTATTAATCTTATGTGATTATACCATTTTTTACTTTAAAAGAAACCCTAGCTGATTTAGCATCTTTCAATTACCATTGCTGTGGCCATGCCATGACCGATACAAATGGTCAGTAACCCCAGTTGTTTTTGTTGCCTTTCTAATTCATGCAGTAACGTGGTTAAGAGCTTCGCACCAGTTGCCCCTAATGGATGCCCGAGGGCGATGGCTCCGCCGTTCACGTTGATTTTACGGCGATCCACTCCAAATACTTTTTGCCAAGCTAAGACAACGGAAGCAAAGGCTTCATTCACTTCAAACAGGTCGATCTCATCGATGGTTCGCCCTATTTTGGCGAGTACTTTTTGGGTCGCTGGGATGATGCCATCCAACATGATGGTAGGATCGGAGCCTACGACTACACGGGCTAAAATTTTTGCTCTGGGACGGATGCCTAAAGCATCGGCGGTTCGTTTTTCCATCAATAGGACCGCTGCAGCTCCATCACTTATTTGGCTAGCATTGCCTGCCGTGATCCGCCCATCTTCTTGAAAGACAGGGGGAAGAGTAGCGAGGATTTCTAACGAGGTATCTGCTCTCGGTCCCTCATCCTCCACGATCGAAAACGGATTTCCTTCTTTATCTATACCAACCAGAGGAATGATTTCTCGGGTAAAGCGTCGTTCTTGTTGAGCGATAAGAGCAAATTGGTGGCTTTCAAAAGCATATTGGTCCAGTTCTTTTCGCGTGAGACCGTATTTTTGCGCGATCCGTTCGGCAGCGAGACCTTGGTGAATAAATTCATATTTTTGTTTTAATGTGGTTGGAATGGTCTGTTCGTTTCCATCGCTCCAGATGGGGATGGTGCTCATATGTTCGACTCCGGCACCGATGGCGATCGCGATATCTCCAGCTAAGATACTTTGGGCAGCGAAGTGAATCGCTTGTTGCCCCGATCCACACATACGGTTGATTTGGACTGCAGGGGTTTCGACTGGAAAGTCAGCTTGAAGAGCAGCGAGACGACCGATGTTCCATGCTTGTTCTTTGACCGGTGTGACACAGCCGATGATGATGTCTTCAACCAAGTTTTTGGACAGCCTGATTCTATCTACCACTTGATGAAGAACCGCTGCGGCTAAGTCAACCGGATGATTATTTCGCAATGCGCCGTTTCGTTTTCCCACTGGGGTACGTACCGCTTCGACGATGACGACTTCACGATTCATACCATCACCTCTACGGTTATTTTCATTTCCGTTCGTAGTTGGAAACGGGGACGGGGACTTTTCAGACTTTGGGCGCTTGGTTGCGCAGCAAAGCCTTTCACCTTGAAAGTTCCCTCTTCCCCTTGTGTTTCCTAGGAAAAACTTTTTCTTGCTATGATGGGACTTAAAGGTCCGCTTTTAAGATTGCAGACGATGGTTAACGCTTGCTTGGTTATTTTTTGGTAAGATAAAGGAGTTTAAATCGCATCATTTAAGGGAAATTTCTGTATTTTCCCACTGGCATTGCGGGGGAGCTCTTTGACAAAAATATATTCTTTGGGGCGTTTATAGGCCGCTAGGCGGTGGTTTGTTTTGCAATGGTGATCCAGCTCGCCTGATTCTACAGGATGTTTGGGAACGATATAGGCGACCACTCTTTCTCCCCAATAACGATCTCTTTTGCCAACCACTGCTACATCTAAGACAGCAGGGTGTTCGCAAAGCACCTCTTCAATTTCACGGGGATCGATGTTTTCCCCTCCGCTGATAATCCGATCGTCCGTTCGGGAGGTAACAAAGAGGTAGCCTTCCTCATCTAAATATCCATGATCTCCTGTATAGTACCATCCATCCCGAAGCACTTTTTCACTAGCCCGCTGTTTGTTAAAATAACCTGCCATCATACAAGGACCTCTGACGATAATTTCGCCAACTTCACCGGACTTGCGTTGATCCCATGGGTTGCCTCCAGGAGTGATGATGCGGATTTCATGATTTAAGCAGGCTTTGCCAACCGAGCCGGATTTGCTTTGTTGTTCATGATCAAACAATAGTGTAATGGTCGGACCCATTTCGGTCATCCCATAGGATTGAATCAGTTCGATTCCCAGTAGCTCTTTACACTGACGAATGAGCGAGGATGGCATCGGAGCAGTACCGTAAAGTCCAATCCGCAGCGATGAGATGGGATCTTCCGGTCTTTTTTCGATCTGTGACAACAACATCGACCACATCGCAGGTTCGCCAAACAAGACGGAGATTTGTTCCTCCCGAACCGCTTGCAACACTAGCTGCGGATCAAAGGTAGGAAGGAGAACATTGGTAGCGCCTACATGAACACGCGGAATGAGCATACAATGCAGTTCGGCACAGTGATAGAGGGGAGCTACGCATAAACCACGATCTTGAGAAGTGAGTTTGAGTGCATGGGATAGGATCGCGCTTTGTTCGATCATATCGCGGTGGCGATGCATCACCCCTTTTGGCTTTCCAGTACTTCCGCTGGTATACAGAAGCGCGTAAATATCATCTTCTTTAACATCTACCAAAGGAGGATAGGAAGGAGCTTGGGCTACAAACCCTTGAAAATTCTGCCCCCCAAGCTGCTCCGTGTAATCCACGTTCCAAAACAGGGTCATCGGAAACTGGTAAAAAATGGGACGAACTTCATTTTCAACGGCTTGTTCAAAAATAAGGACTCTTGGTTTACAATCACGCACAATATAAGCTATTTCTTTTGACTTTAGTCGATCATTGATCGGATTAAAGATCGCTCCAATTTTTGCACACGCAAACAAGGAGGTGACGAATTCACTGCGATTCGATAACACAGTGGAAACGACATCTCCTTTGCGCACCCCTGCATGAGTAAGTGCATTGGCTAACTGATTCACTACTTGATTCCATTCAGCATACGTCCATCTTTGTTGCTTCCCTCGATCGACCAACGCTTCTTGAGTGGGATATTTTTGCACGGTTTGCTCGAGAATCGTACCAAGCGTTGGATACATGATCTTCTCCGTTACGAAAAACTTATAAAACCCCATAAGCGTTTCTTTTTCTTCCCGATTCCCGTTGTTCAGTCCGTTCTCCTTTTCAATGCCAATATCAGCTGGGTTGAGTGGAGTGATCTCTTCACTTCCATGCTCTTTTAGGCGTTTTATAATGTTGCACGTTTTTCCGTAACGGATTCCCTCCTTACTTGTTTGATACTTACGAGAAACTTTTCTTTGCAACCGTTTGAAACGTTTCTCTATTCGTTTTATTTGTTCGACGGAACGAGCATTCTTAAAGATTGTTTGCTTGACTCGTAAGGTAAGTAGTCCGTTTCTACCCAATCGATTCGAAAACTCTCCCTATCAATTAAAATAACACAACTAACTATCGATTTCATTATTATTTTCTAATTTTGAAAATAGTATCATATGTTCATAAACAAGGTTTATATATTTTTATAAAATTACGGGGAATCAAGAATAATTCGTGTGATAAAAAAAGAAAGTTACACCAATGGCAACTTTTCTTAGATCACAAAAAGCATCTACTCGCAAATGATTTTATTCGTCATCTTCATCTGGAAGGGCTGCTTCCAATTGTTCTTGCAGCTGTTCTAAATCGATCAGGAGATCGGCTACTCTCGGATCCGTAGATACCTTTCGATAACCTAGGTAGGTCACATTATCTCGCACATACCAATCGCCATCATCATCATCATCAAGTCCCGTTAAGATATAGATCTCTTTCCATTTTTTATCTATCTCTTTTTGAAGTTGATTTGCTCGCTTATTTGGTTCAAAGCGGATATATGCGATACTTTCTCTTGGAATCACCAAGATATGTTCATTTACGATCACACGTATACAAGTAAAATCATTTTTTGTTAATTGACGATATATCTTTTGTGCCTGCAGACCTTTTATCTCAAAATCCATTGAATCCAATAACATTACTAAAGCACTATCCACATAATGCATAAAAGTCCACTCCCTACCCTTGTTACCCCTTATATTCTTATCTCTAATAAATGTGTAAATTTGACTTCCTTCCAGAACAAGTTAAGCTAATTTCTGAATATATTCTTTCAATTAAGTGCGTTATTATCCATTGCAAAAATGGATGAAACGCGCTAAGCGTTTTGGTTTTCTTCCTATTTCATCGTGTCTTGCCTCGCCACTAGCTGATCCCGGCAGTGTGATCGAACACTCCACAGGACTCCATTCCCGTGTCACTCACGGTACCGATCGACATCGTCTTACAGGTGACTAAAATGCTCATTTCGCTTAAGTTTATCGCTTCTATTTGCGTTTCTATCTATACTTAGACCACAGCTGCAACGGCGTTTTCATTCCGGATGGAGCAAAACGATCTGCAATCACTCGTTTCATGTGATGCCCCTTACCCTTGTATTCCAGCTGTCGTCTAATCTCATAGAAGTTACACTGCTTTATGCTTCCAGCTCAGCATCTCTTTTTTATCATCGTTTCAAAAAACCTTGCTCCTCTCCTTTCGCTCTTACCCCCTTCTGCTATTTATTTGAAACCATGATCTTATACAAACATCGATTCGGCTTACATATGTTATTTAACTGAAACGATCTTATTTTAGCACCTTTAACATATGTTAACATACTTTTTTACTATAATCGTAACAAACCGTATATGAGGAAACTCTCTGAAGGAAATGTGGACTACTAATCCCCTATTTTTCCCATAAATATATAACAATACTTCCGATTGGAAAGGGACGAGTCTGATGAAAAAAACTCTGATGCAAGCGTTTTTGTTTACGTTGCTCGCCGTCAATTTAATGTTGGGGGGACTGCTACTAGCCAAAAAGCAGATACCTTCAGAAAAAGCGGTTCCATCTTTCGCCAAATCGAGTGAACCTCATCTACAAATTGGCTATACCTGGGAACTTTACAAAGCATCGATCGAAGGCCCTTACTTGGTCGAACACTACAAAGAGTATGAATGTACTTATAACAAAAGCGGACACTTGATTTCAAAGCGTCCAACAAATGAAGAAACCTACCTGCGATATTGGCGCGAAAATCCCTCCCCTTAAGAAGACACTTTTTTTCGTTTGGTTGTTGTTCGTTTGCTTTTCTTTTTGGTTGAAGGGGTGGTCGCTTCCAAACTGGCTTGCAACGCCTTCATGAGATCGATCACTTTCTCGGGCTTTTTCGCTGGCGGAGACTTCACTTCTTGGTTTTCGATTTTCTGTTCAATGATTTTCTCCATAGCAATCCGCCGTTCATCTTGGTATTTTCCTGGATCAAACGAAGTGGTGAGATTTTCAATCAGCTGCAAAGCCATGCTTAACTCTTTTTCTTGAAGCTCGACGTCTTCGGGGACACCTGGAACCATCTTGACATCCCGCACTTCATCCGGATAAAAAATTGTCTCCATCACCAAACAAGACTGATACACCCGAATCACTGCTAAAGATTCCTTTGAACGGATGGTTACTTTTGCCACGCCTATCTTTTTGGTTTGACTTAATGCTTCGCGAAGCAGCGCATATGCCTTGTTATTAGCATCCTGCGCCCCGAGATAGTA
Source organism: Thermoactinomycetaceae bacterium (assembly GCA_025449975.1). Taxonomy (GTDB): domain Bacteria; phylum Bacillota; class Bacilli; order Thermoactinomycetales; family Thermoactinomycetaceae; genus Thermoflavimicrobium. The sequence continues at coordinate 70,400 of JANWIG010000047.1, forward strand.
GGTTTTTTGAAAATAGATCGGATCAATTTCCTCTAACTCCACAAAGTCCAAAATCTCAATCGCTTTATTGGGATCTGGCAAAAGGCGATCCCATTCCTCTTTTTCCATTACAACAAACTTTCCCTCACTATACTCAAATCCCTTAACGATCTCGCTCCAAGCGACTTCCTTTTGGCAATGCGGACACATTCGGACATTTTGCACCGGTGTCTGACATTCTTTGTGAAGATAACGGAAGCGAATATCTTTTTCTTCCGTTGCCGCATACATCTTCACAGGAATGTTTACCAATCCAAAACTGATACTACCCTTCCACATGGTATGCATCGATGTTTCCCCCATCTTTACAGAGACTAGGCATTGACGAGTTGATTCCAACATTGTTGCATTAAATCGGTCTTTCCTTCAAGAAGATGGCAAATGCCTTTAAAAAATACAGGGTCTTTCCAATCGGTAATCAGGCGATGAGCTTGGTCAAAATGGTTTGCCGCATCTGCTATTTTTCCCATCTCCAAATATGTTCTTCCTGTTTGATAGTGTCCCATTGCTCTTGCTGGAATATTCTCTTGTTTGATCAACTGTTTGGATATTTTCGCTGCTTCCTCCAATTGCCCCGTCTGTGTCAACCATCGCGATTGCATCACAATCCACAAGGGATTTTGCTCAAGCTGTCTTGGCAAAAGAGACAACGTTTGTTTCACTTGGTGTAATTCTCCTTGATTTAAAGACATCCAAACATATAGAAAGAGAAGATCCTCATCCTGTGGTGAAAGGGTAAGCCCTTTTTTTAGCCAGAGCATCGCTTCTTTTTTCTGACCAAGGTTCCATAGGTTCCAAGAAATCCCATGGTATGCGGCGCTACTTTTCGGTTGATGCGTCAATAAACGTTGGTACCAATGGATCGCTTCTTCGTATTGCCCCATTTCCTCATAATCATGGGCAATTGACTGAATCACCTGGGGATGATGCATTTTTTCATACGAAGCTTTCCGCCAATAGGTGACACTTTCCCATTCTTTATAATGGCGATAGCAACTGGATAAATAATACATCGACTCCCAATCGTTATCATTAATCGAGAGCGCGTGATAAAAATAAGGAAGTGCTGTGTGGTACTCCTTGAGCCGGTAATAACAAGCCCCTAAATTAAACCAGGCATCCCCATGATCGGGAAGGATTTGGGTCACCTTGGAGAATTGGGTGATCGCTTCTTCATCTTTGCCCATTTTTACTAACACACAACCCAGCAGATGATGGGCTAAACCGATAAACTCTTCATGTGTAGCCATCTGTTTTACAATTTGAAGGTGACGATACGCTTCGACTAAATCGCCTTTTTGAAACAAGGTCAGCCCCAGATAAAGTCGACCTAACAAAAAATCGGGCGCTTCTTCCACCACTTGTTGAAAATAATGTTGTGCCTCTTGAAACATCGTCAACCCATAATATCCCTGTCCCTGGCGAAAACGGCGGACGATCGACTCGTCTAGATAAAACTCTTCCTCCACATGTTTTTCATCTGAATCCAACTCAGGATATTCTTCAACCAGAAGGGAAATTTGTTCTTCAATCTTGATCCAACAGTCTAACATCTCATTGCAAGTCTTTCTGACTTTCTGTAATTGTTGACGCAGTCGCATCTTTTTCGCCGGTGAACTTTGTGGATATGTTTCTTTGATTTCCTCTAATAATTGTTGGGCATGCTGACTCCATTGTTGCATTGCTTCTCCCTCCTGTTTTTACTGAAAGTATTCCCATAACTGCCGAATGCATGAAAAGCATTTTAGCTCTTTCCCAAGAACAACCTTGGTAAAAGAAACACGGGAAGGAGCTTTTTTCTATCACGGACAAAAGGAAAAATCCTCTTGGCATGATTCCGTTGTTTCGGGTTATCCTATTTTCCATGGATTAGCCAAACAAGGAGATGAGTGCAATGCCTATTTTGGAAATCAGCGTGATTCCCGTTGGAACGAACACACCCAGTTTTAGTTCATCTGTCACCGATGCGGTTCGTCTGATCAAGCAAAAAGGATTAGCGTATCAAATTACCCCAACAGCGACAGTGATTCAAGGAGAGATGGATCAACTGATGGAGGTCGCGAAAGAGATCCATGCCAACGCCCTGAGAAACGGCGTACAACGGGTGATTACTCATATGAGCATCGACGACCGTCAAGATAAAGAAATTCAACTGGATCAACAAGTCTCGATCGTTGAACAATCGCTCTCTTAAAAAGAAAAACTTCCCTTTTCCTACCACAGGGAAGTCTGGAACTTGCGAACAATAAATCAAAAAACGGACAAAGAATGATGGAAAACTCCCCAGAAGAGGGGAGTTTTTCGCTGAAAGGTAAAGTTATGGGATGACAACTGTTCCGTGTACTTCCCCACCTACTTTTTCTTTGATCCGATTATTTTTATCCATAAATAAAATTTTGGGCTGATAGGTCATTGCCTTTGCTTCTTCCATCCAACTATACGAAATGATAATCACTTGATCACCAGGCTGAACAAGACGAGCGGCCGCGCCATTTAAACAGATGACGCCACTGTTTCTTTCACCTGGAATCACATAGGTTTCAAATCGCGCTCCATTATGATTGTTGACGATCTGTACTTTCTCATTGGGTAGGATATCCGCTTCATCCATCAGATTACGGTCGATGGTAATACTTCCCACATAGTGCAGGTTGGCCTCGGTCACAGTTGCTTGGTGAATTTTCGATTTCATCATTTCACGAAACATAAGGTTACTCCTTTCCACAACAAAGAATATTATCGATTAAGCGGGTTTGACCAAACCGGACGGCTACGGCAACAATGATTTGTTGGTTGGTCAATTTTTGAATCGGCTGCAACGACGGATAGGTTAATACCTCTACATAGTCGATTCGAGCCAATGGCTGTGTCGAGATTTGTTGATAGACAAAGTCACGAACTTCTTCTGCCGTCGACCATCTTCCTGTCGTCAAACCATCCTTTGCGGCCAACAGTGACTTTGATAATATTAAGGCTTGCTGACGTTCTTCTTTCGTGAGGTAAACGTTCCGAGAACTCATCGCCAATCCATCCGGTTCACGGACGGTCTCACAAGGAACAATGGTGATTGGGAAGTTGAGATCATGAACCATTTGCTGGATGACGGCAACTTGTTGCGCATCTTTGAGCCCAAAATAAGCGCGATCCGGCATGACCATATGAAATAGCTTCGTAACGACAGTGGCTACACCTGTAAAATGCCCCGGTCGCGACGCGCCGCATAACCGTTCACTCACTTGGGTCACAGAAACTTCTGTTAAGTTGGGAGTCGGGTACATCTCTTCGGCACTGGGATGAAACAAAATGTCTACTCCCGCCTGCTCCGCTAATGCCGAGTCTCTTTTAAAATCACGTGGATATCTATCTAAATCCTCATTAGGACCAAATTGCAATGGATTTACAAAAATCGACATGACCACAATATCACATTCTTGGCGAGCTCGTCTAATCAGACTGAGATGCCCTTCATGTAGGTAACCCATGGTGGGTACAAAACCAATTATTTTATTACGCAATGGTTTTAATTCTTTAGACAACGCTTGGATTGTTTCGACGATGATCATACTCCTGTTCCTCTCTTGCTCCATATAAAGTCGCCAAGGTTTCTTGGGATAAATGTGTCACATGTTTTTCTTCAGGGAAGCGACGTTCCTTTACCTCTGTTACATACTCGGCAATCGCTTGTTGCATGATTTGACCGACTTGCGCATAGGTTTTGGCAAAAGATGGTGACCAATCACTGCCAATTTGCAGGAGATCATGGAAGACCAGTACTTGTCCATCACAAAACCTTCCTGCCCCTATTCCAATGGTAGGAATCGCTAAAGATTCGCTAATCAGCCGTGCTAACTCCTCAGGCACACATTCCAATACCAATGCACAAGCGCCTGCTTCTTCAAGAAGTTTGGCTTCGGCCAGCAATTTTTCAGCTCCGGATACATCTTTTCCTTGGATTAGATAGCCGCCCAATTGATTGACTGATTGCGGTGTGAGTCCCAGATGGGAGACAACGGGAATCCCCGCAGCGGTTAAAGCCCTTACATTTTCTACGATCTCCGTTCCACCTTCCAGTTTGACAGCATAAGCACCAGCTTCTTGCATCAGTCTAGCTGCGGATCGCAGAACTTCATCCTTGGAAAAGTGTGCTGTGGCAAAAGGTAAGTCGGCTACTACCATCGCATATTTAGCCCCACGAGTGACTGCTTTCGTATGATGAACCATATCATCTAAAGTGACGGGAATCGTTGAGTCATAGCCGAGCACAACCATTCCTAAAGAATCACCGACTAAAATCATGTCCGCTCCTGCTTGTTCGGCAAGTTTGGCAGAAGGATAGTCATAGGCGGTGATCATCGCAATCGGCTCTTTTTGCTTTTTTTGCCGTTGCAAAGTACGTGTGGTTACTTTTCTTCTTTTTTTCATCTGAGGGTCCCCTTTCTATTGGGAGCACCCTGGGAAAGAGGAAAAACAATGTCTTCTGTCTCCGTCCCAAAGGCTCGAAGCAGTTGATAAATGAAATAGAAAGAAAAAGAAGTAAGTGTAGCTCTCAGAGAGATGCCACCTTACCTCCTTTTTAGATTACAAGAAAACATATAGTTAATGCAACATTTTTATTTAATTGGAAGGTAGCAACTCGGCTAAACCAACTTGCTGTGGGAAAATTTTATTTTAATGAAATATCCGCTGTAAGGACCGGAACCCATCCGCGATCTGTCTGGAGAATCAGCGCTCCTTGGGAATTTAATCCTTCGGCTATTCCTTGGATGGTTCCTTGGAATGTACGAGCGATCACCTGCTTGCCTTTGATCTGTGATTCGTCTTCCCATTGCTTTTTTATTTTTCCAAATCCAGATGCTAAGTATTGCTCATAAACTTTTTCCAGTTCCTCCAAGATCGCAGCGATCAGGGTAGCGCGATGAAAGGTTTGACCGGCTTCGATCGCTAAGGAAGTGGCGATGGAGCGGAGCTCTTCAGGAAATTTTTCGACCGGGGTATTTACATTGACCCCGATTCCAAAGATCACATAGTGAATCCGGTCTTGTTCTCCGCGAAGCTCCGTTAAAATCCCACATATTTTTTTCCCATTGATCATGAGATCGTTGGGCCATTTGATCTGGATGGGTAGCCCTGTGACACGTTCGATTCCTTGTTTAATCCCGAGAGAAGCTAAGATGGTGAGATGAGATGCTTCTGTCAGCGGAATGGGAGGACGTAGGATTAAGCTCATCCAAATTCCTGTTCGGGGTGGGGAGTGCCATGGACGACCGAGCCGTCCTTTCCCTTCCGTTTGCTGTTCAGCGACAAAAAGGGCTCCTTCCGGCGCTCCTTCACGTGCCCATTGATGTGCGTGTTGTTGGGTTGAGATGACTTCTTCTTTATAGCGAATGTCTTGCCCCAGTTTGTTGCTCTGTAGGTGAAGGTTGATTTCTTCCGGTGCCACCCGATCAGGTCGATACATTAAACGATAACCATTGCGTGGTCTGGCTTCGATTTCATAACCTTGTTGACGCAATTCTTCCATATGCTTCCAGATTGCCGCTCGACTACAGCCAAGCTGGCGACTGATTTCTTCTCCAGAGACAAACTTTGGCTGATATTCCACCAGCAGCGAGAGTAGACGATCACGAATGGTTCGTTGTCTCAATTTTACATCCTTCCTTTAATAGTTGTTCTTTGTGATTGGGTAAGATTCCTAAGGCAACTTGTTCCAATAGGTCATTTAGTTTTTGCTTCACCCATGCTCCTCCCGGACGTTGGATCGCTTGGATGAGATCACGGCCATTGACTGCCAGATCCGATAACTGTTTGACAGGCATTTCGTTCCACCATTTGGAGAAGTGATCGATTTTCTGCTGCGTTGGTTCGGTTTCGATGAGTCCTCGGAGTTGGATGGCCCGCAAGCTATTTTCGATACCATATTTTAATAGCCATTTCTTTCCGTCTGTTTCGGTGGTTGGGATCGGCTGGTAGCAGGCCAATTGATAACAGGCAGTGATTTGTTTTTTATCTTGACTAGATAGACGAAGTTGCGATAGATAGTTGGATAGTTTTTCTGTTTTTCCAATACATAGGTATAAGAAGTAGGCCCAGCTTAGGATGCGATCTTGAATCGGGTCTAGTTTCTTTAGTTCGTTTTCCGAGATGGTTCGCCGTTTCCACTTAGCAAATGGCGGGAGGTAGGAAAAAAGATCGCAGGTGCTAAGTAGTGCGATTCCTTGGGATGTTGCTGGGCTCAGCCAGATTTTTTCCAGTTCGGCGATCACTCTTTCGACGGACAGGTGAATGCATTTTTCTTTTAGTTGACAGATGCTTTCTCTGGCTTCTTTGGTTAGTGAGAATTGGAGTTGCGAGAGAAAGCGAGCAGCTCGAATCATTCGCAAAGGATCTTCGGTAAACCGATCCTTGGGATTTCCTACCGTTCGAATTCGTTTTTGCCGCAGGTCTTGTAGTCCGCCGTGGTAGTCGTATAGTTTTCCACGGAGGTCTAGGGCCATGGCGTTGATGGTGAAGTCCCGTCGCGCTAGGTCTTCTTTGAGGGAAGAGACGAATTCCACTTGGTTTGGGTGCCGATGGTCTTGGTAGTCGGATTCGATGCGAAAGGTGGTGACTTCGATCGGGATTCCCTGAATGATGACGGTGACTGTTCCATGTTTGATGCCGGTTGGGATGGTTCGTGCGAAGAGTTGTTGTACGTTGGTTGGGTGAGCGTTGGTCGCGATGTCGTAGTCTTGTGGTTGCCGATGAAGAAGTTGGTCGCGAACGCATCCTCCGACAAGGTAGGCTTCGTAGCCAGTTTGTTCGAGGGTGAGTAGGATTTGTTCTGCTGCTTTTCTTTTAGGGTCGATCATCACTTCTCCGTTACGAAAAACTTATAAAACTCGATCAGAGTTTCTGTTTTCTTCCTGATTCATCGTGTCCTGCCTCGCCACTTATACGTTATTACTGTTTGATGTAACACTCCACAGGCGTAATTTTCCGTGTAACTCACGGTACCGATTCGCATCAACTTGTGGATGACTAGGATCCTAATTTTGTTTGGTTTATCGATGCGTTTGATCTCTATCTATCCTTAGATCACAGCTGCAATAGAACTTTCGATCAGAAAGCTTTTATCCCTGTTAGATTCTCCTATAACTCGAACAAGTTTTACTGGATGTCTCGAAGCAGTCCGCAGTCACTCGTTCCATGTGACGCCACTTACACTTGTATTTTAGCTGTCGCTTAATCTCGTAGAAGTTACATTGCTGAATGCTTCTTTAAGTGTTTAATTTTAAACATCCCTTTGACATTCAAGTCTTCAATGACAATATGAGAAGGTTTGGTTTTCATGATCTCTGTTGCCATTTTTTGAATGTGGCCCTTTGGGGTGTTGTTAATATGGCTTTTTCATTTAGCCATTCTCTTTTCGAGTTTTATAATGTTGCACGTTTTCCGGTAACGGATTCCCTCCTTATTGATCTGATACTTACGAGAAACTTTTCTTTGCAACTTTTTGAAGTGTTTCTCTAGCGTTTCATCTTGCTGGATGGATTCGTGTTTTTATACACTTTTCCTGTACTTACTGTGGCTAATGTTTTGATTCCTAAATCGATGCCGATCACGACTTAGACCCGTTCCTACTAAGCTCTGTTCGTGAATGGAGTCGTGGCGGAACATTTGAGTCTCTAGGAGCTTGATGCTTGCAGGGATGTTTATGCTGGTCGCTACGGGGCTCGGCTGCGGGAGCGGAAAAAACTCGCTAGCGCTCTAACACGTTTTCCGCTTTTTTCCCTTCGCCGTCCCCCTCCGCTGGGTCGCGCATCAAAGCCTTTCGTCTTCAAATGTTTCTCGCCACTGGCATTCCATTTCAACCTCTACTATGTGGTCAGCCCTTTATCCCTCTGCCCTACGAGTTTATGTTCCGACCTTTTCTGTGTGGTGAGCTTGTTTCAGATGATCTGTTTGTGATCGGAGTCGGGTGAGTTTCGAGAACCTGTGTAGTTGCAAAAGATGGATCCTGTTCATCTGCCAAAGGTTTACTATGTTAACCTTCTACTACACGATGGTAGAGTTCTTCGTATTGTTGGGCGATTTTTTTGCCGCAGAATTTGTCTTTGACTCGCTGTAGACCATTTTCAGAGAAGGTTTGGTAGAGTTTCTGATCTTTTAGTAGGCGAATGGAGTAGTTTGCCATGGTTTCAATGTCTCCTACATCGGCTAGAAAGCCGGTTTCGCTGTGTTTGACTACTTCGGGAATTCCCCCGATGTTGGAGCCGACGGTTGGGATGCCACAGGCCATTGCTTCGAGTGCGACGAGGCCGAAGCTTTCTTTGGCTGATGGCAGGAGGAGGAGGTCGGCTAGGGAGATGAGTTGGGCTACTTCTTCTTGTTTTCCGAGAAAGATGACTTTGGAGGTAAGCCCGAGTTCTCCTACCAATGCATTTACTTTCGGCCATTCTACTCCTTCTCCTACCAGTATGAGGCGTGATGGGATCTGACGTTGTACACGGTCAAAGATGTGAATCACATCTTCTGGACGTTTCACTGCTCGAAAGTTGGAGATATGTAAGAGAATTTTTTCATCCGGTTGAGCGTACATCGGGCGGATGTGTGAAACATCTCGTGGATAAAATTGTCGCCAGTCGATAAAGTTGTAAATTCGCTCAATCTCTTTGTCGACACAGAGCATGTCTTTGGTTTGTTTCACCAAGCTATCTGATACCGCAGTGACAGCATCGCTTTTGTTGACTCCAAAGCAGATAATATCTTTCAGCGTGGGATCTTCTCCCAAGACGGTAATATCTGTTCCATGTAAAGTAGTTACTACTTTCAGATGATCACCGACCATTTGTTTGGCGAGGATGGCGGCGACGGCGTGTGGGATTGCATAATGAACATGCAATAAGTCCAAACGATGAACTTTGGCGACTTGAGCCATCCGGTTGGCTAATGCCAAGTCATACGGTGGATATTTAAATACAGCATAACGATTGGCTTCCACCCCATGATACCAAATATTTTGATGAAAGTGGCCTAGACGGAAAGGCATATCGTAAGTAATAAAGTGAATCTCATGTCCAATTTCTGCGAGAAGTTTCCCTAATTCGGTTGCTACGACTCCTGATCCTCCAAGTGAAGGATAGCAGGTTATTCCGATTCGCACAGTCTCACCACTTTCTTTTCTACTGAGAGATTAATAGATTTTTAAGCACGGGCTGCGGACTTACTAAACCTTCTCCATAACGCGCCCTGATCTGGTATCCCCAGATCGAGTCACGTCCTTCAATCATCGCTTGATAGGCGGGCTGGTTTAAAGGAGTCTCTACTTCTCCTTCGCTTCTGGCAAATTGGCTAGCATAAGCGGCCAGTGCTGCTTGTTTTCGATGATAGACGTCACTTATATCCACGATGATATCGGCTTTGGCAATATCATTAATAAAATAATAGTAGAAGTAGGGAACGCGATACGCCGGTTCATTGCCTGGGGTCTGTTTTTTGCGAATTGCCGCATCAAATACCGCTTCTTTTGCCATTTGGCTACAAGCGACATGATCGGGATGGCGATCTTCAAAGTAAGGAGCGAGGACCACTTGCGGTCGGTATTGGCGAATCACTTGGGTCATTTTTAAAATTTGTTCGGAAGATCTGTTTAGACCGCGATCAGGAAATCCGAGGTTGATCAGCTCGGAAACGCCTAAAATCTCGGCTGCAGCTTTCGCTTCTTCTCGTCTTCGTTCCACCGTTCCGTTGGATGATAGCTCTGCTTCTGTCAGATGGCAGAGAGCGGTGCGAAAGCCGGCAAGGTGATGTTTGGCTAAAATGCCGCCTACTCCGATCTCCGCATCATCGGGATGCGCAGCAAAAACAAGAAGATCGACTGATTGAGTCATTTCCGCATCACTCCTTTTACTGGATTTTAAGCCAATGGATGAGAAGAAGCGCTATCCAAACGCTTCTTCTATATAAATGATTTTCTATTTTACGATAGAGTAACTATAACTTGAAAAAAGAGTCAACCTGTGTAAATAAGGCTGGTGTACCTCCGGTATGCCAAAAGAGTAGATGCTGGTTTTGCCGATCTTTTTTTTGGCTGACACGGTCTATCATACCTGCCAGTGCTTTTCCGGTATAAACCGGATCTGTAAAGATGCCTTCTAGCTGAGCCAAACAGCGAATCGCTTGATTGCCCTCTGGGGAAGGGACACCGTACTTCAGCCCGATGAATTGATCGAGAATAGGAATCGATTCTGGTAAAATTTCCGTCGTCTCGCCATGTTCTCGTAAAAGATCGTTGGTTAGCCGAGCTACTTCTTTGGCAGCTTCTTCTCGCTTGAGCCATACACTGACACCGATCACTTTGCTCGTTTGTTGTCTGCTCATCCGCTGACCGGCTAGGAGACCAGCCATTGTCCCGCCTGTGCCTACGGTAACATATATTTCCTGAAACGGCAAAATACCTTGTTTCTTTCGTTGCGATTCCAGTTCATACCACGCTCGGACGTAGCCATAATCCCCCACTGTCGTCGATCCACCGACAGGGATGACGAGCGGCTTTCTCCCTTGTTGTCTTGCTTCTTCTGCTTTTTCTTCCATCGCTTGAAGAAGATCAGCTGAACCATAACAACCGGTTAAAACGATTTTCGCCCCCAAGAGCTGGTCCAAAAAACGGTTTCCTTGCAATGGTCCCAGATGTTTCCCACTAAAACATAACCATGTTTCTACTCCCAAACGATTGGCTGCTGCTGCCGTCAACCGACAATGGTTGGAACCCGGGCTGCCACCGGTAATGATGAGATCATACTGCTCTCTTTTCACTCGACCTAACAAATATTCCAATTTGCGAACCTTGTTTCCTCCAAAGGCGAGGCCCGTTAGATCATCTCGTTTGATCCAACAGGAATCGACGCCTAAGTATTGCGCAAATCGAGTGAGGGGATGAAGCGGTGTCTCTCCCAATAAAAACGCTTCTTTATACATCTAAAATATTTTCCAATCCATAAACCAAGGATTTGAGCTCAACGACTTTTTCAATCGCCAATTTCACTCCAGGCATAAACGATTCGCGATTTAAGGAATCATGTTTAATCGTCAGCAGTTGACCTGAACCGCCAAAGAGTACTTCTTGATGGGCAACGAGTCCTGGCAGGCGCACACTATGGATCCGAAATCCTTGATATTCCGCTCCCCGTGCCCCACTGAGTGTTTCTGTTTCTTCAGGATGTCCTTGCTTTGTGGGTTGACGATTGGCAGCGATCAGTTCAGCTGTTTTTACTGCCGTGCCCGAAGGAGCATCCAATTTCCGATCATGGTGTAGTTCGATAATTTCCACATGAGGTAAATATTTGGCTGCTTGTGCTGCAAACACCATCATCAATACAGCGCCGATCGCAAAGTTTGGAGCGATAATCCCGCCCACTTGCTTGGCCCGACATAGCTCGTCCAATTCGGCAACGTCCTTTTCCGTTAGTCCCGAAGTTCCTACGACTGGACGCACGCCTTTAGCCAGTGCCAATTCCATATGTTTTTTGACTGAATGAGGGGTGGTAAAATCGACGAGTACATCGGCAGGAAACTGATCCAATGCTTCTTCCACCGAACTAACAAACGGAACATCGATTGGACCAAGCCCGACCACTTCCCCAACATCCTTGCCAGCCTCCGAACGAGAGACACCGCAAACGAGTTGGAGATGATCATGTCTCTGTAACATTTTTACGACTTCTTGTCCCATTCTTCCATTTGCTCCAGCAACAATGACACGAATACCCATGAGGTTCATTCTCCTTTATTAGTCGAAATTTCTACATCATAACATACGTGTGGACAGAACCAAGTACGACGGGTGAACAGCTAGTGATTACGCTTCTTGATCTTTCCGCGACCAACGATCTTTATCGCGGGTATTATATTTGTGCATCACTTGATCAAATGCTTCATTTAAATCGATATGTAAGGAGTTAGCAAAACAAGCTACAATAAAAATAATATCACCTAGTTCATTTTGAATCGAATTCTCTTCTTCCTCTGGTTTTTTCGGTTTTTGACCAAATTGGTGATTTACTTCCCGAGCAAGCTCACCCACTTCTTCTGTCAAACGGGCGAGCATCGAAAGCGGATGAAAATATCCTTCTTTAAACTGATTAATATATTGATCTACTTCCTGTTGAATCTCTTTCAATGTTTTATCCTTCATTCGGCACCCCCCTTATCTTTTTCATGTTAACTGATCACTTCCAATAACTCAATCAAGGAGCAATAAAACCTTCTTATAAAGATACAATAAATAAAACATGATAAACAGCACCATGATATTTACAATAAAATCGATTTTCGATATAGTAAATTTTCATATATAGAAATTTGTTTTCGTAAAGGGAGTAGAGCGATATGCCAAGTAACATCCTTCATCATGCTAAAAAACTGTTCTTTATTATTCTAGGAGCAGTGATTTTCTCATTTGGTATCAACTATTTTGCCATTCCTAATAAGATCGCAGAGGGTGGGGTTACAGGCATTTCGATCATTCTCCACTATCAATTTGGTTGGGATACCGGAACAGTGATTTTGCTGCTGAATATCCCCTTGTTTTTTATTGGTTATAAAGTATTTGGTAAAAAAACGCTGATTTATACTTTTATTGCGACGATCGCTGTGGCCATCTGCTTAAACCTTACAGATGGGATCGGGGAAAAGATGGACGACCTGCTTCTTGCTGCTCTTTATGCCGGTGTCTTTGTCGGAATCGGTCTTGGCTTGATTATAAGGGTGGGTGGAACCTTGGGAGGAGCCGATGTCGTTGCTCGTGTTTTACACCGATTTCTCGGTTGGAGCATCGGACGAATGCTCCTTATACTCGATTTTGCTGTGATTGTTGCCAGCACTTTTGTCATCGGGATTGACTTGGCTATGTATACACTCGTCTCTGTTTTTGTCGCTGCACAAGCGCTTGACTTCGTGGTAGAAGGGTTACGCGTTTCCAAAGCAGCCACGATTATTTCCAATCAAGCGAAGGAGTTAGCAAAAGAGATAACGAAAAAAATGAACCGCGGTGTGACTGTTTTGCAAGGTCAAGGGGCTTATACACAGAGGAAAAAAGAGGTATTATATGTGGTTGTCCAACCAAGTGAATTGCCAAAATTAAAAGAGATCGTGTACAACTTCGATTCCAAGGCTTTTGTCGTCGTCCACGATGCACGTGAGGTATTGGGGGAAGGATTTACATATAAACGAACTTGAGGGATAAAATGCAAACAACGCAGAAAGACACCCTGCGTTGTTTACATTTTCGATGCTTGAACCAAACGTTCTTCTGCTTGATATTTCCGCCAAGCGACATAAGTGAGGACGATTAAAATAAAGCTGCTGATCCAAAACATCATCCAATAAAACGGTAAACTGCCAAAAGGAGCGATCGCTGCCATCACATCTTTATCAGAGCCAAAAAAGAGCGGTTGCAAAATCTTTTCCAACTCATTAAAGGCGGACTGAACCATTTGCGGACGATCGGTTTTTTTAAGTGCTGCAAACAGTGAATCCAATTTTTGTACCGTCTGGTCACTTCTCCCGACGACAAGTGCGGGTCGTATCAGCTCATAGTTTCCAATTAGAACCCGAACTTGCTGTTGATAAGCAACATGATTCTCCTCTTGGATCGCTTGTTTCGCTTTCAGAAGGGGTTGATTAAGCGAATGGTAATACTGTTTCCATAGGGGTTGATACGAATGAGCGGCGGCATCAAAGGCAAGTGTCAACTTAGTGGCAGCTCCTTGTAACTTGGTTCGATTCGGAATGAGCCGATTGAGCTCTTGCTCCAATTCCAGAATCGTTTCGGACAATGTCCGAATTCCAGCAACATCCATATTTTTATTGGAAAAATCCGCTGCCGAAAATTGTGTTGCTAGCTTAGCCAACTCTTCTTTGGCAGCAACCAGCTGTCCCCGTAAAATCCAATTACTAATTTTATTTGCCGATTTTGCCCAATCTTCCCGATAGAAACGATCATTCGCCTGCACGGTTCCAAGCATTCCGATAAATAGGATACAAACACAAAGCATCCCAAGGATCAACCGAGATCGGATCAAGACCATCCCCCTTTCTATTGATCTTTCAGTCAAACGGCTGATTTATGAATATTTTATAAATAATCTATTCGGGTTGTCCGTTGAAATATGTCTACCTTGTCCTGAATTTGTTTGCCCCCAGAAAGTAAAAAAAGGAATATTGAACTGCTTGCTCTTCCTAAGGGGAAAGGTTTGTTTGTGTTACAAACTAGTTTGAATGAATTATAATGGATTTATCCACAAAAATAGAGATATGCCTTCGATTTACGGACATACCTCCCAAAATCTATTATCAATCCGTCCAATCAGTTTGCCGGATTAATTTTCCTGTTTGCAAATCGTAATAATCAGGAAATAAGTTTTCATACGTAAAGATAATCGGATAAGGAAATTGATGATACCCTTCTAAGTTTGCCAAGAAATCCGTCATCCATTTTACAAATAATCGCTCAATGGTTATTTGGTAAATACTATCAAAACCTTCTTCGATAATCGTATCGATGTCTAATGCTCTTTCAAAATTAAACGTTCCACCAAACCCCATATTTCCGTATACGGGTTTTCCTGAACGATCGTAGTAGAGAGGCACTTCTTCAAAAGCCTCCGTTACGGGCTTCGAATCGACTGAAAAGCTATAAATATGATCGAATAAAGCATCTAAGACGATCACTTCGGTCTCTTCTGTATAAGGATGAGAAAATATCTCTCTGAACAAATAGGTAAACTCATCTTTCATCGAATCAAAAACCATCATAATGTTTTCTTGATCTGCTCGCGAAACTTGATAGCGCGTAAACTTTCCGATGCGCAAATCGTAATAATGAGGATAGTCTTCTTTAAAAGATAAATAAAGAGGATAAGGGAAAGAATGAAATTGATTGATTTGATTCAATAGGCTGCTGATCCAAGCTACAAAACTTCCTTTATATTGATCAGGGTACACTTCTTCGTCAAACAAATCGGGTAGAAAATCTGACTTTTCACATACTGTCGTAAACACATTGTAGACAGGATCTCCATTTTCATCATACCGAAGGGGCGCCGCTCCAAACAAAGGTTCAGTCGTCGAAGGTCTTACCTCAATCTCTACTTCATCTAAATTGTTTCTAGCCAAAAATAATAATACCTCTGTTTCAGGTGTATATCGATACGATAACACACTCTCTAAAAACCGAATCATTTTCGTCCAATCTCTCCTCATTTCCTGGACACTTTTCCCCCGATCATCAAGTGGAATCATTCAATTATCCTCCCCTAGTTACGAAAACATATAATCTGTATTTTAGTCAATTCTTTTGCTAGAAACAACCTATTTTCCTTAACAGATAAAATCTTCTTTCCTCACCTCTTTCATCCTGAGTAAATTATCTTAATATGAACTATATAATCATTGTATATGTGTATAAAAATTTCACTAGCTAGTATATTTTAAACCGCTTACATTGGCTAGTCCAATTGGTAAAATTCCTTGAAAAAGCCAGCAACTTCTTTTTCACCCTGACTTCCAATAAAAGGCGCAACCAGAAACATCCATGCAAGCAGCAAAACCCTAGAGACTCTAAGGGTCCGCCACGGCTCCACCCACTAACCCAGATCAGATGGAAC
>JANWIG010000048.1 GCA_025449975.1 Thermoactinomycetaceae bacterium
AATAGCTTACGCTAACATTATACCTAAATATAATCGGTAAGTTTTTGAGTAAATTCGTTTAATACTTTTGATCTAAATAGTAGGAATCGCCCTTTTGTATTGATGTGAGTGTACCGAATATACAATTGATTAAAAGGAGGTTTCCTTACTCATTTTTAATGATTATCGAATCACTGTTATTTGCAATTTCTTCTAAAGTATGATTAATTAGTTCGAAGAGATAGAATGCAACTGTTTTTTTCTTTATTTTCAGATCGGTGTAAATCGATAGAAAGGAAATCATAGATGGATTTTTTAATTAGAAAGGAAGAAATCATTTGAAACGGGTGTTGATTTGGATCTGCTTTCTGCTTTCGGCGGCTTCGTTGGGAAGTTTGCTTTGGGTTCATTTCTATGTTTTTGAAAAGAAGATCGAAGGAGATTGGCTATTTATTACGCTGTCATTGTTGGGGATTGTCAAAGGCGTCTATGTGATTTGCATTGGTTTGTGTGTCTTATTTTTTGGTCTAGGTGTTTACTTGCTCTCGCGTAGACGAAAGCAAAAGATGAAAACCAACCTTTAAAAGAGAGAAGAGATAGCCGGATTTCGATCCTGTCCATTTTCGAGACTCATCTAGTTTTGAAACGAGATGACGAGGGAAGTTAATAATCATAAAGCAGATTCAAAGGATGATAGAATAAAAAGTATTGTAAGAAATCCGTTTATACTATATACTAATCCTAGATGCATTTAATAACTGGATATATTGGGAAAAGGTGGAATATCAATTCCTTAAAAGGGAAGTCCGGTGAGAGTCCGGCGCGGTCCCGCCACTGTAAATGGAGAGTCTGATTTAGTCACTATCCGCTGGGATGGGAAGGCTAAATACAAAAGGACGCTTGATCCATGAGCCAGGAGACCTGCCTTTTCTAACAGCACCGCAATCAACCTACGAGGATAGGGAGGTGTTTTGATCGGGTCGACCCTTTTCTATTGCGCCTTTAGTAGAAAAGTCTACTGTTATTAAATAATATTGCGCCGATTGGAACGCTTTCTGCAGAAATTGCGGAAAGCTTTTTATTTTGCAAAGTAAAATGGGGGGATCCAATGATGCCGATTCCTGGAAAGCTTTTTTTAATCGGATTTGGACCAGGACATGTGGAACATATGACAGCAAGAGCACGAACAGCACTACAAGAAAGCGATGTCATTGTAGGTTATAAGACTTATGTGGAACTGATTCAAGATTTGCTGACTGATCAGGTAGTGATCCAAACGGGGATGACTGAAGAAGTGAGTCGTGCGCATGAAGCGATTAGACAAGCCGAGCAAGGGAAAAAAGTGGCGGTCATCTCAAGTGGCGATGCCGGTGTCTATGGGATGGCGGGGCTGATCTATGAAGTGCTGACTGAGAAAGGTTGGCATCCGACCACTGGCGTAGAAGTAGAAGTGATTCCAGGCATTTCCGCCATCCATTCCTGCGCTGCCTTGTTGGGGGCACCGGTCATGCATGATGCCTGCACGATTAGCTTAAGCGATCACCTCACTCCGTGGGAAACCATCGTGAAACGAATTGAAGCAGCAGCCGAAGCGGATTTTGTCATTGCGCTTTACAATCCACGCAGCGGTCGGCGGACTCGGCAGATTGTTGAAACGCAAAAGATATTGTTGCGCTATCGCTCTCCGGAAACGCCGGTTGGTTTGGTAAAGAGTGCTTTTCGTAAACGGCAACAGATTGTGGTAACCACATTGGACAAAATGTTGGAGTATGAAATTGGTATGCTGACGACCGTGATCATTGGCAATTCCAGTACGTTTGTTTATGAAGGACGGATGGTGACTCCGCGCGGTTATCAGCGGAAATATACATTGGATCAAGTAAAACAAAATCTACGCCCCCATGAACGGTTAACAATCGAAGCCGAGCCTTGGTCTTTATCGGCAGTCCAACAAAAAACAGCATTTGCCTCGCTGGAAACGGAGAAATCACCGACAGGAATTGGAAGGGAAGCGCGCAAACAGCCGATTCATCCTCCGAACGATCAATCGATCGATCTATTTGAAGTAACCGTGTCTCCGGGCGTTGCCAATAAAAAAGTTACTGCGCAACAATTGGCTTTACTAGGAGAAATCGCAGGAGATCAAGGAGAAGTCATCTATACTCCTGATCATTATCTTCTTCTCCGGATTCCGACCAAGGAGCCCGAGCCAATCATTCAGCGTTTAATGGAAGCAGGTTTTTTGCTCGGTCCAGTGGGAGATGTGGTACAAGTCAAAGCATGCGATTTTTGTGAAGGGAGAAAAGCGACTGCGATCCCTTATGCGGAGCAATTGCAGCAGAAATTAGGAGGTCAAGCCGTTCCGAAAGTAGTCCATATCGGTTTTAACGGTTGTGGCATGGCTTGTTATCAAGCGGTGAATGAAGATCTGGGAATCATCTATCGAAAAGGTGGCTTTGACCTGTTTTTGGGTGGAAAAACAGTAGGCAGAACGGCTCATCCAGGTCGTCAAGTAGCGACCGGACTGACACCTGAACAATTGTTATCTGCGGTCGAGCAAATTGTCGCGGCATATCAGGAAGAGGGAAATCCCAATGAACGGTTTTATAAATTTTTTGAGCGAGTCGGGCAAGTTGCAGGGTATCGCTGGGAGGAAGAGGTCCCTATTCAGGTACAGCCAGCTTGTGGGGTTGATTAGGAGGGAAATGAAAAATGAAAGCGATTTTATTTGTCGGTCATGGCAGCAAAGACCCCGAAGGAAACGAGGAGTTGGCGCAATTTGCTAAAAGGATGACGAAGGGACTTAAGACCGACATCATTGAAATCTGTTTCTTGGAGTTCGCTGAGCCAGATCTTCCACAAGGAATTGAGCGGTGTGTAGCCAGAGGAGCGCAAAAGATCGTCGTTGTGCCGATGATGTTATTTGCCGCCGGTCATGCCAAGGTACATATACCCATGGCGATTCTTCAAGCCAAACGCCGTTTTCCCGAAGTAACGTTTCAATACAAACGAGCGATTGAAGTAGAAGAGAGAGTACTTCCGATTCTGAAACAACGTTTAGCCTCTTTTCAGACAAAGATCGGGGTTGAGACCGCGATAGTGCTTGTTGGACGCGGTTCCAGGGCTCGGGAAGCCAACAGCGATTTATTGAAAATCGCGCGTCTTTTGTGGGAAGAGATCCCTGTTCACTGGGTAGAAGTCGCCTTTATGGGCGTGACCGAGCCATTGTTTCATGAGGGGATGGAACGCTGTATCAAACTGGGGGCCAAAAACATCATTGTCCTACCTTATTTCCTTTTTACGGGCATTTTAATCAAACGGATGCAGCGTTTTACCGAAGAATGGCAAAAAAATTATCCTGAGCGATGGATTGAACAAGCTCCCTATCTAGGAATCGATGACGAACTGATTTCTGTTTTTCAAAGTCGTCTGGATGAAGAAGTGAGTAAAAGCTGGACATGGGAAAGCTTATCCAGACAGGCGCTGGAGCAGGGGATCGATCATCACCACCATCATCATCACCATCATCAGCATGAATCATGAGGAAAGGATGGGAGCGATGCTATTATTTTTAGCTGGGACAAGTGATGCACGGGAGCTCGCACATCGTTTGCATAAAGCTGGAATCCCTTTGTTAACCAGTGTCGTGACGGAAAATGCGGCCCAATCGCTTCGCGCCATCGGTCTTTCTGTACGGGTTGGACGATTAAATCGACAGCAGATGATCCAACTGATCCAAACCAAGCAGATTACCCAGATCATTGATGCGAGTCATCCTTTTGCTGAAGAGGCTTCCAAAAATGCGATTGCTGCGGCTCAAGCATGTCATATTCCGTACCTGCGGTATGAACGACCTGGATGGGTCTACGATCATCATCCACGTCTTCATGTTGTGGATAGTTATGAAGCAGCAGCCCAGTTGGCCGTAACCTATCAAGGTACGATTATGCTCACCACGGGGAGCAAAACATTGGATATCTTTGTAAACATTTTATCCCAGAAGCCCCATCTCCGCATCGTGGCTCGGATGTTGCCGCGCACAGAAAACATCGAGAAATGCCGACAACTTGGTATTGAACAGAAAAATATTATCGCGATGCAAGGACCGTTTAGTAAAGAGTTAAATCAAGCCCTTTATCAGCATTATGATGCCACCGTAATGGTTACCAAAGAAAGCGGAGCGATTGGCTCTGTCGACGAAAAAGTAACAGCAGCCCTCGAGATGGACATGGATGTGATCCTGATCGCCCGTCCCCGTCTCTCCTATGGGCAAACGCGATCCAACTTTGCCGAAATCATCGAACTGGTACGGCAACAATATGAAAAAAACCGCTTTAAAAGTGGCTGCCCCATTTATCTTGATTCGAGTCTACCGAGAAGTTTTTTAACTTAATAGAAAGAGGATGTGAGAGCATGACAGATCAGTCTTTTCAACCGATAACAACGGTCCCACATCAAATTGAAAGCCTTAGTTTTGCGATCATTCGTGAAGAGTTAGGAGAGCATCCTTTCACACCAGAGCAATTCCCGATTGTGCAGCGCGTGATCCATGCGTCAGCTGACATTGAGCTCGGACGTAGTCTCCAATTTCACCCCCAAGCGATTCAAGCGGGAATCACAGCGATTCGCCTTGGAAAACCGGTGGTCGCCGATGTCCAAATGGTACAAGTGGGCATCAACAAACAGCGGCTTGCGAAATATGGTGGAGAAGTACGTGTCTATATTTCCGATCCGGACGTGGTTGCGGAGGCCAAACGGCTTGGTACCACCCGAGCGATCGTTTCTATGCGCAAAGCGGTTCGAGAAGCAGAAGGGGGAATCTTTGTGATCGGCAATGCTCCCACTGCCTTGCTGGAATTAATCGAACTGGTTCGCCAAGGAAAAGCCAAACCAGGACTGATCGTCGGCGTTCCTGTTGGTTTTGTCTCGGCAGCCGAGTCCAAAGCTGAACTAGCTAAATTAGATATTCCCTTTATTACCAACCTTGGACGAAAAGGAGGAACGCCAACCGCTGTGGCGATTATCAATGCTTTATCGTTGCTAGCTGAGCAAAAGCAAGGAGATCAAAAATGAGTGGACCGCTTAAGACCAATCTGCGATATGGATACACTACCGGCGCTTGTGCTACTGCGAGTACCAAAGCGGCCTTACTCTCTTTGATTACCCAGAAAAATGTGGCTGAAGTAGAAATTTCTTTGCCTATTGGGGGAACGGCCGTTTTCTCGATCGAACAAAACCGATTCACTTCAACAGAGGCCGTCTGTAGTGTCTTCAAAGATGCGGGGGATGATCCGGATGCGACCCATGGAGCGGAAATCGTCGCCCATGTTTCGTGGCTGGATCAGCCAGGACTCATCATCGAGGGGGGAAGAGGAGTAGGACGGGTTACCAAACCAGGCTTGCCGATCCCGATCGGCGAGGCAGCAATCAATCCTGTCCCCAGAGAGATGATTCGTCAAGTGGTGGCAGAACTGCTCACTTCTTTTCAGCTGCAACGGGGAATCAAAGTCGTTATCTCTGTCCCCGAAGGAGAAAAAATCGCTAAAAAGACACTCAATGAGCGGCTTGGTATACTTGGGGGAATCTCGATTTTAGGTACCAAAGGGATCGTCATTCCCTTTTCAACTTCAGCCTATCGCGCCAGCGTTGCCCAAGCGATCCGAGTAGCCAAAGCAAATCAATGCAACCATTTGGTTCTCACAACGGGGGGAAGTAGTGAAAAACATGCGATGCGCCTTCTTCCCACCTTGCCAGATGAAGCTTTTATCCAGATGGGGGATTTTGTTGGCTTTGCTCTGAAAGAAGCCAAGAAGGTCGAAATGCAAAAAGTGACTTTGGTAGGAATGATTGGGAAGCTTTCCAAAGTGGCACAAGGAGTGATGATGGTCCACTCCAAAAGTGCAGCGGTCGATCTTGCTTTTTTAGCACACATTGCTGCGGCAGCGGGAGCCTCTTCAACGGTCACTTCAGAAGTGGAGAGAGCGAATAACGCCACCCATGCCAGTCAAATTGTGGAGGAAGCTGGCTATCCGAAGTTTTTCTCTCTCTTATGTCAGAAGATTTGTCAGCAATCTTGGCAACATGTTCAGGGAGGGATGACGATTGAAACCATCTTAATCAAAATGAAAGGCGACCTATTGGGGAGGGCTGAGTTGCATGTCATATAAAGTAAAAGTGATTGGAATCGGGGACGGCGGAAAGCAGAGCTTGTCCAAACAAGCCGTACAGTGGATTGAACAAGCCGATCTCTTGGTAGGCGGAAAGAGACATCTCGCTTTCTTTCCCGAATATTCCGGAGAAAAAGTCACCATCCAAGGAGGGCTTTCCTCGATCTTAGAGCGAATCAAACAAGCATCCGCCGATCGTCAGGTCGTCGTCCTCGCTTCGGGTGATCCATTCTTTTATGGAATCGGTGGGCACCTCGTAAAAAAGTTGGGGAGAGATCGTGTCGAAGTGCATCCCCATCTCAGCTCGCTTCAACTGGCAGCAGCGCGAATGGGCGAAAACTGGCAAAAAGCCAAAATCGAAAGCTTACATGGGCGTTCTCTCCACGGACTGATTCAACGAATCACCGGAGAGGAATTGATCATCCTCCTTACGGATCAACACAACACTCCGCGGCGGATTGCCCAATATCTCCTCGATTACCGGATGAATGAGTATGAAGCTTTTGTCGCGGAAAATCTGGGGTCCAAAGAGGAACGATGCACTTGGTGGACTCTTTCCGAACTGGCACAAGCCACCTGCTCGCCGCTAAATATCCTAATCTTAAAGCAAAAGGCAGATTCGCCGAAATGGCCACTTGGCATTTCGGATCAGGAATTTGCTCAGCGAAAACCGGATAAAGGATTGATCACCAAAAAAGAGATTCGGGTGGTTAGCTTGGCTGAGTTGCGAATCAAGCCAACGAGCATTGTCTGGGATATAGGCGCCGGTTCGGGATCGGTCTCTGTCGAGGCAACCAAATTGGCTCCTTACGGGCAAGTGTATGCGATTGAACAAAACGAACACGATCTTGCCAATATATATCAGAACCAAAGGAAATTTCGAACTGAGTTTACCGTTGTTCACTCAAAAGCTCCTGAAAAACTGGATACCCTTCCCGATCCTGACGCGATCTTTATCGGGGGAAGTGGCGGAAAGCTAAAGGAGATACTGCAAGTTTGTTGCCAGCGTCTTCGCCCGCAAGGACGGATTGTGATAAATGCTGCGACATTTGAGACGATGCAAACGGCGCAATCCTTTCTCAAAGAAAAAGGATTCGAGGTTGCTACTACTTTCATCCAGGTAGCTCGAAGTAAGCCGATTGCTCGTTTAACCCGCTTGGAAGGGCTCAATCCCGTTTTTATCATCGTCGGGGAAAGAAGAAAAGCGGACTAATCGACAAAAAGGAGTAGACAGATGAAACAAGGAAGACTATTTGGAATCGGAGTAGGACCCGGTGATCCCGAACTGATCACCCTTAAAGCATATCGGATTCTCCAAGCCTCCCCTGTGATCGCTTTTCCGCAAAAACGAACAGGGGAAGCGAGTTACGCCTACTCCATCATTGAAACACATCTCAATCCCGCGGAAAAAGAACGGCTCGGTCTTGTCTTTCCGATGACCAAACAAGTCGAAGTGCTCAAACGAGAATGGACCAAAACAGCCTCGCTCGTTTGGCAAAAACTAAGCGAAGGGAAAGATGTTGCCTTTATTACCGAAGGAGATCCTCTCCTGTATAGCACCTTTATTCATCTAAGCAGACAAATCAAACAGCTCCATCCTGAAGTAGAGATTATCACGATTCCGGGGATTTCCTCGATCCATGCCGCTGCTGCGCGTTTGCAGCTTCCTTTAGCGGATGGAGATGAACAAATTGCCATTGTGCCAGCGGTTCATCATCCTGTTGCCCTCCGCAAAGCAATTCGTGAACATGATACCGTTGTTTTTCTTAAAATTGCTAAAGTCCTACCTTTATTGCTCGATCTGTTAGAGGAGGAAAATTTACTGGACAAAGCGATGATCATCAGTAAAGCGACTTCAAACGAAGAGCAGATCTGGTATGATCTTCGGCAGTTAAGAGGACAGAAACTTCCTTACTTATCACTCATGGTGGTGAAAAAATGAGTCTAACGGCTAAAGTGTACATCGTTGGAGCAGGACCAGGGGATCCGGAGCTCATTACTCTCAAAGGAAAACGGATTATCGAACAGGCCGATTTGATTTTGTACACTGATTCCCTTGTAAATGAGAAACTGTTGGCACAAGTGAAAGACGGAGCGATCATTCAAAAAAGTGCGGGAATGGATTTACAAACGATCGTAGCGACCATGGTCAAAGCGGTTCGGGAAGGAAAAAGCGTTGCTCGCGTCCATACCGGAGATCCAGCTGTTTATGGAGCGATATTTGAACAAATAGCGATGTTACAAGAGCAAGGCATTGAAGTAGAAATCGTCCCTGGTGTCAGCTCTGTTTTTGCTGCCGCTGCGGTCGTCGGGGCTGAACTAACGATCCCTGATCTGACCCAGACAGTTATTTTGACGAGGGTTGAAGGGAGAACGCCGGTCCCAGATCGTGAGCAGCTTCGGAAACTGGCAAGCCACCATTGTACGATTGCCCTCTTCCTATCAGCGACGTTAACCAAACGGATTACAAGTGAGCTGATGGAGGCGGGATGGAGCGCGGAAACCCCTGTGGTCATCGTTTATAAAGCGACTTGGCCGGAGCAAAAAATTGTGCGCACCACGGTAGGGAAGCTAGATGAGGCGATGCGTCAAACGGGAATTCGTAGTCAAGCGATGATCTTAGCTGGCTGGGCGCTCGATCCTTTCCTTTACCAACGCAAAGAAGTTCATCGCTCCAAATTATATGACAAAACCTTTACCCATGGTTTCCGGCAGGGGAGGGATTCGCGGTGAAGGCATATGCGATTGTAGCGATCACCAAACATGGCGTTCAGATTGCGCGGCGATTATATTCAAAACTACCTTCAGCCGATTTGTACTATATGGAGAAGTTTGCCAAGGGAGATGAAGATAAGCAGAAAATCACTTTGTTTGCGGGATCAGTTCGGAATCTTTTGCCGGATTTATTTCAGCGTTACCGCGGATTGATCCTGATTATCTCCTTGGGTGCCGTGGTTCGTATGATCGCTCCACTATTGCGGGATAAAAAAACAGATCCAGCAGTAGTCGTGATCGATGATCGAGCCGAGCATGTAATCAGTGTTCTCTCCGGTCATTTGGGTGGGGCCAATCAATTAACTCGCGAAGTAGCCGAATTGCTCGGGGCTCATCCGGTGGTAACCACTGCTTCAGATGTCCAACAAACGATCCCAGTCGATCTATTTGGGAGTCAGTTTGGTTGGAAAATTGAGGATTTTGCCAAAACGACGCCAGTCAGCGCGGCCGTCGTCAATGAAGAGAGAGTACTCGTCATTCAGGAATCGGGCGAGCCCCACTGGTGGACATATGACAAACCGCTTCCAGCACATATTCAAGTTGTCCAGTCGATGGAAGAAGCTGCTCAACGCGAGTTTGCCGCCACGCTCGTCGTCACCCATCGTTTACTGACTGAAGAGGAAGAGAGGCGGTTCTTAAGCAATGGAGTGTTGTATCGTCCCAAAGTGATCGTGATTGGGCTTGGTTGCAATCGGGGTACATCGCTGGAGGAAATCGAACAGGTGGTCAAAGAGACGTTGGCTGAAAACCGCCTTTCGATCGATAGCGTCCGCAATATAGCTACCATTGATCGAAAAAAAGATGAACTTGGGTTATTGGCGTTATGTCAAAAGTATGGTTGGTCAATGGATATTTTTACCCCAGCAGAGTTAAATACGGTTTCATTGCCCTCCCCCTCTCAGACGGTCTATAAATATACCGGAGCTTATGGAGTCAGTGAACCAGCTGCGTTGCGATCCGCGGGAGCGACGGAATGGCTGCTTCCCAAAAAGAAAAGTGGAAATGTCACGATTTCCCTTGCCTTGGTTCCCTATCCAAAGGAGGAGAGTAAGGATGAATAGAGCGCGTTTGGTCATTGCCGGTGTTCATAGTGGAGTAGGGAAAACGACTCTTGTTACCGGATTGCTGGCTGCTTTTCGCCGTCGTGGGAAAGAGGTCCAAGGTTTTAAAGTAGGTCCGGATTATATTGATCCAAGCTACCATGCGGCTGTGACCGGCAGAAGCGCTCGTAACTTGGATACCACGATGTGTTCCGTCGGAGCGATGAAGGAGATTTTTTGGCAAGCGAGTGAAGGGACCGATTTATCCATCATTGAGGGAGTGATGGGGCTATACGATGGGAAGGATCCACTAAAGGATCAAGGCAGCACTGCCGAAATAGCGATCTTGCTTCAGGCGCCAGTTATTTTAGTTATCGATATTCAAAGCATGGCTCGGAGTGCGGCAGCGGTGGTGAAAGGATATCAAGCGCTCAATCCCGCCGTCCAAATTGCGGGCGTGATCGTGAATCGTGCGGGTAGTCGAGGGCATGTTCAGCTGGTGCAAGCAGCAATTGAGAAAGAATGTGGCATTCCGGTATTAGGATGGTTGGGAAGGGAAGAGGAGCTTAAAATTCCCGATCGGCATCTCGGATTAATTCCCGCTGAAGAGAACGAACATCTCAGTAGCTATCTCCAAAAGTTGGTTGAGCGGATAGAACGGCAAGTCGATCTGGAGCGCTTATTAGCGATTGCACAAGCGGCTTCGGAGATACCGGAACCTCCGGCACAATTGTTTACAAAGACGAAACCGACCCCCTCCGTGACGATCGCTGTTGCGAAGGATGCAGCTTTTCATTTTTACTATCCTGAGAACCTGGCATTGCTAGAGCAAGCCGGGGCCAAATTGCACTTTTTTAGCCCGCTTCATGGGGAATTGGTTCCGGAAGAAGCGGATGGACTTTTTCTCGGTAGCAGCTTTTCGGACAAAATGCTGGCTCCATTAGCTGCTCAGACGACCAGTATCCAATCGATTGCGACTAACATATTTCGTGGTATGCCAACTTTTGCTGAATGTGGCGGCTATATGTATTTGTGTCAGCAATGTTTGGATCGCTATGGAAACGCGTATCCCTTGGCAGGAGTGATTCCAGCAATAGTACAGATTCAAGAAAAACGGGCTGCTTTGGGTTATCGGGAAGTGAGGGCGCTTAGAGATAATCCACTATTTCAACGGGGAGAAAGAGCGTGGGGTCATGAGTTTCATTACTCGGTGATCGTTGAGAAAAGCGATGACTTTCCCGCAGCTTATGAGAGTCGTTCACGTTGGGGGAATCAGTTGGAAGGATTTGCGAAAGGAAATTTGTTAGCTGGTTTTACCCATCTCTATTTTGCTTCCGCCCCCCTTGTCGTGAAACGTTGGATCACTGCTTGCCAAAAATATCGACAACAAAAGGAGGAGAAACGATGAAGGGCAAAGGTTTGACCTTGGTTTATACCGGAGATGGAAAAGGAAAAACGACTGCCGCGTTGGGACTAGCTCTTCGGGCGGTCGGTCGTGGCATGCGTGTTCTCATCCTGCAATATATCAAATCACCAGAACGGACATATGGAGAGCAAATTGCGTTAGAAAAGTTGGGAGTAGAGATTCTTCAGCTGGGAATTGGGTTTACTTGGACAAAGACACCAGCGGAACATCGGGATGCCTTAAAAAGAGCGTGGCAGTTGACGAAAGAAAAAGTGATGGCAGGTCAATATGATTTGGTGGTTTTAGATGAGATCCATTCCGCCTTAGCGATCCGCCAGTTTCCGATCGACGATGTTTTACCATTGGAGGAAGTCATTGCCTTGATTCAAAAGCGTCCTTCGCATATGCATTTGGTATTGACTGGGCGAAATGCCCATCCCCAAATTTGCGAAGTAGCTGATTTGGTATCGGAAGTCATGGTACGCAAACATTATTATGATCGTGGCATTCCTGCTGTGCGCGGAATTGAATTTTAGAGCGAAAAGGAGATTAGCATGAAAGCGATTATGCTGCAAGGAACAGGCTCCGATGTAGGGAAAAGCGTGGTTGCTACCGCTTTGTGTCGCTATTTTTCGCGCAAAGGCGTTTCGGTTGCTCCTTTTAAATCGCAAAACATGGCTCTTAATTCCTATGTGACTGCATCGGGAGGAGAAATTGGACGGGCGCAAGGCGTCCAAGCGGAGGCTGCTGGCGTTGAGGCAACAGTGGATATGAATCCGATTCTGTTAAAGCCAAAGGGAGAGCAAATCTCTGAAGTGATTGTCCATGGGAAGCATTATGCCGATTTAGAAGTAAATTCGTATCGGGGACAAGCTTTTCAGTTGTTAAAACTTGTCAAAGAATCGCTTCATCGACTTGCACAGCGGTTTGATGTCTTGGTGATCGAAGGGGCAGGTAGCCCAGCAGAAATCAATTTAAAGGATCGCGATATCGCCAATATGCGCGTCGCTCATTTGGCTAATGCTCCTGTCTTGTTGATAGCCGATATTGAGCGGGGAGGCGTTTTTGCTTCGATTGTTGGGACGCTTGCCTTATTGCAACCGGAAGAAAAAGCCAGGGTCAAAGGAGTGATTATCAATAAATTTCGGGGGAGAAGGGAACTGCTTGACTCTGGAATTGCTTGGCTAGAAAGAGAAACCGGCTTACCCGTTTTAGGGGTTTTACCTTATGTCGATCTCGATTTGGATCCTGAAGATTCGATGGCACTTGAGCAACTACAGCTAAAAGCAAAAGATCAGACCCATGCAGAGGTTGAGATTGCCATTATTCGTCTTCCGCGTATTTCTAATTTTACTGACTTTATTCCATTAGGAAAATATGCGGGGCTAAGTGTAAGATATGTGAAAAATTTGCAAGAGTTGGGCTCGCCCGATTTGATTATCTTACCAGGAACCAAAAATACGATGGAGGATCTTATTTGGCTAAGGAAATCTGGCCTAGCTGACCGGATTCGCTCTTTGCGCGATCAGGGAAAGTGGGTTGTGGGGATCTGTGGTGGTTATCAAATGTTAGGAGAGCGTCTATTCGATTCGACTGGGAAGTCTGTTCTTGGACTGGGATTACTTGCGCAGACGACGCGTTTCCAACCGACCAAGACGGTAACGAAACGACAAGGGAGAATCTTGGTAGACTGGGCGAGAGATCTGGTCGTCGAAGGTTATGAGATCCATCTGGGACAAACGGAGTTAAGCGACCAAGCCACCCCATTTGTTCATCTGAGCGATGGGCGTTTCGATGGGGCCAAGTCAGATGACGGTAGGGTTTGGGGGAGTTATTTACATGGAATATTTGATGAGCCGTCATTTACGCTCAGCTTGATCAATCAATTGCGCAGGCAAAAAGGACTATCGATGTTAACCGAACTACCCCCAGCGCGTCGTGAAGAGCGAAACAAGGTCTATGATCAACTGGCTGACTGGATCGAAAAATATCTAGATATGAAGCAGATTGAAAGGATTTTGCTCGAAGCAAATGAATCATTTTGTTAGATAGCCAATCCATTTTGAAGATGAAAAGGGTAGTACCAAAAAGATACTACCCTTGAGGAACTCCCACCTTTAACTAATACAAGATTTGTCGCTTTTTTGCCGTTTTTCCTTTTTCACTGCTTGCTTACGAGCGAAGCGATTCGCTGCGAAAAAGGAAAACCGTCGTTAAAGAGAAGGATTGATCTTCACCAATATTAAATTTTTTTATACATCTAAGTACTTATGTTTATTTGCAGTTGCAATCTGGCTTGCCGCAACAATTGTCTTTGCCACAACGTGGGCATTTCGAACGCACGGGTTGAAGCATGATTCCACCCCCCTTAATATAGTAGGTAGTGGACGCATTGGAATGTCAAAAAGCTTATTTAGTAATTCGATTCTCTATAATTTTATAACAAAATCAAATGTCTGTAAATATAGATTCACTATGAGTACGCTTATAATAAAAATAAAGTGCGAGGCTTTAGTTGGATCGTAAGCGGAGTGGTTCCGACAATTTCGCCATCGATATGAATGGTTAAAGGCTGTGCCGTTTGAATCGAAATTTCCTTTCCACGGTAGACGGAAACCAGTGGATGATAAACATGTGTACCTTTATATACGGTAGGGAAGAGTCTTAAAAAGGTGAGTGGATGACAATAACGGACACAACAAATATCTAACCAACTATCATCGTTTTTGGCTTCGGGACAAATCATCATTCCTCCGCCATAAGAAGGGATATTATTTACAGCGATCAACCAGATCCCTGTAAAGTGGTGTGTTTCGCCATCGACCGTGATGGTCGTTTCGGTTGGTTGGTAAGACCATAACACTTTTAACATACTATAAAGATAGATGGATTGCTTTAGCAAACGTTTTAATCTGGAGTGATTAGCCACATGTGCTACTTGCGCATCAAAACCGATCCCGGAGAACCCGATCATCACTCGTCCATTCACTTCAGCGAGATCAATCGGACGTGGCTCATGACGGAGGATTCGTTCCAATGCGGAAATAGGATTCGTAGGGATTCCCTCAGCTCGAGCAAAGTCGTTACCAGAACCGGCAGGAATGTAGCCTAATGGAACCGACTTTCCTTTTACTCCATTCCCTACTTCATGGAGAGTTCCATCTCCTCCGACGGCGATGATCGCGCGAAGATGGGAACTTGCCTGTCCAGCGAGCTCGATAGCATGGGCAGGGTATTCGGTAAATTGGACTTGATAGGGAATGCCTCGTTGTTTAAGAATAGGCTCGATTTGCTGCCATGCTTTCTGACCGCGACCTCTTCCAGATTGTTGATTGACAATAAATAACCGCATCTTTGGATTACTCCTTCTTGCTGTAGAGGTGTCTGGAATTGTACAGATAGGTGATCCTAGAATCACATGGTTTCTTTCTACTGTCAAGGAAATGATACTATCATTGACGTATTTAATAAAAAAGATACCCCTAAGAGGCTAGGGCTCTCTGTATGAAAAGGGGGTCATTTGGACCCCCTGGAATGTTAGTCTTTAAATTTCTGATCATTGGTTAAGCTGAGATCTTTTTTCGCTTTGACACTATTGGCATTTCCGAAGTTTTCGTTTTCTCCTTCTACTTCATTATGGCTTCCGCTTACTGGACCGATGCGGTTGATCAAGATAATGTTTCCTTTGCGAAGAGCGCGAGCACTGGCTTTGCTGAAAGCAGATTTCTTCTTTTTACGTTTACGGAATGTCATCATTCTCACCCCCTTTCAAAGCAAGTAAAGGCTAAGAGGATTGATTATGAACACTAGCGTCTTTACCTGCTTCTACGGAATTGGCATTGCCGTAGTTTGTAGGTATTTGAATGATGATGTTGATATATCCTTTGATAGGACCATCGATGGAAGATTGATTGTAAATATTCCCTTTTGTTTCCTGTTTTAAGGAAGAATGATTGGGAGTTCGACGTTTTCGTCTGGTTTTTAAAAAACGAGAGGAAGGTCTAGAAAATCTTTTTTTTTCGAAACCAATTGCGTTTTCGACGATGGAGAGGAGATTTCAAGGGATCATCCCTCCAGTGTTAGATTGATTTTTTTAGTGTATAATCAATGCTTTTCATAATTGCTGCGAGAACTTTTTCCTTCGCTTCCGGTTTTAAGGCTTCAATTAAATAAATGGTGCGCTTAGATGATTTTTGGAGCATTTCTGCTACTTTTTCTTGGGAGAGGTGTTCGAGTAAGAATTGGTAGATCTCTTGTTGAAACATCTGATTCAACTCTTGTTCCATCGCGTGGCTGATTTGTTTACTTAAACCTTTGCTCAAGGCGTTAGCGATTTTGCGTAAATGGCTGTCTTTCTTTTTCTTAGTCACTATGCTCCTCCTCATCTTTGTTGCGGTTTACGATATGATATTCTTTTCTAGTAATTTTTGTTCTGGATTCATATAAAAATAGTCATTTGCAAAAGCGGCGGCTGTTTAAAGGGGATTTCATCCTACCAATCCTCCCAGTCGTCTTCATCGTACAAAAGGGAATCAAATTGTTCATTGGATAGGATTTCGAAAGAGGAATCAGGACACGAACAGGTTCGGAGACTATCACATGAGCATGAGGGAGATTTCACCAGGTGAAAGGTTCCTTCTTCAGCAATGATGATTTCATGCATTTCTGTGTTAAGAGAAAAAGTAAGGGTTGTTTCTCCATCGGCGAAAACATCGACATATTTTGGAACTCTCACTTGAAAAGTCACTTCACGTGTTTCATTGGAGGGAAGGGAGCCAAGAGGAATGTCATCTGCTGAAAGTGGTTCCGATTGGGGAAGTTGGTCGATGGTGAGCTGTTCGATCGGAAGTGAATCATCGGGAGAAAACTCTTCTGTCAGTTGAACTTGATGCATCTCTTCTTTTCCAGTATTTGAAATTTTAAAGGAGAAGTAGTAGATCCACTCTTCTTTATTTATTTGAACAGATACGTCTTTTTGTAGATGAATCGACTCTTTTTCGATCGATATGGAGAAAATGGATTGTTTTTTCTGATCAGACAAGAGGGGCACCTCCTAGAGAATAAAATTCATCCACTACACCAAGTGAGAGAGTGATCTAAAAAAGGGTATAATTATCATAATAATAGGGATATCAAAAGATGATAGAATGACTCTCTATCTATGCTATGGAAAACAGGAGATTTTGTTTATACTATTAGAGGAGGTGATATGTATATTTTCAGAAGCAAAAAGAATAAATCATCATAGTCTGAATATTCGCGTGCTGTTTACCAGTTGCTGGGCGTTGGATCGGTGAAGTGAATAATAAGGAAAAAACCACTTTTTTTAGCAATCACACCTGCGATTTTGGGTAAGAAACCTTCCTGACGTTGGAGGAGCTAGTTCAATTTTCCTGTAATTAAAATATGAAGATATTGAGACGGAACATTTAACTGGTGGATAGAATATAAATTATGTAGTATACTGAATTCAGAATCCGATAGTATTCTAATGGTATTCTACTATGTACTCCCGAATAATTTTAATGTTTCTTATTAACGGACTGAATGGAGTGCGAAAACGAAAATGCATCTATATGGAATGAAGGAAACTTTACCGAATCTTTCTTTGTTTACTCGTTTTGATCCGAATCGTTATTATCGGGAGGTAGCTACGGATCAAGATGGATTAGAGAGAGCGATTCGAATAGCGAAGAAAATGCTTTATAATATAGAAAGACAGCCTGATCGCGAAGGAAATAAGAGAGTATTGCTTTTTCTTAATAGCTATTTGGGGAATGCCTACCGGATCTTGGATCGTTCCGAAGTTGCTGTTCGTTATTTAAAGGTGGCTGAACAGCTCGCTCGAGAGCTTAATCATCCAGCGATTTTAGCTAGGACGTTAATCCGATTGGGTGAGGCGTATAAATACAATGATCGGCATGATCAAGCACTTGCCTGCTTTCAAGAAGTAAAAGAATTGACGGATTGTGACGAGCTATATTTTTACCACGATTTTGCTCTTCAGCATATTGGTAAATGTTTGATGGAAGTAGGACGATATGATGAAGCATTGGAACATTTTCATCAAGCGCTAAGCTTACGAAAGCAGAAAGAGAAGGAAGAGCTGATTCGTTCCACTGAAGTGGCTTTGAAACTAGCACAGCGTTTAAAAGAAGAAGAGGATTATGGAAAAGTAGATCAGTATTAAGACTGATCCGTTAGCGGGAGTAGGAAATGTAAGCGCTTTATTCGGTGGAAAAATAGAAAAGGAAAGAAAGTGGACAAACCTGTCCACTTTTATTTTTTAGGGGCGTCCACATATTCAGGAAACTCTCGGCAAAAAGTATCGACAACGTCCGCATATTCAGCTTCGGGGATCTCCATGATGCTCTCCCCTTGAATCTGAAAGAAATAGATCTGTTTCGTAAGTTGATTGGGATGATAAAACATCCCGATTAGTTTTTCGCGAAAGGAAAAAGTGGCGCCGAGAATCGCTGTAAACGTTTCCTCTTCGGTTTGCAGCTCTTGAAAAAAGATGGGTTCGACTTGATCCAATATCATCTCCGTATAGGTTTCTCCTGGATAGTGGAGTGTTAACGTTTGATTCCCTTCATCTTCAACAATAAATAGCTGTTTGGTATGTTCTTTTGCCCAGATCAAGAGGAGATGTTTTACATTTTGATGATAAAATAAATATTGCTGGGGGGTTTGAAAACGAATTTGCAAAATGCATCGCTCCTCGACTTAGCTTCTGCTTTAGGATATTTCCAGTTAAGTATTTCATTATAACATGAATGATTGATATGACAAAAACAACGCCATGGTAGCTTCCATACCATGGCGTTGTTTTTGTCATTAAGGGTAGATTTTGGTTTCGAGGAAAGAAGCTGCCCCAGCGACAGCCAAAATGAGATGAAAAGGCAGTGAAGCGGGGACGAGAAGGTATAGTGAAACCAAAAAAATGGATGACCAGACTCCAACGCACCAGTGACAACTGAGGAGGAGACCGGCTGCGTAGCGCCAGCCCTTTCCATGAATATCGATGTTCCGAATAACCTGTCCAGAAGGAGTAGTTTCATAACTGACACTAAAAAAGGGAGCACGCAGAAAGGCGGTAATTTCATCAAAGACGATTAATCGGGTCAGACGAAAGGAAGCAAGGATCAGAATGACCAATTGAAACCAGGAAAGCATAACTTAATTCTCCTCTCCTAAAAGGATAAAACGATCTGATTATTGGCTGGGAACTGTAAATTCAGATCCTTTTGATAGACAACCGCTTGGATGGTAACCGATTTGCTTGTTTCAGGTTTGGGGATCAATAGATGAAAGTGAGAAAAACTCTCGGTTTTGTTTGGGAGAAGGATAAGGGGTCGAACCGGGCGAACCCAGTATTCACCGCGCTCTTTTGCTTGTTGGAACCAATCATTATCCAAATACTGCCAGCCAATTGCACCATCGCCAGTAGAACTTTGTACTCCTACAGTATCGACCATTTGAGGGGGAAGGATCTGTCCTTTGAGTTGTATTTTGTCAGTTGGGTCCATACGGAGGCAGACAACTGGATTAATAATCGGATGCAAACCGGTATTTTTGATGTGTAAATCGGCGTGAACCAGATATGATTCATCATCGGAGTTGGGGACAAATAAGCGATAATCGAAAAAGACTTCTGCTTTGAAATCAGGCATTCCTAATTTTGGGGGAGCAGAGGGAGTAGGCGCTGGAAGAGTATTTGATTCTTTTGGTTCAGCGATTGCTTGAACAGAAGTTTTTTCTACTTGTGGAGGAGCGGATGGCTTCATTGGTTGAATCGGCTTGGCATCCGGTTTTTCGATGATTGAGGATGGATGGATTGCCGTTGGAAGTTGGAGAAGAAGGGGAGTAATGAGCCCTTTTGTCAGTTTTTTTAAGATCACTGTTGCTAAGCTGAATGAGAGGTTATTTAGCCAAGTTTGCTGGTCTGTTTGATTCTCCTTCGGTAAATAGCAGTGCAACTCCACAAGTGAGCGATGGATCCAAGATTTATGCTGTTTTTTTATTTGAACAGACCATCCTTGGGAACGAAGTTCGAGAAGTAAAGCAGTTGCCAAGCTTTTTCCTTTTCGAAACGAAGAATGGATAATTCGATATCGAGGCTGGGAAGATGAGAGATTTGTATGAACATGGATACATAGTAAGATATCCCCTTTTTCTGACGAAGAAGCAGAGTGGTGGGAGATAAGCTCAATTTCTGTGTCACGGAGAAACTCTTTTGTCTTCTCTATAATCATCGGAGTCCAACGATCCTGTTTATTAGAAAAGAAACAGACCTTTTTATTTTTCCAGCTTGGAGTTAAGTTTAAGGTTTGTTTATCATGATTCCACTCTGCTATAAATCCAGCTTGTTCATACCAGAGTCGATGCAAAGGTAGAGAATCATAGGGAATCGTTCCTTTGTTCTCTCCATTCAATTGAATCAACACATCCATAGTATTCCTCCTATTACCGTACACCAGAATTGATTTATCCTATGATAAGAGCGGAAAAAAGGTGCATTTAGTGGAAAACTCTATAAATATATGAAAATCAAATATATACTTAAAACAAATACTATTCTTATTGCGTATACATATGGTGTAACTCGATAAGGGAGGTATGTACAGTATGGCTAGACGAATTCGTGGTTCCCAGGTGGTACCTCCAGTACCCAATAATGTTGCACCTGAGTGCATTTGTGTCCCGAAAGTGTATGACTGGGTGGTTATTTCAGAGGATATTACGACAACAGTTCCGGTTCCTACACCGTCACAACCCAATTGTCCTCCTAACACTGTTACTGAGATTACTTGTAGTCTTGTATCTCAGCCCTTTTTCCCAGTTAGTTGTGTTGGCGAAGGTGCTTGTACGATCTTAGATAGACGCCCTGCCAATCTTGATGGAGTCAATGCTCATGTTGTGAAACTACAGCATAATGTCCCAGTAAATGTCACCTTTACAGGCACCAATGCCGCAGGAGCAACCACGTCTTGTACTGTTCCATTAACCGTCCAATTTATTCAACAAGTCATCTTATGTTTCCCTGACGAATTTGGAGAGGAAAACCTTGTCTGTAGGGTTATAAGTGGAGATTGTACGATCACGACTCCTCCGCCGGTTAATGGTCAACCGTTCCCTACTTCAGTTGGTATCGAGTTACTCCTTTGTATCGAAATTCAAGTTCTAGCATCAGTCAAACTAGAAGTCTTAGCGAAGTTCTGTTCACCACGTCCTGCGATTCCGGTCACTGCGCCTAGCGTTTGTCCTCCGCTTTTCTTCCCAGAACAATGTGATTTCTTCCCACAACCCAACTGTGATTGCCAATCTACAGTAAATAACAGTTGCTCAATTGAAGGAGGAACAGATGCTACTTGTACACTTGTCTTGAATGGCGAAGTAGTCACGGAAGGAACCCAAACATTACAAGCAACGATTTGTAATGGCTGTGCTGGAATTAACACCAATATCAATTACAGCTTTACTAGCACGACGTCTCCATCAGACAATTTCACATTTACGGCTAATAGCTTTACCACAGAAACATGTAACGATTTAATACCAATCACTCACATTATTACAGGTACCGGTACAGTTGTTGGTTCAAGTGGAGCATTCTCTGTAACTTATACATTGACATTAACGGAAACGGCTCTTGGTGCTCCAGATGCTTACTCATTGTTGATATTTGGTTCTGGTTTTTCAGTTGTAGCTAACAACACAGCTGTACCTGACTCAGATCTGCTGATTGTCAATTGTAATCAGTTTCCTGCACCTCTGCCGTAAGGTTCAAATTTGGCTGTTGGTCAGATGCCAACAGCTTTTTTTTTGGAGATTTTTGTCAGATCGATCATTTATAAAATAGTTTTTTGTCCATAAACCAAAAGGAAAGATTCGAATATACATATAAAAACATTAATCTTCAACAAAAGGAGACATGTACGATATGGCTAATCAATTTCGAATTGCACAGGTGGAACCACCCATACCGAATAACGTAGGCCCTGAGTGTATCTGTGTCCCTAAGGTGTATGATTGGGTAGTGATTACGGAAGATATTAATACTACGGTTACCGTTCCTACTCCAACACCTGTCGGTTGTCCGACGAATGTTACGGATATTTCATGTAGCCTAGGATCTACCCCCTTTTTCCCAGTTAGCTGTGTAGGAGATGGTAGCACTACAGTCCTGGATCGACGCCCCGCCAATATCGATGGGGTTAACGCGCATATCGTGAAGTTGCGTCAACAGCTTCCGTTAACGGTTACCTTTACAGGTACCGATGCAGCAGGAAACCCAGCATCTTGTACCATTCCATTAGAGGCTTCTTTTATCCATCAGGTCATTTTATGTTTCCCAGATGAATTTGGCGATGAGAACTTGGTCAGCCGCATTGTAAGTGGAGATTGTACGATTACAACGCCACCGCCAGCCGGAGGAGGAGCACTGCCCACATCAATCGGTGTGGAACTCCTACTCTGTATCGAGATCCAAGTGCTTGCCACAGTCAAATTAGAAGTCTTAGCGAAGTTCTGTTCACCACGTCCACCAGTACCGATTGCTGCTCAAAATGTTTGTCCGCCGCTAATCTTCCCGCAGCAATGTGACTTCTTCCCACAACCCAACTGTAACTGTGCATCTACAGTAAATAATACTTGTACGGTTGGTGCAGATGGACTTTGTACACTAA
>JANWIG010000049.1 GCA_025449975.1 Thermoactinomycetaceae bacterium
ACCCATTGTTACAAAGGCGCTGTCTATTTCTTCATCTTCAATAAAGAAGTTTCAATCCTCGGTAGAGGTGTTTACCCATTGTTACTGACGGTTTAATTTTCATTCGATCGGTGCACCAGCCTGTTTCAATCCTCGGTAGAGGTGTTTACCCATTGTTACAGCTCATGCCAAGAAGCCTTGATTTGACTGGCTTTCCAACCCCTTTTCCGCCATACAGCAAATTTTGGGCGATTTTTCCCCTTTTTTCTTCGCTAAGAGTTATCTGACAATGGCGCTAAGCCTTGTGTATCAAGGGGTTCCGCGTTTCCGCCATACACTTGGGATTTTTCAGAAGCTCCCCTACGGCGGAAAATGAAGTCCGTTTATCTAATACTTTGGATCTGGATAGATGAATCAAAAGCACTTCGTAGTGTTTTATCTCCATATTAAACTTTCCTCTCAACAAAGACAAGAAGATTCCGACTTTCTTTCCTCCGCTTCTTTCGCATTGCTAAGAAGAAAAAATCAGCTTGATCACTCCATCCTGTTCTCCTTCTTCCCACCCTAGCGACGATAAAACAAGACAGGGGACGGTTCCCTGTCTTGGTGAGAAAACGTTATCATATTTTCAGAAAAAGTGGCGCCGGTACATGTAGCTGAGGATTTGGTTAACTGTTCTTTTATTCTTATCATTAATATTATCTATGTGATGATTATTCGGGATGATGCCTTCTTGATCATAAAAGGTTTTCGGATAAGGACTGTCTTTGGAACCGGTCCATTTTTCGATCCATTCGATAGGGATCTGATCAATTTCTTGTCCGACGATTTCACTCCACAAGTAGGACCAAGCTCTTGGGACCACATGAAAGTTATATCCCCCGCCTCCGAGCGCTACCCATCTTCCGTCACACAGTTCATGCGCCAGCTCATGAACGAGTTTAGGGATTTCCTTGTATGCTCTCATCGTTAAAGATAGGTTGGCAACCGGATCCCAATGATGAGCATCACAGCCATTTTGAGAGATGATAATATCCGGTTCAAAACTTCGAGCGATGGTAGGGAGGACCTGGTGTAACGCTTTCAAAAAACTGTCGTCTTCGGTACCCGCCACGAGCGGAACGTTTATATTGAATCCTTCTCCTGCGCCTCTTCCGGTTTCATGCGCAAATCCGGTTGTCCAAGGAAACAAGGTTTCTCCCGATTCATGAAAAGAAACAGTAAGTACATTGGGATCATCGTAAAAAATGCTTTGTACCCCATCGCCGTGATGAGCGTCCGTATCGAGATACATCACCCGCGCTTGATATTTTTTTCGCAGTAAAGCGATGGCTGCAGCTGCATCATTATAGACACAAAAGCCTGCTGCCTTTTTATAAAAAGCATGGTGCAAACCACCAGCTAAATGGACAGCATGTCGCGTTTTTCCAGACATGACTAAGTCCGCAGCTTTGATGGTTCCTCCAACCAACCACGCTGCATGATGATGCATATTCGGAAAAACGGGAGTGTCTGCGGTATCTAATCCAAAACGGTGCAATTCCTCTTGACTGACTTTGGAATCGTTGGCTTGTTTGACCATTGCGACAAACTCAGGATCATGCACTTCCATGATTTCCTCATCGGTAGCGGGTCGTGATGAAACGATCTGTTCGTCGGATAGTAAGTTTAGCTTTTTCAATAAATCCACAGTCATTTCATAACGAGTCGGGCTAAATGGATGATCCGAGTTGAAACAGTAACCTAGCTCTTCATCAGAGTAAATAAATAAAGAATCCTCCAACTCCCTCACTCCTTTGCTATTTCACTGCTCCTAGTATTTCTCCTTTCATTAAAAATCTTATCTGTACCGATTTTTCTTACGAATAAAAGAATAAATACCAGGATAAGAAGATTGGTTTTTTTCTCCTATCTCCTTAACCTTGACATACATCTTCCCTACAAGCAATAGGAAGAACGGCTGGAATAGAAGTCTATTTATGCTCAATCTTCCTTAAAATGAATCTATTTCTCTCTGAGTAAAGGACATAAAAAGTTTCTCTGTGAGGGAGATCTTCTCGCATAGCGGGCGTTTACGAAGTTTTTCCAATGATACAAGATCCAATAATCCTGACCTTAATTGTTTGGAACAATAGAAAACAACTTATATTCTAGAATTAGCAATATCAATTACCAATATATTTCAGGATCAAGTATAAGCGGTGGGAAATCTGGATATACTAGACCTTCTAATTGTGGTACTAGTTTAGACGATAAGACTAATAAATGTTTGCAGTAATCTTTATGAAAAGTAATTGTCCCCATTAATTTATTAGGTTCTAAATCATCATGAAATTCTTTGATTATATTATGTTTATTTAGATAATTATAAATTTTACGAGCCTTTTTAGGTTTATATTTATCTCCTTCGAATTCACATTTATTATGGACAACTATATTTCTTATAATTCTTACTAGATCAAGCTCTTTCCATAGTTCATTCTTTTTAAGTATTGGAAAGAACTTTTCTAGTTCAATCATGTTTTCATTTAAGGTTATATAGAATCTATTTTTATTTTTCATATCTTGATTACCATTCTTAATAGTTCGCTGATAAATAACTTTAAAATATTGATGGATAGTAGATTCCATAAATGTTATCCACAAAATTAAAAATCCTCGGTAAAATCCTTGAGGCATAATATGATAAAAAGTATGTAATTCATCATCATAAGAATCATAAAAATACTCTTTCTCTTCATCACTCAATGACTTCGTATTAGCTTCTTCCCATTCCCCCAATTTATTTAATCTATCATCAATCGCTTCTACAGTTCTATAAAAAAAGCTAACTAAAAAAGAATGATCATAGGAAATAGGTAGCTGACGCCCCGCTACGGTAAACACCATTTATCTCACCCCTAAATCACATATTAAGAAATATTACTATATACATGTTCAATCAAAGTGGGGACAATTACTCCTTTTATCCCCACTTATTAAATCCTAAACAATATAAAAAAACAACCCCCTTGGACCTCCAAGAGGGTTGACGTGTGAATATATGGTGGGCAGTACTAGGATCGAACTAGCGACCTCTACCGTGTCAAGGTAGCGCTCTCCCACTGAGCTAACTGCCCATACTTGGTGGGCCCAACAGGACTCGAACCTGTGACCGATCGGTTATGAGCCGACTGCTCTACCGACTGAGCTATAGGCCCGCAGGTGGCGGAGCTGACGGGATTCGAACCCGCGATCTCCTGCGTGACAGGCAGGCATGTTAGGCCTCTACACCACAGCTCCAAGATTGGTTGCGGGGACAGGACTTGAACCTGCAACCTTCGGGTTATGAGCCCGACGAGCTACCAATTGCTCCACCCCGCGACGGATCGTGGATAAACCATTATTGCGTTTGCCTAACTGGCGACATTCATTAATATATACCATTTCAAAATAAATTGCAAGATCTTTTTTTTAATTTTTTCCCCAAGTATAGCGAACACCAAAACGACCGTTTTTCGAACGGAAAACTTCTACCTCTTCCGGACTATCATACCCGTATACCCACCAGTCTTCCAGCATCCGTGTCGCTAAACATCTGGCTTGAAAGCGTGAATCGTATAGTTTTGCCCAATAGATCCAACGATTGTTCATCATCGTTCCTCCTCATTGATATGGTGCCTTTCTTATTTTGGCACGAATAACTGGTTTTATAACCTAAAGAAGGCTGCAATCATCCTATCGATTACAGCCTTTTTATATGGAACCTTCAACCCACTTGTTTGGTGGAATCGAGATTCTGCAGATCAGATAATCTTTCTTCCTCATCGCGCAAACGATGAGCAATCCGTCCAGAGGCAGCGGCGGCGATGCTGGCGACGAGATCATCGGTAAAAGTATGGACCGGTCCATCTTTGACGGTGTCCAATTTCTTGATAATCCCCGTTTTATATTTATCCAAGTAGCCAAATGTGGTCACCGCAATACTGCCATACCCAAGAACGGATCCAAGTGCCAAGGTCTCATCGCATCCGAACAATCCTTCATCATTGCGCACCAGTGACAGCAAGGGCTCGGACAATAGATTCTTTTCAGCAAGTATATCCAGCTCAATCCCCACTAATAGCGCATGTTGCATTTCTCGTTTATTTAAAACAGCCTGAACACTTTCGATACACGTTTCCATGGTTAGATGGGGTGTAAATGGTTTTTGCATTTCGTAAGCAATCTCAGCGATCTCTTCCACCGTGATCCCGCGATCCCGCAATTTCTCCATGGCTGCTTTCTTAATCACACTGCTATGCACTCTCATTGTTGTATCCCCCCACCCATTTCTAGTATATGTTTAGATTACATTCAACCAATATGGGACCTTTTGACAATCTTTTCCCCCCAATAAAAAGGATAAAAAACATTATATTTGTCATGATAACATAAGTAGCTATTTTGAAGAGGTGAAGTTTTCAAAAGAGAAATGGAAAAAAGAAGTTTTTTATTAGCCTTTAATAACTAGCCTCTTTAAGGATATAATAGTAAGAAGCACTACTTTTTCAAGGAGGGAATGGTATGAATTTTGGCGTTGCTATCTTTCCTCAACCACAAATACAAAAAATTGCTAATTCATATCGGAAACGATATGATCCCCACTATCGGTTGATCGATCCACATATTACGCTGATCGAGAAATTTGAACTAACTGAAACACAGATCGCTCCATTGATTCCCAAACTTGAGGAAGTAGCGAAACAGTACTCTCCTTTCACCATCGAGTTTTACAAAGTAGCCCATTTCTTTCCCACTAGTCCAACGATCTATCTAGCGATCAAGGAGCATGAACCACTGATCCAACTTCATCGTGGTTTGCTAACGGTGTTTCAAAACTATCAACCGACTTACGATTTCATCCCACACCTTACCATTGGGCAAAATCTATCTGAAGTGGAACTACATGATGTGTATAGTCATCTACGGATGAAAAAATTACAATTATCTACTACTATCGATCAGTTCCATTTAATGCACCAAATGGAAAACGGTTCATGGGCTATCTATCGCTCATTCACACTTCAATGAAAAAATCTTAAGGAGGGAACCAGTATGTCAATCTTAGTTAAAGTTGCAGAGAGCTTAGATGAGTTTAAACTGGCGTTACAAATTCGACGGCAGGTGTTTGTCGAGGAACATCGGGTTCCCGAAGAGATTGAAGCAGATCAGTATGATCACGTAGCGGTTCATTTTTTAGCTTGGGATGGAAAGAAAGAGATCGGGACCGGACGACTTCGTTGGACGGATTTAGAAACGGCTAAAGTAGAACGAGTGGCTGTTCAAAAAGAGTATCGTCATTCCGGTACAGGGAAGAAGATTATGGAAGTGATGGAGCAATATGCCCGGGAAAAAGGAACCAAAAAGATTGTTCTTCACGCTCCATTGGAAGCGGTTCCATTTTACGAAAAGATCGGTTATCAAAAGGAAGGTGCCCCCTTTGTTGAAGGGATCCGAGAGCACCTCAAACTTTTTAAACTACTTGAATAGATTTTTTGCTTTTGCACGGAGCCTTTCCACTTGCGTCATGTCAACGACACAGGTGCCTAAGTCGGCATGGTACATCGCTCCCTGACGCTCACCATGAAAATCAGAGCCGGCAGTAGGAATTAAACCATATCGTTCTGCCAGTCTTTGATACCGTTTTACATCTTCAGCAGAATGGTCTGGATGCCTCACCTCGATCCCCTCCAATCCGCGTTCAACCAACAGGGGGATGAGCTCGTCTCGTCCATATAAACCAGGATGGGCGAGAACGGGAACTCCCCCACTCTCTCTAATCAGGTCAACCGCCTGAAACGAGTCGATTCGCGAAGGTGAGATATAGGCGATTCCTGTTTTCTCACCCAAATATTTATCAAATGCTTCTGAAATGGTTTGGACGACTCCTTTATCGACAAGCACCTCGGCAATATGGGGCCGCCCAAGATTGGAGACATCATCTCGTTTTTTTGCCAGTACTTCTTCCATCTGAATCTCGATTCCCAGCTCATTAAGTTTCTTAATCATCTGCTGATTTCGCAATTGTCTCGCTTGACGTTGGCGATGCAGTTGTTCCAATAACTTGGGAGAGTGAGTATCGATAAAATACCCCAAGATATGGATCTCTTTCTTCTCCCATAACGTACTGATTTCTACGCCAGGGATCACTTCAATCCCCCATCTTTTACCTGCTTCCAGCGCTTCTTCGATGCCGCTGACAATGTCATGATCCGTCAGGGCAACGCCTTGTAAGCCCACTTTTTTCGCATGTTCCACCAATTGCGTTGGGGTAAATAATCCATCCGATGCGGTGGTGTGCGCATGTAAATCGACTCGACTCATATGTATCCTCCTCTATGTATCTATACCCGATTATACCTCCTCGCGCCATAAAAAAGGTACCTAGTTTCCCTAGGCACCTTGTTGCAAATAGGAATCATTATTTCCGTCTGCGGATCGCCTTTTTCAGCCTTTCGGCAAATTGTCTAGGCTCTTCATTTAATTGACGAGTATTTTCATCCACACCTAACTCTTGTCCCACTTCATTCATCACTTGAGAGATTTCATCTTGGTTATTGTTCTGTGCTTGTCTATTGTTTTGTCGATTGTTAGGCACCAAAGAAAACCTCCTTTCATCGCAACAATCTAATTTTATTATGATCAGTATGGTTATTTTTATGAGATAAAATGTAAAAGACAGCCTTCCTCCACTTAGGCTGTCTTCGTTTACTTATGACCTAAAACTCGATCTTCTCTCATAAATTGGTCTGAGATGGTCACCATCGGATATAAATTTTCTATATGCACAAAAGAACAACCCGAATGATCCGATTGAATCGTCCCTTTGATCCAGAAACGATAATCGGACCAGGTGCTGGGAAAACTTCTCAATTGGATTGGCTTCCACCGATTTTTCACTAATAAAACAGGTCCTGAAGGCGAAATGGCTAGCATAAAGATATCTGTCGTAATACTATTTCCTTTTTCATCTTTCAAAGGATAGATCGCATTATTTCTCAACCAATTTCTCACTTCAATCGCAATGGGTAGTGCGCGAATTAACGAAATATATACTTTTCTAA
Source organism: Thermoactinomycetaceae bacterium (assembly GCA_025449975.1). Taxonomy (GTDB): domain Bacteria; phylum Bacillota; class Bacilli; order Thermoactinomycetales; family Thermoactinomycetaceae; genus Thermoflavimicrobium. The sequence goes on from JANWIG010000049.1 coordinate 7,065, forward strand.
AATGTAAATACGCGTCACTCATTCCCTGACTATATAACCATTTAAAAAGATGCTTTGTGGTATTTAAAAATATTTTCGAACTAGTCGGTGTCGCTTTGGCATGTTCCAGATACCAGACACTTAAATAATAACTTAAATCATCTTCCGTCAAATTGGACCAATCAAAGGAATAACCAAATCGTAAGGAGAGATACTGATAAAGCATCTCAAGCGAACGGCTATACAATGTTTGCGTGATCTTCTGCAATGGTGCCACTTGGTTGACATAAAACTGCTCCATCTGCTGAATGATTTGCATCGGAAGACCAGATTGCTCCGATTTTGGCTCCTCAGCGGGCCAGAGAACAGCTTCTCTCATATTTTCATACATTTCTGGTGAAGCAGAGACGACTTTTTCAATCTTCTCCAGTTCTCTAGCTTTTTGAATTGTCCAACCAAATACTTTCCAGCCTTGTTCCCTAGTATTATATTCTTGCTGCTCATCATCGAAGTAACTATATTTCTCTAGCTGCACGAGTATCTCCCCTTTCATCTCATGCATGAAGGATATAAAAGGACTGCATATTTCATATCGATTGCCAACACAGATTAGCCGCGTAAAAACTATTTTTCCTTTTTCGATTGGACCTGGATCTTCTGTAAATACTTCATAATCTGACTGATCAAACAGGGAACGGAAAATCATGCTGTCTTCTTTTACTTCCAATACTTCAAAGCATACAAAATCTGCTTTTAAAAGATTCTGAACCACCCTCTCTTTTCCCTTGAGTTCTTCTCTTCTTGACATCATCCAAAACTCGATGGCTCTTCTCTTCATCACACAGGGTGCATCAAACATCAACCATGAATGAAACAAAGAGCGAAAATTTTCTGGGATCGCTTGGTCAAGAGGGAGATTGAGCAGCTTTTTAAAAGAATCTGCCCATGGTATTTGCTTCTCTACTGTAAAATACCCTTTAAACCAAGTATTTAAATCCTGCAAACATTCATTTTTTTGCTCCCGTTCTTTTCCCTCGCGAATTTGTCCTACTAGTTCAATCGTCACAACCCTCTCGCAACAATTTTTATAGATTTGACCGCCACCACATGGACAGGGATCATTACGACTTACCATGGATACACCTCAGATGCAGATTTCCTTCCTTTCTTCCAGTATAGCGGAAATTTTCTTAGTGGACAAAGATATTTTGGAAAAGTGTCTAATTTTTAATTTTATTAAGTAGGAATGGTCTTATTTCCATTGATCAGTGTATCACGAAAAAACACCTGCAATCTAGATTGCAGGTGTTCGTTTTTAATTAATCCCTGTCGTTGGATGGTGGACAAACCGTGATCGTCACCTCATTGACTCCGAATGGGGCAGAATCCCCTGATACAAACAGATCAATCCGCTTTCCTCTTATACTCCCGCCTGTATCCAACGCTTTCCCCCAACCAAATCGGTAGTTCTTAATAGACGGAACGTAGATTTCGGAGTAAAGTGGGATAACATCGGGGTCAACCGCAATGGTATAACCTGGGGTCGGTGCAGGGACGGGTGTATCTTCGGTCGCTGTGATCTGCCCACCTTCTTCGGAGGCATCATAAGCGGTCGCTACTACATCCATTTTCTTACAACCTTTTCGTTTGG
>JANWIG010000050.1 GCA_025449975.1 Thermoactinomycetaceae bacterium
ATCGTGGAGGTGGACCAAAGCTTTGTTCTGCTTCAAAATAGGCTAGCTTTCCTGGAATACATGAAACAAGGGATGGCATCCCTTGTCCAACCACGCGATCCAAGACCATTACTAAAGGAAGATATTTGCCATCGATTTCTTGATCCCATGAGATAACATAACATGTCTCTCCTGCTCCATAACTGGTCAGTAATGAGTGGATATCTTTATAGTTGGAGTTAGGTTTGGGAATCTCAATCATATATTTCTCAATCAGAACTGTTTTGTAATTGTGGCAAAGTCGTGATAGTACAGCATGAGAATTTCTTTTCTTTGGAGATGTCCTCATTCGTTCGTTTTATCTATGCAAATTTAAACCAGAAACGATAAATGCGATCAGACGAATCCAATTCTACAAGGAAATTATCATTGAGCTGATAACAATGCTTTGTTTCCGAGGGAGCTTCTTTTTCTCTTAGGATTTCAATGCAGAAAATGGAGCGGTTTTTGTTTGTGAATATTTGGAAATCGAGTGAATGGTCATCCTTGGGAATCTTACTAAACGACACTTTTCCTCTTTTGGATTGTGTGGGTCATTGGAGATTTTCTTTTTGCTTCCATTTTTCAGGTAAAGGGATCTCAATCTGATTGATCTCACCGGTATGATCGATCCCGATTTGTCTAGGAACCACCTGTTTTAGATCCAAATCTTCGTAATGTTGAATTGAATGGTATAAAAACGGAGTTTTAAAACTTTATTTAGATAAAAGTATGTCATTCCTTCCAGTAGAGCAGAGCAGAGGAGAAGGCAAAGGCGAAAAAAACAGCTGTAAAGAAGAGTGTGTAATCGTAGTTTTCACTGAAAATTAAATTTGGAGAGATTCCAAACAAATAGGATGTGATGTTACCTAATATGCACCCTAAGGCAGCAAAAATAGTTATTATAATCACGTCCTTGAAATCTCGCTTTTCACCTTTCTTTTTAAATAGTCTTCTTTTTAATCTCGAAACTAGACTATTCATAGGCATACCTCCTTCTTTCTTCTAGCATAACATAATAAATTTTTTCATTTTCTTTGAAAATTGGATGAAAAAATGACAGTGTATGTTTGCACTACTTCTTTTCGTACATACATATATAAAGGATTTAAGCACTGTTAAGGTACGGCTGGAAAAAAATATGGTACGATTTAAGTAGGAATAAGGTAGGAGGTGCTGAGGGTTGCAATGGCTGTTTAAAATGGTGATTCGCGTTATTATCATTGGTCTGACTGTCTTTGTCGCTGCCAATTTTATCGATGGCATTGAGGTAGACAGTGCTGGGGCCGCCATTTTGATGGCAATTGTATTAGGTGTTTTAAATACATTGATTCGTCCGATTTTGGTGTTCCTCACATTGCCGATTAGCGTATTGACACTCGGCTTGTTTATTTTTGTGATTAATACGGTATTGTTTTGGGTTGCTGGCGCTCTTGTCGATGGAATTGAGATCAACGGGATGCTCGCTGCCTTCTTAGGGGCATTGTTGGTCAGTCTGGTTACTTGGATTCTCAACCTGATCTTTGACTGATAGAAAGAAAGGTCGGTCTAAATTGGGATCATGCGGATAATGGAAAGGCTAGCAAAGTAGCTAGCTTTTTTATTTTTATGGAATCAAATCATAGATAACGAGGAGGTTGTTATTGTTTTCCGCAGGTCATCAATAAAAATGCCGATCCAAGAGCTATGGATCAGCATGGTAGATAGGATTGTAAAGTGATGCTTCTCTATGTTTTAAAGTTGTTGGATTTCGACTAATTCCGCTTGTAAGATATAGCGGTCTGGGGCGTCGCCAATATAGCTAAAAGGATAACAGGTAGTTAGCGTTAATACAGGATGAGTAGTTGGGACAATCACTGTCCGATCGTTTGCATGAGTAATCCACGATTTGCGGATTTGATAGGTAAACGTTTTGTTCTCATAGCGGATAAAAAGCTTATCTCCTGTCTGCAATTTGTCGAGATTGCGGAATAAGGTATCTCGGTGACCGGATAGAACGACGTGACCTGTCTCTCCAGGTAATACGGTTCCACCGCCGATATAGCGTCCAACTCCTTTGGAAAGGGCGTACTCTGTCGTCCCTTCAACGATCGGTAGGGTTGATTGTAAACGGGGGACGATGAGCTCACCGATTCGATCACCGATCTTTGGGCTACTGGGATAGGAGATTCCTTTCTTTAAAGTCGGTTTTTTTGTCCGGTTTTCCCAGTCCTTTAAAAAAGCTTCTGCTTGGTTAAGGTCATGATCTACTAGGCTCGCTTCTTTCCACCAATGATAGGCATTATAGAAGAAGATAACAAATCCACCTATGAGAAGAAGAAAGGCTAGTTTACGAATCAAGATGCTCCCTCTTTCTCTTGGAAACGTCGCATGAGGAAGAGGACAATTCCAAATACAATACAGACTGCACCGATCAGCATACCATTTGGATAAGAGGTGGATGTATTCGGTAATGGGGCTCCGTCTGATCCGGATGTAGAGGATTTTCCTGCTTCAATCGTTTTGGTATTGGTTAAAGTGGTATCAATTTCATCCAATTTCCCTTCGTGAAACTTGGCGATGACATTGGAAGAGCCCTCTAGATTTTCAAATTCAGCTGTAAAACGAAGATCATTGATCTCCTGTCCATCTTGACTGGAAGGAGTCGTTTCTGGTGTCAGCAAAGAGGATGGCGGATCATCTGTGATCTGCTCCCCTAGCGTGCTAGTTGGCTGTGTATGAAGTTGGCTTTGATTCTCTTCAAGGGATGGAACCAATGGCGTTTCACTTCCGGTTTTTTGGATTGAAACGTTCCATTTGCCATCCGCAGATGTTATGTTTTTAAATGTACCAGTGATTTTGTGTACATTGTTTTCAGCTTGATAGTGAATGTCCAGGAAAGGAAGCGTATGTTCCTTCTGGGCAAGTGAGGTTGGATCCTCTAGTGATTTTTTAAACTCGATCTGCAATGTATATTTATGATCCGCGGCGGGGGAAATCCCCTCTAGATTTAATATTGCTTCAGCTTTGTTTTCAGCTTGGGCAGACTGATAGGCATAATGGGTGCTATTATTAATTCGGATGAGCCAAAAACCAGTCTCTTCTTCGGTGGTCCCATATAGTAAAGTAAGTGAGACTTTTGTTAGTTGATCTTTTTCATAGTCGATGCTCTGTTGAATAATGGTAATATCCTTGTTTTCTTCAGCTTGGATTGGCAAGGATGGTAAGATAGAAAAGAATAAAGTTATAAAGGATAGCAAGTAACTCCATCGTTTCAATCTATTCACTCCTGTCACTTAAAAATATAGATAACTTTGTGTTAAGCTAGGGATAATTATCTTGTCTATTCCTGACTATTGTTAGGATGAGAACCTATTTCTTACGCACTTACTTGCTGATTATCCATATAAAAGTGACAGGATTCACCTCCTTCTAGCGGAGTCTATTGCAAGATTCCTATTTTTATTTTCATTATAAATAATAGCGACGAAAATGATGGGAGCAATTATCATAATTTTATTGAACAAACACTTAGCGACTGGTAGCCTCTCTACCAGTCGCTATGGGGGGTAACTGACTTTGAAAATCATTACAGTCAGAGATATCGTTAAACAATTTCAGTTAGAAATTATCTGTGGGAAAATGGAGTTAAATCGAAAAGTAAGCGTAAGTGATTTATATAGACCGGGGCTAGAATTAGCCGGTTTTTTTAATCATTATCCAGTGGAACGTTTGCAATTACTTGGGAGAACAGAGCTTTCCTTTTTAGAAAGTCTGCCTGGAGAAGTTCGGGCACGCCGGTTTAGACGGTTGTGTCATCCGGATCTCCCTTGTATAGTGGTAACCAGAGGGCTACCGATTCCCAAGGAATTGATCGAAAAAGCACAAGAAAATCGGATTCCGCTGTTACGTACCTCAATGCCATCGACGCGATTTGCCAGCAAATTGACCAATTACTTAGAAAAACAGTTGGCTCCAACAACCACAATCCATGGTGTACTGGTCGATGTCCATGGGATGGGTGTTTTGATCCTTGGAGATAGTGGGATTGGAAAAAGTGAAACAGCGTTGGAGTTGGTCAAGCGTGGTCATTTGCTAGTGGCCGATGATGCAGTTGAGATTACACAGCTGGAAGATAATATCTTGGAAGGCTCAGCACCGGAGCTGATTCGGTATTTACTGGAAATTCGGGGATTGGGAATTATTAATGTCATGACGCTGTTTGGTGCTGGGGCTGTTCGAGATAAGAAAAAGATTTCCATGGTAATCCGGTTAGAAAGTTGGCAAGAACAACGGCAATATGATCGTTTAGGTCTGGATGAAGAGAAAATGCGTATCATGGATATTGAGTTACCGTTGCTAACTGTGCCTGTGCGACCGGGTCGAAATCTTGCTGTCATTATCGAGGTGGCAGCAATGAATTATCGCCTAAAAGCGATGGGTTATGATGCTGCACAACAGTTTGTCCAAAAGCTGAGTGAAACGATTGAGGAAGCGGATGATATAGATTAGATTTTGTATATTCTATTTTGCAGTTTTTTTATACAGGTATGGGTTGGTTTACTTATTTTAAAATATAAATCTCTCTGCCAACACGACTGGTTTTTGGTTTCGTCCAGTTAGGTAAGAAAACATATTGGACTGGATCATAATGTAAGCAACCAGGAGTTTTGCAGAAGCCATGGCATCCTTTGACGAGAACGGAGTTCTTCTGACCACACTCAATGCAATCATACAAATCATTTTCAGAGTGGGATTTTATATTTAACATAAACACAACCCTCCTATATGCTTTTTTATTGTATATCAGTTTAATTAAGCTGTCCATAATAATAAAAAAATTTCGCTAAATGTTAATATAATTTGTTTAGAAAGTATAGAAAGTGATGATCGTCTTTGCACGTGTCTGGATGCCCAGCAATGAGCCGGTCGTTTCCTTTCAAAAAAGTTTTGCGGTAAAATGAATGAGTATAAAAAGGTTGAGGCAGGGATTAGAAAGGGGATACATATGTATATGTTGGGAGTGATCGATCCGGTTGCTTTCTCACTTGGTCCTCTCCAAGTTCGTTGGTATGGGATCTTGATTGGTCTTGGATTTTTACTGGGTCTCTGGATTGCTAGTAAAGAAGCAAAACGGCTTGGTGTAGATCCAGATAAAATCTTGGATTTAATCATTTGGGTGATTCCAGCGGCGATTATTGGTGCGAGACTGTATTATGTCGCTTTTGCTTGGGAATACATGGAGACTCCGCTCGATGTGATCGCGATCTGGAAAGGTGGATTAGCGATCCACGGTGGGTTGATTGGTGCATTTATTGCTGGTTATTTCTTTGTGAGAAAGCATAAACTTCCTTTTTTGCTTCTTGCTGATATCGTTGCCCCAAGTATTATTCTGGGACAAGCGATTGGACGTTGGGGAAATTTTGTCAATCAAGAAGCGCACGGTGGGCCAGTCAGTCGCGAATTTTTAGAAGGTTTGTTTCTACCAGACTGGATCATCGAACAGATGAATATTCAAGGATTCTATTATCATCCTACTTTTTTATATGAATCGATTTGGAGCTTGCTTGGGTTTGGACTGCTACTCTTGATGCGTCGGTGGAATCCCAAAAGGGGTGAAATCTTCTTTACCTATTTGATCTGGTATTCGCTAGGACGTTTCTTTATTGAGGGACTCCGTACCGACAGTTTAACCTTTACCGGACCGGAGTGGCTAGCTAGCTTCTTCAATGTTTTATGGACACCGATGAGTTTCCTCTTTGAACAAGGTGCGATGTTTAGCGGAAATATTCGTGTAGCTCAGCTCGTTAGTTTGTCGGTGATCTTGTTTGCGATCGGTATGATCATTTATCGGAGGAAAAAAGGGTTGGCAAAAGAATCTTATAGTGATGTGAGCTCATCTACGTTGCAAGCTTAAGTTGATTGGATGTGAATGGTGATTCTCTATCTTCGGATAAGAATGGCAAAGAGAGGAGACAGTAGTTGAGAAGGACAGAGCGCTATTCAATAGAAGGAGCGAATTCACTCTGGCAGCTATATAAGACTTTTTCTTTTTGGCGACTGTTAAAAAATACATTGACGATTGAATTGACTCGGTTTATCCCCTTTTTAAGAGTGAAAAATTGGTTGTATCGAAACGTGTTGGGGATGAAGGTCGGGGATCAGACCGCCATTGCATATAAAGTGGTCGTCGATTTGCTTTATCCGGAAAAAATACATATTGGTAAAAATACGCTGATCGGCTATAATACCACGATTTTAACGCATGAATATTTGACGGAGGAGTATCGTTTGGGGGAAGTACATATCGGAGATCACGTGATGATTGGAGCCAATACCACGATTTTGCCAGGGGTGAAGATCGGGGATCATGCGATGGTCGGAGCTGGTTCTGTCGTGACCAAAGATATTCCTCCTTATACGTTGGCTGCCGGAAATCCGATCCGAATCATTAAAGAAAGGAGATAATCCTTTCTTTTTTCGATATATTCGTATACAATGTGTTCAATTATCAGTAACCTAGGAGTGTTTTTATATGGCAGATATGGTGTCGGATTTGGCTGCTCGTTCGGAGTGGTCGATCTTAAAAGATGTAGAAGTTGCAGAAGTATCCCCTGCTAGCCGGCCGATCGATGCCGAGATTTTGATCCCTGGTAGCAAAAGCTTAACTAATCGGGCACTGATCATGGCGGCAGTTGCTGATGGAGAGTCTCGGTTGTCTGGTATTTTAAAAAGCGATGATTCGTTCTGGTGTATTCAGACGTTACGAACATTGGGGATCGAGATCGATGTGGTTGGCGATACGGCAAAAGTCCGAGGTGCAGGGGGCAATTGGCCTGTGAAACAAACCGAGGTTTATATCGGTGCGGCGGGTACGACTGCCCGTTTTTTACCTGGAACGTTGGCTGCTGCTAGTGAAGGATCTTGGACAATCAAAGCGAGCAAGCGGATGAGTGAACGTCCCATGCGTCCTTTAATTGAAGCGCTCAAAGAATGCGGCGGGCAAATTGAGTATCTTGGACAAGAAGGATACTTACCGATTGCTATTCAAGGTAGAGGATTGTTGGGTGGCGAAGTATATATGTCGGGTAGTACATCCAGCCAATTTATTAGTGGCGTCCTGATTGCGAGTGCATTAGCCAAAGAACCAGTGACGATTCGCATTACCGATCATATCGTTCAACATGCCTATGTCAAGATGACGATTGACTTGATGAAGGAGTTTGGGGTGGATGTAGAATACGACGATCAACTTACATATATGCGTGTTTCTCCTCAACCCTACCAGCCGGGGGAGATTCAGTTGGAGGCAGATGCTTCCACGGCCGGCTACTTCTTTGCTTTAGCAGCTTTAACCAACGGACGGGTTCGCATAAATAATCTCTCCTATCAGACGAGACAACCGGATATTCAACTAGTCGATATTTTTGAACAGATGGGCTGTCGAGTGATTCGTGGAGAAGGATTTATTGAATTGCATGGAGTAGAGCAGCTTAAAGGCGGCTTTGATATTTCGATGAAAGAATTGTCTGATCAAACGTTAACCTTGGCGGCGGTTGCCCCATTTGCCGATGGACCGATCGCCATTCATGGCGTGCCACATATTCGTCATCATGAATGCGATCGTCTCGCTGCGATCACCCAATTACTCACACAGATGGGAATCCAAGTGGAAGAAAGAGAAGACGGGTTAACTGTTTACCCAGGACAACCCAAACCCGCAGAGTTGTATGCGTATGATGACCATCGGGTGGCGATGTCGCTCGCTTTGATCGGTGCCAAAGTGCCAGGAATCCGTATCCTTGATCCAGGCTGTGTCTCCAAAACATGTCCGCAGTATTTTCAGGAAATACAAAAACTCGGTCTACAAGTCACCTTAACATAAAAAAAGACGTCCTGCGGGATGTCTTTTTTCTATTGGAAAAGAAGATGGTATGAGGCAAGGTTTTCTGGTAAATGCTAATAATGTGGATAAAAACTCCAGCTATAAATCTATTTGAAAACGTTTACACGATCCATTATAATTTAAATAAACGTTTAATAAAATTATAGGGGGGCTTTTTTGTGCGATTAGCAGGGAAAGTTGCCGTTGTGACAGGTGCTGCATCAGGAATGGGAAGAGCGATTGCTACGCTGTATGCCAAAGAAGGAGCAAAGGTGGTTGTATCGGATATTAATCTGGAAGGAGCAGAAGCCGTAGTAGCTGAGATCAAACAGAATGGCGGAGAAGCAATCGCTCTGAAAACCAATGTCGCGAATTTGGATGACATTCATTCGCTCATTGATACGACTGTTCAACAATATGGAACCTTGGATATCTTGGTGAATAATGCTGGTATCATGGATAGCATGGAACCAGCAGGTGAAATTGATGATACGAAGTGGGATCTCATTTTTGATGTCAATACCAAAGGAGTGATTCGTGCCATTCGCAAGGCTCTTCCGATCTTTTTGGAAAAAGGAAAAGGAGTGATCATCAATATCGCTTCCACTGGAGGATATAATGGTGCTCATGCCGGTGTAGCTTATACGGCCTCCAAGCATGCAGTAATCGGGATTACGAAAAATACTGGATTTATGTATGCGCAAAAAGGAATTCGTTGCAATGCGATTGCACCTGGAGGGGTCAATACCAATATTGGTTCCAGCATGAAAAATATTAGCGAGTTCGGAATTTCACGCGCATCTTTAACTCATCAAGTTTCCCCTCGTGCGGGCGAACCGGAAGAGATTGCCCAAGTCGCGCTATTTTTGGCTTCTGACGAGGCAAGCTTTATCAACGGTACAGTGATTACAGCCGATGCCGGTTGGACGGCAGCGTTTTAATGATCTTAATATCTAATATCTGGGAATAAAAAAGAGGGTGCCTCAACAGATGAAGAGCCACCCTCTTTTTCATGCGATAAATGCGAAGAAAATGGAGGGAGAGTATATTGCTTGAATTTGATTAGAAAAGCTTACGGATATGTTACAAGAATAAAAAATGATAAAACACAAGTATTGGTTTTTCGACATCCGATCCCAGAAGCAGGAATCCAAGTTCCCAAAGGAACAGTCCAAGCGGACGAAGATCCTTATCATGCAGTGATTAGAGAAAGAGAAGAAGAAACCGGATTGATGCATTTTGAGGTGGAGAGTTTTATTGCTGAAGATGATTGGGAAAACGATGATAGGGGCAATCCATCATAGGTATTTTTACAAGATTCATGTGTCCGAAGCTCCAGATCAGTGGGATTATCAACCAACAGGTGGAGGAGAAGAGGAAGGACTCACACTTCATTATTTTTGGATCGCTTCAAAGGATGAAGTGAAACTGATCCGAGGTCATGGCGACTATCTATCCCTCATCTTTAACTGAGCAAAACAAAAATCATATAATGCCGTCAAATAACGCTCCCGAATCAATCGTTAGGAAGAGGTCATAGCCCAAGAAATGATGTGAGAACAACGCTTCTTGGGCTTTTCTAATCTTAGGAATATCGAAGTAAAATGTACTAGAATGAACTTCTTTTTAGCTGGAGTTAAGGTGCGTTTGGTAGAATTGCTTTGTATAGATGTTAGAGATAGCAAGGATGCATAGGTTCGCGCCTACTAATGAGTTTAATATGCCAAGAGATTACAGTTCTTTATGTATTTATAAAAATATCTTACTAGAAGATGAAAGGATATTTCTATGCGAGTTCTTAGCGTTCAAATTGACCAGGCGGGTTATGATAAAGATCACTTGATTCTAAGCGATATCGCCTTTTCTGTGAATCAAGGAGACTTGGTGGGATTAATTGGACCCAACGGTGCGGGAAAAAGTACAACGATCAAAGCGATTTTAGGCGTACTAAATGAATTCAAAGGAAAGATTCAGATCGATTCTAAGCAAAATAAGTATGCTTATATCCCTGAACAGCCCGTATTGTATGATGAGTTAACATTATGGGAACATCTTGAATTAGTAGCCGCTGTCAACGACATGGATATGAACTCCTTTCCAAGAAAGGCAAATCAATTGCTTAAGCGGTTTGATTTGCTTGCGAAGAGGGATGATCTGCCAGGTAGCTTTTCAAAAGGAATGAAACAGAAGATCATGATCATTATCAATATGATGATCGATTGTGACTTATATATTGTCGATGAGCCTTTTGTTGGACTAGATCCTTTAGCTACAAAAGAATTTTTAGATCTAATCGAAGAAAGAAGGGAACAGGGTGCGGGTATTCTCTTATCCACTCATGTATTAGATACAGCAGAAAAAATATGCAACCGATTTGTCATGCTACATAACGGGAGATTGGTAGCAAAAGGAAGCTTAAATGAGATTCGGGCTTCTTGTGATCTACCCAAAGGCTCTTTATTTGATTGTTTTTACTCCATTTTAAAGCGAAATGGAGGAGCAAGATGATTACCATCAACAAGCTCTTCTTCAGGCGTCTTCGTGAAGAATGGAAATTACGGATCCGTACCTTGAAAATACTTGCAGACTGGACTGTCGTCCTGTACATATTGGCTCCTTTTTTTGTTGCCTTCGGTTATGAGTATATTTCTTGGTGGAAACAAACACCCAGTTGGATCAAAGAGGTGCCGATTTTTGTAATATGGGGTCTTGGGCTTTTCTTTGCGTCTATCGGATCGATGCGTATGTTCATTCAGGAAGGAGACCAATTATTTTTATTGCAGCATGCTAAATGGATAAAAGGGTTAAAAATACGAGGATTTTTATACTCTTTGATAAGTTTTTCATTGCAAACCGTGTTCGTGGTATGTATATTGAGTCCGTTATTCACATTAAACTACCATTATACTTTGGAGCAAATTTTTTCATTTGGACTATTTATTTTGCTGGCAAAATTGATGTTTTCACAAATGAAATTATTTATTCAGGATCATATTTCTTCTATATCACGAAATATTTTGTATTTTATTATTGTCGCAATGAGCGTCAGTATTGTATGTTTTACTCAAGTATACAATCACCTATCTATTTTGCTGCTCATCGATATGGGTTTGCTCGTAGGCAGCCTTTTACTTATGTACAAAAAGCTGAATCGAGGACGTACATTCTTTATCGATGTTTCCTATGAACAACAGATGAGTATGAAGATGTTCTCCTTTATTATTAAAATGGATGGACTCCAAGAGAAGAAAAATATACTAGGAAAGAATAGACCATTTTTCTTCCGTCATTCGAATGTTCTTTTTCAAGAAAGAAGCAAACGCAATATCATTATGGAAATCATGTTGAAGACCATCTTTAGAAATAGTATGTATTTACGCGACTATTTTCAAATGACTGCCGTTTATACTGTTGCCATTTTGGTCGTTCCGATTTGGTTGAAATGGATACTATGGTTCCTGTTTGGAGTTATTTTCGTCATATATGGAAATTCTTTTTTTAAGCGAGTCCTGTCTTCGGAATTTATGAGTCGATATCGCTGGCCGCAAAGTTGTGCACTCGAAGCCAAAAAGAAGTTTATTCAATGGTTTATCCTACCTAGTTTTCTGATCTTCGGAATAGCGGTAGGTGTTAGTTATTCTTTAGGGGGCGTGCTTTTTATGCTCCTGCTGAGTTGGTTTGTTCGGTTGATGATCATCCGCCTTTTCTTCTACCTAGAAAGCAAGGGTCTCGTTAGGTAAAGTTTATACATAGATGAGGAAGTCAGCTTATGTCATAAAAAAGGGGATTTTTTCCCTCAAAGAATAACTCCTTTCTCTTCCGTTATGATCCCATCAGCTTTGTTTGGAAGAGAAAGGAGTTAGTATAACTTATGAAGAAAAACGCAGATTTTGGAAGAAACGATGGCAAGGGTTTACACTTACTCTCATTTAAGCATCCAACCCGACTGCTTGATCGATGGAGTCGATCCCATCTTTCTCTAAAAGGACCAATAGCTCTTCGTTAATCAAACGGGCAATTGAAGGACCACGGTAGATCATTCCAGTATATACCTGAATCAGACTGGCGCCTGCTCGGATTTTTTCGTAGGCATCTTCACCGGTGAAAATACCACCGACTCCGATAATCGGGATTTTGCCTTCAGTGATCCGATAAATTTGCCGAACAAACTGGGTTGAGCGTTGACGCAAAGGCTTGCCACTTAATCCGCCGGTCTCTTCCTTATGGGCTGACTTAAGCCCTTCGCGGGACAAGGTAGTATTGGTAGCAATGATCCCATCAATTCCTTGGGAGACTGCCGTTTTTACGATCTCGGTCAGTTGCTCTTCACTTAAATCAGGAGCCAATTTCAACAAGACCGGTTGGTTTCGTCCGTGCTCTTTGCCCAGACGGTTGCGTTCTTCTAGGATATCGGTTAGAAGCGATTGGAGCGCAGTCACCTGTTGCAAATCGCGTAATCCCTTCGTATTTGGAGAGCTAATGTTAATCACAAAATAATCGCCGTCGAGATATAAAGCCTCAAGCCCTTTCCGATAATCGTCACTCGCCTGTTTGTTGGGCGTATCTTTATTTTTCCCAAGATTGATGCCAATCGGTATGTAGGGGCGATCCAACTTTTGAAAGTGTTGACAGGCTTGTTCGATCCCATCATTGTTGAACCCCATCCGATTGATAATCCCTTCATCCTCAGGCAGACGGAATAAGCGCGGCTGGGGATTGCCCGGCTGTGGACGAGGTGTCAGGGTTCCGACTTCAACAAAGCCAAAACCAAGTGCTGCCAGTGCTGGAAAGACATTAGCATGTTTATCAAAGCCGGCTGCTAGTCCAACCGGATTGGGGAAAATCACTCCCCATTGTTTCGTTTTAAGTCGAGAGTCATTTACTGTCATTTTTTTCTCAAATTGTTTGCTAACAAATGAATTGGCTTGCATTGTTTTTAAAGCAGAGATAATCAGATCATGTGCAGATTCAGGGTCCATTTTGAAAAATAGTTTACGGAAGGTTTGATAGGACATAGATGATTTCCTTTCCGAACGAAATAGTCGTAAAGTAGCATAACACAAACCCAATTGTTTTGCCAAAAGAAGTAATTCTTCATTTTGGCTCACATTTTAACAGGAATCTGATTAAATGTCTGGTAATCTCTTATCAAAAAAATGACATTTGTGAAAGCCAGTTTACAGTTGGTTACTTTTCTAACATATAGATTAAGTGTTATCGAAAACCGCTTCATCTCCCTTTTTCGTGGGAATGAATATGACACAATCATCCTACAGAAAGGGAGGGAGGATCATGAAGTGGGTAAAGCTATTGGGCCGTTTCTTTTTAGTCGTTAGCATGATCGCCATCTCTATCTTTGGATTTTTTCCTCAGTCAGCGAGCGGAAGCGCCAATCGTTTGGACAATCCAACGAAATTTTCCGCTTTTCTAGATCCGTTTATCGAGCAAAAATTGAGAGAGAAAAAGATCCCTGGAGCAGGCTTTGTGATGGTTAAGGACGGAAAGGTATTTTATGCGAAGGGGTATGGGTATGCGGATCTAGAAAAGAAGAAAGTTGTGGATGTAGAAAAGACCCAGTTTCGGGTTGCTTCTATCTCCAAGTTGGTCACAACCACGGCAGTTATGCAGTTGGTTGAGCGGGGACTAGTCGATCTGCATACGGATATCAACCAGTATTTAAAGAAAATTCAAGTTCCTCACTTTCCCAATCATCCCATCACCCTACACCATTTGCTCACCCATACCTCCGGATTGGATGATTCACGGGTCAATATAAAAGTCAAGGAAGCAACAGAAGCCCTGCCCCCAGGACAAATCGATCAGCGGTTTATCCATCCACCGGTTCGTCTTCCTGGACAACTTGTTAGTTATTCCAATATTGGGATTGAGCTCATTGGCAATATCATCTCGGATGTAACGGAAAAACCTTTTTCCCAATACGTGGCGGAACATCTTTTTACACCATTGAACATGAAGCATAGTTCGTTCAACCAACCAACCATCACCGACTCCCTTGCGCGTGGATATCGGGTAATGGAAGGAAAGAATGTCGCTCAACCGATTTCCTATTTCCATGGCGGAGCGTTTGGCTCACTACGAAGCACGCCCCTTGATCTCGCCTCATTTATGATTGCCCATCTAGAAGGAGGTCAAGTCGCTGGGAAACGGATTTTGCAGGAGAAGACCATCGAGCAAATACATCAGCAGCAAGTGATCTCAGGTCAGCCTTCCGAGGATGGAGCGTATGGTTTCTTTACCGAACAAAAGAATGGCCGCAGAGCCATCTTTCATGAAGGAAAAATTGCTGAAGCAACCAGCATTCTCTATTTGATCCCTGAAGAAAAGATCGGTTTTTTCCTCGTCTATAACCATAATTTCTTAAATGAAACGGGTCGCCCTTTGATCCATGAAGTCAAAAATGCCATTATGGATCGCTACTTCCCGAATATGGAGCAAGTCTATGCTCTTGCCGAGCCACTTGCATCTTTTATTCTTCCAGATCCTAAAAAATATGTAGGAATCTACCGTTCAACGTTATCCTCTGAACATACCATGGAAAAAATCGCTTCTCTCTTTTTCCAAGTTCGTCTTCAAGCCAACGAAAATGGCGTCTTGGAAAGCAAGGGGATTTTTAAACAGTTTCCGGTTTTTCTTCCGACTCAAGAAAACCAGTTTGAGATGGCGCGTACCAAATTAAATGTCACCTTTCAAGAAAATAGTAAGGGAGAAGTCTCATCCTTTTATATTGAAGGAGATACCGTTTCCTATGAGCGCATTCCATGGTATCTGAGCGATTATTTTCACTTTGCACTGGTTCTCCTCTTTCTCGTTACAGCGATCATCACTCTATGGGGAATCCCGATCTATCTTTGGAAAAGGTGGCGAAATCCAACTGCTTACCGTTTTTCTCTCTATACGGGCTTAAGCGGACTGAGCCAATTACTCTTCTTCATCGGGATCTATCATTATCTACTTAAACCAATGCAAAGCGAATTTTGGGGTCCACTCAGTGAGGGAATCCCTTGGGAATTGTTCCTCATCTCCCTCCTTCCATGGCTCACTCTATTTCTATCAACCATCACCTCATGGAAGGTATGGAAACACTCTTCGCTTCATATCATGGTACGAAGCTACTATTTTTCCGTTATGGTCGTATCAGCTGCTTTCTTCCTCTTTACATGGTATTGGAATCTGGTGTGGTTGAG